>CAXRHT010000001.1:0-1018218 GCA_964230645.1 Bdellovibrionales bacterium | reverse complement strand
AGCGACGGGGAGGTTTGGCACCTCGATGTCGGCTCATCACATCCTGGGGCTGGAGCAGGTCCCAAGGGTTTGGCTGTTCGCCAATTAAAGTGGTACGCGAGCTGGGTTCAGAACGTCGTGAGACAGTTTGGTCCTTATCCTCTGTGGGCGTAAGAAAATTGAAGAGATCTGTCCTTAGTACGAGAGGACCGGGATGGACGAACCGCTGGTGTTCCTGTTGTCTTGCCAAAGGCATCGCAGGGTAGCTATGTTCGGAATGGATAACCACTGAAAGCATCTAAGTGGGAAGCCAACTCTAAGATTAATTTTCTCTGGGGCTTCGGCCCCCTGAAGACTCCTTCGAGACTAGGAGGTGATAGGCAGAAAGTATAAGCGCAGTAATGTGTTAAGCTGATCTGTACTAATAGTCGTGAGGCTTTTTTAGGTTAGAAAATTCCCTAAAAATCACCGTAAATAATTTCTCAGGAAATTAGAGTAAATAAATTAATCCTTCATTAAGTTCTATTGAGTTGTCGAAAGCAACAACAGTCTTGTTGGTGTCGATAGCGGCGGAGAAATACCTGTTCCCATCTCGAACACAGAAGTTAAGCCCGCCAGCGGCGATGGTAATGCAGGGGAAACCCTGTGTGAGAGTAGCACGATGCCAGCTCTATTTTTTAAGCCGATCCTTTGGATCGGCTTTTTTTTTTGCCAGATTGATAAAAAAATTAACTCCAACACTAAAACTATATTTCTGTTCTAAACTTCCGAAACTTCAATCTACTAATGTTCTAATGATCGGGCTGAGAAATGTTTTTTGTGATAATAGGAAAGCTTTAGTTGTTACATGACTCCTCTTGCTTCTTTAACTTTGCATAGGCCTGCGAATCTTCTGACTGAGATTGGTGTTTTACTCAGTGTAAATTGCTAATTTTGTCTCAATATCAAACCCAACCCAAGTGGGCGCCCCAAACAGAGTTGGCACTTTTTTGACTATTTTAGTTGGCATTTTGTCTTCTAATACCTGTTTTTTCGAATACAGCATTGGCACTAAGCTTGTATTGGTAAAAGGGAAAGTTTATTGGAAAAGGGGATAGGGATGGATAAGAGAATGCAATTAATTTCACAACTTCAAAAACTGAAAAGAGAGACTAGAATGAAGAACAACCAATCAATGCTATTTCTTTCCGCTAGAGTCACGATTGGTGGTTTTGCAGATAATGAGCGAGTCACTACCAACCTGTGTCTTCCAATCAATGTACCAAAGAAATTAATTTAAGGTATTAAGACACATAAAAAATGCAATGGACACACGCAGTATCCATAACCTCCGGGCTCTGTTACGCAGCAGAGCCCGTTTTTTATCTGAGTCATGAGCTTCCGACGGAGCTTAAAAACTCAATATTTGAATACAAGATTTTATCTGCGCTTGGAAATCCAGTGGTCTTTACTTGTATCGGATTTTTGGGGCTTTTTTTTCGCTTTATATTTTTTTAAAAAAGAATGCCTCCTAACACTCTCGACTGGTCTCATATGACTCCGGGTCTTGCTGTTCAAAGACACTCTAGCTATAAATAACACATTCGATGTTTTAAATTTCTTTTGGAAGCAAGGAAGAGGAGTGAATTATGTGGGCGATTATTGGTGGATCAGGGTTTGAAAAGTTTGATGAATTTAAAACCATTGAGGAATTACCTAGGCAAACTCCTTTCGGAGAGACTTCCATTGGTTTCAAAAAAGTGGAACTTGATGGAAAGCCTTTGTTTTTTATCCCTCGACATGGAACCAATCATGATCGACTGCCAACAGAGGTTAACTATCGAGCTAATATTTATGCATTGAAAAAAATGGGAGTGACCAAGCTTTTAACTTTTTCGGCGGTGGGAAGCTTACAAGACAAACTAGCCCCGGGAGATCTAGTGGTGCCCACCCAGTTTATTGATCGCACTAAAGGTCTACGCTCCTCGACATTTTGCGGGGAAAATATCGTTGGACATGTTTCGTTAGCAAAACCAGTCACAGAGATTATGCTTTCAAGCTTGAAGAAAGTCTCCTCTAACCTCGATTTTAACTGTCATTTCGATAAAACATTGGTGGTAATGGAGGGGCCACAATTTTCGACAAAAGCTGAAAGTCAGCTCTATAGAAGTTGGGATGCTGATATCATCGGAATGACGAGCTATCCTGAGTATGCTCTGGCAAGAGAAGCCGGCCTAGCCTATATGAACTGTTGTTTTGTGACCGATTATGATTGCTGGAAAGACGATATCGATCACGTCACCGTCGAGCAGGTTATTAAAGTCATGCGAGCAAATAACAATAAAGCGCTAAAGGTGGCTCAAAAAATCCTTCACGATGATAATGAGGAATTACAAAGTGCCACTGAAATTGAAAATGGCTTAAAGAACGCGTTGATGTCATCACCGGAAGATATGAACGAAGAGCAAAAACAATGGGTGGAAGTCCTAACCACTACTAATCCTAGTAAATAATCGAGCTGAACTAATTGCTTTCTTGGTGCTTTTCTAAGGCGCAGTTGTAGGTAAGTCTTAGTGTTTCTCTTCCCACAGGGGCACCGATCCAATTTCTTTTCTTGGTTATCATCTGAAAGCTAGACTCTGCGTAAAGCTTGTTCTCTTCACTGAGATAGAAGTTCCAAGTTTCCTTAACTTCGATGGGATCTCTTTTTTCTTCATCGGTTAAAAGATCATCGGGGAGCGTCCATGATTTAGAAAGTGTTATTGCAGAGCAGCCCCTCTCACTAGTAACACACTCCAGGCTTTGCTCGTAAGGTAGTAATGGCTGGGGCAAATTTTCAGGAAACTGGACAGCCATTTCGTAACCATATCGAAGCGGGAAGAGTGTGAATAAAGTCGTGCGATTCATTTGTGTGCTTGGAGCCTCTAAAAGAGCCAAAAGAGACTGGGGGCCCTCAGTATAACCCTGTTGATAGCAATGACTTGAAAACTGGGGATTGGAAGAGAAAAATTCTTCGATTTGATCGTAGCTTGCCGACTCGTTTTGTGATTTTACCTCTTCAATTTCATTTTTGATCCTGTCAAAATCAGAAACGAAGGCAAAGGTGTTAAGGGGGACGGAAAATAAAATAAAAACTAAGATTAATTTATCCATGGGAAACGTTTTACCATTAGTCTCGATTTTTACGTCTCCCGTACTATTTAAAAGTTATGTAGTTAGCATCACAACTAGAAATGAAATCTAAATTAAATGAATTTCAGTGCATCCCTATAAAAACTTTAGATATTTTTACAAAAAAAGCCCGCCATAGGCGAGCTTTAAAGTTTAATTCAAATGATTATAAAATTATGCGTTCACCTTCGCGGTGAGCTTAACTTCCGCGTTCATAAGTTTTGAGATAGGACAGTTTTCTTTAACCATGTTGGCCATTTTTTCAAACTCGCCCTGATCCATTTCAGGAATTTGCCCGTTCACCTCTAGATCAATTGTAGGAACTGAAAAACCAGAATCCCCTTTTTTAAGGTGAACTTTCGCCTCCGCTTTTAATAAGTCAATTTTATAGTCTTTTTCACCAAGCTCTTTGGAAAAGGCCATCACAAAGCAACCCGCAAGAGACGCTCCCACAAGTTCTTCAGGGTTGGTTCCTTCTTTGTCTTCAAAGCGAGTATTAAAGCCATAGGGTTGCTCACTAAGGGCACCACTTTGAGTTGTTAAAACACCTTTTCCGTCTTTTAAGCCACCTTTCCAGGTTGCATTGGCTGTTTTTACTATATCCATTTTATCTCCTTTTAATAATGTTAAATACTATGCGCTCAAGCTTTGAGAGCTTAAGCTTTCAATTGTGACAGTAAATATTAAGGGGAAACTCTTTGAGGAGTTTTATCCGTTATGGGAGCAGCATTGGGCTTATAGTCGCCATCGGCTTTTACCTTTTCCCACGCCTTGCGCACTCCTTTTTCATAGTCCTCATGAACTTGTTTGAAAAGAGCCAGCTGTCTTTCACAAATTGCCTCAGGGACACCTCCCCAGCCACCAGCAATATTCATATACATTCGTTCCTTCTCGTCCTCCCCGAGCACTTTAGTGAAAAGGTCGCGAACCTGGCTGAAATCATCGTGTCCTTCACGGTGATCGTAGCGGTCGGCATCTCCTGAAATTTTTAATGGGGGTTCTTTAACGGAAGGATCTTCAGCAGGGCCTCCAAAAGAATTAGGCTCATAATAGGCATTCGGATTTCCAGTAGCGATGCCACCGTAAGTGTTCATCTCCCCATCGCGGTGGTAATGGTGATAAGGACATTTTGGTTTGTTTACCGGAATTTGTTCGTAGTGTGTTCCAAGACGATGTCTATGGGCATCGGCATAGGAAAAAATTCTGGCTTGAAGCATTTTGTCGGGCGACCATGAAATACCTGGAACGATATTTGATGGAGAAAATGCTGCATTTTCAATTTCTGAAAAATAATTTTCAGGATTTCTATTTAATTCAAAGTGGCCCACATCAATAAGAGGAAAATCGCCGTGAGGCCAAACCTTGGTAAGGTCGAACGGATTAAAGTTAAGCTTTTCAGCTTGCTCTTCTTCCATAACTTGTATCTTGAAATCCCATTTGGGAAAGTTACCTTCCTCGATGCTGTTAAAAAGAGCCTCTTGATAGCCTTCTCTTGTTTTTCCGGTTACTTTTTCAGCTTCCTCATTGGTATAAAAATCATGTCCTTGGCGTGTTTTGAAATGAAACTTCACCCAATATCTTTCCCCCTTGTCGTTCCAAAGAGAAAAAGTATGGGACCCGTAGCCATTCATATGCATTGGGGTTTTAGGTAGTCCGCGGTCTGACATTAATATTGTCACTTGGTGAAGTGATTCGGGACTTAGAGACCAGAAATCCCACATGGCTGTGGGTGAGCGTAAGTTAGTTTTCGGATGTCTTTTCTGAGTGTGAATAAAGTCTGGAAATTTATAAGGATCTCGAACAAAAAAGACAGGGGTGTTGTTACCGACCATATCCCAGTTTCCTTCTTCAGTGTAAAACTTTAGGGAGAAACCTCGTACATCGCGCTCGTGGTCGGCCGCCCCTTTTTCGCCAGCGACCGTTGAAAAACGTGCTAGCATAGGAGTTTCCGTTCCTTTTTGTAGGCATTTAGCACGAGTGTATTTTGAAATATCATTGGTAACTTTCAAAACACCGTGAGCTCCCCAACCATTAGCATGGACTGTACGCTCGGGAATTCGTTCCCTATTCTGATGAGCCAACTTTTCAATAAGTTGGTAGTCTTGCATAAGAAGAGGACCTCGTTCTCCGGCTGTAAGAGAGTCCTCATTTGTCGGCACGGGAGTCCCTGCAGTCGTGGTGAGGGTTGTTTTTTTGTCTTTCTTAGAGTCTTTTCCGTTTTTCATTGAAGCTCCATATTTTAATTTTTGATTGAAAGCCCGATACTACAGCAATTCGTCAATACTGAATCTAAAAGACCGGGTGCGCACTGATATTTGTACAAAAATACACATCAATCCTCTCTTGGTAAGGTGTTTGTGAGGATTTCTAAATAAAATAAAAAAGCCTTTTCCATTTAAAAAGGAGAGGAAACCTCCATTATAGAAGAGAAATAAAGGAGACTTCTTAAATGAGTAGTAAAGAAAATAAGAAAAAATTCTGGAAAATTATATCAAAAATCAAAACAGGTATGCTTACAACAACCACTCCCGAGGGGAAACTTCATTCTCGTCCGATGCAACTTGTGCAAGACGATTACGACGGAACTCTATGGTTTTTCACTGGCATGCCGTCTGACAAAACCACTGAGGTTGAGCAAGGTAGTTCGGTATGCGTTACCTTCAGCGATGATGATCGTTACGTGGCACTTTATGGCGAAGGTCACTTGACTCGTGATCAGAAAAAAATTGACGAGCTTTGGAATCCAATGGTTTCCGCATGGTTTCCAGAGGGAAAGGAAAGCCAGAGATGTGCTCTCATTGAAATTAAAATCAACCATGGGGAACTATGGGATGGAGACATCAATCCTGCCGAATTTATCTACGAAATGGGTAAAGCAAAAATCAAAAATGAAAGACCTGACATTGGAGAGCATAAGCAGTTTTAGTAAGTGCTACTCTTCAGGATCCACTTCCTTAAAAGGGCCGTCCCATTGACGGCCTTTTTTTATGGCTTCATTCTTCTCCGCTTCATCCTCTTGATCGGCTTCTTCACCACTTTCTTGTGGGTATTCTCCATAAGCCAATTCAATCATTAAAGGTCTATGGTCGGAGCCGATGTCTTCAAGCACGTCAAAAGATTTCAGACGAAAACGAGGACTTATAAAAATATGATCCAGTGGAAAACCAATGCGAGGCCAGAAAGCGGGAAAGCTATTGAAAAATCCACGTCCATGACGAGGATCAAGTAGGCCACTGGTACGCAAGAATAGACGAGTTGTATGAGACCACGCGACGTCGTTCAAATCTCCCAATACTAGGCAGGGGCGGGTAGTTTTTGAAATCTCATCGGCAACTTGCATAAGCTCGGCATCTCTTTGAGTGGAGTGGGCTTCGGATGGACGAGGCGGACGTGGATGAAGACCGTAGAATTCGACTTTTCCCCATTTTGAATCTTTAATAATGGTCTTGATAGATGGGACATCGTCATCAACGCGAAAGAGTATTTGCTCACGTTCCAACGACTTTTTTGAGAGAAGGACCAATCCGTAAGTGTTTTCCATGGGCTTTATGATTCGATAAGGATACTTTTCAATCAAGGGACTTATATTGTGAACCCATTTCTCGTCCACTTCGATAAGTAACACCATGTCGGGGTCTTTTTTCGTCACTAGATCGATCAATCGATCGTACTTGCGGTTTTTCGTACGAATATTTGCCGTCAAGATGCTTAGATCTAAATTCTGACTTTTCTCCACAGTTTTCTTTTTAAAGGGAAGATAAGGATAGATACGATAAAAATCAAAAAGCCAGGCTATCAATACAAACGCCACGAGCAGCCACAACAAGGGGCTTGGCTGGCCAAATAAAAGGAACAGGGCCAGCAAAAGACCGTTTAAAATAAAAACTTGGAATCGAGGAAAGTCCAAATCACGGATGAGCCAGTGTCTACTTCTTAACAAAGGCAAAAAAGATGTCAGCGATAAAAATGTAGCTAGAAAGAGACCAAGGTAAAACATCGTTAGCTTTCCACCGCGTCGTCTTTAATATCTTGGCACTGGAGAAGTTTAGACAGTGGTTCAAGTGAGTGAGTATTATCAGAAATAGTCATTACGATAAGTAGGAGGGGGACGGCTAAAAACAAACCGACAAATCCAAACAGAAAACTAAGATAACCCATCATAATGACGATAATCAGGGGATTGACACAAAATGTGCGTCCCAAAACAACAGGAGTAATCAACTGACCCTCTATCGAATTGAGGAAGAAATAGATGGCAGGTGCCGCAAAAGTCTGCCAGGAGAGCTCAAAGAGAGGCAGGGCGACTATAAAGACTAGGGCGCTCCCAATAATGCACCCAACATAGGGAATAAAATTTAATAAACCAGCAAGTAGGCCCCATACGAATGGATCGGTAAAGCCAATACAAAAAAGACCCAAACCAATAGAGGCTCCCAATCCAATGTTTATAACGGTCACAGTAATAAAATAACGGGACGTTCCTTTTTTTAATTTTTCGATCATCGACTGTTCAACCGCTGATTTATAATCAAAGGGAATAAATCGAGCAAAATTAAGAAGGAACAGGTCACCATAAACACAGAAAAAAATCAGAAAAATAAAGACCATAAAAAAGTCGGTCATAAATTGTTGTAAAAAGCTAAAAGCACTTTCGGTCATCGACTCTTCTTCTACTGAGACTCTAAGAGCTCCCTTTTTTTTGTCGCTTTTAGTGAGGGACTCCATCTTTTCTTCAGCCTCATTGAGTTTTAGAATCGGCTGCTTCATGAAAATTAGTTTTCTCTCTATTTTACTGAGATTGTTAGAAGTCTCTTGGAAAATACCAAAAAGAGGTGTGGAGGCAGAATAAATGCTTATTAAAAAAGTCGTGGCCAGTCCCAGTGTGATCAGTAAAGAGACCACCCATCTTTTGAAGTCGCCTTTGGAGTGATTCGGCAAAAGAGGAGACACGATAAAAAACAAAACTAATGACAAAAATAGGGGAATAAAAAGAGAGGAGCCGAAATAGAGAATAGCGGTAACGGCGATAAAGGAAAATAAGCCGTGATTGATAGAGTTTCTTAGGCCCTTTTTATAACTTTCATTTTTCGTCATCGAATTTAGACCTCTACTGGTAAATCATCTTTCGGGTCATCCCACCATCGATGACGATGTCTTGACCAGTTAAAAAACTTGATGAATCACTTGCAAGATAAAAGCACATTTCTGCGATGTCACGGGGATTTCCCACTCGTCCCACCGGATGTTGCTCATGGTCTATTTGGCGCAAGTCGCTATCTGGGGGTGCTATCCAACCAGGGCTGATTGAGTTGACTCGAATCTTAGAGTCAGTCTGGCTCATTGCCAGCGCCTGTGTGAAGCTGGTGATAGCGCCTTTTGTCGCACAGTAGGCTTCGGTGTCTTTTTCAGCCATAAAGTGCCTGGTTGAGCTGAGATTGATAATAGAAGCCTTTTTGAAGTTATCCTGATATCGAAGGAGTTCTCGACAAGTTAGGAAATAGCTGTCCATATTCGTTTGAAAATAACGTTTCCATTGCTGGAAGCTCAAGTCTTTCAATGGGCCAGTATGGGGATCAGAAAGACCTTGTGTGTTTACAAGTGTAAGAGAGGAAAACTGGGGCGACTTAAAAATCTTTTCGAAAAAGTGTTCGACTTGAGTGGGGTCTGTTAAATCGATTTGAACCTTATTTTCATCAGAATTTGTATGCTGGCTATCGAGTGATACAGCTTTGAAGTTGGCTTCGGTAAACCTTTTAAAAACAGCCGAGCCGATCAAACCAGCACCTCCACCAATGATAGCTAAATCTTGAGAGGAGACACTATCCGACAAGACTTTTTCCCGAATTTATATGAGTGATAAAATGTTCTTTTAATTTTAAATAGGTCGTGTGTTTTCTTGCCTGGTCGTAAAACTCTTTGAAAATTCTAGCGGCGTCGGCTTTTTCGCTTATCCTGTGATCGCTACTCTGTGGCTTCACTTGCCCACAATCATCATACTTTTTGCCGTCAGGATGGTTCGCGTAGCGTCTGGCTCTGGTAAATCCCATATGCAGGAATTTCTTGGCGATGTCGGCACCCACAAAATCCTGTTCCAGTAAATAATTTAAAAAAAGACGATAAATAGTATCGGCAGAGGCTAGTGCTTCTTCCGCTGTTTTGAATTTCCAATAGGGTAGGATTTCCGACTTATAAGGCTCTGTGGAGAGCACTCCTTGCTGCCCTTTACCAATCCTGTAGAGCTCAGGGTGCTTTCGGTAATTCACCTTCTTATTTTTTTCTAAATGATCCCAATAACTTACACTACCAGTAATGGGCGCGTTACGCCTTTTCTTGAGTTCGTCCAATAGGCGTCGTACGACTTTTTCATTGTTGAGGTTGTTAACCTTATCGATATTCCACGACATAATAGAAAGCTTACACTAGGGGCTTTTGTTTAGATTGCCGAATTTGTGAAAAAAATATTCTGATTCCTTCACAACTAGGGGATTTTCAAACTGTGATTTCTGTTAATCAAGACTCAGTTGAAAGTTTTCTGTAGCAGAGAGGGACTGGTCAATTCGACGGATCAAAGTTTCAATTTCTTTTTCGATCCGATCGAATTCACCTTCAAAACTAGCAAGAGTTTTGGCGTTGAGATTGTGCTTCAAGAAAAGAACTTGATCTCTCAGAACATTTAGAACTTGATCGAGCTGGGCCTCAGACTGGGCCATTTGCCGAGATAGAGAGTTAAATTCTCTTTTTGTCTCCTGGAGCTTTTTTAGGCTACTTCGCTTGTAACTAGAATTTTTGAAGGTGTAGGCTTCTTGCTCCCACTCTTGAAAAAGGTCCTTTGCGATTGTGCGCACGTCCTTGGCATTCCCTTTCAACTCGTTAGCTTGTGCTTTGAAGCTTTCATAGTCACTTTTCAAATTGTCGTAGAAACTTTCGATTTCTTTAGCTTCCAATCCATATTTATTGCGAACCTGTTCGAGAATGTCTTTGACCTCTTTTTGAGAGTCCTTTTGGGAGTCTTTCGTATCCTCGATCTTGGAAGTGAGGAGATCCCTCTTCTCTTTGCCTAAAAATTCCCAGGCTTTGTAGTAGGTTGATTGGCAGGCCGATAAGGATATGAGGGTCAAAATTAATAGTGCGTGTTTCATGAGGCTCGTTGTATCCTTTCAAGACATCACTCTCAAGTGTAAACTTAGGTTGTCAGAGCAACTTAAATTGGCAAGCTGTTGCCGACTCGAGTGGGCATTTTCGTAACCCATTCGATCCAATTGGTTCTAAGGGATGGCACGAATCGTGAACTATAAAGAACTGTTCCAAACGCTGAACGTCAATTGAAGGAGAGATCATGCAGGAACCCTTGAGTTACAAGAAAGCAAAAAAGCTAAATGCAGTTTTCCTACTTCTGCTTCTAGCTTCGGACCAGAATGAGACGAGCCAGAGCTCTTTTCAGAAGGGTCGAAATAATGTTGCTCGAGGTTCTTCGTCCTCTTCCTTTAATTTCGACGAAAAGCTCGAGGAATTTGAAAGTAATAAGTACAGATTTTAAGACACACGCAGACACTCCTTAAAGACGTAGGTCCTGTCCACCTGGGCAGGACTTTTTATTTAGAAAAATTAAAACTTTCCGATAAGTTAGCATGGCCAGTGACTACCAAAAATTATTAGAAGTGGGCGAGACTTTTTTCTCAGTCAAAGATGCAGACATTCTTCTGACTATGATTTTAAAGAATGTGAAAGACTTGTGTGAGGCCGAGCGCTCAACCATTTTTATTAAAGAGTATAATGACAGAAATGAGGAAGTCTTGAGGTCTTTTATGGCCACTGAAATTGGTGGGGAGCTAAAAGATATTGTCGTCTCTTCAAAAAAAGGTATTGTTGGTTACACGTTTCAAACAGGGCAAGTCCAACTCGTAAAAGATGTAAGTAAGAATGCTTACTTTAATTCTAGTATTGATGAGCAGACCAATTATAAAACCCGTTCCATTCTTTCCGTACCTCTCTTAGAAAACGTAAGAAAGCCTATTGGTGTCATTCAAATACTCAATAAAAAAAAGGGAGAGTTTGATGAAGAGGATATTAGAAAAGTAAAACTACTTTCGATGCTAGCGGTGACGGCTTTTCTGAGAATTAGAGAAAGAGCTCAATTGGCAAGAATGAAGAAGCTTATTACCGATGCCAACCAAAATGACCTGGCTCACATCTCTTTTCAGACCAATCACTTGGGCTTAAAAGATATCTATAAACAAGTGGATGTTGTCGCCAATAGTACAAGCTCTGTTCTCCTTCTTGGAGATAGCGGCACAGGTAAAGAAGTTATGGCTCGTTATATTCATAGCAAAAGTGAGCGAAGTGATTCCCCTTTTGTCGTTATCAATTGTGCAGCGATTCCTCCCACTCTCTTTGAAGCAGAATTATTTGGGATCGTTTCCGGAGTTGCAACAGGTGTGAGCGAAAGAGAGGGAGTTTTTCAGAAAGCTCATGGGGGTACTCTTTTTCTCGATGAAATTGGAGAATTGCCTTTTGAGATGCAATCGAAGCTTTTGAGAGTGCTGCAGGAAAAAAAGGTCGCACGGGTGGGTGAGTCGGAAGAAAAGCCAGTGGATGTAAGGCTAATAACTGCGACCAATCGTAATTTAGAAGAAGAGATCCGTAAGGAAAATGTGTTCCGTGAAGATCTTTTCTTTAGAATCAATGTCTTTCAGTTTAAACTTCCTTCGCTGCAGGAGCGTATGGTCGATATAGAGCCCCTAAGTGTTGATCTGTTAAAGGGGATACAAAACTCCCAGCATTTGGGTGGTAAAAGCCTTTCCTTAGAGGCTTTCGAGAAATTGAAGCAGTACCACTGGCCTGGCAACATTAGGGAACTCAAGAACGTGCTAGAGCGAGCCTGTGTGCTTTCAGAAAAAAGAAAGATTATCACTGAAAATGAAATTCTTCTCCCTCATGAAAGAAAAAAGCAGGGGCAGAATCTTGTAGAAAGTTTTGAGCCTGAAGACTTCTCTGTGACTGAAATGAGTATAGAGACAAAGAACTTTCAAAAACAGTACGCTCAAAAAGTGATCGATTTTTTTGATGGTAACAAAACCAAGGCGGCAAAGTCCCTGAAAATTTCAAGAGAAGGGCTGAGAAAGATCCTCAAGAGGAAAGCTAGCTAGAAAATGAGTCCGACTTTGTAAGTGCGGCCAAATTCATAAATTTTATCTTCACTTTGGTCAAAAAGCTCATGTTGAATGACGAAGCCATACTCTTTGGCTTCCATCCAGCGGGTAATGCTAATTTTTAAGATAAAACCCTGTTGCCCGCGGCTTTCAGTAAAGGGCGTCTGAAACTCTGAGAACTCCTCTGCCACCTGTGGATCCGTGAAGTGAACCTCTACTTTAGATAGATTGTTAAAGACCTTCCCAAATTTAGGATCTTGAGATAGCTTTTTGAAGTCTTGTTTCCAAAGGTCGTAGAGGCGCTCCTGCTTTGGTGTGGTGTAATAGCGAATCGGTGAAGCCCCTAAAACGACGACGATAGCTAGAGTTATTAAAAAAAGACCTGAAAAAAAGCGACTCACATCCTAATTATTGAGAATAATTGTTTAAGAAGCAATAAATTTCATCGAGGCTCGAGCTGAAGTGAAGTTCTTTGTGGTGCTGATGGAATGAAATGCAAATAAACAAAACAAATTAGAGGCCTGACTGAGGGGATATTTGTCTAGTTTTTTTAACAACAACTTCATTCTAGGGGAGATTAATTTTACTCGTGATCAGTCAATACTTAGGAGTGAGGCTTGTATGAAGCAAGCCTTTGTTTGTTAAACATCGTTATTGGAGGAAAAATGGACAAGGATTACAAAGAAGCGAGCCGCAGAGTGAAAGAAGCTTGGGATAAAGAGAATGAATTTCTCAAAGAAGATGTGATTGGGAGGGTAAAAGAAAACCAAACCAGTCCTCAAAACAACCAAACTCAGACGGAAAAAGCCACTGAAGACCGAGAAGACTAGTCCAATTTTCTGAAAAAAATTCAGAGATGTTAAAAGACTTAATCTTGCGTCAATTGTTTGCCGATTGAAAACATCCTAAACAAAGATGTTGTGGCATGACGATTTTGCGTGGGGTCTAAAATGGTCTACGCCTTGCACCTATTTATACCTGCTGTCGTTTGGATGGCCCAGGCTTAATAGTTTGCAAGGCGGAGGTTGATATTATTCGTGTAAAGGTATTGCCAATATTCTATTTGACCATTTTCGTGGTTACCACGCTTTCATCCTCGTCTCTTGCGGGAGCTAAACCAAGGAAGCCAAATCGATTTCACTATCAAAACAACCGATTGTTTGAGTTAAGTAACAATCGGAGAGGTAGCCAGCGGGTTACGGTAAAAGTTTACGGTGTGTTTGACGAGGGTGCCAGCTTTTTGCCGGTACGCCTTTATCCTTATATGAAATGTGGTTCAGGTCCTTTAAGACCTGTTGATTTGGTGCGCCCTCTCTATTTTTCCAGCCGAAAACTCTATTCTCGCTTTGCTGGTTCTCCTCATAAGCACTTTCCTAGAGGGGTTCTGCGCGTCTGCGCTTTACAGAATGTGAGGATGGATAATCAACGTCTTTTTGTTAGCATCCATCTAGAAAAGGGACCAGCATCGTGTGACGATGTTCAGGTTATGGATCTTATTTATAATTTATCGGAATTGTGTGATTAAAAAAAACAGCCTTATTTGACTTTCCGAAAAACGAAATCGTAAAGGTTATGACCTCTATTTAGATACTTCTTTTCAAAGTGCGTTCTAGGTTCGGAAAAAGTAGCTTGGGTTAAAACTTCTTGCCTCTCAATATCGAGGTTCCAAAACTGAGTAAAATAAAGTTGAGCCTCACTAGCGTAGAATTCCTCATTGGTCGCAAGGTGAATAGTTCCACCTAAACTTAAGCGATCAAGAATGAAATGAAAAAGAGAGGAGCGATGCCAGCGTTTGTTCGCTTGTCTTTCTTTCGGATAGGGATTGGGGTAAAGAAAGAAAACTCTGCGGAGAGTGATCGTTGTTAGATTCGCTGGAAGCCAATCAAGAGCATCATTGTTAGATAGAAACAAATTATTGAGATTATGCCGGCTTTGCCGTTGTTTAAATTTCGCAAATTTTGTTTTAGTTCTTTCTAGTGAAATAAGATTCTCCTGGGGGTGAGACTGCGCCCACTGAATCGAATGCCAGCCGACTCCGGCTCCGATTTCTAAAGAATAAGGTCCAGGGGAGGTCCGAAGCCAAGTTGTAAATTCTAAATCTGGTTGTTTAGCGAGAGTCTTAGCATCAAAAGGCCTTACAGCTTGAATCTGTGCTTTTTCATTGAGCATGAGTTCCTGTTTCACGGGATTTGTCTACAGATTCAGCGCGACAAAAGTCGAATAAAATATTGTCAGCCGCAGAGCATCAAGTGTCTCTTTAGAGCGCTCTCATCTAGGGCCTTTTTTTGTCATTCTCGCTCTATTTAGTGTAGCACTTCGATTTGTTTGCTTCTTTAAATTGTTAAAAAAATTAGGGGCCTTCAGTAAAACTCGCGCCAGCACAGGCTTTTGACGCTCTCTTAAAGTGAATCGAAAATAATTATAGGAACCCATTACCTTTAATTGCCTGTTGAATTGTCGGGAGTTGAAGATAGTCTTTGTGTTTTTTTTGTCACACCTGACTTCTCTGTTGCTATAGAGCTTAAAAACATGGAATCTTTTTTTTGTTGAAATTTAAGTTTAAAGACGCAAACGTATAAGGCAAGCAACAAAGATAATTATTATAGGAGGCATCTTATGGGAATCAAAAAACTAATTGCGATTCTAGCTGTATTAAGTTTCTCTTTCTCAGCCGTCGCTCAAGACGACATGGGTGGGGAGAAAAAACCTTTTTCAATTTATGGTGACTTTGCAACTTCATTGCAATTTTACGACAACGAAACAAATGGGGCTGCGAACCACGATGATTTCGGTGTTAACCTTATTGAAATTAACTTAGAGAAAAACTGGAGTAAGTCAAAACTTCATCTTTCAATTGGTTACGGAACAACTGCTCAAAGAGTAAACGGACCAAACGCCACTTCATTAACAACCCTTAACGTAATGAATGGTTACTATAAAATGATGAGTGACTACGGCCTTAACTTCTGGATTGGTAAGTTTGAGTCTCCCATCGGTCATGAAACTTACAATCAAATGGATAACTCACAGTTTACACGAAGCTACGGTTTCGGTCTTGCTCCATTCTTCTCAACGGGACTTGGAGTCGAGTACGGAGCTGACATGTGGAAAGTTGGTCTAATCGCCTCTAACGGATCTGGTAGAGATACCGATACTGCAGATGAGAACAAAACTCTTGGCCTTGTGGTTGATCTCGATCCAATGGAAAACTTCCATATCGATGTTAACTACCTAACTGGTCGTGAGGACTTAGATGGTGCTGTAGATGCGACTGGAGTTGCCACTAACGGAACAGCTCTCATTAGCTTAATTGACATCTCTGCAAGCTACATGATCAACGAAATGCTAGACGTTGCTGTTAACTATATCGATAGAACGGCAGACTTTAACAACAATGACCTTAAGGCCAACAGCATCGCTGGTTACGTGAATGCTAACTTTGGTATGTTTGGACTTGGTCTTCGTTACGAGCAGTTCAGCTTCGATAGCTCAGCTCTTTATCCTTACAGCAGACCAAACGCAAACTTTGGGACTGTAGTGATTCCTGGTACAGCTACTGAAAACAGCATCTCTTCAATCACTCTTACCGGTAAGGCAGAAATTGATCAGAATGCAGCTGTAGTTCTTGAGTACAGAATGGATAGCGCTGACGAAAATGCTACATTTACTGACTCCGATGGTAATGGTACTGATACAAACAACGTACTTACTGCCGGTCTTATGTACCGCTTCTAATTTCTACTAGGAATTAGATGATCAAGAAAAGCGCCCCTTAGGGCGCTTTTTTTTTGCCTAAAATTAAGTTTTGTTTGTTTTCTTAGGACCTAGAGTTATTGTTAGTGAAAGTGAGGTTTGTATGTTGATTGCACTTCTACTGTCTATTATGGCTGGAGCTTTCGGAGTTTTTCAGGCGGGTCTGAATAAAGAAATAGCAGGGTCTCTTGGTTACACCAGCTCTATGCTTTTTAACGGTACATTTTTTCTTCTCTTTAATTTAGCTTTCTTTTTGATCGTCTTTGCAAAACCACAATGGTTCCCCCAAGACTTTACTATTCAAGGGCAGCTTTCCGATTTTCGCATTTGGTGGCTCCTGCCAGGTTTATTAGGGTTTGCATTGGTCTTGGGCCTTGCAGTCGCTGTTGGTAAAATTGGAGCCGCTCAAACCTTTGTTATTACAATTGCGGCACAGATTTGTGCTTCCTTGCTTTGGGATATTTTCGACGGCTCTTTTGTACTCAACAAATGGCGAATTATCGGAGCCGTCCTTACACTCACAGGTGCGATTCTTTCTACAGTGTCCTAGTCGGCAGGAAAATAAATGACGTCGTAGGATTGAAGAATGACATAGAGTTCGATGCGATAATTATAGACGGCCGGATCAATGGAGCGAGTGTTTACGAGAACTTGATCGGTACCATCCTCAAGAAGTCCAAAACCCTTCAGATAAATCTTCAAGAGATGCTCCTCTTCGGGCTCTAAGATATGTAGATTTAATATTCGATTCTGATCTCCATATTCAGTCATTAGAAATCGCATAAATGGCGTATCAAACCCCAAACCATTTTCAAAGTAGGTGCAGTGACTGGAGCCGTAGAGGGCCACTGTTCTTAAGTCGGAGATTTCTAGGTTGGGTGCAATATTAGTTGCTATAAAACTATCTCGACTGGGACGAGTGAATGCCGCCTCTTCAACGCCTTGCATTTGAGCGAGAGTGGCTTCACTGGTCTGCTGGTCAGAAGGCTCCACTCCCATTACTTCTCCTTCAGGATTGGTACTTAGGAATGAATTGAGAACGATACGGTAAGGAGCCCCAGTCACTTTTAACTCACTTGTTGAGTCAGAGTGGTACTTATCCATCATAAGTGAGGCCTTTTCTTGATTGGATTCCACTGCAAGCACATCAGCCTGGAGTAGCGAAAAAACTTTTGTAGAATAAAGTTCTCTATAATAATCGTTATGGGTTTCGCCTAGGCAAAGAAGTTCGTAGCCTTGAGAGTTTAACTGGGAAACCCAAGTTTCAAGTGGCATCACTCTCTCAGTAAAAGCTTGTTCCATGGCGTGCTTAGTGGCCATTTCAAAGTTAGCTTTAGCCTCATGACTGATCAATGATGCGACCATGATTGTGAATGCGAATAAAGGTTTCATGCGATCCCCCTTAGAGGACGTCATTATTGGGTATTAATAGAGGGGGTGTCAAAATTTAGAGCTTAGTTTGGAAGTTTGCCAAGATTATTTGAAGCTTTTTCAATGAAACTTAGGGTATTCCAATCCATTTGTGAGTTTGTAGGCTTATTTTCCATTGTGGGTTGATACGAATGTAATTTTGTATTCTTTTTAAATTTTCGTCCATATGGGTAAACTCTGGCGATAAGGAGTAGACGGCTTGATTCTTCTTTTTTTCATGTCGGCTGAGCAGCTCAAAATCGAACTCCCGGTCCACAACATACTTCCATTCTGATGTTCGCTCCCAGAGATCGGGATGAACAAAGTAAGGCTCATAATTTCCTTTGGTATAGTTTTTAGGGGAAGTTGTTACGAAATCGATTTCCTCGGGGGCTGGGAAGCTGCCGTTGGTTTCACAAGCCACGAAAAAACCAAACTCTTTTAAAATTTTAAGAACCTTTGGCAGTTCTTTACTAGCCAGAGGTTCGCCACCAGTGATGACGGCAAAACGGCAGTCTTCTTGAGTGATAAACTTCTGAAAGCTTTCTAGATCCCATTTCTTGAAGCTATTGTATTCTGTATCGCACCAAGGGCAGTTATAATTACAAAAAGGAAGCCGGATAAAAAGGGCTCTGTGACCTGAAAAACGACCTTCTCCTTGGAATGTCCAGAACAGGTCATTGATTCTAATCGTTTGATCCATAATAACTTCGGCTTTCAATATCTGTTTCCGTCCACCATCCTGCATTCTTATATATCGATTCCTTCTGAGAGAGAAAGAAATCACGAGTACAATGTAAAGAGTTAGTCGGAGTTTCCTGGATCTTGATAAAGCTTACTCGGAAAGTCTCACTCTTATCTGACTGTGAAAAAACCAAGTCCATCTTATTAAAAAGAAAAAGTGAAATGGCCTCTGTCGTAGGATCATTAGGAAAGGGAAGCAGGCGGGGGGCTTTTGTTTCAGACTTTAAAACTTCTACGATAGGATCGTTGATATTGTGGAGGTAGGAGTGATCAAGAACGTCTGTCACTAAAGTTTTCCATTGCTTTTTGAGTTGGGTAAACTCTTGGGTCATCTCATTCCTGTTCAGTTGATTTCCTAAAAACTCAATTCCGAGAGTCGCGTACCAAGTATGACCGTGGGGAGTCATGCAGGGAACCGATGCAGAATTTAAAAAGCGATGGGCCGCTTCGAAGCGATAGGAAAACTCAAGAATCATAAATCGCAGCCCTCTTTCTTATGTTCAGCAGAAATGACAGTATGTATGTTGCCGCGAACATTGAAGTCAGCAACGACCTGAATTTTTTTAGGATCCAGGAGCTCGACCAAATCGTCTAAGATCCGGTTGGTTACATCCTCATGGAAGACACGGTCATCACGAAATTTATTAATATAAAGCTTCAGTGACTTAAGCTCCACACACCAATCATCAGGGAAGTAGCTAATGGAAATGGTGGCGAAGTCGGGAAAACCACTTCGGGGGCAGAGGCAGGTAAATTCGGGGCAGGTAAAATCCACTTTGTAATCCCGGTGCTTTGTTCTGTTTTCAAAGCGCTCGAGTTTGGCCTCTTCTATTATTTTATCGCCATATTTCTTATCCACGGGGGCTCCTTTTAATCTGACCGAGGGCGGACTGGAACGCTCTCGTTTGGGAGAGAATCGGGCCAGGGCCTCCCAGGTTATTAGCAAATCAACACCCGATGTCAAAGGAAACTCGGAGAAAGGGGTGTTTTTTTGGAGGGTCAGTCTCATTTTGAGACCCTCTGGGCACAAAAAAACCCGTAGGTGATCCTGCGGGTTTTTAACTCTTAAATGTCTTTTAAATTAAGAAGCACGAGACCACTGTTGATGAGTTTCTCGGTATTTAAAAATCTGCTGTTTAAGGTTTTTGCGCAAGTTTTTGCATAAGCAAAAGAGGTCTTTGTTTTCGGTATGGGCCGCGAAGTCTCCTAGGGGAGAGCGCACGACTATGTGACCCTCAAAGTTTTTATTAAATTTTTCTACAGAAATTTTTATATCACTGTCTGGTGGGAGAATATATTTTAAGGTCTTCATAATCTCTTCGGTCTGATTTTTTGTTTCCTCAGAGGGAACGAGTCCTTTCCAGTCAATAAATAGATTTTTCATATAACGTACTCCTAGTTAGACGTATTTTTAGGGAGGTAAAGAGCTAACCACCCGAATTCATAGAATAGCAAAGAGCTTTGGCTTTGTTCAAAAAAATTAGACCGAACGACTTAAATTGGGACGCCAATTGCAATTTACTAATTTGATGTCATTTACCATTCCGTCAAGGTCTAGATGCGAGACAAAAAAATGCATACCTCCACCTTGACCGATTCGAGAATCACACCATCTTAGGGGTGTAAGGTCTGGACTTTAAAATCTAGTAAGAAAGGAGTTTACGATGAAAGACTTAGTACCTGCATGGAAGGCCAACTCGCTTTCCCACAATTGGTTTAATGAATTTGACCAACTTTTTGATTCGCTTTTTGAAACAAGAAACCCGAATGTTTATCGTCCGGCTTGTGACATTGAAGAAACGGAAAAGTATATTCTGTTTTCTTTGGATCTACCGGGCATGAAGGAAAAAGATATCAACATCGAAGTTAAGGATTCCGTGTTGAGTATCTCTGGTGAAAGAAAAAAAGAATTCTCAGAGGATTCTAAAAACTACACCGGTCGACATTACGGTTTTTTCCGGCAGTCTTTTCGCATTCCTAAGAATGTAGACCAAGACAAAATTGAAGCCGATTACACCAACGGTGAGCTAAAGATTGCGCTTCCAAAATCAGAAGAAGCCCAAGCTCGCAAAGTGGAGGTGAAGTCGAAGAAAGGTCACTTTCTCTCGGAACTTTTAGGTTCTAAAGAAAAGGAATCTTAATCCCAAAGCCGATCCCACCCTTTGTTCGTTAGCCCTCAGAGCCCCTCTCTGAGGGCTTTTCTCTCCCATATGAATTCTCGACGAAAGTAATATTTCTTCCCGAAGGTCTAGGCTCAAAGTCTCCCTCCCTTTAAAAGCTTATCTTTTATAGCCTAAATTCCGAAAAGCTCATTGGTGATATGAAGTATATTTTCTTTGCAATCCTATTCTTTTTTGCCATCCCATCTTTTTCGCAAGAAGTGACGGTGGTTTCTCATTATCCTGAAAGTGCTTTCGTGGAAAATCGAATGCTACCCTTCACCGTGCAAGGGGAGAGTGTTCAGAGTGTTATCAGTGTGATCACACAGGGTAATGACTCCTGCTCCACCATGGTTGATCCTTATTACAACACCATCTTTCATCTATACTGCCGGGAAGAGGGAGTCGTTGATTTGGCCGTCACTATCGCCTCTGACGATCTTTTTGATTCCTTTATTAGTATCAATAACTTGAGAATCCGAATGGAGGCCGAGCCGGGTCAAGAGAACGATGAGGAAGATCCGTTCAATGAAGATAGGGAGCGGCCCTTTTGAATATCTTCTATCGTCTTGGCTTATTGAGTCTTTGTTTTTTCCTTTTTCAGAACTGTGGAAGTTTTGAAAAAGCCGAAGTTGATAATTTTTATAGCTACAATGAGCCCCCTGATTTTTACTATGATTTGAAATTGTTAAGAGTTGAGCTGGACCAGAATCAACGTCAGCGCTACACTTTTGACCTTGCGATGTCATATGCTCATGATCCCGACCAATCTATTACCTACCAAGTTCTCTTCAGCACCCTCGATATTTCCGGGGTGTGTCGAGGTCAGGATGGCACAGCCGATGATGACACCAAGCATGTGCGCTTAGAGTGTTTGATTCCTGTCGAGGACCGACTCTTCTTACAGTTGACCTTACTAGGGCCTCGCGATGAAGAGGTCGTCAGGCAGTATAGCTTCTAGGTCTGTTACTTTAATTTCTACCTACTTTCGATTTCTTTATCTGTAATATTTACAACCCTCCTGTTCAAGCTCTACTCACTTGTGAATAATGGCGCCACTCACTAAAAGAGGAGGGAGAAATTGGGTCGTTTAACAATATCATTAATATTTTGTAGTCTATTCGTTTGGCCGGCAATGGGTCAAAACGGTGGCTTTATTCGTTCCACCGAAGAGTTCGAAATTCCGGAAAAAGCAGAAGTGATGCAAGGTGGATTCGCCGAAGCTCCCGTGCTTCCTTGTCCAAGGCCTGCCAAGAAGTATTCCGATCTTCTTGCTCAATTAAATGAGATCAAAGTCACTATTCAAAATCAAGCCTGTAACGAATCAAGTATTCAGGTGGAAAGCTTAGAAACATTGATCACCGATGACCGTGAGACCTTTGTACAACTCGTTGAAAAGGGTGTCTTCGGAGAAGGTCAATTGACTGACACTGAAGTAGCTACGGTTAAAGAATACGTGACGAACGTTGTTAATTACACAGCCAATCTTGCAGGGTTAGTAAAAAATTCCGCTTGTTTTGATAAAGAGCAAAAGCAATCCACACTTTCATTCCTATCCAATGTTATCAGTGAAGTTTCTGGTGCTGTTGGAGCCCTAGCCGGGCCTTGGGGTGCGAAGATCAGCCTTGGTGGTCAAGTAGCGGGTGCTTTGCTTTCAAGTATCGATAAGATTGTTCAGGCTAGAAAGACATACGATTACGATAAGATTGAAGACATCAATAACTATTTCAATAACCTTTGTACCTACTATGACTTCAAAGCCGATCTCGATAAAGAGAGCAATCTTTTTGTTCATCGCGAACGTCTATTAGAAATCCTTGAAAAGTCTGAGACCTATATCGACAAGGTTGTGCAAACCTGTGATGTCTGTGAGTTAATCACTGAAGACTATCTTACTCGTCTTGATGAGAATGCTGGATACGACTTGCAGAGAGTCTCTCGTGTGGTTCCACCACAGGTTAGCTCAGAATTCGGTGAGAGTTCTCAGTCTCCCGTCGCTCCTTATGTGTCAGAAAGTGGAGTCGCAGCGATTGACGTTCCTCTTAACGAGCTGAATGCTTATTATGCCGAAGCTTACGCTCCAGAGATCTCTCAACTTCCGGACCGGGTAGAAGTTGACGACGAGCCGGTTTCTTTACCAGAAATTGACACAGGATCATTTACACCTCGTCCAGTAACTTTCGTAGCTCCTCTCCCACCTCAAGAGGCGACGACTCGTGCGCTTCAAGTTCGTAGTTGGGCTATCGAAGAGCTGAAAGCCGTTGAAAATTCTATCCGAAACGGCATGGGTGAAGATGGGCGTGTTGCTGTTGCCAAACTTCAGCGCGAAATTGAAAACTTCCTAGTTGATGATGAAGCTCCAGATTACATTCGACATAAGAAAAGAGATCTAGAGAGAAAAATTACCATGCTGGAAAGGTTGGCCCATAGACAGACTCAATCTGTTTATATCGGTCACCCCAGCACGCGCTATCCTCAAGATCCCAATTTCAACTACGACTACGACTATGGAGACACCTCTGGTCCTATCAAAAACGCTTTTCACGATCTCTTTAGAGAGGATTACGACTATGCCTCTATTCTCCAGGAGCAAGGCTATAACCAAGAGTACGCCGAGAGAACGTTGGAAGTTCAAGATCGTCTTAAAAGAGAATTGGTTCAGGCTTTGTCTGATATGATCGATGCCCACGGTGTGTTACAAAGAAAGTGTGAGTTTTTCACAACTTCTCTTTTAAAGAATCATGGGAGAGTTCAGTATTCTTGCGAAAGAGCTCAAAGTACACTTAACGAAAGTATGAGCATTGCCAAAGCACTTAAAGAAACTAGCTTTGCTGAACGCAATATGTTTACACTTTCTCTAGTTTACGAAAAGCGTCCAAACTACGTTTCTGATTGGGTTGCTTCTATTGCTTACTCTCTTGAAAGAGACTTAGAGCAACTTTAATATTTTCGTACATTATTCGTCTGAAATAGAAAGCCGCTTTCGAGCGGCTTTTTTTATGTCCTATTCTTAACAGAAGATTTTGAATTGAAAACCTGCCAGGCTTCAATTGTAATCCAAACTTCAATGACAAGAAGAATAAAAGTCAAAGCGGACAATAGGTAATTGTGAGATTGCATAAAGCCCAAAAAGTTGTGCCCAAGCCCTATTGTTGTGACCACTAATAGGAATACCAAAGGAAGGAAGTAATTCCTGATACTCACTTCTTTGGAAATCAAATAAGCGCAGATAATAATCATGGTGAGGGCGGCCAGCATTTGGTTGGTGGCTCCAAAAAGGGGCCAAAGAATGAGGCCTCCTTTTCCGCCGGACTCAATAAACATTAAGAACAGAGCCGATAAAACAGCCAGACCAGCAGAGCCCCAGGAGGCTTTTAGGGCTGGAATGTTGGTAAGCTCGCCTACCTCACTAATGATATAGCGTTGAATGCGAGTGGCAGTATCTAAACTCGTGGCTGCAAAACTAATAATTAATACAGCCATCATGGTGGCTGCAAAATCTTCGGGAATACCAATAGCACTCAGAAACCGGGTGGTTCCCATCACAAAGGCATTTATAGAAGCCGAGAGGCCTTTGGCCTGATCCCATGAGCCATAGTGAGAGTGCCAATCGGACTCTGTCAAAAAGCCAGCGCTAACAGCTAAAGTCGCTAATACGGCAAGTGTTCCCTCTCCAATCATTCCTCCGTATCCCACAATTTTTGCATCTTTCCAGTGGGCCACTTGTTTGCTACTTGTGCCGGCACTGACCAAACCATGAAAGCCACTAATCGCACCACAGGCGATGGTAATAAAAAGAAAGGGAAACCATGAGGGAGCTCCCGAAGGATTGGCTTGAATGGCCGGAGCCACAACTTGTGGCTGTAAGAATAGAACACCTAGAATGATGCCAGTGAGTCCAATGAGTAATTGATGACTGTTGATATAGTCACGCGGCTGTAAAAGAGCCCACACTGGCAGAATGCTGGCGATAAACGAGTAGCCTAGGAGAAATAAAATCCATACGAGAAGAGGGGTATTGAAGTAAGGGGAAAGATCCACGGGATAAAGGCTTCCCATATGGATCATGAAAAACAAAAGTCCCTGTGCCACAATAGCGGGAACTAAAATATTCTTCCCTCTTCGATTAATAAAGTACCCAATAAAAAGGGCCACAAAGATTTCAAAATTAACCGGAATGACCGAGCTTGGAAAGCTGACAAAAAGGTTGGCAATAACAAGAGCAAAGACAGCGATCACCATCCAAACGAGGAATAGAATAACGATGAGCAAAAGATTTCTGACGCGAGAAGAAATTAGGTCTCCTGAAATCGTTGCTAGAGAGACACCTCGATTTTTCATTGAAACCACAAGGGCACCGAAGTCGTGTGCGGCTCCCATAAAGATAGTTCCCACAACAATCCAAACAAGAGCTGGTAACCAGCCCCAGATGATCGCCACGGCTGGACCCACAATCGGAGCGGCCCCTGCGATAGAAGAAAAATGATGCCCCCATAAAATAGAAGCTTTGGCAGGTGAGTAATCGCTATTGTCATTGAACTGACGGGCGGGTGTGGGGCCCTCTTCTTCCTCTAGCTTAAAAACCTTTTTAGAAAGGAACCGACCATAGAATTGATAACCGATTAGAAAGGCCAATAAGCACAAAGCGACTAAAATTGCAGCGTTCATAGGTGCAATTATAGACTGAGAAAACTTATATTGAGAGCTTAAGGAAGGACTCGACGCGCGATGACGAGATGAACCATATTGCATACTTTAGTGAGAGATAAGACGGGTTGCAAAAGATCTTAAAGAGGACGAAGTGAAAGAGAAGTCAGAAAAAAATCGAAAGTGGCAATTCACCTTCCCTGATCCTCTATCCATCGCCGTAGTGCTCTCAGGCTTCACTCTTGTTGTTGCAACACTTTTTACGCCTTTTTCCTTTTCAGAAAATACAGTGTTTTGGGGTACAGGCCTATGGAGTTTACTTTCTTTCACCACTCAAATGTGCATGATTCTTCTGGGAGGCTTTGTTCTTGCGAGTAGCCCTATTATTAAGAAAACTCTAGCATGGATAGCGAGCTTTCCTGAAACTCCTTTAGGAGCCTATCTACTCTGTTTCTTTGTCTCCGCGCTGACTTGTTGGCTCAACTGGGGGATGGGTTTAATATTAGGTGCTTTCTTTTGTCTTGAGATCGGTCAGCGAAATAAAAATGTGCACTTTCCTTTGCTGGTGACAGTCAGCTATATGGGTTTTTTATTCTGGCATGGTGGCTTTTCTGGGTCGATTCCGTTAGTTGTTGCTTCTCGAGAAGGATTTTCTTACCAATGGACGCAAAAGGTTTTACCCATTGAGGAAACACTTTTTTCTGTATTAAATCTATCAATCATAATCTCCTTATTAATTGCCTTCACCCTGCTTATTATTTTTTTAGCAAGAAGAGTAGAGGGAGCGGCGGTTAGTGTATCTAGAGAGGAAATTCAAAGGGAAGCGAGGGGAGACTCAACAAAGGGAATAGATAAAAGCCTGATCCTTCTTGTTTCTTTAATCTTGTTTTTTCTAAGCATCCAAGTGAGCCATGGGAAATTTAGCTTAGGACTTAATGAGATGAACCTTCTACTTATTCTTCTAGGACTGATTTTTCATGGTCAGTTAAAAAGCTATCTGTTTTTTGCGAAAAAAGGATGTGAGAAGTTAGTCTCCATTATTGTGCAATTTCCTATTTACGGTGGGATCATGGCGGTCATCATTAGCTCTGGCTTAGGAGAGCAAATATCTCGCTATTTTGTAAGCATTAGTACCCCAGAGACATTTCCTGTCTTTTCTTTTCTCAGTGCGGGGCTTGTGAATATATTCGTCCCTTCAGGGGGAGGGCAGTGGGCTGTGCAGGCTCCAATAATGATTCCAGCCGCAAAAGAGTTGGGTGTGCCACTAAGTAAAGCCGTGATGGCCATTGCGTGGGGGGATGCTTGGACAAACCTTGCGCAACCTTTTTGGGCCCTACCTTTATTGTCTATCGTAGAGATGAAGATTAAAAATATTGTTGGCTATTGCTTAAGTGCTTTAGTTGTTTCTGGTACTGTTATCAGCCTTATTCTTCTGATCTGCTAGAAAAGGGTTTATGATTAAGTTCCAAAGTTTTTGATCTTTATCTTGCCTCCATTGTTTTAATCCAATGTCCATTTGGTTTCCCAATTCTTTTGCATCAAGTTTTAGACTTCCGAAAAGAAAATCCCACCAGCTGACTGAGAATCCAAAATTGGAATTCATCTCTTCTCTCCGTGTGGAATGATGAACTCTATGGAGATGGGGAGTAATGACAAAAAGTCTTATGATCTTTTCCAAAGGTTGCGGGAACTCAAAGTTGCTGTGGTTAAAGAGTGAGGAAAAGTTAAGTAGAATTTCAAAAATTAGAACAGCCTGAGCCGGGATTGGTAGTAGGAAAACGAAAAAGGCTTTGATCCCAAAAGAGATGAGAATTTCGATGGTGTGAAATCGTCCGGCGGTTGTGGTGTCAAACTCGACGTCACAATGGTGTACGCGATGAAGTCGCCAGAGTAGGGGGTATTTATGAAAAAATCGATGCTGCCAATAAATAACCACATCAAGAACAAGAATTCCAAGTAAGATTTTTAACCACAAAGGGAGCGAAAAGGTGATGGGCCCTTCCGATTGTGCAATTTGAATCAAGGTCAATGGAGCGAGGATTTTCACAACAAGGGCATTGAAAAAATTAAAAAACAAATTATTTTTCCACCGATTCCAAGTGAATTCTTTTTTTATATTCCGGTAAGGGAATAAAAGTGAAATTCCCCAGAAGAAAATTAAACCTCCAACGGAAAAAAAGATTCTGAAAATATCAGTTGAAGCTAAGGTGGAAAAAGTCATAGTCAGTGCCTATGTTACCACTTCACACCGATCTAGGCTACTGAGTCGCTAGAACGTCTAGAGGAGCTTTGAGAGCCTGTGACTCAGTTGGCCTTGTCGATTCTTTGGGTGACCGAATAGATTTCAAAAAGGGGTGGGGTTATGAAAGTTTTGATCACAGGGAATCCAGAAAAAGATCTTTGTTCCTACTTGGTTCCCATTTTCGAGGAAAACTCTTACGAATGTCATTGTGTGAGTCGAAGAAACGGTTATGATTTTCAAGAGAACCCCTACGGAACAGTCAAAAAAATCGTTAAACTGGCCGATGAATTTGATATTTTTATTAACCTTTACGCCAATTATTTTTTCAATGCCAGTGTCCTGGCTCACAAGCTTTTTTGTGACTGGGCGGATAAAGGTTATAGTGATCGTAGGATTGTAAATATCGGGTCCACCACAGACCGGGTAAAGAAAGGCTCAAGAAACCTCTATCACTATGAAAAACGCATTTTAAGAGAGATGAGCTCCGGCCATAGTCTGCAGAGTGTGTGGAGTCAGGCTCCTAAAGTCCACTACTGCTCCTTTGGTACGCTAGACAACAGACAGGAGCAAAATCCCGGGCGAGCCACACTATCCATGCAAAAGGTGGCGGAATACATTTATTGGCTGATCAACCAGCCCAAAGACATTCATATTAATGAAATTTCAATCGATCCCGTTCAGCCGGGTTGAACCGGAAAAGCTTAGGCACAACACTTCTTATATTTCTTGCCACTGCCACAAGGACAAGGATCATTGCGGCCCACTTTCGGTTCCGTATTAACGATCTGAAAGTTTTCTGGAGCTTTACCTTTAGAGAAGTACCAACGGCCCTGTTTTTTATTAAACTCAGAGACCTCATGGTGAGTGCCAGCTTCCCCTCCTCCCACAAATTTAGCTTTGAATTCGACCATGCCCCAGTCGTCGCTTGGCTGCCCTTTTTCTGTGCTTACAATCTCAAGACCTTCCCACTGAGTTTGTTCAGCCCAGGCTTGGTTTTCCTTCATATTGGTTTTCTTAATAGTTTCGGGATCATGGGTGCTTTTAATAAAATCCATGTCCACTTGGGTGTAGGCGGTGTAGCGAGCTCGCATTAAATCCTCTGCAGTCTCGGCCGGTGTGCCTTTGAGGATGGGCTCACAGCAGTTTTCATACTGTTTTTGACTTGAGCATGGGCATAACATGATTGACTCCCTGGTTGCCGTAAATTGAGGAAATAGGCCACCAAATCCGAGAACAGCGGTTTTGGCCTGCGCTAACTCTTGCATCTTATAGCCTTTCGCGTAGTATTTTCAAGCATCTTGAAGGGGTGAAACTATGGAAACAAATGAATACATCAAAAATGCAATTAAAACCGAGTCTCGTGATTTCGATGCGATTGGCGGCCGTCTACAAGCCACAGAAATTCAAAGACTTCTGCACGGAGGTATCGGACTCGCCACAGAGGCCGGCGAATTTCTCGACGCTTTAAAAAAGCACATTTTTTACGGGAAAGATTTAGATAAGGTAAACCTACGCGAAGAAATGGGAGACATCTTTTGGTACTGTGCGATCATAGCCGATGAACTGGATGTGGATTTCAAAGACGTGATGGAAAGAAATATCACAAAATTGAAAGCCCGTTACGGAGAAAAGTTCACTGAGGAAAAGGCCAATAGCCGAGATCTTAAAACAGAACGAGAAATCCTTGAAAACTAGAGGCGTCGGAAATGAAAGTTTATTCCTATAAGAAATGTAGCACCTGTCAAAAGGCCTTAAAGTTTTTAGATAAAAAAGGTGTGGAAGTTTCAGTGGTTGATATTACTGAAAAGCCTCCCACCAAAACAGAGCTAAAGAAAATGCTAAAAAGCTATGATGGAGAAATTAAAAAGCTTTTTAATACCTCAGGTGTTGTTTACCGGGAAAAAAATATCAAAGAAAAACTTCCCAGTATGACTAAAGACGAAGCCATCGAGCTTCTAAGTTCTAATGGAAAGCTGATCAAGCGCCCCTTTCTCCTCAAGGGAGATCAGGGTGTTGTGGGCTTTAAAGAGGATCAGTGGAATAGTCTTTTAAAATCCTAAAGTGTTTTCAAAAATTCAATGACGGCCATGCGATCCTCATGGTCGAACTTTTCCATAAAATCAAAGTAATGGCCCTGGTTAGAATGTTCTTCTTTACCAATCCAATAAAGGTCGCGGTTCCCTCGTTCCGCTTTTAGAATTTGAGAATCAATCATGGCAGGGTTTCTGAAAGTGGTGAGACCTACGTAGTTCGTATCAAAACGATGCCTTTCACCAGCATCCTCCATTGAGAAGACCTCAGGGCGTTCCTCAGGAGGCATAAGGACATGATAAAGGGTGGGGACGGAGCCGTTATGAAAATACGGGAAGCGGCTCCAGATTCCCCAGAGCTTCGGGGCATAGTAGCCAAAGCCAAACCAGGGGCGATTAAATTTAATTAAATCCGAGACACTGCCTTGCTCTGCGAGATCCACCCAAAGTGAATTTCCGTAATCAAGTCTTTGGGGATTGGTTTCCACTAGATCGTGAGGGATGAGTTGGGGAGCCTCATAAATGGGAAAACCCTCGGGGTCCCTTTTGTGATTGCCGTGACACTCGTAACAATTGTTTTGCACTAAGGCCCGTCCTTGTTCAGCCAACTTTTGATCAATTTCAAAAGGGTATTTTGGCGGTAGAAAGTTAGCCACTTGATTGTCGATGACATGTTTAAGTTTTGGCATTGAGGCTCTAAGGTGCTCACCAGAATCACTGGCCATCAATTCCGCTCCAAAGGCCCAGGCATAATTTTCTGAATTCAGTGAACCGTCGGCAAATACGCCCACTTTTCGCTTTTCAGCAAAACCCCAAAGGAAGGGAACCTTAACTTGAGTGCGTTCGATCTCTGGGCCCCATGGAGTTCCGGTGTCACGGTAGAAAAATGTTTTGATCACTGAGTCTGGGACAAGGCCTCGAGTTAGGTTGGAAACATCGGGATTGGCGAGGGTTTCCGCAAAAATCATGGCCTTGTTATGAACGTAGGCGTAATCGGGGTCGTTTTCCAATTTGTGGGCGATTAAGTGTTTCCAAACTTTCTGCGCTCGCACCAGTGATTTGCCAATGGCATAAGGGTCTATCGTTTTATTTCCAAGGCCTGGTATGGTGATCCCGGCCGCGCGTCCAGAATGACAAGCCGTACACCCAAGAACCGCTAAGTTCATGTCTTTCCATTTAACGTCAAAGACACCGACATAGCGTTGGTTTTTTCCAGGGAGAAAGCCGTATTTTTTAGTGATATAGGGATCTAGGATTAGGGAGGGCTGTTTTTTTAGTCCGCCAAAGAAAACAGAAAGGTCAGGAGAGATGGTCATGCCTCGCCCGTTTTCAAAAAAATGAGTTTGGAGGAATTCTTCCCCGGCTTTTTTACTCAATGCCTCTCGATCAATGAGCTCTTGAGCCCTTAGAACCAATGGACATAAAAACACCACAACACAGATCAGACGTGTGATCATAAACCCTCCCCCAAAAATAAAGTAAGAAATTAGCAAGATCCCTTGTTGGTGGGCAATTGCGCAGGGCCCCAGTTTTGAAGATTGGCAGACAGGATCTGTTTCTTGTGACAAAAATCAGGGCGCCTGGGCGGTTTTGGGCTTGGGGCGGAACCTCCAGCATCTGAGGGGGCGTTTCTTGAATCTCATTAGAGTAGGCACAGCTCCTGCTTTGCTGGCATCACCCTTCGGGTGAGCGCCTCCGGCTTGCCAGAGCCATACTCTAACGAGGTTCAAGAAACGCCCCCTCAGATGCTGGAGATTCCTTATTAAATTTGGAGAGGTTATTTATGGTTTCTGAGATTTTTGATACAGATGTTTGGGAAGAGGTTGAGGGGTTTGAGCTTAGTGATATGACTTATCATCGAGCGAAGAAGCAGGGGACAGTGAGAATCGCTTTCAATCGGCCGGAGTGTCGAAATGCTTTTAGACCTCAAACTGTGGATGAGCTTTATCGCACTCTTCTTCATGCTGCAGAAACTCCTAATGTGGGAACGGTGATTTTAACGGGTAACGGCCCTTCGCCTAAAGATGGTGGATGGGCTTTTTGTTCCGGTGGAGATCAGCGTGTGCGAGGGGAGTCAGGCTATCAATATGATTCTGGTAAAACCTTGGGACGTCTTCACATTCTTGAAGTTCAACGTCTGATTCGTTTTATGCCGAAAGTTGTTGTTTGCCTTGTCCCTGGTTGGGCTGTTGGAGGGGGGCATTCCCTTCATGTGGTTTGTGATCTGACTCTAGCGAGCCAAGAGCATGCCGTTTTCAAGCAAACCGATGCTGATGTGGCAAGCTTTGATGGTGGTTATGGTTCGGCCTATTTAGCGAAAATGGTAGGGCAAAAAAGAGCGCGCGAGATCTTCTTTTTAGGAGCTGATTATTCGGCCGAGGAAGCTTTTCAAATGGGGATGGTCAATAAGGTTGTGCCCCATAAGGATCTTGAAAATGAAGCCCTCAGCTGGTGTCAGACGATCAACACGAAAAGTCCCACGGCGATCAAGATGCTTAAGTTTGCTTTCAATCTAGTGGATGATGGTCTTGTGGGGCAGCAAGTGTTTGCAGGAGAAGCCACTCGCCTTGCCTATGGCACGGATGAAGCGAAAGAAGGGCGCAACGCCTTTTTAGAAAAGCGTAAGCAAGATTACTCGAAATTTCCCTGGCATTTTTAATCGAGCATCGTTAAGTTGTAACCTATGGAAAATCAAAGACAAATTGTTGCTACTTCCGCTCTTCCCTACGCCAATGGCTCTATCCACATGGGGCACTTGGTAGAGTATCTGCAAACGGACTATTGGGTTCGCTACCAAAAGATGTTTGGAAACAAAGCTCTTTATATTTGTGCCGACGACACCCACGGTGCTCCTGTAATGATTCGCGCGAGAAAAGAGGGGATTACTCCCGAAGAATTGATTGAGCGATCAAAGGTGGAACACTTAGAAGACTTTAAAAACTTTCAAATTGAATTTGATTACTACCACTCCACCCATAGTCCTGAAAATAAAGCCCTGGCGGAAAGAGTTTTCAAAGCCATGAAAAAGGGTGGTCATATTAATGTAAAGTCGATCAATCAAAGCTTTTGTGAGCACGACAATATGTTTTTGCCCGATCGCTTTGTGATCGGTACCTGCCCGAACTGTGGGGCCCAGGAGCAGTACGGAGATTCGTGTGACAAATGTGGTGCCACTTATGCGCCCACCGATCTTAAAGACCCTAAGTGCTCTCTTTGTTCCAATCCGCCCACCAAAAAAGAAAGTGAACATATCTTTTTTCAACTCAACGACTTTCGTGACTTTCTTCGAGAGTGGGTTCCTAAGCACACCCAAAAAGAGGTGAGTAACAAATTAAAAGAATGGTTGGATGAAGACCTTAGGGATTGGGACATTTCAAGGGATGCTCCCTATTTTGGTTTTGAAATTCCAGGTTACCCCAACAAGTTTTTCTACGTGTGGGTGGATGCCCCAATTGGGTATATGTCGAGCCTCACCAAGTGGTGCGAACAAGAGGGACTTGATTTCGATGAGTTTTGGAACGATGAGAAAACTGAGATTTTCCATTTTATTGGAAAAGACATTGTTTATTTTCATGCGCTCTTTTGGCCAGCGATGCTAAAGGCCACGGGACTTAAAACCCCAAACCAAGTTTATGTTCACGGTTTCCTTACTGTGAATGGTGAAAAAATGAGTAAGTCCAAAGGGACTTTTATTTCGGCGGCTAAGTACCTGGAGTTTTTAGATCCGACTCATCTTCGTTACTACTACGCTTGTAAACTCAATGGCATTGGTGACCTTGATCTTAACTTGGATGATTTTTGTCAAAGAGTGAATTCTGATCTCATAGGTAAAATCACAAACCTCGGCTCGCGTGGCGCTCAGATGATCAATAAAAAGTTTGATGGCAAAACCAGTGAGCCCACAGAAGAAGGTCGAAAATTGATCGAGTGGGCCCAGAGTCGCTCGGACGTTATAAAAAAACTTATTGAGGAGCTTAATTTTGCCAAAGCCATGGTTGAGGTGCGAGAAATCGCCGACAAAGCCAATCAATACTTTGACGAAAAAGCGCCTTGGAAACTCATTAAAGAAGATCCCGACACCACTCAAGCCATTTTGACCGATATTCTCGGCGTGTTTGCTTTGATGACAATCTATCTTAAGCCCATTCTTCCTGAGTACGCTAGGAAAGTTGAGAAGCTTTTTGGATTCGAAGAACTCATGTGGAAAGACGTGAGCCTTGAAAGTTTGCCTCTTTACAATAGTCAACTTAATACCTTCGAACATCTCTCTCAGCGGGTGGATCCTAAGAAGGTAGAAGAGTTAGTTGAAGCGTCAAAAGCTTAAGCGAGGTTGTCATTTACACTAAGGAAAAGTTCAGTCAACTTTCTGAGAGTCGTAAAGCCCGAGTGGTTCTCAATCTCATTTACGAAATTGAAGAGAACTGGAAAGACAAAAAAAAAGTAGAAGACTTAGTGGTGCTGCTGTCCAAATATTTTCAGTGGTTTGACCTTTTCAATAGTGAAAACCGCTTTTTGAAGAAAATGGCCCCGTTTGAATTTCAGATTGAAAAGAATATGTCTTTGAGAAAGCTTTTGGATTTAGCCGTACCACTTGAGCGCTACCTTCAAGTTTCTGTTAAGGACGATCAAATTTTTAAGATTAACGAAGGCGATAACCCGAAAGCTAAAAGAACAACTTATCCTTACTGTTTTATTCTTGATCATCTCCGCTCGTCCTTCAATGTGGGTAGCCTTTTTCGAACTGCTGAGTGTTTAGGGGTGGAGCACATATTCTTGGTAGGCTACACACCCACGCCAGAAGACAAAGGCGTTAAGAAAACAGCGATGGGCTCTGAGAAGTGGGTTTCGTGGAGTCACAGTCATCATTTTTCAGAGGTTCATGAGGGGTTGAAAAAGAAAGGTTATAAATTAATTGCTCTAGAAACCACGAAAAATGCGACAGACCTCACAAATTTTAAAACGCCTGATAGTCCCTTAGCTCTCACGGTGGGTAACGAGAGATTTGGGTTGAGTGAAGAGGTTTTAAGTTCTATGGACGAGGTGGTCTCAATCCCTATGATGGGCATTAAGAATTCATTGAATGTTGCAAATTCACTTAGTATGGCAAGCTTCGAGGTTTTAAGGCAGTGGAAGAAGTAAAGCTTCACCCTATTGGAATTTTTAAAGGCGATCAAAAAACTCCCGCCGAGGCGCCGAGACAAGCCAGTTTGTCAAAAGACTCGACTGGAATTGTTGAGCTTACTCGGGAAATTCCTTTAGAGAGTTTGCGTGATTTAAAGGGCTTTGATCATATTTGGCTTCTCTACACTTTTCATCAAAACTCACAGTGGTCCTCCTTGGTTCGTCCTCCTCGAGGGAGAGGAAAGCGTGGCGTTTTTTCCACCCGCTCTCCTTATCGTCCCAATCCCATTGGTATGAGTTGCGTAAAGCTTGAGCGCATTGAGCAAAGAAAAATTTTCGTTAAAGATGTGGACCTGCTAGACGGTACTCCTATTCTAGATATCAAGCCTTACCTTACTTATGCTGATAGTTTTCCCGAAGCTACATTAGGATGGATCGAAGACTGTGAAGACTTTGACATTAGTATGACCAAGCGATTTGAAGAGAAGCTCGACTGGCTACAATCTCATTTTACCGTTTCCCTTAGAAATGTTCTTTCGAATCATCTCACTTACGAGCCAACCAACAGTAAAATTAAAAGGGTTAAGCCTTCATCGGAGGGCTTTGTTTTTTCTTATAAAACCTGGCGTTTCTATTTTCGAATTGATGGCAGAAGGCTAAGTTTAGTGGATGTCGGTAGTGGCTACACTTCTGCTGAAATAAAAGACGGCGATGACCCTTATGGTGATAAAGCCACTCATATCCTTTTTAAGCAAAATTTTGAATAGTGTCTTGGGCATGCTTGAATAGGAAGAAGGATCTCCGCAATGCATGTATTATTAGAGATTACAGGGGAGTTTTACTCAATCGATTTTGGTGATTGCCCGGGGCCTGGTCATTTGTCGCTTTCATGGGTCACCAGGAGCTCAGGATTCCAAGAAGGTCTTATAGCCTGTCTAAAACACTTTTTTTCCTGGGCACTCTGTGGCACTCTTAAATGAGTGATGGAAATTATCGAGAGCCTAGAGCCGATTTATTTTTATTTATTCATTGTGGTCTTCGTTTCCACTTTTCTACTGATGAGAGGTCTTTTTATCATTCAGTTGGAAAAAAGGAGGCGATTAAAAAGTGCTGAAAATCTCGAGTATCAAGACGCGGTCCTACCACCAGATGAATCGACCCATTCGAGCATCATGAGTGAGCATGCGGCCCATCACCATTATCAAGAAAGTGCCGTTCAAAGTATTGAGACTCGCTTTGAGTTTATGAGGCGCTTCTATGTGCCCTTAGTCCTTTTTGTCTCAGGTATTTTTATTGCGCTTCCGTTTCTCCCTGCACTACCGGCTACCTACCTTTCTCTTTTAACGGGGCTGATTGCCGGTGTTTTTGGTTTAGCAGCAAGACCTGTGATTGAAAATGCCATTGCAGGGATGGTGCTTACATTCTCCCAACCCATCAGGCTCAATGACACCGTCATTATTGATGGCCAGTATGGAACCGTGGAGCAAATTAATATGCTCCACACGACCATTAAAATTTGGAACTGGCGGCGCCTGGTAATTCCCAATCACAACCTCTTGCAAAGAGAAATTGAAAATCTCTCTTTAGGAGAAACAACGGAATGGGCCTTTATTAAATTCAATGTGGAGCCTTGGGCGGACTTAGAATTAGTAAAAAAACTCGCTATTGAGGCTATGGATTCCGAATTTCGCTTGCCGGCAGAGGAACCCTCCTTTTGGGTCATTGAAATGGAAAAAGACTCAATTCTATGTTGGGTGGCTGCGTGGGCAGCAAATCCACCTAGTGCATGGGATTTAAAGTCTACTGGGAGAGAGAGACTTTCTCAAAAATTGAGAGAGCATGGGATTCATTTCCATATTCAAAACACTCAGTTTCAAAGAGGTTCAAAGCCTAAGGCTACAGCTCCAATCCGACCTGATTACAATTGAGACAAAGAAAAGACATTTTTTGATTCCAACTTTGGTCTAAAAAAGTAAGATCAAACAAAAGTCTTGTTCTGTCTCAACTTCAAGCGAACTTTAAATAAATCCCCAAGAATTGCCGATATTTTTTATTGGAATGGTACGAAAAATTCGGTTCAAAATTCTAATATTTTCACTAGGAGTGCTGTCACTTTTGACCTCATGTGATGAGATCAATGAAGATGGTCCTATCGAAACCAGTTGCACTCAAGCCACAGGATTGTGGACCATGACTTCGGCCACTTGTGACGGCGAGGCGATCACTGTTGCCACTTCAACCTTTATGTTCGATCCGGAAACCAATCTTGTGACCCAGCAGTTAGGGCGAGTGGATTGTATGAAAACCTACCATTGGAACGTAGAAATTGGTGAACAAACTCCACTTTTTTCAATGACGGGGCAGGGGACCATTACTTGCACCCAGTCGGGACAAGATGTGAACTCCTGCACGGGGGCTTTAAATACTTGTCATGCGGGAGTGGATTTTTCAGGAATTCGCAACGAGTATTCCACTTGTGTTATTACCGAAAAAGGTTTGAGTCTCTCGAGGACCGTTACTGGAGTCAACAATCCTGATGGGCTCTCCCTCTGTGAGAACGGACAAGAAGAAGAGGTCACACTCATTCAAGGGGACTACACTCCGCCTGTACCAGAACCGGAGCCTGACGAGGGTATTGCATTTCTTGAAGTTGATGGCCCTGATCCCCTAAACTTTGGAACCCATGCAACGGGAAGCCGAATTGTTGAGGTTCTTAGAGTCACTAACATCGGCGGAGCGGAAGCGACCAATATCCGTGGAACAGGACTGGCGGCTCCCTTTTATTTTCTTGGTGGGGAATTCCCTGGAACCGGAGGCTCTTGTGGAGATTCTCCATTAGCTATTGGTGCTAGTTGTGAAATCACAGTGGAGTTTTTTCCGACTGTGGTGGATTACTTTACCGATTCATTAATTCTCACCTACAACAATGGTTCCAGTAGCGTTTCGGTCACTCAGGGAATTGCGGCGACTGCCAGTAATGATCTGGCTATTCTCAGTATTAACAATGGGCCTTATTACGAATTTCCACGAACGGCTGTGGGAGAAAGTAATTCTGGAACGCTCGTGGTGACTAATAATGGTGGTGGAGATGCCTCTCAGATAGTGCCAACAGCGGGCTTAGAGGCTCCCTATCAATTTGCGGGTGGAGCTTTTCCAGGAACGGGCGGAACTTGTACAGCAAGCCTCAGCTCCGGTGCTCAGTGCGAAATCGTTGTTGAGTTTGCACCAAGTGCTCCTGGAATCTTTAACGATATCATCGAGTTAGACTACTCCGATGGAGCCAACACGCAAAGAGCCACCCGTAACGTCTTTGGTGAAGCGGTTCCTTAAAATTAAATGATTTTTCAGCTGTATTGATTTAATCAATGTCTCCCATGGTTGAAAAAATGGGCTGACAGTCTTATACCTCCTTCTACTGGCCCGCCAAGATGGCTAAAACAAAAAGAGGAGTATACTGTGAAATCTTTTATTTTGAGTTTGATTATTCTAAGCTTCAGTCCATCGATCCTAGCTAACGATGAATTGGCCTCCCTAATGGAAGATGTGGGATTGAATTTTAAAGTGATCGCCCAAGGCCTTCAAGCGGGTCAATTAACGGATGTGGAGCTTGAAGCAGCGGAGTTGTTACAGAGAAATTTATCGGAAGCCAATCTTTTAATCCCAGATGTTGCGACCTCCGATGAGCTTGTGGTGCAATACAACGAAATTATGGGGCGGGCTATTGATAAGTCTCTAGAGCTGGAAGATTCAATAAGAGAAATCATGACGCAAGAAAATCAAGATATTACTCCAGCACTGATGATTTTTAGTGAGATCAATGAGATCAGAAAAGAAGGACACGCTCTCTTTAAGCCTGAGTGATTTTAAAACTCGTTTTGATAATAAAAAAGCCACCTACTCGGTGGCTTTTTTTTTAATTAATCCAGACTAAGCTTCGATAGACCCAATAACTGTCGTTAAAAGAGTCGATGACCTTGGCCCATTTTCCCTTGATGCGGCCTAATTTGAAAACCGTGTATTTATCCACAGAGGGAAGATCCTGAGCTTTTTTATGTTTGGTGCCAGGTCCCGTGCGAAGGTTGGCTTTTTTAACCTTTACCACGGCACATTTGAACTTATCCGTGACAAGGGTGTGATAGACCCAATGGTAGTCACCTTCAAAATCTTTGACTTTAATCCAGTTGCCCTGCTTTTTCACTTTGATGAGAGGCATATATTTAAAGACCTCCCAAGTGATTTGCTTGTTTGTACTGGGGCCCGCTCTCAAGTTGGCTTTTTTCACCTTGATGCAAAGACCATGGGACTGAAAAGTCATTAACACTATAAAAACAATCAGGAATTTCTGTAGATGTGACATACCTCTATTGTGCGAAAAAAAAGGGGTGTTTGTCAAAAGGTGGCAAAAAGAGTTTTTACGAAATGGAGGAGGGGGCCTCTCTCATTTGAAATCAACAACGACCAGGTCTTTCCTCTTGTGTGAGTGAATATTGTTAGGAAGTCTGGCAATAATAGTTTCCTCGAGTGCATTTAGAATAGGCTCTTTGAGGAAGCTTCTTGAATGCACAAGGCTCACCTCGCGAGTGGGCACGGGTTTGCGGAAGTTTCTAATAAATTGCTTTTTCTCGTTGGCATTCATATCACTCAATGCCAGCTCCGGGAGGAGGGTGTACCCTGAGTTTTTCCTCACTAGATTTTTTAGAGTTTCTAAATTGCCACTTGAAAACTCCACATTTCCTAGAGCTCTATTTTTTGAGTCAAATGAACAAACCTTAAGCACCTGGTCGCGAAAGCAGTGGCCTTCCTCTAGAATCCAGAGACTTTTGTCGTCTAAATCACCCTCACTCAAACTCTTCTTTGAGCTTAAAGGATGTTGTTTGGAAACATAAGCATAAAAAGGCTCTAAAAATAGATGCCTTTCTACAATGCTTTCATCACGAAGAGGGGTCACTAGAAGCCCGGCATCGATCTCGTCTTCTTCAAGTAGTTTAATAATGTCATCGGTTTGGTTTTCACTGATTTTTAGCTGAACCTTAGGGTACTGCTTGGAAAAACTCCCTATGAAAAATGGGATAAGATAGGGTGCTAGTGTGGGAATCACAGCCAAGTGAAACTTTCCTCTTGGGTGGGAGCTTGCCCTTTGCGCTAGGGGCTCGAGTTTCCGATGTTCTTGCAGAATGATTTCGGCCTGTTTGATAATCTCTAGTCCCACCACAGTGGGTACAATAGGATTTTTGGAGCGATCAAAAATAACGACATCAAGCTCTTCTTCCATTTTTCTAATTTGCATGGAAAGGGAGGGTTGAGCCACATGACAAGCTTTTGCCGCTCGTCCAAAGTGGCGCTCTTTATCTACGGCGACAACATATTGTAGCTGTGTGAGGGTGACCATAAGCTCTCCGCGTGATAGTTTTGACCTATTGTCTTATAGATTAATAATATTTTCAATCTATTAATTGCAGCGGCATACTAGAGGAGTTAATTCAGTGAACAACCAGAACTAAGGAGTGTATATGAGTTTAGAAGATAAAACAGGCCAGAAGGTGCCACAAGTCACATTTAAGACCCGTCAGGGCCATAAGTGGGTGGACAAAACCTCTGACGACTTTTTTAAGGGAAAAAAGGTGGTTTTATTCGCCCTACCAGGGGCTTATACGCCGACGTGTTCCTCAACCCATCTTCCTCGCTATTCAGAACTCAGGGAGGCCTTTAAAGAAAATGGAATTGATGACGTCATTTGCCTTTCTGTAAACGACACTTTTGTTATGAACGAATGGCAGAGAACCCAGGGTGCAGAGAACATCACCATGATTCCCGATGGAAATGGTGAGTTCACGGAAAAGCTTGGCTTTTTAGTCGATAAGAAAAATATCGGGTTTGGTCCAAGAACTTGGCGCTACTCGATGCTCGTCAACGACGGAACCATTGAGAAAATGTTTATCGAAAAAGAAGTGGATGGAGATCCGTTTGATACCTCCGATGCTGTGACCATGTTAAAGTATGTCAATCCTGATTATGAAATCCCCAAGTCAGTAGCCATCTTCACTCGCCCCGGTTGTGAATTTTGTTTTGAGGCCAAAGAGCTTCTAAAGAAAAACGGAGTGGATTATGAAGAGCATGTGTTGAATGAAGATTTTAGTGTTAAAACTCTTGTAGCGCTCAGCGGTGTGACAAAAGTTCCACAAATTTTCATGAACGGTGAACATATTGGCGGAGCAGAAGAGTTAAAAAAAGTATTAAGTTCATAAGGAGATGAAAATGAAAACCTTTGATGTTGCAATTATCGGGGCCGGCACGGCTGGTCTAACCGCCCGCAAAGAAGTGGCTCGTCATACAGACAACTACGTTGTCGTTGATGATGGTCCTCTTGGAACAACCTGTGCCCGAGTGGGTTGTATGCCTTCGAAGGTTCTCATTCAAGTCGCCAACGATTACGATCGTAGAAAAAAGTTTGAACAAATGGGCATTGAGGGCGGAGACGATCTTAAGGTCGATTCCGCCGCAGTTATGAAGCACGTGCGAACGCTTCGCGATCGCTTCGTGCGCGGAGTGATGGGCTCGCTCACGGATTGGGAAAAGCATCTCATGCGAGAGCGTGCCAAATTTATTGACCCAAATACTTTGCAAGTCGGTGATGAAAAGATTGAAGCCAAAAAAATAATTTTAGCTACAGGCTCCAGACCCTTTATCCCGAAAGAGTGGCAAGATTATCGCGACAATATTGTGACTACCGATGAGTTTTTTGAATTAGAGAAACTTCCAAAAAAAATGGCCGTTTTTGGTTTGGGAGTCATTGGACTCGAACTTGGCCAAGCTCTAAACCGATTAGGTGTTGAGGTTGTGGCCTGTACCACTAATAAAGCTCTAGGAGGACTAACAGACCCGAAACTGCAGGACTACGTTTCTGGTAAAGTCACTGAAGAGATGAATGTTCATTTCTCAGCCGCCCAGCCGGTTGGAACCAATGACAAGGGACAGATTACAATCAAAGTAGAAGATAAAGAATACTCTGTCGACAAGATACTCATGGCTGTCGGGAGAACGCCAAACATCGATAAAGTCGACTTCAAAAAAACAGGAGTGAAGGTTAATGATAGAGGCCTGCCTAAAATCAATCGCAATACAATGGGATTAGAAGAGGCCCCCCATATTTTTATCCCCGGTGATGTAAATAACGAGCGTCCCATTCTTCATGAGGCGGCCGATGAAGGTAAAATCGCGGGACATAATGCTGTAGCTCCTGATGAGACCTGTTTCAAAAGGCGAACTCCCTTGGCGATTGTTTTTTCCGATCCCAACATTGCTTCGGTGGGAAAAAATTATCAGAGCTTAAAAGAAGAAGGAATTGATTTTGTCACCGGGCATGTTTCATTTGAGGGACAGGGGAGGAGCATTGTTAAATTAAAAGAGGTGGGGATCCTTCACGTCTATGTCGCAAAGAAAGACAAGAAAATCCTCGGTGCAGAGCTGCAAGCCCCCGATGGGGAACATTTGGCCCACCTAATTGCCTGGGCGATCTCCTTAGATTTAACGGTGGAGGAGGCGCTAAGATTGCCTTTTTATCATCCCGTGGTTGAAGAAGGTTTGCGAACAGCCCTTAGAGATGCCTCCAGTCAACTGGACCGCGAGAAAACCGACAACGAACTCTTTCGTTGCGACGACCCACCGATCCGCTAGAAAGAGCGACCCAGCAGGGAAGGACTTGAAAAGAAGTTCTCCCTGCAGTATTCTTGGATTATGAGAAAAGGTTTTAAGAACTTTTTATTTTGGCTTGTTTTAAGCCCCTTCATTTGGCAATCAGGGGTGGCTCATAGTTGTGCGAGCCTTCTCTCTTCAGCGGATGAACCTGCCTCGTGCCATTCGGAAAGTCATCATTCCAAATCTCAAATTTCCAATCATCATAATAAACAAACGGATGACACGGAAAAGTTCCGTTCTCAAAAGGAGAATTGCCCCTTTTGCTCGCTACAGGCTTGTAAGCAGAAGTTCGTACCCAGTCAGTCTACAGCCGTCGTAGAAGTCGTTAAAGCCCATGTTTTCTCTGTTCTAAATTTGTCTTTTTCAAGTCTGAAGCCGATTGAGACAACGGCATTAACAACGGGGCCTCCGCCAAAACTTGAGCGCCCTTTGATTGCCGACTGGCAATCCCTCTATTCAATTTTTATCATCTAGAATTCTCTGATTTTTTATAATTCGGTTGTGAAAGTTCGAGTAAAACGAACTTTTTGAGAATTACTAAATTTTGGAGAACAATATGTCTAAATTAATTTTAGTCATGGGAATGGTAGTATTTAGTCTTACCTCCCAGGCTCACCCTGTCTCCTTTAAAGGTTCGACAGGAATCATGGGGCACCACTCTCCCTTTATGGCTCACAATCAGATCAATTACTCCTTTGAGTATTGGTGGGCTTTAGGAGTGCATCACTTTCAAAACCCGCAAGATCAGGATTTGAAGGCGAGTGTAGTGACCTCAAACTTTTTACTTAAAAGATGGAATGGTAAATCTTTTCAAAGCAATCTCTATGCTCTCGTGGGTGGGGGGATAAGCACACTTGATGGGATCGAGCAAAAGGGTACAGGTGCCGTAGGTCTTCAGTACGATATTGAAGACCGTCGTTACTACTTCTTAGCAAAACATATGAACTTATTGACCAAAGAGGATTCGGCTTTTTATCAGAGTGTAGTGAGGGTCGGAATTGCCCCTTACGAGGGGGATTTTGACGAACTTCATGCATGGCTTATTCTTGAGTGGCGAAAAAACGAGTGGGGGCAAGGCTTCGTAATGGAAGACACAACCCCTATGCTTCGCTTTTTCTATCAGAATTTACTATTTGAAATCGGCCAATCCTTTCGAGGAATCACTCGTTTTAACTATATTATTCATTTCTAGGAGAAAATTATGAAAACATTAGTCTTAATTCTATTTACTTTTAATATTAATACCTCTTTTGTTTTTGCTGAGTCGCAATCATCAGATCACAATCACAAGCGGCATGAGCACAAGGGCCACAAACACGAAGGTCACGATCATAAAATGGAAGATAAAAAAGCGGAGTTTAAGGAAATCTCTAAAGATAAGGTCGTGATCAAAGTGCAAGGAATGGTTTGTGCTTTTTGTGCCCAGGGAATAAAGAAAAACTTTAACGCCAAAAAAGAGGTTAAAGAGACGAAAGTGGATCTTGATAAAATGGAGGTGACAATTTTATTTAAAAAAGGCCAGCAGCTTTCAAAAAAAGTCATGGAAGAGACCGTGACGGATGCGGGCTTTAAATTCGTGGGTGTGAAATAGTGGAAAAGTTTTCAGCCTACCTTTCTCTTTTTGCCTCGACAGGAACATTATTCTGTTGTGCTCTTCCAAGCTTGTTGGTCGCCCTGGGACTTGGAGCGACAATGGCAGGTCTGGTCAGTGCAGTGCCTCAAATTGTGTGGCTCTCTCAGTACAAAACCTGGGTTTTTGCTGGCAGTGGAGTGATGATAGCTATGGCTGCAATTTTTCAGTATCGCAGCCGTAATGCTCCCTGTCCCATTGATGCCAAAGAGGCACAGGCCTGTATGAGAGCGCGCAAGGTTTCTAAGGTCATTCTAATCTTCTCAGCTCTGGTATGGATGGCAGGAGCTTTTTTTGCTTTTCTAGCTCCCTTATTCTTTTAAATAAAGTGGGGCGGAACTTGAATTTCGCCCAATTTTTATTAAATAGGAACAATGGTAGTTTCCACAGACAATACTCCCAGTTTTATCCCTGATCGAAAGCCTCGGTTTGTGATTCTCGGAACGATGGTCGCCATTTGCGCGCGTACTCTTGATGGCAAAGAGCCCAGTGAGCCCACGTTTTATTATCACAACAATCGTAATCATTTTTGGAGAGTGATGCAGCACCTATTCGAGCCAGGAGAAGAAGTAAAAAAGATGACCGTGGAAGAAAAGAAGAGCTTTCTTAATTGTCATCGAGTAATGATCCAAAACCTTGTGCAAGAGATCATCGTTCCAAACTCTGAAGCTATGGACCCCTCTGACACGGTCTTATTTAAAGCCTATAAGAAAAATCGCATTAAGTTTAAAAAAATCTCCGCACAAAATAAGAAGCTCTTGGAGAAAACCCCAATGCTCTTCACATGCCGCCATAAAAAAGGCATCTCACAACTTGTCGACGGCTTTTTTGAAAGCAATGGTATTGCCGAAAGAGCAAAAGAAAACATTTGGTATCTTCCCACTCCCACTCGTTGTAATCCAAAAGATCGTAGCGAGATCTGGCGGCAGGAAATCTCTCAATTCTGGCCCAACTTTTTTTAAAGGGAGAGGTCTAGCCAATGCAAGTTCTTTAAAGTTTTTAAAACAAGTTCTCTGCGAACCCAGACTTCACCGTCTTGGCATCTTGCAGGCTGAAGTCCGTTATAAAACTGGCATTGCGAATCCTGCAATTGAATCTCACATTGGCCGGATTCAGTTGTCCTTTGGCCAGTGATTACGGCGTAATGCTCACTACAAATCTGGTTATAGGAAGTAAATTCAAAATCAGGATCTAAAATGACATCAGAACAAAAATGAAGACCCAAAGGATTATCCATTGAAAGTTCTCTTGTAACAAGGGTTTCAAAATTTGGGAAAGTGTTACCAAGATCTCTTTTGGAAACTTTTCTTTCCGGGGGAAGAGGAGGAAAGATTTGTTTTTCACAAAGTCCTTCTAAAATATCTGCAACAAAGTCTGTAGAGGTTTGACTAGCTAAAACCTTTAGTTTCTCTGGCGAAGGAAGTCGACTGACTTCAACTCCAATCTCTTCAAAAAAACTCTCGATTGAGTTAAAGGCTTCATCGCTTTCCACTGATTTCGCTTCGACATATATTTCGCGAAGTTTTTCGACGAAGACATCCACATCCGCATTTCCAACTCCGAGGTTTCCATTTTGTACTGAACACACCCCTTGCTCAATGGCCATCAGACCGTGGGAGAGATGACCTCCCCAAATATTACTGGGTGCCTGCTGGCCTTTAGAGAGCCTGATTGCTTGAGCACTCACTGAAAGGGGATTCACCCAGTCCTCTTGGTTAAGTTGAGCGTGGTAGTAAAAATTAGTCATATAGCTTGCGGCATAGGCGTAGCAAAAACGGGTGGAACCTTGGTCAAAATAAGGGAGGCTCGGTGCTTTTCCCTGCAAATCAAAAGAAGGGCAGTTCTCTGAATCGGCAAAAGAACAAGAAAAACTCAAGACTGTTATTACAAATATGAAAAGTTTCATTGAGTCCCCCCTCTTGAGACAAATGCAAGTGTATGAAAGGCGCAAGAAAAAGGCCATTTGAGTGGGTTTGCTGGGTAAAGTTTACAGTAAATTAAGATGAAAGTCTTTTCATCCTAGCTTCGGAACTTTTAAGCTGCCCACAGGCGGCTAAAATTTCTTCGCCCTTGGTTGTTCTGAGAGTGATCGGTATTTTGTATTTTTCAAGGTAGCCCCGAAAAGCTAAAAGCTTTTCTTTTGAGGGGCGTTTATAGTGAGAGCCCGGATAAGGGTTAAAGGGAATGAGGTTAATGTAAGCTTTTTTATTTTCTAGTAGTTCCCCTAAAGCCTGAGCGTGGTCGGGGGAATCATTGAGGTCGTCAATCAATAAGTATTCATAGGTGACGAAGCGTTTGGGGCCTGAAGGAATTTCATCCACGGCTTTGACAACGTCTTTTAAAGGAAAGCGTTGGTTAATTGGTATAAGTTCGGAGCGTTCATCGTCAAAAGGGGAGTGTAACGAAAGTGCAATATTGATGTCCGGCATTTCCTGCTTCCAGCGTTTGAGCCCTGGGAGGTAACCGGCTGTGGATAAGGTGATTTTATAGGGAGCGAGACTCAGTCCATGCTGGGAAATCATGATCGCAGCGGATGTTTTTACGGCTTCAAAATTATGAAGAGGCTCCCCCTGTCCCATAAACACCACATTAAGAATGCGGGAGTCATCGGGGCGATTTTCACTGAGCCAACTCTGTGCGAGTAAAAATTGACCGATGATTTCTGAGCTTTTTAGGTTTCTGAAAAAACCTTGAGTTCCTGTAAAACAGAACGAACAGTTCATGGCGCACCCGACCTGGGAGGAGAGACACAGAGTGTACTTGCCTTGAAATGGAATTAAGACGGACTCCACCTTTTTACCATCAGAGAGTTCGATCAAAAACTTCACGGTCTTATCTTGCGCCTTTTGGACCTGGTTGATCGTAGGTAATGAAAAGTCGAAGTGATTTTCGATGAACTGAGCGTCTTTTCGAGACAGTCGACCATTCTCCAGGAGATCTCTACGATTTTTCTTATAATGCCAGTTGAAAAGCCAACTCGCTGTTTGTGACCCCAATACTTTCTGATGAAGAAGGTGGCTTAGATCTGAAAAGGTGAGCGAGTAGAAGTTCTGTTTCACGTCCACAAACTAGACAAAAAGGAGGTTCGTGGCAAGTGGCGAGTCATTCTATTTCATCGAAACAGGGAATAATCAGTTTCTATTAAAAGGAGCTAGGGATTGACCTGAGAGTAGAATGAAGAAAAGATAGAGGCTTAAAGGAGAATGTCCATGAAATCGCTACTTCTTATACTTGTTTTACCCCTTATATTTGCAGCCTGCGCTACCAAAAAAGAAATCGTTGAAGAGACCAAGACCCTAAAAGTTTATAACTACAAAAAAAAGGTTCTAATTTCTGGTTTTCCTTCAAAAGCGGGTCTTGAAGGTCTATTGAAGCATCAAAAGGTGGCAGCCATTGTGGACATACGCTCGCAAGAAGAGCTAAAAAGCTCTCCCTACAATCCTAGAGATATTGCTAAAAAATATGATGTGAACTTTTACAATGTTCCCTATATTCGCAATCGAAATATAAGCCAAAAATCAGTAGAGAAGATTTCAGGAATCGTAAACCTTCATAAAGACAGCAAAGTTTTGGTTTATTGCGCCTCAGGAAACCGAGCCTCTTCTTGGTTGGCAGTTTACCTGCATCAGTACGAAGAAGCCTCACCCGAAGAAGCGATTGAAGTTGCTCGAGAAGCTGGTCTTACAAGCAGTAAACTCGAAAAAATGACGAAAATCCATTTCACCACAAGAGGCAAATACAATAAATAGGTGGTAAGGAGCTTTTCCCAATCTATAAAAGACCTAAAGAATTAGCTCGTAAGTTCGCTGCAATTTTTTTTTAAATTTGTTCATAAAATACTTGTACTCCTATTTGCTAGGCAACGAATCGAAATTGGTTTTCAATAAGTTGTCACATAGGTGACAAGCTTTCTTGTTGATGTATGATTAGGAAAATCCAATTTGTGCAAAGGAGATGTTTTGAAACACTTACTTTTTATTTCTCTAATGATTATTGTCGCCTCGTGCACTCGAAATCAGAGTGATTCTGATAAAAAAGGAGGTGAAGAAATTGCCTCTAACGGGGAAGTCTGGAAAGCCTCCTCCCCTAAAGAAAAGCTCGGTTACCATCTTTATTTCGAAACAAGATTTTCTGAGGACCGCTCTCTTTCCTGTAACAGTTGTCATGATATTACTAATCGTGGCAACGGAGCTATGGACACACCAGTGGCCGAGGGCATTAATGCCCAAAAAGGGGGAAGAAATTCTCCGACCGTTTGGAATGCTAAGTTTCTCTCTGTACAATTTTGGGATGGCCGAGCTAAAGATCTAGCCGAGCAGGCTAAGGGACCCATCATCAATCCTGTGGAAATGGGTATGACCGGACACGATGCCGCTATTGCCCGACTCAAAGAGGTGGATGAGTATAAAAAGCTTTTTAAAGAAGCCTACCCTGATTACGAGGGTGATCCCATTAATTTAGAAAATGCAGTGGGAGCCATTGCGGCCTTTGAGGAAACTCTGACCACACTTGATACCCCTTACGATAGTAAAAGCATGTCAAAAGAGGCTCAAAAAGGTCTCGAGACTTTTCAAGAAGTCGGTTGTGTGGCTTGTCACTCGGGCGATCATTTCGCTGGACCTAACCTACCCGTTGGAACGGGTTTTTACATGAAGTTTCCTACTTATCCCAATGAAGAGTTGGAGAAGAAGTACGGTTTCAAAAAAGACAAAGGGCGCTTTGAAGCCACCGGTGAAGAAGGGCATCAACATATGTGGCGAGTGCCCACTTTAAGAAATGTGGCTGTGACGGGACCTTACTTTCATAACGGGGCGGTCGAGGATTTAGAAACCGCTATTCGAGTTATGGGTAAGCTGCAGCTTGATAAGGATCTCAGTGATGAACAGGTCAGCTCTATAAAGGCTTTTTTAACGGCTCTTACAGGTAAAAAGCCTCTAATCAAAGAACCTGAGCAGCTCTAGCTGCACCCTCAGCAGGGGGCTTTCTTGCTCCCAGTGAAAATTCCGAATTGAAACTGTCCATGAAAACCTGATTTTTATCAGGTTTTCACCTATCTGATCACATTTTTTTCCTTTTACCTGTGCCTTATAACAAAAGGTATAGGAAGGAGGATTTTATGTGTCCTATGTGTGCTCTTGCTTTTTTTGGAATCACTCTCCCCCCAGTGGTGGTCTACTTTTTTTGCCGTAAGCATTTTGGTCAAACGAAACTAAAGCGGTAAAGTGAGAGTACTTCGGTGGAGATAGAGGCCTCAAAATATTGGCATTTTTCTGTAGAGGGCATGCATTGTATAAAGTGCGTCCGTAAGATCCAGTCTATTGGGGATGGGATTTTAGGAGTTGAGAGTCTTGAGGTGGATCTCAGTGAGGCTCGTGTCTCAACAAGAGCGAATAAGCATTTTCGACCTCAAGACTTTCTAGCCAACATTGAAAAGGCAGGTTTTCAAGCTCGTTTGCTCGGTCGCTTAGAGAAGGACTCAAAAAAGAGCCATTCTCCTTTAATTCGACTGGCTATTGCGGGAGCTTGTGCTGGGAATATCATGCTGCTTTCGGCTTCGAATTACGCGGGCGCTGATCAATCGGAACTGGGACTTTTGTTTCATTGGCTGAGCTTCCTTCTTTTTCTTCCGGTTCTGTTTTATAGCGCCTGGCCCCTTTTAAAAAATTCGGTCCACTCCCTTTTTAAAAAAAGGGTCTCCGTTGATATTCCGCTCAGTTTAGCGATTGTAGGTGCGGCCTCCTTAAGCTTAAAAAACCTTCTTGTCGGGAAAAATGAGATTTACTTCGACTCTCTTTCCATGTTCGTTTTTTTTCTGCTTGCCTCCCGTTACATAATATTTCGTCTCCAAGAGAAGTATTTAACCCCCGTGGATCTGAGTGACTTTTTTAACCAAAACACTGTCCTCCGGGAAAAAGGGGGCGAGTGGGTTGAGACTGCTATTGCAAATCTTCAATTCGGGGATCAAATCTTGTTAAGACGCAATGAATTTATTCCCACGGATTCGGAAATACTTTCTGAGAGAGTTGAAATTGATAATTCGATCATCACAGGGGAGTCCTTTCCCGTTCAGATTCAACGTCGGGGGCGGGTGTATGCTGGCTCCAAACTTATTTCCTCAAAAGCCTATTTAAGTGTGCTCGAGCCTGTTCAGAGTTCGCGAGTGACAGCCCTTTTAGAGAAGATCAACAAAGGATTATCGGTCGAGAGTCAGAAGGAACTTTTGGCCGATCGCGGCGCTCAATTTTTAACCTTGGCGATTATTGCCATAGCTGTGGCTTCTTATCTATTTTTTGCAATATTCGATATCCCTAATGGATTGGATCGAATACTAGCTCTCCTCGTGATTGCCTGTCCTTGTGCTCTAGCCATAGCGACACCACTGGCTCATAGCCTCAGTGTGAGAAAGGGTCTTAAGCAGGGTTTTCTTTTTAAAAATGTGGACGCGCTAGAAAATCTACAGGCAGTTACCACTGTTGTTTTTGATAAAACAGGAACGCTGACCCAGGGGGAATTTAAAATCGAAAGTTGGCCTATGGGTGAGCCGAGTTCACTGCAAAAACAAATAATTTCATCCCTTGAGCAGAATAGCGAACATCCCGTTGCGATCAGTTTAAAGCGCGCCATTGGAGAGGTTGCCGTCCTCCCTATGCAAGATCTTTGTGAAATCGCTGGATCGGGAGTTAGGGGAGAATACAGTGGAGATCTTTATCAAATACGCAATGGATTTGATTCTAATAAGAAAAAAGTTGAGATCTTAAAAAACAATGAAATCTGGCTGAGTGCAATTCTGAGTGATGAGGTTAAAGAAGACTCCGTTAAAGTTCTCTCTGAGCTTCGAAAAAGCAACAAAGAGTTATTTTTACTAACGGGAGATAGTAACGAGGTCGCTTATAAGGTGGGGGCGCAACTTGGTTTTAAAGACCATGAGATTGTTGCAAATAAAACTCCTGAGCAAAAGACAGAGCTCGTAAAAGCCTTACAGAAACGTGGGGAAAAGGTTTTATTCGTAGGAGACGGAGTCAATGATGCTCTGGCTATGAGACAGGCGGACGTATCAGTTTCTATCTACTCTTCTGCGGAAGTCACTTTTAAAACTTCTAGTATTCACCTGCTAGAAAAAAGTCTCAAACCACTTTTTAAAATGTTTACTCTTTCAAGAGTTTGTGTGCAGACCATTTGGATAAATCTTTTTTTATCCTTTCTTTATAATCTTAGCTTTGCCGTCTTTGCTCTTCTAGGCCTGATCAGTCCCTTGGTAGCCGTCATACTTATGCCCTTAAGCTCCCTGACAGTAGTTTTACTGACTTATTTAAATATACAAAAGAAAGGGGAGAAGAGTTGTTAATCTTAGTTCTCACCATTCCTGTTACCGTGACTCTTGTGACTTTATTTATCGTTTTGTTTGTAATGGCAACAAAAGACAATCAGTTTGAGGACCTAGAGACCCCCAAACACTCACCTTTATCTGATGACGAAGAAGATTCTGAAATTCAAAAAAAGAAAGTTTTACCGCTAGTTCGTGAGGAGCCAGAAGATGGAAGAAAAAAGTAAAACAAACAATGTTTCGGTAAAGGAGTTCTACGATGACAAAATCGTTCGTTATTTCCTTTACGCAACGACAGGCTGGGGTATTGTGGCCTTTACCTTGGGTATATGGATCGCCTTACAGCTAGCCTATTGGAAGTTTAACTTTAATATGGAGTGGCTAACCTTCGGAAGGCTTCGTCCCCTACATACCAATGCCGCTATTTTTGCGTTTGCTGGGAATGCTATTTTTGCAGGTATCTATCACTCCACTCAACGTCTTTGTAAAACGCGAATGTACTCCGATACGCTTAGTAAAATTCACTTCTGGGGATGGCAGGCCATCATTGTTGGTGCTGCAATTACGCTTCCCCTCGGTTTTTCACAGAGTAAAGAGTATGCTGAGCTCGAGTGGCCCCTAGATATCGCTATAGCTCTAATTTGGGTTTTATTTGCGCTCAACTTTTTCATGACCTTAAAGAATCGTCGCGAAAAACATATGTACGTGGCAATATGGTTTTATATCGCGACCATCATCACCGTGGCGGTTCTCCATATCTTTAATTCTATTGAAATTCCTGTAGGATATTTGCAAAGTTATCCCGTGTACGCCGGAATTCAAGATGCCTTGGTTCAGTGGTGGTATGGGCACAACGCCGTGGCGTTTTTCTTAACAACTCCCTTTTTGGGATTGATGTATTACTATATCCCAAAAGCGGCGAACCGACCGGTTTATTCTTATCGTCTTTCAATCATTCATTTTTGGGCTCTTATATTTATTTATATATGGGCCGGCCCCCATCACTTGCTAAATACAGCGCTTCCCGATTGGGCTCAGACGCTGGGAATGGTTTTTAGTGTGATGCTCTGGGCTCCAAGCTGGGGCGGGATGATCAACGGGATTTTAACTTTAAGAGGAGCTTGGCACCTCCTAAGAACAGACCCAGTGATTAAGTTCCTCGTGACTGCCGTGACCTTTTACGGAATGGCGACTTTCGAAGGCCCCTTATTATCAATAAAGTCGGTCAGTTCCCTTGGTCATTACACCGATTGGATTATTGCTCACGTCCATGGAGGGGCCTTGGGGTGGAACGGCTTTTTAACTTTTGGAATGATCTATTATCTCATTCCTCGTCTTTTCGGAACCAAGCTTTACTCCGATAAACTAGCCAATATGCACTTCTGGATTGGTCTTACAGGAATACTCACTTACTACATTTCCATGTGGGCGGCAGGAATCACCCAAGGTCTTATGTGGATGGCAATCGACGAAACAGGAAACCTTGTCTATCCTGATTTTGTTGAGACTGTAACTCGTATTGTCCCTCTTTATTGGGTGAGAGCTTTCGGAGGCTTCCTCTTTATTCTTGGTGCTTTCATTATGCTTTATAACCTTTATAAAACGATGACGGCTGAAGGGGCAAAAGCTAAGGACACGCCCGTGAGTAAACCTTTACAGCCACGGGAAAAAGGACCTGAATATGAAACCTCTCACAGGAAGCTAGAAGGTTTAGCCTTCACTTTTAGTGTCCTTTCTTTTATGGCCATTGCGGTGGGATCGGTCATAGAGATCATGCCCATTCTTTCAATGAAGAGCTATGTTGATCCACAAAAAATTGTAGCTCCTTATACACCACTAGAACTAGCAGGACGGGATATTTATATCCGGGAAGGGTGCTACACCTGTCACTCTCAGATGATTCGCAAACTTCCCTTTGACGTTCTACGCTTTGGTAAAGCCTCTACTGTGGAAGAGTCCATGTACGATCGTCCTTTTCAATGGGGATCAAAAAGAACCGGCCCAGATCTCTCAAGGGTGGGAGGGAAATATCCCAACTTATGGCACTATCGCCATATGAACAATCCAAGAGATGTAATATCTCAATCCATTATGCCTAACTATATGTGGCTTCTTACCGGTAAAACTGACTTCTACGGGCTAAGAAGAAAACTCTCTGTGATGAAAAAGCTCGGAGTACCCTATGAGGATAACGTCGTGGCGGAAGCCGACCGGTTTGCCGAAGCTGAGGCCGAGGTGATTGCCAACGATCTTAGGCAACAAGGTGTGAAAGATAAACATTTGGAGCAAAGAGAGATCGTTGCTCTAATAGCCTACTTACAAGCTCTTGGACAAAAGGAGAAAAAACCAACCCCTGTTAAAGAAGAGGTAGCAAAATGAAAAAAGAAACTTTAGCTCACTTTGTCGATTATCCGAACCTGGTGCTTTTTGGCTTCTTGTTGTTCTTCGTCTGCTTTTTGGGGGTCCTCATTTGGGTGAACTTAAAGTCTCGACGCCATATTTACCAAAACTTACAAATGCTGCCCTTAGAGTCTGATGAATTGCGAGGTTCTCATGAGCGATAAAAAAGATGAGATATTAAATGAAAAACTTGTAGAAGGTCACGAGTACGATGGCATCAAGGAATTGGATAATCCTCTACCAAACTGGTGGCTATGGACTTTCTTTTTCACTATGATCTTTGCCTTCCTTTATTTTATTCACTACGAGTTGGGAGGAGGCGGGCTTTCCTCGGACGAGGCTTTGGAGTTAAAGATGGCTCGGATCAAACATCAAAGAGCGACTCAGGCGAAAACTGCGGCTGCAGCTGTGAAAGATCTTAGTCTTGAGACGATTTTAAATAGCCCTGAGATGCTACAAGAAGGGCAGAAAAACTTTGCTCAATTCTGTGCTTCTTGCCATGGCGATAAAGGCCAGGGTTTGATCGGACCAAACCTTACGGACAAGTTTTGGATTCACTCAAAAGGTGAGTTTGAAAGCATTATGACAGCCATCAATAAAGGTTTTCCCACTAAGGGGATGCCGGGCTGGGAAACTTTAATTCCCAACGACAAAAAACCTTTGATTGCTGCCTACGTAAAAAGTCTTCAGGGGACTAATCCTGCGGGAGCCAAAGCCCCTCAAGGTGAAAAAGTGGAATGAGCAATAATAAAGAGGACTACGAAAAATTTCTTGTGGCTCCTGATCGGCCTCCCAGTTTGGATCAAACAGGTCGCCGATTATTTATAATTCCAGCCGAGGTTTCGGGGTACTTTCGAAAGCGTCGTAATCTCGTTTATGGTTTTTTAATCATTTTATTTTTAGTGGTACCATGGACCACGTTTAATGGACGGCAAACCATCTTCTTAGATATTTCAAGAAGACGCTTTCTGTTTTTCGATAATCTTTTTTTCGCCCATGACGCTCCTCTAGTCTTTTTTCTCCTCGCTATCGCCGCCTTTTCCATTATTTTTATGACGGCTGTATGGGGGAGAGTTTGGTGTGGATGGGCTTGTCCTCAAACTGTGTTTATCGATTTCATCTATCGTCGCATAGAAGAGTGGACGGAAGGTAAAGCCATTCAAAGAAGACGTCTTGAAAAAGTGGATTGGACACCGAGAATTCTTTTCTGGAAGGCGATCAAGTGGGTTCTCTTTTTTCTCGCTAGCTCCCATATCACTCACTCGGCATTTGCCTATTTCGTTGGATCGAAGCAACTCTTAAACATTACCTTAAACGCTCCTTCCGAAAATTGGTCACTCTTTGTGGCGGTGCAGGTGGTTACCGCTGTTTTACTTCTCAACTTTGGTTGGTTTAGAGAGCAATTCTGCTTAATTGCCTGTCCTTATGGTCGACTCCAGTCAGCCCTTATGGATGACAATTCGATGGCCATCCTTTACGACCATAAAAGAGGGGAGCCAAGGCGGCAAAAAGGCCTACCAAAAGAAAGCCAGGGGGACTGTATCAACTGTCTTCGATGCGTAAACGTCTGCCCAACGGGAATTGACATTAGGGAGGGCCTCCAGATGGAGTGCATCGCCTGTACGGCTTGCGCGGATGCTTGCGATGAGATCATGCTCAAAGTGAACAAGCCCCAAGGGCTTATTCGTTATGCCTCTGAGGCAGAAATTCAAGGAAGTAAAAAGAACTATTTTACCTTTAGAAATATCTCTTACCTGTTGATTCTGCTGGCGTTATTCCTAGGAGCTGTATTAGGCCTAACGCAACGAGAGTCCTTAGAAGTTGAAGTCGTTCGGGCGATTGAATCCCCCTATCAGTTTGCCAACCAAGAAAAGACCCAAATAGTGAACCACTTTCGAGTGCATTTGACCAACCAAACCAACCAGGTGTTAATAATCAGGGAAATAAAGGTGGACGAAGCAGACATCCAAGTGGTCTCTCCGACGATGGCCCAAAGTATTAGTCCTGGCCAAGCGGTTTGGGTCCATGTTTTTTTAAGCTTTCCTCGCAGTAAAGTTCCAGAGGGTCGATTGCTTCTTCCTTATGAAATATCTTATGAGGGGGAGGGCCCAGAGGAGTTTAAAGGACAGCTCATCCTTCTTGCGCCGTGATTATTTCAGCTCTACTTGAGAAGAAATTGAGAATGAATTAGAATACGAGCTGAAATGAGCCTAAAAAAGAAAACAGTATTAAGTTGTGATAATTGCCCGGGAAGACCCAAAAGTATTTTTTGTCATCTTGAGGATAAGGCGCTTCAGGAACTCGACCAATCCAAAAATGCTAATGTTTATAAAAAAGGACAAAACCTTTTTCTTGAGGGAAATCCTCCCTTTGGCCTTTATTGTCTTCATAGCGGAAAGGTCAAGATTTCAAAGACCAACTCCGAAGGTGATGAAACGATTGTGCGGATTGTTCACAAAGGAGACGTAGTTGGACACCGTAGTCTTTTTTCCAACTCTCCCTACACAGCCTCGGCCACAGTCATCGAAGAGGGAACGATTTGTTTTGTCTCTAAAGATACCATCCAGTCTCTCATTAAAATGGAGCCTCAGTTGGCCTCAGAAATTATTAGTCGGTTGAGCAAAGAAATGGGAGCGGCTGAAGAGCGCTTAGCCAGTATGGCTAGAAAGAACGTACGAGAGCGATTTGCAGAAACTCTTCTTTTATTAAAAGAAAACTTCGGCGTTCAACAAGACGACGGCGTTTTACTGGATATTAAGCTGACTAGAGAAGAAATGGCACAAATGGTTGGTGCGGCTTCTGAAAATATCATTCGACTGATCACAGATTTTAAAGAGTCCGGTTATTTGGTTCAGGATAAAAAGTACCTTATCTTAAAAGATATCGAGGCGATCGAAAAAGAGGCCTCTTTAGGTTTTTAACCAATAAAAATCAATTTCCTGATATCTATCAGATTATTAATTTATCAGAAGAGCTAACCTATTTTTATGTGTGGAATCCATCAACTCGACACCGAAAATAGAATCTTTTACTGGTTGAGTCAGAGTTTCGAAAAGCTCAGTCTGAAAAAGGAAGTGAATTTGGTTTACGAAAATCAAATTCCAAATCTTGCTGTTCTGGTGATTAGAGGGAGCGTTAGACTCCCTAAAAAAGAACAGGCAAAGGTGGTCATCGAGAGTCCCACGCTTATAGCTCTTAAAGAGCTACTTAATGAAAAGCCTGTTCATACGGATGTCTTCATTGAGGCTGGATCTGAAGTTTTTTTTATAAACCGGAGTTTGTTGATTAAACGTTTAAAAGAAGAGAACAAAGATCATCAGATTTTCTTCAAGCCCGTTCTTTGAAATAGACTCATTTTGCATTCTAAAAGAAAAAAGGTTAGACCCTTTCTTTACGTGAAAGGAAGCAATCAATGAGTCCATCTCAACAGTCCGATTTAGAATCCTCCGCTCTTGGCATTATTGAGGGTGAAAGCAATCTTATAGCCAACCTAGCAAATCTCTCCTCTGTGATTTTCCATGGCATTCCTGGAGTGAATTGGGTGGGATTCTACCTATGGAACGAGGCCGATGGAGAGCTTGTGCTTGGACCTTTTCAGGGAAAACCGGCTTGTCTTAGAATTAAAGAAGGGAGAGGAGTTTGTGGAAAATCTTTTGAAACAGGAGAGGCCCTGCTGGTCGAAGATGTACACAAATTTGCTGATCATATCGCTTGTGACCCAGAATCAGAATCTGAGCTTGTAATCCCCTTAAAGAAAGGGAATAAAAGGTTTGGAGTGTTAGATCTCGACGCGCCGACAAAGAGCTTTTTCAATGAAGAGCATAAAATCTTTCTAGAAAAGCTTATTGAGAAGGTCTCAGAAAAGATTTTCTGTTAACCTTTCAAAAAGAGACATAAAAGGGCGAGAATTGACGTGAGATCAACATGTAGAGTATGCTCTATAGCAATGAAGTTATGGATCACAGTCCTTATTTTAGTCAGTTTCTTTTCGAGTTTTGCTCTTGATGGAGCCGGTCCCATCGAGGACTCAGGGCACTCGGAATCAGTGGAAATGGCACAGGATTGTGATAATTCTGGCATCGACCATTGCTCCAGTGGTGACAACAAGCCCTGTCCTGAAGAAGATTGTCAGGATTGCCACTGTTGCCATACTCATTCGAGGTATTTAAATCCAACTGCGGCCATTCTGTTCATAATGGAGTAGAAAACACAATCCTTGTTTGAAATCGTTAATTTCTATCAACAGCCTAGTCTAGACTCCAATCTCCGCCCTCCTAAGTACGCCTAACTATCGTTAAAGGCGTTTGTAAATAAAAACTTTGGAGGCATAAGGTGGAAACCTTAATGAGGCTTTTCTCTGTTCAACTTTTCAGATTGAACTGGGGAGCCACTTTAATTTTATTATTTTTTATTCCGATGCAGGCTAGGGCCAATTGTGTGCTCCAGTCCGATCAACAAATATTAGAGAAAATTAGTATGAACCATCCTGAGCTTGCCACTCTTAGCTCTCAAGCCCAGGTTTTTGATTCGAGCGTGGATGAAGCGAGCCAGGCTCCTAATCCTATACTTAACTTTACTAGCAACCATGGGTCGAGTTCGAACTCTGAAACCATGGGGAACTTGCTTTATGTTTTTGAACTCGGAGGCAAGCAGTCCTCCAGAGTCGATCTTGCCAGTGCTAAAGGTGAGCTTGGGAAACTAAAAAGTAAAAATAGGGCAGATGAGGTTTTAATTCAGTCCAGCTTAATGATCTCTCGCTTAAAGCAGGTTTCGACTTTGATCTCTTTGTATCAAGAATCACTGCAAGTATTTATCAAGATGCGAAATTCCCTAAAACGAAATCGTCAGCTCTCTCCAGAGCAGAAAATTCAATTGGATATTGTGGATATGGAGGTCAGCAAACACCGACTGAAAATTTCAGATTTAATCATCGAAAAAACAAAACTTGATAATCTTATTGGTTTTTATGCAAAGAGTAACTGCAAAATCGATATGGACCTTGAATCCAAGCCCTTAGTGGCACCACAAAACGTGGAACACTCACAGGCCATTAGCAGTGATTATAGAGAAATGCAGTACGAGACCCGGTGGACAGAGCAAAAGATTTCGTTTGAAAAGTCGAGAGTTTATCCGGACCTTAAAATTGGACCCTCTTTTCAAATTGAAGAAGAACTGGGGCGAAGAGTTGACCGCTTTGGCCTGTCGTTAAAGGTAGATCTACCTATTATTAACTGGAACCGTGGAGGGCGGCAGCGCGCGAGCAATGAGTATCGACTTCTGAAGACTCAACTTAGCTTTAAAAAAGAAGAGAATGAGGTGGTGGTTGAAAATTTATTGGCCACCTATAAAACCACCTTTGATACTCTTCGTATGATTCCAAACAAAAAGGATCTTCTTGAAAAGCATCACCGCATTGAGCGGCTATTTTTAAGGGGACTGATTTCAATTCCTTCGATGATCGATGGCCATGATCAGCTTCTCTCCTTGATGGAGGACCGTGATCGTCATGAGATTCTAGCTCAAAAGTCTTTTCTAAAATTAAGTCAATTCACAGGACGACTATACGATGTCCTAGGTATCCAGGAGGCTCCATGATGGTATTATTATTAAGCCTATTTCTTTTTGCGAGTGGCGACCACGGAGACCATCATGGCAAATCCCATCGTTTCGGTCCTCATAAAGCCATTGTTGATGTCGATGATAAAAAGGGCTTTAAACTCTCTAAAGAGTCCGAAAAGCTTCTGAATATAAAAACTCAAAAAGTGGATAGTGATGATTTTAAAATCCCCTCCACAGCCATAGTTTATGTCAAAGAAAAAAAGGGCTATTACCAATTAAAGGATGGTTATTTTAAATTCCGCGAAATGGATAAAAAGCCCAGCTTAGGTGATGCAATAGTTACTCAAGGCAAAGAGCTTATTGCAATCAGCGATATATTCTCAACCGACAAATCAGAATACGGACACTCCCATTAGGAATTTTAGTTATGAATAAAATTGTTGAATTTTCAGTTAAAAATAGAATTTTCGTTTTTGTTTTCTTTTTAGCCATGACGGTAGTGGGAGGGAAATCTTTTTTAACCCTTCCCATTGATGCCGTTCCTGATATCACAAATACACAGGTGCAAATCAACACCTCAGTACCTGGACTTGTTCCCGAAGAGGTAGAACGGATGGTGACCTTTCCCATTGAATATTCAATGAACGGTATACCTGGGGTGACAAATATTCGATCTGTTTCGAAGTATGGCATCTCTCAGGTCACGGTGATTTTTGAGGAAGACTACGACATCTATCAAGCCAGGCAGTTAATTGGCGAAAAGATCCAAAATGTTTCTCTCCCTAAGGGGCTCACGCCGAAAATGGGGCCCATAAGCACAGGGCTTGGAGAGATTTTTCATTACTCTATTGAATACGAGAATAAGGCAAAAGGAGAGCAAAAGAGATTAGAGCAGCTCATGGAGCTTCGCAGTCTACAAGAATGGGTCATTAAGCCTCGTCTACTGAATGTGAAGGGTGTCACAGAAGTGAACACCATCGGAGGTTTTGAAAAGCAATACTACATTCAGCCCAACATTAAAAAAATGGCGCGATACGGACTTCATTTCGATGATATTCAAAAAGCTCTTTCACAATCTAATAAAAATGTGGGTGGAGGATTTGTCCAACAGACTGGAGAGCAAGTTCTAATTCGTGGTGTGGGTCTTCTGCAAACCAAAGAGGATATCTCAAATGTAATAGTTAAAAGGCTGCCTACTTTTGAAGTCATTAGGATCAAGGATATCGCCAAAGTAGAGCTCGATAAGCAGATCCGCACCGGTGCCGCTACTGTCTCGGGAAAAGAGGCCGTGATCGGAACGGCCTTTATGCTTCTTGGAGAAAACAGCCGAACAGTGGCTATTGCAGTTAAAGAAAAACTACTTGAAATTAAGGAAGACCTGCCCCAAGGCGTGCGTCTAGAGATTTTATATGATCGCTCAAAAATGGTAAATGCCACCCTTTCAACCGTGGAACATAATCTGGTTTTGGGTGCTCTTCTGGTTGTATTGGTTTTATTGATGATGGTGGGAAACCTAAGGGCCGCTCTTATTACAGCCTTAACCATTCCTCTCTCTTTATTAATTACCTTTTCACTTATGAAAATCTATAAAGTCTCCGGAAACCTGATGAGCCTTGGTGCCCTTGATTTTGGAATTATTATCGATGGCGCGGTGATTGTGATTGAAAACTGTGTCAGGCGCATTCGAGAGGAAAAGGAGATTTTGGGGCGTAAGCTCTCTCGCGAAGAGGTTAAAAACATAGTAACGAAAGCCACCTCGGAGATTCGCCAGGCTGCTGGTTTTGGGGAGCTTATTGTTATAGTCACCTTTATTCCTCTTTTTGCCTTAACGGGGATCGAGGGCCGAATGTTCGGCCCCATGGCTATGACCTTCGTAATGGCTCTAGGCTCAGCCCTTTCGCTTTCCTTCACTTTAGTACCAGCTCTTGCAGCCACGTTCCTAAGTGGAGACCCCAAAGAGAAAACTCCTTTTGTCTTTAGGATTGCTCAACGGCTCATTGACCCAGTTCTCAATCTAGCTTTACGCTTTAAAAAGCTTGTGCTCGCTGTGACCCTATTATTAATTACCTCAGGAATTACGACCTTCAATTTTCTTGGGGCTGAGTTTATTCCGCAACTTGATGAGGGTGACTTTTCCTTACAGATGATACGTCCGGCCAATGTCAGTGCTGAGAATGCTGTGGCCTTACAGAAATTATCCGATCAGGTTATTGGTGAGTTTCCCCAAGTTAAAAAAGTTTTTTCAAAAATCGGCGCTTCTGAAGTCACCACCGACCCCATGAGTATAAATATCGCTGATACCTTTGTGATGCTTCATCCAAAGTCTGATTGGCCCGAAGATTCAAAAATAAAAACAAAGTCTCAACTGATAAAAAAGGTGAAGGCAAAACTTGAAAAGCTCGTGCCAGCGCAAGCTCTCCTGGTCTCCCAACCTGTGGAGCTTCGCTTCAATGAGCTATTAGAGGGAACCCGCGCTGAAGTGTCGGCGAAAATCTATGGGGAGGATATGGATCAGCTCATATCACTTTCAGAAAAATTGGCTGACATTCTGCGAGAGGTTCCAGGAGTTGCTGGAGCCGAATCACAATCCCAAGGCTTTGCGCCCATGTTACAATACACTCCAAAGAAAAATACACTGGCCAAGCTTGGTGTCACCGAGCGCCCCGTTTTAGATGCTATTGAGACAGCCATTGGTGGACGCAAGATGGGAGTAATATACGACGGAGTTCGGCAGTATCCCATCGTCACAAGACTCTCCTCTGAGGAGCGTAAAAATATTGATCTTGTTAAGAACCTTCCCGTGGGTATCTCTGAAGGGTTTACCCTTCCCATAAAAGATCTTGCGGAGATCGAATTTACAAAAACCTTCTCTGACATTAGCAGGGAAAACTCTCAAAGAAGAATGGCTGTCCTTATAAACCCTAGCACCCGAGATATTGAAGGATTCGTGCAACAAGCTAGGAAAAAAGTAAAAGAAGAGCTCGATCTTCCTGCAGGCTATTTCATAGAGTGGGGCGGAAGTTTTAAAAATTTAATCAAAGCTAAAGAAAGACTCTCTGTCCTTGTTCCCTTATCTCTTCTCCTAATTATTTGCATGCTCTATGGCGCCTTCAAGAATTTCTACCAGGTGGTTTTAATTTTTGCCTGTGCTCCGTTAGCACTGGTTGGAGGAGTACTGGCGCTCCTCCTCCAAGGAATGCCCTTTAGTATTTCGGCTGGAGTTGGTTTTATAGCCCTTAGTGGGATCAGTATTTTAAATGGAGTTGTATTGATCAGCTATTTCAATCGCCTCTATAAGAAAGGTAAAAGTTCTGACGAGATCGCTAAGCAAGGTGTTAAAGCGCGGCTGCGTCCCGTTTTAATGACAGCCTTCACCGACATCTTCGGTTTTCTACCAATGATGTTTTCCTCTGGCCTAGGAGCCGAGGTGCAAAAGCCTCTGGCGACTGTGGTGGTTGGGGGGATGATCTCCTCCTCTCTTTTAACTTTAGTGATTTTACCTTCCCTTTACTCTCTTTTTATCGACCAAATGGAGCCCGATGAGAAAGTAGCGAATTTCGAAGAAAAGCCCGCAACTGTTGATTGACAGGGGGCCACAAAATAGGAAAGATCAGCTCAGCAAAGACTCTGTTTTTTGGGTGAGCAAGTAATGAGAAAATTAGACTGGAATACAACCAAAAATATTTTACATATTGCCTGGCCCCTGATCATTGCCAATAGCTTTTGGAACATTCAACTCACTGTGGATCGAATTTTCCTTGGGGCCTACTCCACCGAGGCTTTGGGGGCTGCGATGTCTGTGATGGGAGTTTTCTGGGTTCCCATGGCTCTGCTTCAGCAGACGGCAAGTTATGTGACAGCCTTCGTGGCACAGTACCAAGGCGCAGGCGAGGAGCGCAAAATTGGCTCTTACGTATGGCAATCAATATATATTAGTGTCTTCGGTGGTCTTCTTTTTCTCATCCTTAACCTTTTCACCCCTTGGTTCTTTGAGATGGTCGGCCATTCTGATTCCATCCAAGCTCTTGAAGTCGACTACTTCAATTCATTGGCATTTTCGGCCTTACCAATGGCCTTTATTGCAGCGATTAGTGGGTTTTACACGGGGATTGGTCGAACAAAAACAGTCATTGCTATAAACTTTGTAGGCCTAATCTTTAACCTCGCTCTAGACCCACTGCTCATTTTTGGAAAATGGGGCTTTCCTGCCATGGGAATTAAAGGAGCTGGTTATGCCACCGCTCTTTCTGGATATGCCGGCATCGTTTTTTGCATTTACCTACTCTCTCACAAAAACCAAGAGAAGCTTTTCCGGATGCGGTCTTCTTGGAGATTGAATACAAACTATATTAAGAAATTCCTAAAATATGGAATACCCAGTGGAATGCAGTGGGCTTTAGAAGGCTTAGCATTCGCTGTGTTTTTGATTATCATCGGGCGCCTGCCTAATGGTGATGTGGCCCTTTCAAGCTCGAGTATAGCTGTGACCATAATGATGCTCTCAGTCCTTCCTTCTATGGGAATTGCTCAGTCAGTTTTAACTCTTGTCGGGCAAAAAATGGGAGAGAGCGATATCAAAGCCGCCATCAAGACAACTTGGCATGGCGTGGGAATTTCGTTTATCTATATCAGTCTTGTGGCTTCAAGCTTTTGGCTGATCCCTGAATTTTACATCTCTTGGTTTAGCAACCCCCAAAACCCACAATTGTGGAGCGAGGTAGCGGCCACGGTTCCAAAGCTTTTAAAAATTGTAGCCATTTTTATTTTGTTTGATTGTATCTATTTGAATATTTCTTTTGCGCTGAAAGGTGCTGGGGATACGGCCTTTGTATCCTATGTGGCACTGATCGTACCTTGGCCTCTCATGGTTTTACCAGCCATCCTTTTTATGAAGTCCCCTGAGGGACTGCTTCTCTCATGGAAGTTTGTGATTGTCTATATGGTTGCCATATCCATTCTTTTGATTATGAGATTTAAACAAGGCAAATGGAAGAGTATGAACTTAAGGCAAGCTGACTAAAGATCTAGAGTCTCACTAGCAGGATAAAACCGCTTTTCTTTTTTGGTCTTTCTTAGTTTTTCCATATCAAACTCAAAAACACTGAGACCAGGCTTATTCTTTTTTCCCACTTGTGAAAAGGCTGGATAGCCAGGATATTGGGGATTGAAAAATCCTGCTTGGCCAATGTTTAGCCACTGCTTTTCGGGGCTTCCTACAGTTCCGCTTACGACCACATAGGCATGATGCTCAATAGCCCTGGTTTTTGAAGAAAGTGACACTCGCCGAAACCCCTCCTCACTTTCTGTCATTGATGGCACTAAAATCAGGTCGACGTTATTATTTGTTAAAGCATTAGAAATTTGTGGAGACTCGGCATCGTAGCAAATAAGGATGACCACATGACCAATAGAGGTAGGAATGGTTTTAATCTTACTGCCTATAGTAAATCCCACCTCCTTTCCCCAAGGTGTAAGGGTGAGCTTATCTTGAGGGATGAGTTCTCCTGAAGGCTTTATATAAAAACTTCGATTAAAAAGTTTACCCTTTTCCAGAACGGGTAGGGAACCTGCAAGGACGTCGATACTGTATTGACTTGAAAATTTAATCAAAGAATTGAGGATACTTGGAGAGTGGCTCGCTATTTTTTCAACAATCTTTCGATCTTTTAACTTTGATCCAATCGGCCAGAGATCAAGAGAGAATAACTCTGGAAAAACAATCAATTCTGCATTTTTAGAGCGCGCCTCTTCAATATAGTTCTTCACCTTTTTTAAAAACTCTTTTTCACTTTTCTTACCTTCAATCGGGAACTGAACAGAGGCCACCTGAAGGGTCTTTTTTGTGGGAGAAGAATTGTTAGCCTTTTGAACTGAAGCGCAGGAGCAAAGAAGAAAGAGTAAAAAACAGAGATTTAATTTTTTCATACCAAGACCTTAACATGCCCGCAAACAAAGGATCTATAATTAATTAGGTGCCCTAGATCCTAAGACTATGCTAGAATTTTGGTGTATGGCTGGAAGCAAAAGTTCTATCGGAAATTTATCTGAAATTTTCAAAACGGCCCAAGAAGTCACTCTGAAAAAAGGGGAGATTCTCTATCGGGAAGGTGACGATCCTGAGTCTGTTTATTATTTGGAAAGTGGGTTGGTTGCTCTTTTACGATCATCGGTCAAAGGTCAGGAGCATATCCTTAGAATTTTTCATCCCGGCCGAACAGTGGGGCACCGATCCATGGTGGCTAATGAGCCCTACCACGCCACAGCGAAATGTCTAGAAACAAGCCTAGCGAAAAAGTTGGGGAAAAAAGATTTTCTACAAAAGCTTGAAGCGGATTTTTCACTGTCACTGGCTTTGATGCAACTTCTCTCAAGAGAGCTAAGGCGTTCAGAGATCAGAAGAATGATGAACACCGACGCGGACGTGTCGACTCGAGTCGCCTCTTCATTACTCACTCTTAAAAAACTCTACCCGGAGCATTTGTGGACTCGATCTGAGATCGCAAACTTTATCGCCAGTCGCACGCCCACAGTGATAAAGACATTGGGTGAGCTTGAAAAACAAGGACTAATTTCCCAAGAAGGTCGCGAGATCAAGATTCTCGACGAAAAGCGGCTAAGAGCCATCACTATTGATGTGGAATAAAGGCTCAACTGTTTCAAAATGATTTTAATTTTCTACACAATATAAGCTGGCTTATATTCTTAAATCTCTCTTTCTATTATAGTAGATCTATCATTCGGGAGGATCTCAATGAAAGACGTAGAATTTTATCAACTTTTTGAACCTAAGAGCTCCACTTACACCTATTTGTTAGTGGACAAGGACTCCAGAGAGGCTGTCATAATCGACTCTGTAATCGACACCGTCGAACGTGATTTAAAGCTTATTAGTGAGTTGGGTGTGAGTTTAAAATATGCCATGGAAACACACGTTCATGCCGATCATATAACAGGGTCTGGTTTTCTTCGCTCCAAGCTGAATGCAAAGTATGTTGTCGGTAAAGCGGCGGATCTTGATTGTGCCGATATTCTCTTAGCCGACGGTGAGGAACTTCAGTTTGGCTCCCAAACAATAAAAGCGCTTTCGACACCAGGCCATACCGACGCATGCACTAGCTATCATTTGCAAGACCGCGTCTTTACCGGCGACGCTCTACTGATCCGGGGCTGCGGACGCACTGACTTTCAACAAGGAAGTCCCCTTAAACTTTTTAATAGCGTTAGAAATAAACTCTTTAAATTGCCTGATGAAACCTTGGTTTACCCGGCTCATGATTACAACGGGCACACTCACAGTACAATTGAGATGGAGAAAAAACACAACCCTCGATTGAACTTAGAAAAATCCGAAGAAGAGTTTACAGAAATTATGAATAACCTTAATTTACCCCATCCAAAACAGATCGATAAGGCCGTTCCCGGGAATAAAATATGTGGTCTAAAAGAAGCCTCAGAACTTGAGCCTAATGAGGCTGAATCAGGAGTGCCTGAAATTAGTATCGAGCAGCTATTGCAAGTTCATTTAGGAAACGTCAATGTTATTGATGTACGCTCTCCTAGGGAGTACTGTGGAGAGCTCGGTCATATCAAAGAGTCCGTTTTAGTCGAGCTTGACGATGACTTTAAAGAAAGACTAAAGAATTTTGACAAAGAAAAGAGAACGGTCTTTGTGTGCAAAGGTGGAAAGCGTTCAGCTAAAGCGACAACTCAAGCTTTAGAGCTAGGTTTTCAGCACCCCATGAGCCTTGAAGGAGGAATGATGCGTTGGAATGAACTCAAACAACCGGTGAAGAAATGAACGCCGATATTGTAAACGCTTTAATAGGTGGAGCATTAATTGGTCTATCGGCCACGATGATGTTGCGACTTAACGGAAAAATCGCCGGAATCAGTGGAATTGTTGAGAGTAGCTTCTTTGGTTTTAGATTAGAAGAGAACCAATGGCAGATTGTCTTTTTAGCAGGACTTATCCTTGGAGGCTTGGGTCTTGTTTTATTCTATCCAGATTCCTTAGTGAACACTTTTGAACAAAAGTTTTGGTTGGTTTCCTTAGGAGGACTGCTTGTTGGTTTCGGCACAAGACTTGGCAGTGGCTGTACCAGTGGTCATGGAGTCTGTGGAATGAGTCGCCTTTCCCTAAGATCAATCATAGCCACCCTTAGTTTTATGGCAGCTGGGTTTCTCACTGTGGCTGTGACCTTTCATTTTTTTAATGTAGGAGGAGTACAGTGAGTCTTATTGTCTCTTTTTTGTCAGGAATTATTTTTGCTCTTGGACTTGGAATTTCGGGAATGACCCAGCCTCAGAAAATCGTTGGATTTTTAGATCTATTTGGAAACTGGGATCCGGCTCTTGCCTTCGTAATGGTAGGAGCCATTGCCGTACACTCTGTGGCTTACTTAACCCTCAAGCCAGAAAAAGGACCAGCACTGAAGGGCAGTTATTCGATCCCGAAAAAAAGCCAAATTACAAAAAGTCTTGTGACTGGCTCTCTGCTTTTTGGAATAGGGTGGGGTCTTTCTGGTTTCTGTCCAGGCCCCGGGGTGGTGAGTTTATTCTCTGGGAATATGGCCAGTGTAAACTTCGTAGTTTCAATGGTGATCGGTATGTTTATCTATCGTAAAACCTTTTCGTCTGACAAGGTGGATGGATGATTTTAGGCTATGTTGCCATGCTTTTTGTGGGCCTCTCACTAGGATTAATGGGAGGTGGTGGATCTATTCTTACAGTCCCCATCCTTGTCTACTTGTTTAACATACCGCCAGCTCAAGCTACGGGATATTCGCTTTTTATCGTTGGTATAGTTTCCTTGGTGGGTGTTTTTAAGTATTTTCAAAAAGGAGAGATTAACGTAAAAAGGGGCTTAGCCTTTGCTCTTCCAGGCCTTGTGGGCATTTGGCTCTCCAGAGCGATCATTGTTCCTAGCCTTCCAGAGGAGATTCTCCAGATCTCGTCCTTTATTCTAACAAAAGACATTCTAATCATGATTGTTTTTGCCCTCTTAATGCTTATTGCCTCTATTTCAATGATTCGTGGAAGAAAGGATAAAAAAAGCCAAGGCTCTCCGAATCTTTCGTTTCTAGCTTTCCTAGGTTTTGTCGTTAGTGTGATCACAGGTTTTGTGGGCGCTGGTGGTGGCTTTCTCATCGTACCCTCTCTGGCTTTAATCGGCGGCCTGGGGATGAAGGCCGCAGTTGCGACCTCACTCTTTGTTATAACTATTAACTCTTTATTTGGTTTTGGAACAGATGTTCTTAGTCGCTCCTATGAAATCAATTGGTTTTTACTTCTCGTGTCCGCTCTGGTAGCACTTTTTGGATTATTTTTCGGAATTCAATTTGCGGGCCGAGTGTCAGAGAGAAGTTTAAAGAAAGCTTTTGGTTTTTTCGTACTCATTGCGGGAAGCTCTATTCTCTTACAACAACTGTTAGGCTCTTGAGCGTCAAAGTTAGACAAGCGTCGAGGCAAACGCCAAATCTTTAAAAAACTACAAATTTCTGAAATATCCCCTCAATCAATTCTCTTGAAGTTTCTGTTACCTTCAAAGTGTAAATTTAACGAAAGGATTTCTAATGCAACTCAGTGAAATGTATAAATCAGAATATAAACCAATTTGCGATTATGTTTGTGACACCGAAGAAATGGCGCAAAAATCTGACAAAAAAACACCAGAGCTTGAAGCGGTCATGAACGAATTTGCCAAGAAAGCCCGTGAACTACGCGATATCATCGAAAACGGCTCAACTGATGACGCCAAAGAGGCTTTAATAGAGGTAGAACAAGCCGCCGATAGCGCTAAGCTCTTTGCAGAGAATTCCAAGGATCTCGACAAAGATCTCACAAGCCAAATCAAAACCGCCCACGACCGCGTAAGCGCCTTCAAACACGCCAAACTGCACTAAACGAAACGCCAGTAATTTTAAAGAGGAGGGCATATTGTCCTCCTTTTTTATTTATCTTTCCAAACGCACGTCTTTCATTGGAAAGTACCCAAAGTTGCCCATATGATAATTTTTTACGGACTCCTGAACCTGAACACTTTTTTTAATCATGAGAAGTGGAATAGAAGGTAGCTCTTTTTGGAATTGTTTTTCTGCCACAACAAACTTCTTCATCCTTTCGTCGAAGTTCTCAGTCGCATTCGCAGAAGAGATTGCATCTAGAACTTTTTCGGGAGGATCGGCTCCATAGGTGGCAAATTCTATATACTCCATTATAAAGCCGGGGTCTTCCACTATGGATGTAAAAGGAAGAACGGCCATGTCGAAATCTAATTTTTTTAATTTACTAAGCATAATTTTGTGTGGGGTGATATCTATTTCAACACGAAATCCAAGGTCCTTCTCCCATTGATGTTGAATGGTCTCAGCAGCGGTTTCGCAGATTGGAATTTTCCAGGTCGTAATTTTGAGGTTTTCCTTATTCAACCTTTTTAGACTCTCTAAATCTTTGGGTACGAGGGTTTCTTTAATTTTTGGAATCTGTTCACTTCCTGGAGCTATCTCAGGATAAAGTGATCTATACGCAATAAATTCGGAGCCAAGCGCACTCACTAAATTGGATCGTCGGGTTCCTTTAGCCAGAGTGTTGCGAATGCCAAAATTTTGAAAACTTGGTTTTTGCATATTGAAAGCCAGAACCAAAACAGCGAGTGTGGGTCTTGATTGGATCGAGGCATGTTTTTTCTTTACTAGGTGTGGAGGGATTTCGAAATTGATATCGATCTTATTTTTTGAAAATAATCTTGCTGCCGTTCCCTGGTCCTCTATTGGCATAATTTTCATGTATTTGAATTGAGGTGATTCACCATAGAATTTCTCATTCCTCTCTAAAAAAACTTCGCCTGAGTTTGCAATATGTAGAGGCTTGAATGGTCCAGTGACTGGGATATCAACGCGATTACCCCAGTCCTCTTGGTGTTTTTCTATATAGTCGAGTCTAATAGGTAAAAAAGCTGTTAGGACCATGTAGCTTGGAAATTGGAAAAAGGGCTTTTCAAGAGTGTAACGAAGAGTATTCTTATCTACTACTTTAATTCCCAGCTGTTCCTTCTTCACCTCTCCTTTATAGAAAGACTCAGCATTTTTTATCTTAAATAATATTTCAACTCCGCGAAAACCATTTTCCGGTTCAAGCTGATAGAGTATGTGATCCAGAAAATGCTGAGCGGAGACATTTTTACCATCAGACCATTTCAAATTTTTTCTAAGTTGAAATTCCCAAACTTTGCCGTTTTCAAGTTGCTTCCAAGATTGGGCCAGTGCAGGACGGATAGCGTTTTTTTTATCTGAAAAGTCATAGGAAATTAGCCCTTCCATGACATTGTGAATAGGAAGCAGGCTTCTCAAAAGGCTTGTGCGGTTCCAGTCAAAGCTTGGAAAGAAAAACCCATTGTTAATAACTAAAGTTTCCTCACGAGGAAGTATTTTTTCTTTACCATCTATCTGAATTCTAAAATCTTCATTTTTCGCTCCCGTGCAAGATACCAGCACTGTCAAAAGTAAAGGGAAGGCGACTAATTTTTTAATCATAAATAAAATCCTTTTAACAGTTGATTTTAAACTATTTCCGACCGATGGCAATTCTGTTTAGGGGGCAATAGCCGGATTTCAAAAAGAAGCAATATGTAAAATAAAGTTAATTCTGTTAAAATTAACTTTAGGGGTTAAGATACTTGGTGGATTCGAAATGTCGAATAAATAAGAGGTAAAAATTGAAACATAATACTTTAATTCTTCTACTTAAACTTTGTATGCTCGTATGCTTATCTGGCTGCCAATACCCAGACAACAATAAAAACCATCAACACCCGCGGGGTGAAGCGGTAAATCATGATTTCTCAGATGCTGAGAAGTGGTCCAAAAAGTTTGACAACCCCAAACGCGATAATTGGCAAAAGCCTAAAACTATCATTCAGATTATGGAGATTGAAACCGGCGACAGGGTCGCTGATATCGGAGCTGGAACCGGCTATCTTCTTTCTCATCTAAGCAAGGCTGTTGGAAGTAAAGGAAAAGTTTACGCTCTTGATGTGGATGCAAATTTAATTGATTTTATGAAAAATCGTATCGAAAAAGAATCACTGCAAAATACCACCGCAAAACTTATTCCAGAGAATTCCCCTGGAGAAGCTTTAAAGGACGTATCAAAGGTTGTTTTTTTAAACACCTGGCATCATGTTCCTAGCCGTAAAGAATACTCAAAAAAAATGTACGAGACCCTTCCTTCAAACGCCTCAGTTTATGTGGTCGACCCAGAAAAAGGTGTTGGAGGTCCTGGTCCAAGAGATTCTCATCGCATGAAAGCCTCACAGGTGATCAAAGAGCTAAGTTCTGCGAATTTCAAGTGTGACCAGATGGAAGAGACCCTGAAATACCAATACGTCGTTCGCTGTGAGAAATAAAGGTGACTACAATAAAGACAGAGTGGCCAGCAAAAAGACCGATTTTTTTAAGCTGGTATCTAAAAGTCTATTTTTAATTCTTAAATTGAGACTCTTTTTCCTGTTTTCCTCGGCATGTTCTATTCTATAGTTGATGGTGGGGAGTCTATGAGTTTTTGGAACAAAATTAGTTATATTATCACTTTAGGGAGCTTCTTATTTCTTGCCTCTTGTGGCGACCAAATGTCTTCCAGTTCACCCCAGACTCAAGCTACTAGTACAAGCCAAAGCGAAGAACACACAGACCAAAACTCATCACCAGAAGAGAATGGAAGCACCTCTGAAGAATCAAGTAGCCCAGAGGATGAAGAAAGCTCAGATCAGAGCAATAATAGCGATAATTCAGACACACCTACTGATAATGATAACGATCACCCCATGCCTCCGGAAAATCCAGAAACTCCTGAGGAGCCCGAAGAAGAAACTGACCCGGTCAATGAGGATGACTCTGCCAATAATGCCGTTGATGATTGCTCAAGTCCTGAAAGGGTCGTGGCTTGCGAAGTGATTGAACTTATAAATAGCGAGCGTAGCAAAAGGGGCTTGTCTGACTTAAAAGAATCCAAAGCTTGTCGCGACTTAGCCGAGGCCCATAGCCTTGATATGGCCATGGACAACTTCTTCTCTCACACCAGTCCCACTTACGGCAGTTTTTCAAAAAGAGCCCAGCTCTTCGGTCTTCCAGGAGCTAAAGCCGAAAACATCTTTATGGCCTCAAGACCTTCGGCTTCGCTCGCAGTACAAACCTGGATGGGCTCAACAGGCCACCGCAACAACATCCTAAACCCCAGATACTCAAAAACTGGAGTGGGTGTGTCTTTTGGCAATAATCGCTACTATTTCACCCAGTGTTTCCACCAGTAGAAATTCCTGTTGTTTTAATCTGGGACTTCTCTGTGATCTCGGTGTGAAACATCTCACCCAGTAACTAGTTTCACACCGAGAGATTTCTTTTATTAAAATGGTGAGAAGTACCGATATATAGTAGAATTAAGCAACTATAGTGTGTTTGAATAAAGGTCGAGTGGGGGACTTAATGGCTCGAATTTTGGGATTTACCCTTAGTGGGATCTTCGTATTTTTTGCCTTTCAGAACTGTGGTCAAATGATCGCACATCAACAGCAAAATTTAGCCTCTTCCACTCAAAGTGGTGGTGATGACGTCAACCTTGAAGGGGTTGATTGTGAGATCGCTGATTGTAGCAGTATCATAAAGAAAGCCAGTAAAACCTGTTTTTTTAACGGAGTTGCCGTTCCTGAAGGAGAAGCCGTTCAGTCTTTTCAGAGTCCCTTTGGTGCCCAATGTAAAAGTCAAATGAGGACCTGTAGGGAAAATGAATTTGATGGTAGCTTTCTCTATTCTCTCTGTAATACAGATACCCAAGTCGCCACAGAAACCCAAAACTGTATTTTTAATGGTCAAGTCGTTGAGAGTGGAAAAAGTGTTGAAGCTTTTCTGCAGTCTTCAGTGACAGGTGAGCAAGAGTGCCAAAAACAGTACCGAAGATGTCGGAATGGAGTCATGACTGGAACTTATAGATACTCCAGTTGCGAGAAAGACGTCAAAAAGGCTTGTCTTTTCAACGGAATCACAGTGGCCGATAGTAATTTCATTAAAGCGTTTAAAAGGTCAGATGAAGGAGCTTGCTTGGAAGAGTTCCGTGTCTGTCAAGACGGTCAGCTCTCTGGGACCTACCAAGATGCAAGCTGTAGCGATAAAATCAAGACTTGTCAGTTTAATGGTCAAACGCTTCTTGAAGCCGAGGTTGTAAAAGCCTTCACAGTATATGACGAAAACACAAGAAGATGTGCCGATGAAGAAAGAGTCTGCGAAAATGGAAACCTGACAGGAAGTTATAGCTTTCCTAGTTGCGAGGGAAGTGACGATGAAAAAAGTTGTCAATTTGCAGGTGAAGTCATTGCCCATGAAGAGGTTGTAACAGCCTTTAAGAGAGTGGAAGGGGCGCCCTGCGAGAAAGCCCAACGCCAATGTAATAACGGAGTTCTAGATGGAGATACATCCTTTAACTTGAAAACTTGTGAGCCGAATCAACCTAAATCCTGCACAGCTTTTGAGAAGGTCGTTCCTCACGGTGAGAGCGTAAAAAGTTTCCTCGTTGAAAGTGAGTCTACTGCAGGAGCCTGTGAAGAAGGCGCAGTTATTAGTCGCTGTGAAAATGGCGCTTTTGATAAGCCTCTACAAGCCTTCGGAATTTGCGAAACCAAGCCCGAACCTCAAAAAGATTGTAGGGTTAATGGAGAAGTCCTTAAGGGAGGGCGTTCTGTTTACTATTATGGAAAAGATTTGATCAATCTTGATAACACCCCTGAAGGGTGTGGTGGTGCTAACTTCAAAAGAGTGATCTGCCGTGACGGTGCGATTTTTGATGATACCGACCGTCTTAAAAAAGGAGAGCTTCTTGGTTTTGACGAAGTGAACCTTCCTGGTCACACTCATAAAACTTGTGAAGTAGTCGGGAGAGACTGTAATTTTAGAGGGAAAACCTATAAGACAGGTGATCGAACGACATTTTATAAGCGTGACAAGGTCGATTACTCCTTGTCATGGAGTTGTTCGGTTTCTGGTTTTGATAACGCAATGAACGCACGTTGCTGGAATGGTGATATGACAGCATGGGGCGGTACAGACCCTATTGATTTAAGCGCCTATCCTCATAATAGTTGCCAAGTCATTACTGAAGATTGCACCTATAAGGGAGAAACGGTTGACCATGGTAGAAGTCTAGGGGATTTATTCAAACTTGATAAAGTACCATCCACTGATTTTGATAGATTTGGTAGGGACATTTCCTGTGAGTCCAATGGTAACCATGTTGAAATTCGGTGTATTGATGGTCAGATATCAAACCGTAAAGGAAGGCAGGTGGATGGTAAAACTGTCTATGATCCCGTAAACACAAACCTTTACCCTCATGAATCCTGTGAGGTAGAGGCAAAGTCCTGCATGCTTGAAGGCGTTGAGGTCCCCCATCAACGGGTTTTTTATCGCTATAAAAGTCAATTGATACCTTACGTGCCAGGAAACGACTTAGGTTGTAGTCAGGATGGCAATCGCGTGCGAGCTATGTGTTTAGATGGAAGTCTAAAATATTTCGATGGGCTCGACGATGAAGGAGATCCAAAGTTAGTCGACTTTAATCCCAGCCTCTATCCCTACAATACTTGTAAAATCGATGCGAAGGCTTGTACCTTCGATGGGCAGACTTTTTCCCACGGTTCGACCATAAATGAGCGTATTAAAATCGAAGAAAAACGCCCTGACGGCAACACAGTTATACGCACCCACATTGGATCTAGCCGTCTGTTCAAGCGCCAGTCTGTGCCCTTCAATCTTGATAGCAACCTTTGCTTCGCTGAAGAAAACGCAGTAGAAGCCGTTTGCACTGATGGAGTCATAACAAAAGATGGTCTGCCTGTAGATTTGAACGTTTACAAATACTCGACGTGTAAAGAGGAAACCGTGGGCTGTACCGTCAACGGCAGAGAGCAAAGGCATCAAGCCACTTTTTACATTTTCAAACAACCCCGTGTCTATTCAGATCAGGGTACAAGTTGTTTTGATCAGGATTACGGTTATAAGGTCCGATGTATTGATGGCAAGGTTTATATCGATGAGAGACCCTATGTTGAAATAAACACAGCTAATTATCCGTATAATGGTTGTGGCTACAACACCGGAACTGCGCCTCAGTAGAGGAAATTGAGGCTACCTAGCAAGGCTTTTGTAGGCGTCCATTATTTCTTTGGTGCGCTCTTTTGCTAAAGCCTGAATATCCTCCCCTAAATGCTCCACCTTATCAGGATGATAGGAAGAAAGAGCCTTACGATAGGCCTTTTTAATATCCTCTTGGGAGCTTCCCTTCTGGACTCCCAGGATATCGTAGGGGTTTTTACTGTGAGGTTTTTCTCCTTCAGGGTTAAAAGCCCTATGTCTTGGCTTTCTTCTTTTTCTAAAAAAAAGCAAATAAACGACCAAGGCTAGAATTAAGAAACGTATAAGCAATGCCACGGGGGAAAGATAAAAGCTGTTGCGCACGCAGTCAACAGATCTGATGGTTGTTATTCCGCCCTGAGGCCCCTAATTTGAGCGCACTGCCCGAAAAAGGAGGTCTTAAGTGTCCTTTAACGAACCCCAACCACCTGATGTTGGAAAAGAGCTACGAAAGATCTGGAATCAGATATCAAACGAACCAAAGGGAATCTTCGTTTTTCTAGGTCTCATTATTGTAGGCGTACTTCTTTATTCTTCCTTCTACACCATTCAACCCGATGAAGAGGGCGTTGTTTTAAGGTTTGGAGATTATCACACCACAACCTCTCCAGGGCTTCATTTCAAGCTGCCCTTTGGAATCGACCAAACAATCAAGGTAAAGACAAAACTGATCCTACAAGAGGAGTTTGGATTTCGTACAAAAAGTGTGACAGGGAAAAGAACCTCTTATGATGACTCAGGCTATGACGATGAGTCGTTGATGTTAACCGGGGATCTCAACGTGGCTGATGTCGAGTGGATCACTCAGTTTCAAATTGCTGAGCCCCAAAAGTATCTTTTTAATGTTAGAGACCCCATCCAAAACATTCGCGATATCTCAGAGGCCATTATGAGGCGAGTGGTGGGCGATAGACTGGTAAATGATGTTCTTACTGTGGGAAGAACCGAAATTGCCTCAGAAGCCAAAGAACTCACCCAAGAGGTTCTTGATAGCTACAATATGGGTGTAAAAGTTGTTTCGATCAAACTTCAGGACGTTAACCCTCCAGGGCCAGTGAAACCCTCCTTCAACAAAGTCAATGAAGCCAAACAAGAACAAGAGCAGGCCATTAACCAAGCCGAGAAATACTACAACCAAATCATTCCCGAGGCCCGAGGGAAGGCGGAGCAAAAAATCGCCGAAGCCGAAGGTTTTTCAGCCGCAATTTTAAACCGCGCTAAAGGGGATGCTGAGCGCTTTAAAGATATTTTAGTCTCCTATAAGAAGGCGCCAAAAATCACCAAAGATCGTCTCTATATTGAAACTCTAGAAAAAGTTCTTGGAAAACTTGAAACCATAACGGTCATTGACCCTGAGGTTGAAGGTGTGCTCCCTGTCTTTGGAGGATTAAAAAATGAATCAAAATAAAGCTATTCTCACAGGAGTCCTTGGACTCATTTTAATCTTTGTGCTTTTTTCTTCCTGCTATGTCGTCTACGAGGGGCGCCAAGTCGTAATCACTCAGTTTGGTAAGCCTATCCGAAGTGTTAATGAGGCGGGTCTTCATTTTAAACTTCCCTTTATCCAAGACGTAAGAAGAATTGATCTCAGAATTCTAAGTTGGGACGGGTTTCCCAATCAAATCCCGACAAAAGATAAAAAGTATATCGAGGTTGACACCACCGCTCGCTGGAAGATTGTCGATCCCTTAAAATTTATTCAAACAGTGCAAAACGAACGGGGAGCGAGATCGAGACTTGATGCAATCCTCGATGGAATCACTCGCGATGTGATCTCGGGAAATAATTTAGTGGAAGCAGTGAGAAACTCCAACACGATTCTTGACCTCATTGAAGAAAGGCGACAGGAGCAAGAAGAAAAAGAAGAAAGCGAGGGCACAGACAAGATCGTTAAAGTGCAAGAGGAAATCACCGGAGAAGTTGAGCCCATAGAAATTGGACGTGAAAAGCTCAGTGCTCTTATCATCGAGAAAGCCAAAAAAGAGCTAGCGCCCCTAGGAATTGACCTTATCGATGTGCAATTAAAAAGAATCGCCTATGAAGACAGTGTGCAGAAAAAGGTCTATGGACGTATGATCTCTGAGCGAGAAAGAATCGCCGAGAAAATAAGATCTTACGGAAAAGGGGAGAGAGCTAAGATTGAAGGGAAAACCGATAAGGACCTAAAATCCATTCAATCAAAAGCCTACAGAAAGGTTCAACAGATTAAAGGTCGAGCTGAGGCGGAAGCGATCAATATATATGCTTCTTCTCTTAAAGAAAGCCCCTCTTTTTACAGATTTGTTCGAACACTTGAGGCCTATGAAAAGTCTCTTCCCCAGGAAACAAAGCTACTCCTCTCATCGAAGTCTCGGTTTTGGGAAGTATTAAAAACAGGTGACGCCAAGTAGAGGGTAAAAAATGAAAAAGACGTTTCAAACTCAAGTTGAAAATAAAAAGCCAGCGAGACAAATTGATGCTATCAAACATGAAATCAATAAGTATGTCGCTAGAGAGAGAAGAAAAGATCTCCCCGAGGGCAAAGATTTTTGGGATTTTGATTGCAAAGTAGGCCCCGAAGCGTCCTCGGCAAAAGAGGTTCATCTCACCCAGATCAACAAGGCCATCGATGAACTTGTTCAAAAAGGGGCAGAGAGTTTTTATGTGGAACTCCTAGCGGTTCCTAAGGCACGTCAAAAGAAAGACAATACTAAAAAAGAATCTTAAAATAATTGGGAGAGAGTGACCTCTCCCAACTTAAAAACTTAATCATCATCATCGCGTCTGTACTCATGAATATGAATCTCTTTATTAGGATTGAGTAAGACTTTTCCACCATTAAACTCGTCCACAGCATAAAAACGAGCCACACGGCTTCGTTGTTTAAAGTCTCGCTGAGAAATTCGGAGTTTAAAGTGATGTTTTTGTCCCTGAGTTCCACAGGCATTATTAACACCGTCACTGCTGGCACGACTTGTTGTCACTTTGCCAATAAACTTCTTCCTGGTGTGGCGTTTGCGGTCTACCGAGTAAATTTCCACGGTCACAGGTGCTGATGAATGAGAAAAGCAGGCCCAGCCCTTAAATTCCAATTTACCAGAGCGCACCTTTATTTTGCTCACATTCCCTTTGATCCCATGAAAAAAGCTAGAATAATTCTTCAAGGCTTCAGGGGTAGTGCCTAAATCGTTGACCAATTGGCTCAGTCCCACATTTTTCAAGTGGTTCACCCATTGGTTGATAGCTTGAGAAGAAGGCTGCTCGTCAAGGAACACTCGAAAAAGAGCTTCAACAAGCTCTGAATCCGATAGAGGGTTTTCTTTACTTTGTTTCACTTCAGCAATTCCAGCAATCGCAGCCAAATGTCCTTGAAGGCCGATGACTCCAAGCCATTTGGAGAGACCATTGTCGTTTGGCTTCCTACCACGAATCTCTTCATAGGCTTTGTTAATGAGAGCTACTGAGCTTTGGCAGTATACGACCTCTCCTTCAGGCGTACTCCAGATCACATATTTACCGGCGTAGAGCTTAGGAAGGTACTCTCTTATATCGCTACACCTTTTGGCTTTGATTTCCTTAGAAAGAAAGCTCGCCATTTTATTGACATGAACTTTCATTACTTCAGCACCTTCTTCCCCGTACTCACCGGATTCAATTTTTTCAGTGATCATCTGAATTTCATCAGCGATTTCCTGGGGCTCAAGCCCAACTTTGGGTGGCTCTTTTAAGTCCCCTGGTAAACGCCCTCCCATGTTTGTAAAAAACAATACGAGAACAGGAAGTGATAATGCATAAATCGTTAATGTCTTTCTTTTACTCATTTTCCTCATCTCCATTATTTTTCCAAAAAGTGATCGGCGGCTTCGTCGAGTTGTCTTCTAATTTCCTTGTATGTTTCACTCTCAACGAGGTCCCTGGCGACTCTCTGAGCTGTGGCTTCGTCTAATTCCATTCCCTCTTGCAAAGTTCGCCCAACAAGTTCAACGTTGCGCTCTTTGTCAGGATATTGGTTGCTATAGGCCATGACCTCAGTCCATTGGTTAACGTATTCGTCATTAACACTTACTCGCTCTTCATGGTCTTCTAGATATTCGTTAACGTCGACAAGCAATCTCTCACTCCCCGGTGATCCAATTAAGGCCCTAGCAGTATCGCTACCCTCTCGTACATTCTGAGGCAGGTCTTTTCCTCTGTTTGAATAATCATTGGAAAGGTTAATTAACGCAATTTCGCCTGCGTGAGACATTTCATGTACGACTCCGCCGACCTGCAGTTCATTTTCCGAGTCAATAGTTGGAACGACGACTTCTTTACCATCCACCATAATCACGCGATTACTTGAAGGGTCAAAATGGTTATTCATTAACACGATTCCTCCCGGGAAAATGGGAGCGTTCATAGCAAGCCCAAACATCTCTTCAGGGGGTAGGTCAGATTGCACGCCCGAGGCCTCCAAAACTGTCCCAAATTCGATGCTACCTGGAGCAACTAAAACCAGTGTTTCCTGAAGGCCTAACTTTTGAGTGGTGGTCGTTTCCTCGTAGGTGCTTTGTGGAATTGGCACTTGGCCCGGATTGTAGTAAGTTACAACACCATCAAGAATAAGTTCGTCAATTGCCCTTTCTTGATCATTCAAATAGATGGGGTCACCATTGTCGTCGCGTTTGATGTTACCTTGCTCATCTTCCATCGGTACTTGACCGTGTCGATATTTAGCCGCTGCCGCTAATGGACCTGCTGGAATATTTCTTCGACCTTCAGGCACTCCGCGGTTATCATATTCATCTTTTACCGATTGGGAATAAATGGAGTTTATAACCGCTCGTCTAGCGGCGACAGCCGCATCGTCATCGGACCCACTGCTTTTTGCGCAAGTTTCGCACGAATCAGCAACAGCAATAGCCCTTTGGATCGCTGAGGTGTGAGTCTCGTAGTCGCCAACATCCCCAAATTCTCCCGCTGAGTAATTTCTATAGGGGGCCCATGGGTCATTAAACTTCTCTGCAGGAACAGAGGATGCATGAGGGTTTCTTGTTCGCCCATCATCATCGTCGTCTTTATTTCCCTTACTGCGACTATTGAAATTGTTCCTGTCGACCTGTTTCGTGGGAAGGTTTCGCATATTGGAAACTCCACTCTTAGTTTCCTTCCTATTTCTCTCAACGGCCGGCCGAGTTTCCGTATGATAGCGTACTTGTTCACGCACGGGATCTCTAACGGTAGCTCCCTCAGGTTCCCAAGCCCAAGACTGACTGGAAATCATTGAGAGAAAACAAGAGACTAAAAGTCCCGACATTAAAGTTTTTATCGAACATGAATAGAAATGCTTATTCACACCACCCCCCTTAAAATTGACATATCCTATAATTGTAGCAGGCAGTGTGTTGGGTTCCAGTTTAAAAAGCAAAGGTCCCAGGATGAATCATAAATGAATATTATTTCAAGACTTCAGAAGAGAAATCCACTGATTTGCGGACACTCTGGGACTAGAAATAGGTAAATGGTCTTGTTTCTAGGTGGAATGTTTTAAGTTGAGAAATTATCCGTACAAAAGAGTACATTCGTTCTGAGTGAGTGGAGGATTCATGAAGTTCGAAAAAGGGGAGGCTCCACTAGCCTCCCTTTCTATCTCTATTTAACAATGGTACCGTCCGCGGAACATTGTGACTCTCTAGTTTGGCCAGTGGAGCCTTGCCAAATCACCAATTCAGCAGAGGCCTCTTCCAGTTGACGAGTGACTGACCTCAGGTTTTGGTTGGCGCTATCGTAAGAAGCCTGAAGGTTGGTAGCATTTGCACTAGCCTTCTCATAGGCGGTCCGTTTTGCCTCTTCAATTTCAATTAAAGAAATAAGCTCAGTTTCAAGCTCTTCTACCAAAATATCAGAGCTAAAAGTTTTTAGAGCTTGAGTGAGCCTTTGCTTCTCGGCTCCCGCTTTTTCGTCAAGAGCCTCCAGGTAGCTTTTTAAAGGACTTAAAATGGGCCAGTATTCCTCGGGCAACTCAACTTGCACGTAATCAAAAAGTTCCTCAAGTGTAAGGCATTCAGAGCATTCCACCGACACTTCTTTTAAGAGCTCAGATATGTAGTAGGCTTGGTTGATCGCAGCCTGATTGGCTTCAACAAGCTTTGCATAGTTTGAGGCATCGGTTGCAAGAGTTTGAGCTCTTGATTTTTCTATTTGTAGCCGAGGCGCCAATGTCGTTATTTGCCCAATGAGTGTCGCTTTTCGTTGATTGAGCGTATGGACCTTTTTCTCAAAGTGATGAATCATATCGTACACTGTGGCCGCCGAAGGAAAAGGACAAGAGGAGGCGAGCGGAGCTTGCAAGATAAGAATCGTACAAATAATTGTTTGAGTGATTGTTTTAAGCATTTTTATTTCCTTTGTTTATTTAAGATGGTTAGAAGTTTGAATAAGGTTGTGGTTTTCCCAGATATTTTTAAGCTGAATCGTCTCCTGCAAAATAGAGTCAACGACTTCTGGATTTTCACAGGTTCTCTGAAAGACTCTACCCACATTTTGAATTTTGGAAAGATTATCAATGGCTTTTTTAATAAGCGTAGGATCTCTTTTGATTTCACCGGATAAGAAAAGTAATTTCTGATCAGCAATCAATGTTTTCATTTTTCCAGGACTATCATTACAGATATAGTATTTGGCTCTTTCGTTTCGCGAGGCTTCTTTAATAATTTCTAAGAGTTTCCATAATCCAAGATCTTCTCCAATTTTCATATCCAGTTGAAGACTCTTAAAGAAGTCTGATCTTTTATGATGGCTTTCAGAAATTTGGTAAAGACTGACCACCTCTTGGTTGGTGACAATGGAAGAGTAATAGGGGAGCTCCAGAGATCGAAAAAGGTCTGAGGCCTTGTTGTAAACGGTCACTGCGTACTGAACCGTGGCTTGGCAAAGTTTAAACTCTTTTCTTGAAACGTGATCGCTACAATGATCGTTATAATCAAGTTCAGCTGTATCGAGTAAGCCCTTAAGCTCAAAGTTATCGACAAGCTCTCCTTTTTTGTTTTTTAGCCTCTGTTTGATATAAGAATTGGAGTTACCATGAGCAATGAGTCTGTCCATCTCATAACCATAATTGGTCAATTGACAGGAAACTCTTTTATCCATTTGGCAGTGGTTTTGATCCGTCAAAGCGTCAAAATAAATATCCTCAGCTCTACAAAATACTGGCTGACAGGGATTTTGGGCCTGGAGGGTTTGAGCAAGTAAAATAATAGTAAAAAATAAATAGCGCATATGAACCACCTTAATGCATAAAGTCTGGGTGAGGTTGAAAGCACATGTTCTCAGCAAAAGCGCGCCTTTCGACGATGACTTTATTTTCCCTGAGCCTTGATCTGTGGTCAGCCATTTCTTTAGTCACCTCGTTGAGTCTTTCATTGCTACTTTCTAAGCTAAGTTGAAGCTCATTAACGTCTCGGAGGCTTTCATCATATTTCTGTTTCTTATCTTCAATAGTTTCGGTCAATAAAAGTATGTCCTCCTCAAGATCATGGATCATCACCTCGGAGCTGAAGGTCTCAATAGCCTTAATCAGTCTTTTACTTTCTGCTTCTACCATCTCATCTCTAATAGCGAGGTAGTCCTTTAAAGGTTTTAAAACAGACCAATACTCCTCAGGCAATTCTAGTTGAACATATTCGAAAACCTCTCCTAAGGTTAAACATTCCTGACACTCCTCAGACATGTCTTGCAGAAGCCTTGTTGAGTAATAGACTCGGTTGATCTCTTCTTGAATCATATGAAGAAGTTTTTCATAAATTTGTATGTCGGCTTGCAAACCAGTTTTTTGTGAATTCAAGCTCTGTAAAGCCAGCGAATTGGCCTTAATCTTTTCATTTGTCTGAGATCTCTCCAATTCGAGTTCTGGGATCCGTCGATTGGCAACCTCAATCTGATTTAAATAATATTCAGCAGGTAAAAAGGGACATCCAAGAGCGGAAGTGTTTAGATCAAGTTTGGCTGAGCTCGAGTGACTGGCGAGCAGTATATATAAAATAGTAAAAAAGTATTTATTGAACATTTTATCTAACCTCAAAGTTTAATTGTTTGAACATTGTTTTTAATTTTTCTGTTTTGCAGAATCACGTGTCCTTCTAAGAGCAAGGGCTGTTCCAACCTCAAGCCCCCGGTTATTCCGATCTGGCCGTGTTTTCCGCCCGTTCAGCTGTCCGGATTCTTAGATTCCAGATTCGAAATTCCGGACAAACTCTTCTCTTCGCCTCATATTTTGCTCCTAAATCCGCAAATTTAGCTCTGAGGTTCTAAAGACCCATGGCACAGTCCTTGTAATTAGACAGGGGAAAACAAGGCTTAATGGCCTATGGAAGATTTAAGTCCTTTAACTAAAAACGATTGGAGACCCTATGTTTAAGAAAACTTTACAGACCTTTTTTCTATTAGGTTTACTCGCAGCCTCTCAGGCCCAAGCCCGCACCTACGCCAAAAAAGGAATGAACGATATTATAAGAGAATACGAATCCTATAAGTCACAGATCATTGTGAACCATCAGGCCGATATTATTATTAGTTGTATGGGGGTTACTTACCTTGATTGGAAGGATAAGTATGTTGATATCATGGAAAACTATCCAGATCTTGGCCAAAGTTCCATTGAAGGCTATAGCGACCTTATCCTGATTGGACAAAATATAAAGAAACTTCATAAAGCTACAATTGAGTCCAATCGTCAGGGGGCCTTTGCTGCTGTTATGCAGACAAGAAAAGAATGGAGAGACGAGGGGCAGTTTCCCCAAGGGCCTGAAAAGCTCACTCTTGAAGATTCCAATAAAGAATTACTCTCTGAAAACTTTCAAACCTGTTTTGATCCAAAGTTTGTAACAACTGTTGATTCAAAAGCCCCTTCTATTCACGAAATGGGAGATCATGTAACTGTTGCTTACTACGAACCAAGCCTTATTCGTCCTGGAGATAATATCGAAAACTCTCAGAGCGGAACTTTTGTTGAAAAAACTCAAGCTTATGAGGACTGGATCCTCGACTTCATTTTGGATTGATCGCTATGAAAAATTTAATCTTTACTCTACTAATATTATCTTTTTGTAACTCAGCACAAGCGGAAGAAGTTTATCCTTCTGTACCTCCAATAAGACTCAATGGTATGGACCAGCAAAATGTGGGGTCTTGCCAAGCCGAATCTGAAACTACCGCTTTGGAGTTTTATTTTGCAGAACTCGGTCTACCTTTAAAGCTCAGTACTTTTTATCGCCATACCACGACCTGGAACAATGTTACTAACCCTGGATGGGAAGGCCAGGAGATCAACGACGATGACAATGTTTTGCGAGCAAGCATGCCCGGGATCGCACCTCACTATATGTGGCCTGAGGACTCTCAGGGGGTTCCTGGAGATGAATTAGGAGATCGCCCTGGCCCAAGCTACGCCGCCAACATTGATCCTTCTTACCCAAAAGGCTCCGGAGCCTTTGGTTATAAGGAAACCTTCTACGGTTTTGAAAGAATTAGGCCTAATCTCACAAGCTACCGAATTCCGGGGAGTCTTGAGCATCTAAAACAACTCATCCGAGAAAAGAAAGCCTTAACACTATCCATGCACAGCTATCTTTTCTCGCAGTTTAATAATTACACAGGTTTGTTGAACAACAGTTACAGCAAAGAAAAAATAGAGCATCTCCTAGCTGACTATGATCAACCAAACTTTGAAGAAGCGATAGACCACAGTGTGGCTGTGGTTGGATTTGACGACTCTCTTTATAAGTCACACGACTATCCTGCCGGGCCAGGTGCAATCATCGTAAGAAATAGCTGGAACTCTCCCTCAAAGCTTCGAATGCTGACTAAAGAGCCCAATGAGCAAGAAAAGGCTTTGCTCGAAAAAATGCGCTTAAAGGTCGCCGATCAAAACCTTCCTGGTTACTATGCCATTCCTTACCAATATATCTTCGATTTGATGAATGCACCTAGCAGCAAATACAATCTTAAAGGTGTGGGGGGGTATAATTGGCAGCAAATTAACGCCTACCAATTCTACAGTACCCAAGCCAGTCTTTCTGGTCGCTATGAAATCTACCACGTTCCTTATATTTGTGATCGTCGCAAGTTAAAGAGATACGCTAAAGAGATTCGTAAGGAACTTGGGAGACTAAAAAATAGTCCCACAGAGCGTGAATGGTTTTTAAGAGGGATTTTACAAGACAGTCTTGATCGTGACACACAACTTTTCTCCGATAAAGGCAGTGGTGAAAAATTCCAAATTCGCTGGGCCAAGCTCTCCGTCAACAACGAGACCGGCGTCAATCGCGTTTTAGATTTCCTAGATGGTCAGTACGATGACTATTACTGCTATGGTAGGCTCGATAAATTTCCTGATACACGTGATCTCGAGAGCGAGGACTTTGTCGCCTTGCTAGAAGAAGCCACAAGAGAACCATCCCCAGGACTCGTCTACGAGTTACTTAAGTGGATTGCCAACAATCACTAAAACAATTTTAAAAAAGAGGAGTTAAAAAATGTATAAAACAATCATAATTACCGGGGCCTTATTGTTCGCCCAACTAGGGCAGGCCGCCATCATACCCGAGCATAAAAACCTTCAACTTCGTTTAGGCGCCGGAGTTGATCCAGTGACTGACAACGTTTACGAAAAGTGTGTCAGCTACAACTCAGAAGTCTTTACCGATGAGGATGAATACAGCCAATACACAAGCGAAAGTGATGTCCCTCCAAAATCTCTAGAAATGAGTGTTGAGATGATCACCTCCTATAGAGATGTTGATAAATACACTAACACCCAAGTCTCAGCTGGAGGAAGTTACGCAGGCTTTAGTGGCAATGTCAGCTACGGTGAGGAGTCTCGCTTTTCTCTTGAAAGTGACCGCGCCATGGTGGGTATTGAAGCTAGTGCTGAATATGGCAAATGGTACGCCACTGATGTGGAGCTAAAACCGGAATTTAAAAAACTTTATCAAGAAAACCCCCAAGAGTTTTTTAGAAGATGTGGAAAGCAATTTGTCGCCGGATACGTCAAAGGCCAGGGGATCCGAATTCTTTTAGCCACTGAAAAGCTCTCCATTTACAATTACTCAAAAATTGTTGCGACCGCCGAAGCCTCCTACGGAGTTGAAGGATTGAGTGCGGACGCCTCCGTTGGTTTTATGCAGGTAGCCTCGGAGCTTTCAAAATTAGGAAGCCTCAGTGTCGAGATGAATGCCTGGGGAACCGCTCCTTTTAAAAATCTAAGCCCCATGGTCAATAGCCCCTCTGATGTTCAAACCTTTAGAGACAATGTGAGCAAACTCGTAGACGCCATGGAGACCAGCGACCGAGTTGTGGTCAAATGGGTCACAGAACCTTATCCAGGGGTTGGAAGTACAGACAATCGCCTTATGGTGGAGCATCAAAGGGGAACCCTTCATGAGTTGATCAATATTTTCCGTCGCCTTTCAGGCGCAAGGAAACGTCTGAGCCGTTTTGTCACAAGTTGGGATCAACATATTTATCCCTTTTGCTCAAATAACCAGATCGAACGCTGTGAGAGGTATGTCGACAAAATGGACACTCGTTTTGAAAATATTGGAGAAGCCATTAAAGAGGTGGAGAGTTTATACAATAAATGTTTAGATGCCCAAACAACAGAAGATTGCCAACTTCCAAGTATTGCGACCATCAATGTAGACTCTCTGACCGAAATCAAATGGCCTTCCAGAATGCGCTATGAGCTTTATGAGCAACAACTCTTAGAGATGGTACAGAACTAATTACGACTATAAAAAAATAGAGGTATGAAATGAAATATTTAAAAATAACAATGATAATCCTAGCCTGCGCTCTCTCAGCTTGTAGTAACGAGGACTCAGGCCCCGAATTAGTCGAGGCCCAGGTAGAGCCCATATGTTGTGGAATCGCGCCAATCTACAGATACCACTGGTATGTCCCTGGTAAAGAGGGCAATCCTGAGGCAAGAGTCCACGACACGATCAGTGGACTTAACGATAAAAATTCTACGAGGTCTTATTTTAAAGAGCTTCAAATAGACCCTTTAAACCCCCAGTGCCTATCAGATGAAAGCACAGAGCCTATGCAAGGGTGGGTCAGTGAGGTCGAAATTGAGCCTCAGGACCAAGCTGTCGACCTCGGTGAAATTCAAAGCTTTGAACTTCAACTTTTTGAAGGTAATTATCAGGTGGTTGTTTACAAAAACCTTTTCAATAGAGAGACCAATCAAATTCTCTCCCGAGAAATTCACACCATTCGTGAGGGCGAGGTCCTTTATCAAGGCACAAACCAACTTGAACTTGTGGGTTTTGGAAGGGCCTTTTTATGGGTGAGAGGTGATTATTTGTCTATTAAAGAGGAAAATAAAGCCAGTATTGGTAATCATAAAGAAGACCTAGTTCTTGATGTCGATGTTTCCAAAACTTGGGACGAGGAGCAAATCACCCCTGATGGAATAGATTTTCTTCAGTTTGAAATCTCCACAGTCACCAATGAGGTGCGTCCTTCCGATGTTGTAGAGGCACTCTGTATCGACTAAAATTCCTCCCACGGCTCGGCGAGAAAGAACTCTACGAGCCGAGAAAGGGTTTTTAAGTGTTTTACAATGTGTGTTAGTGGGTAAGCCTGGCTAGGTCACTCGTCTGATGCTAAAAGTTCCCTTTCACTAAATACTTAGATACCGAGGTAATAGATGGCGAAATACAAGGTTTATGGCGTAGGTAATGCTCTCGTTGATATGGAAATTGAAACAACCGAGGATTTTCTAAAGGAATCTAAAGTTGAAAAGGGCTTGATGACTCTTGTTGATGAGAAGCGGCAAGCTGAGCTTCTCCTAAAAATTAAAGGTAAAGTTCACAAAAGAACCTGTGGTGGAAGTGCCGCCAACACCCTAATCGCAATCAGCCAATTGGGAGCCTCAGCCTTTTATAGCTGTAAGGTGGCAAACGATGAGACCGGAGACTTTTATTTTAAAGACCTCGTTAGTAATGGTCTTCATACCAATCTCACCTCTGAGAGAAACGACGGGATCACTGGCAAGTGTCTTGTCTTCGTTACACCCGATGCCGACCGCACCATGAACAGTTATTTAGGTATTACAGAAACCTTTTCAGTCAATGAAGTAAAAGATGAGGAACTCGCCAATAGTGAGTACTTGTATATCGAAGGATACCTAGTCACTAGTGACACAGGCCGAGCCGCGGCGATTCATGCTAGAAAAACGGCTGAAAAAAACTCTGTTAAAACTTCTATCTCTTTATCTGACCCTGGAATTGTTGGTTTTTTTAAAGACGGTTTTAAAGAAATGATCGGTGAGGGTGTTGATCTTCTTTTTTGTAACGAGGCCGAGGCTTTGAGCTTCACGGCAACAGACAATCTCGATTCTGCCATTGAAGGCTTAAAAGAATACAGCAAAACCTTTGCAATCACCCAAGGACCAGAGGGTGCTTGTCTGTGGGACGGAGAGCAGGTTATCAATGTCGAGGCTCCGAAAGTAAAAGCCAAGGACACCAATGGAGCCGGTGACCTTTTTGCCGGATCTTTTCTCTACGCACTGACAAAGGGGCATTCTTTTTTTGATGCAGGTAACTTTGCTTGTCAGTGCTCTTCACGACTGGTGACTGAGTTTGGTGCTCGTTTGGAAAAAGACACCATCAATGAGATTTACACCAAGATGTTTGGGTAATCTTAAATCAAAAACACGAAATGCAGTCTGACGGTGTAATGGCCATTTGTCTAAACTAGGTTTCTAAGAATGGCTGGTCTCAAAATTCAGATTTTAGAGACCAGTGTCTTTTTAACTATTTTTAACGTTGTAGGCTTTCATAGAGCCCATAAAACAAGCCACGTTTTCAAAGCCGTGCTTTTTAAATAAAGACGCAGCGATAGTCGCTCTTTTCCCAGACCCACAGTAGGTGACAATTTTCTTATTTTTATCAAACTCTGAGAGGTTATCCTCCAGATCCCCTAAAAACAAGGTGCGAGCCCCCTCGATTATGCCACCTTCCCATTCTCCAGGTTTACGAACATCGACCAATATAGTTTCAGAGTCTTTTGAAAGGTCTTCGATTTCATTCACACTCACTAATTGAATTTGCTCGATGGGTTTAGCAGAAGTTTCCCAGTGGGTCATTCCTCCTTTTAAAAGTCCTAGAACATTATCGTAGCCAAGACGCCTTAATTCGTTATTGGCATCTTTGCAGTGGTCTAAGTTGTCGCCTACTAAAAGAATATCCTTATCGTAATCTAGAAAATAGCCAGCGTAAGCTCCAATCATATCTTTTGGAAGAGCGAGGCTTTCCTTCATAGCGCAGCCAAGAAAAGCTTCCGCGTCCCTAATATCTACAACTTGGGCCGATTTCATTTTGCTCTCAAAAGATTGAGCGCCGAAAAGCTCCAGGTGCTTATAGTTCATAAAAGGCTCATCGTTTCCAGAGAGATTAACTTCCTCCATTTTATGAAAATAGGGTGGCATCTGGTGAGTTTCATTTACTTTCTTTTTAATAAACTCATCACGTGAGATTTGAAGCATGGGGTTATTATCCATTTCAAAACCAAGGGTTGAGACTTCTCTGTCAGCAATTCCTCCGCCACAAACTGAGCCTGCTCCATGAGCAGGATAAAGAACGGTCTGCTTACCGAGAGGAAGTATTTTCTCATGAATTGAATCATAAAGAAGACCTGCGTACTTCTCCATTTCATCTTTGAAGAAGTCTGTTCGACCCACATCATTCACAAAAAGCGTGTCGCCAGTGAAAACGCCAACAGCCCCTTTTTTCTCCTCTTCAGGATAGAGGGCGATAGAAATGGACTCCGGAGTGTGGCCAGGAGTAGAAAGAATTTTAAGTTTTAAATCTCCAAGCTCAAAGCTCTGTCCATCTTTAACAAATTCACCAAAATTAAAATTTAAGCCTTCACCATGATAAATCGTAGCATCGGTATGCCTTTTAACCTCCCGCGAGCCTGTAACATAATCCTCGTTACGGTGGGTTTCGAAAATATATTTAATCTCGGCCCCTTGCTCTCGCGCCTCATCCACATAGATTTCGGCATCTCTTCTGGGGTCAATCACCGCAGCCTCGTTATTTGAAATAATTAGGTAGGAGAGGTGAGCGATACTTTCTGTCTTAATTTTAACTATTTTCATAGTCACCACCTTTTTGATCTGAGTTTAGAATTAAAGGGTGAAATAAACTTGAGAATACTTTCAAGAAGTTGTTTAGAAATCAAAAAAAACTGCAATCCCTTCTCAATTCGAGACTCTCTAAAACTAGCTCGTTGAAAAGCTTCCAATTATTAGTGACTTAAGAGCAGATCTTCCTTTTGCAAAAAAGTGGATTTCTTTTTTATCTGGATTCAACAAAACTAAGATCAAGTTGCAAAGGGAAAATGAAGTGGGGGAGTAATGATTAAAACGTTTATCTATTTTTGTCTTGGACCAGTTAGGTCTTGTTTCATTAAAAAAAGCACCTTGCTCCTAGTCTTTTTACAATTAGGTTCCATAAATGCTTTTGCGAATCAAAACTGTGATGAGAACTTCACTGGCGGCTACGATATTGTAGTGATCGCTGGACAATCCAACGCGGTGGGCGCAGGTCGAGGCTCTGTCTTTGAAAATTCTTATTACACCCAGCCCAGTGTTTTAAGTAATATTTGCCAGGTGGGACGAAATCTAAACGCTGATAGAAGCATAAATATTATTGATGGAGGTACTAGAGAGCTTCAGCACGTCTCCTATCAAGATGATGGCAATCATGGATTCGGACAGTCCTTTGCTAGACGCTACTCAAGGCATCTTCTTCAATCGGGCCGCAAACTCCTCATAGTTCCGGTAGCAAAGGGAGCCACTTCCATTTTGGCTTGGGATCACTTGGTCCAAAACTTATCTGGTCGAAACGACAGTCGTTACCTTTACGCAAATATGATCACGAGAATCCACAAAGCTCTTAGGCAAAACCCCGAGAACAAATTGGTGGCTGTTTTGTGGCAACAGGGTGAGGCCGATATCATGGCGATGTCAGGGGGTAACTCTTGGCACCTTGTTGATCATGAACCCTTGAACCCGAACAGATTCTTTGAATTTCATAGCAATGTTTATCGCAATAGGCTTTTAAATCTTCATTTAAACCTTCGAAGGCGATTTTGTGAGAATAGCTCGGAGTGTTTTGCATTTCTCATTGGACAGCCAGTCGATCAATGGCAAGCCTGGCATCGCCCTAATCAAGCTCCTCTTTCTATCTCAAGAGCCAAACAGAGAATAAAGAGAATCTTTTTTGACATGGAAGAAAGCTTCAACTCAGTTAGTGTCGTGAGAACCCAAGGGCTTCCCTCAAATGAAGATTTGAATGATGGGAGCGGAGGCCGTGGGGACAATTATCACTTTTCAAATGAGGGCCTAAGACTTCTAGGACATCGGTACTTTCTCAAATTAAAAGATTACCAATAAAGGAGTAAGGCAATGAAAAACCAACTCATCACCTCAATACTTATAGCAATCACCACAATACTCACTTCTCAATTGACCTCAGCTCAAGTCCCAATAGGACCCCTGACCTGGCAAGAAGGGGAGCTCCATAATGAAACCAATCCCTATCTTGAGCCCGCATCTCTATTGAAGAACAGCCCAAAGCATGACTGGGTCACCCACAGAGTTCGAAGCCGAATGCCAGGCTATCCTAATAAATTCGTGGATTTTGGCTTTAACGAAGAGGGGGGAGGATATCTGTGGAGCGCCGTCTTAACAAACTTTCGAGGCCTTCCAAAGCACTACGAAGTTGGGCAGCCTGGTTACGGCAAAGGGATGTTAGGTGCTCTTAGAGATCGCTATCACGCTAATAAGTATAATCCCGAGCAGGCCGGACGCAACGATTACCAAGGGGTTAAAACAAAGGTCTCTCAGTCAGCACCTAATCACCTTATAGTTGATCAGTTCAATCCAGCCCTTTACGTCGATCGGTCTGCTAGTAACAACCCACCAGCGCTTCATTATGATTTGCCCCTACGTTCAGCTTTTGATTTTTCAAGCCGCTCTTATTCAACCTCTCAGCGTTTTGGCGTGCCTTCTCTTAACCACCTGGAGTACTGGGTTTTTGCCCGCCACCCAGCAGGAATTGAAAATGTCGAGCGACGCCCACACAATCTGGTCAGAGACGTTTCTTTAGCACTACCTGGAAATCAAACTCCTTCACCAAAAGATCTCTCTTTTGTGGTGTACACACTAAGGGGACTGCGTCCAGATGCCAGCTTTCAGTTCCTCCACTATCGATCCGGAAGCCAGTGGGTCAGTGAAAACCTAAATAATCTTGGAAAAAATGAAAAGTGGAAATGTCACTTCAAGCTATCAACACCAGTCTTTCGAAGAATGTCAGGAGCGAAGATTGAAGACAGTTCTGGTTGCAGACTCGATCTCCCCATAGTGATTGTTAGTAATAGCATCGACGTCTCAAAAGGAACCGGGCAAGGCCTCTGGATCAATCCAAACCATGGGTTCAATAAACGGCAGGTGAAAACAATTGATGTCGACACAGAAGCTGTTATTCGCAGCGAAGATCGCAGGATGAGTTTATTTTTCGAACTCACACCACTTTTAACGCCTGTAGAGTCAGGAGGGCAGAGATACCGATTCCTATCCGCTAGAAGCTTTCTATCTGGTTTATTATCGCCACAAAGGGCCTCCCAGGTAAATGGTGGGCGAAACGTAAGAGAGGTAGTTACTGGCCAAAGTACTATTTTATTTGGAACCCCAAACCAGATCTATCGAGGGGTGTTGAAGGATTGGGGGCGGCCAAAATAGTAAAATTTTACAGCTAGCTTAATATCTTTGGACCCACTTGAGGAGAGTGTAATAAAAATCACCTGTTGGATACCCTTGAGAATCAACAAAAGCTTCAATCATAAATCCAGATTGTAAGGACAATGCGTGCAAAGCTTAGTATGCACAGAATGAGTTAATAATGGTAAAGATCAAAAAATGTGAAACACCTAATGAGTTAGAGCAGATTTACCACCTACAGAAAAAGAATCTGGCAAAGTCCCTCAATGAAAGTGACAGAATCAAAGAAGGATTCGTCACAGCAGATCATTCCATAGATTTGTTAAGACGAATGAACACCGAGTACCAGCATATTATCGCAGTAGATGGGGGTAAAGTTATTGGATACGCTCTAGTTATGCTAATGTCATTTAAGGACGAGCTGGAAATACTAAAACCAATGTTTTTAGAGATCAGTAAGTCCAAATTCAATGGAACCCCATTAAATAATTTAAACTTTTTTATCATGGGCCAGGTATGTATCGAAAAAGAATATCGCGGAAAAGGCTTATTTAGCGAGATCTACGAGTTCATGAAAGAAAAGATGAAAACTGATTTTGATGCAGTCGTAACGGAAGTCCTAGAGCAGAACAAAAGATCAATACGAGCCCACGAAAAGATCGGCTTTGAAGTCTTTAAAGTGTATGAATCACCAGAGGGTGAGAAATGGTCTCTGATTATTTGGGACTGGAGATAATAACCAAAACCATTTACTCTCAAATGTTTTAGTCCCTAAAAGCTACAGAAGTTCGTGGTTTATAGGAGGCTCGTCATTCCCAGAATATTTGATCTCCTCGATTTGATGAAAATATGGAGCCATCTGGTGGATTTTAAAGATATACTTGATCAGCGCCCCATGTTCACGGGCCTTTTTACATAAGTTTGATCGTCCCTACGAGAGGCAGCCACCGCAGCCTAGTTGTCTAGAAATCAAAATTAAACGGTCGCTTAACATTATCTACGTTTTATAGAGACCTCATACTGACCTTCGAGAGCGAGAGTGTCGATTTGAACTTCCTGAGAAAAAGGGTCCGACGTTTCGAAAAGAAGATAATGGAGTGGAACTTCAAGTGCGGTCGCGACCGTTTTTACATGGGTAATGTTTTGAGGGATTCTGCCGTTTTTCCACTCATAAAGTGTTGAAGGGGAGATTTTTGTCTTTTTAGCTAAATATGAAATACTTATGTTTTTCGATTTGATCAGCCGCGGCAAGGTCTTATCGAGCCTAATTTCCATACTATCCCCTTTTTTATTTAATCTTCTCAGATTAAATACCCCTTGTTTGCTCAAGTTTTGCTCAAGATAAATGAAGTTAATTTATTTTGGTGAATAATAATCAATATTTGGTAAGTTAAAGCATGTCGGTTTTAATAATTGAGGATGATGTAGATTTAGCTCTAAGTCTAGAGGATGGGGTATCTCCTCATTTCCCAGTGCTAAAAGCTTTCAGTCTATCGGAAGCAGAAAAGGTCCTAATTGCTGAACCGATAAGTGTCGTGATCTGTGATTATAACTTAGGTGAGAATCAGGGTATTGCGATTCTTGAAATCATGGCTCGATTAGAAATAGAGCCGGTTGTTATTATGATCACAGCCTTTGGAACCAAGGATCTAGTAATCGAAGCCCTTAACAAGGGTGTGTTTCGTTTCCTTGAGAAGCCTTTTTCTTGTGAGTCTTTAATCGAGTGTATTCAGGCGGCACGTTCGGAATATCAGCTTAAAGCAAAGCAAAAAAAATCAGGCTTGGAAAGTGTGAGGATAGATCCTCTGAACTCGGAGGTCATTGTCGATGATGAATCGGTCAATTTAACCTCCACGGAATATAAGATATTTAGTTTACTCTTCGGACAAGAGTCGGTGTGGGTCTCAAAGGATCAGATTCAAAATTGGGTGTGGGGAGAAGGAAAGCATCTTAGTCGTAATGTACTTGATACCCATATTAGTAATTTAAAAAAGAAATCTCCTACGATCGCTTCGATGATCATCTCTGAAAGAAATAAAGGCTACAAATTCGTTTATGACTACAAATTTCGATAAGCGAATAAAACTAATCGCTATTATTTATCCGATACTAATTTTAATAGTTAGCCTCTCCGAATTTCCTCATGTGCCAGCATCTGAGCGTTGGGTCTATTTTTCCGTAAAAATGGGTTTTTCATTGAGTCTAAGTTTAGGCTGTCTTCTTTATTTAAAAAAAAGGTGGGCAGCTCTAACCATTATTATAGGAATGATTTCCTACCTTTATGGTTCCTATTCCCAGTTCTACCGCCCCCTTTATTTTATAAATTATATTCAAACCACCTGCTTTTATCCCTTATTTATGCCAATCAGTCAGAGAAACTACGTCATACTGATTTTACTAGGATCTGCCACTTATCTAAGTGCTTTCTTTTACACCTTTGAGACCTACCAAATCATGGTAAGTCAAACCCAACAGTCAGATATAGTTACAGCTATCATTACGACTTCGATTCTAGGTATAGTCCTCAATTCAACCTTAAGCCAAAACAGGAGTTTTCAATACGAATCTCTAGAAAAGTTCTCGGTCATTGGGCAAGTTTCAACAGCTATTGCTCATAATGTGAAGGGGATGATCGCAAGCCCTTTGTTCGATCTTGATCTCCTACGTAAAGAGGCTCTCAAAAACAGTAACAAAAGGCTATCTGACAAATTAGACCGAGTTTATAAAAAAATTGAGAGAAGCGAGACTATTTTAAGAGATCTGAACTATATAGCTCATGTAGCTCATGAGTCTAAGGATTGGATTTCTTTAGAGGAGATAGTTACTAAGAGTGCCTCATTATTGGAACTTCAAAAAAAAGGAATCACTGTAAAGTGCGACGACCAGTGCGAAGTGTATGGGGATCGAACGCAGTTTGAATCGATTTTTATTAGTTTTTTTCTGAACTCCAAGAAAGCCTTAATTTCAAAGCACATCTTAAACCCCGAAATACGTATTTACTGCTCGGACTCCATGATTAATATATCAGATAACGGTCCCGGATTTTCTGAGTCGATCTTAACTCAACTCAATCAAGGCTCCTTCCCTTCAGAAAACCCTAAGGGGGGTGTTGGTATCTATGTGGTAACCAATTTAATCCAGAGAATGGGTGGGACACTTTCTTTTAATAATAAGGAAGGCGCTCTTGTTGCCATCAAGCTCCCGAGCAACAGAATCAGAAATAAGAAGGTATTAGTTTAAAAAGAGACCGCCCTAAAGAGACGATCCCATACGTGCCCCATCCCTAGGCGGCAAGGGATGAATCAATTTCTTGACTTTTTGTAGTAGAACGCCCCTCATTGTTGTCATTGGAGTTATTCCTAGGAGCATCGCCTGTGGCAATAACCCAACCATGGGAGAGGTGATATTCGAGATTCATTTTTTTGAAATTAAAACCAATATACCATGACCATACAGGGTATAAGAAGATTGTGAATACAAATCCAGCGGCAAGAGCAAAACGGCCAGCCATAAGTAAACGAATAAAAGGAAAGAAGAAGCCAAGAACATCAAAGCCTTTAGCCTCAATAATTTTTTCTTGTCCAGTTTCCACATTTCTAATCTTAACAGAGCCTAGTAAAAGTAAAGTATTTTGATCCATTATAAAATCCTCCAGTTGCAGCAATTGATGCTTCAGTTAAATTGAATCTTTATTTCTAATTTTTCTTAATAGTAATGAGATAGGTGCCCTCTATGTTCTCCGATATCTCATGAGTAGAGCTTTGCGGATCATGAGTGCCGTACAGAAGGTAGTAGAGTGTTACTTCGAGTATCTCTGCTACGGCTCGGACGTTTTGAATATTTGCAGGTATTCGACCATTTTTCCATTCGTAAATAGTCGACGGTGAAACCTCACTCAATCTAGAGAGCTCTTTAATTGTAATATCTTTATTTCTCAACAGAGCTGGAAGAGTTTCTTTCATCATAATTTTTCTATCCCTTTTAAATCTTTGCTCTTGATCGGTAGACAAAATAAAAATCCTTTGCTTTTTTCTTCTGACAGGAAAGGTTTCTCGCTCACATGAATCCAAGGGTGAACGTTTGAACCCCGAAACGACTTATGCCTGTCTAAATTAAAAAAATAAAACAACTGTTCCGTACAGTCCTTCTAATTTTAATGAGATTCCTGTTCTGGAATATATAAATTTTAAAATGGAAGACCCGACTAGATAAAGGTAAATTAAATTACCTTATCATGTTGAAATTGTTTATTTTTTACTTAAATATATAATATCGTTAGTAAATCTGAGTTGAGGGGGGCGAGTGAGCGACCAGGTTTTATTGATCGATGATGATCCAGAATTTCTAGAACTTTATCAGGAACTTTTAATCTCAGAGGGATTGGAAGTTTTTGCGGCGTCGAACTTTGAACAAGCGGAAACCTACTTAAAAGAAAATGGTCACCTGGTGGACCTAATTTTCTGTGATATCTATATGCCAAAAGAGGACGGTTTCGAGGTTTTAAAAAGAATCTCGATGGACCCCTTTTTTGGTAAGATTCCTTTTATTTTGAAAACGTCATCTCCTGATCAGGGGCTGTTTGAAAAGGCTTTGGTTGAGAATCAAGTGGAGCTGGTGAATACCTTAATGAGTAATGCTGAAATTATCCAAAGAGTTAAAAAAGAGCTTTTTTCCTCAAGGCTCTTAAAATTTTCTATCCATAATCAAATTGCGATGATTATCGACGATATATCCTCAGCTCTAGTTTATCCCAAACATAGTGGGGATCTTGAGTTCAATGAATTTGAGAAGTTTATACTCAAGACCATTGCCCAGAATACTGAACCTGTGGCCAAAGAAGTTTTAATACACTCATTTTATGGAGAAAACTACATTGTAACGGACAACAACTTTAATACCATTCTCTCAAATCTCAGGAAAAAGATTACCTTCCTAGATCTGACAGTAAAAACTTTACGGGGCCAAGGTGTCGTTCTTTGCAGAAGCTAGCTAATTTCCTTATCGAACTTCACATTAGGTTTACCCAATCTTTCAAAAGAGATGGTGCTCCTAATGAAGGGGTGAAAATCGGTATCTGCCTAATTGCCCTATACATGTGGGGCTTTCAAGTGGTCTTCTGTTTTGCTTTGGGTATCTATATTGATTCATTAATCTGCTTGATTGATCTCATTGGTATTTCGGTACTTTTATTCCTCTACAAAGCAAAAATCGGAAAAAGTGATACGATATTCGGTTTAATCTGCTTTCTAACGGTTTTAGGTTTAATCGGTGTGAACGTAAACGCTGGAATGCAGGTTAACCCTTCAATGATGTTCTTTTGTGCAGTCCCCCTTTTTAGTATACCCCTTTGTGGATTCAAGTGGGGCACCATTTGGAGTGTTGTTTCGATGTCAGTCTCATCACTTCTGATGTTTCTAGCGCACACCTACACCTTTACTTGGAATGAATTCAATAAGGAGCAGTGGTATCAAGTAGGGCTTTCAAACTTATCAAGCGGACCTATTCTCATGCTAGGGATTTTCGGTTACTACTACCTGACAAATAAAAGGCTCTCGAATGAATTACTTGAAAAAAGGCTCTCATTAGAGTTGCAGTATCGGGAAAACGAAAAGCTCTTCCGTATTCTTTCCCACGACGTAGGAAGAAACGTCGCCCTTTTATCTGCCAATTTGGAAATATTGGATGCCAACAAGCAATTACCCTCTCGCGCCCGAATGAGCCTCAAATACATTACCAATATTAAAAAGATTCTCCTCAATAATTCTAGCAGCAAGGATGAGGATTCACCTTTAAAGGAGCAGATAGACTTCGAGTCAATTTTAAACGATTGCCTCGCAGGATTTCAGTCTAAAATTAATGAAAGAAATTTAAGCGTGAATTATATTAAAAAGTCAGATTTTAGCCCCCTAGTCAATCCTGTCCACTTCAGAGTGCACCTGTTAGATAATTTAATTTCAAACGCCGTGAAGTACTGTTTTGAAGGTTCAACGATTGAGGTTGTAAGCGAAGAGTCTAAAGTTACGATAACGACTCAGGGTATAGAGTTTGACCCGGGAGCCACCCACCAAGAAAAAGGCTCGGGCTTCGGACTGCCAATTGTCCGAGAGTTTTCTCGTTTAAATAACTTGGAATTAATTATCGAAACGAGTGGAACCCAGACTAAGACTATCCTGAAGGCTTTAGAGTAGTTAAGAGAGGGGAGAAGCTCCCCTCAGTTTACCTACCATAATCTAGCGCGTGGCTGCAAAAATAATGCTCTCAAGGCTATTAACGCCGAACAAAACATTTTTATCAGGCGATTGTAGGAAAATCCCATGAATATCACCACTGGCTGTGGGCGTATCACCGGCTTGATATTCTAAATCAAATCCAAAGGCAAAAGCTCCAGCGTTAGCATCGACAATATCGTACTCTCCCCCGTAGGGAGCGCCACCGGATTCATTTTGACCAGTAAAGGCTTGCAGGTCGTTGCCTCCAGTCCCTGTTGCTACGACTTGAGCAAAAGAATCAATGGTCATCTCACCACTAGCGGCTGTGAAATTAACCAGCCCCCAAGCCCCATCAAGATCATCAATAGAGGCTGTGGAATGAGCGCTGGCTTTTTGTGCGACAAAGAAAAAGTCTGAAGCACCACCAACCATCGTTGTAAAATCAGTGGAGAAGACCATAGTCGCGGCATTAACATCGTTGATGTTTGAATTGTCAGTAAAATCAACGGAAAAGCTCATAATTCGTTGGCTAGAGTTAGCAATCGTTACTGAGTTGGTATTTGAGTTATATCCAACGGGAACTCCTAAATCCGAAGAGCTCCCTTGAATTGTAGTACTTGAGTTGTACCCGGTAACTCGCGCGAAGTAATCAAGATAGAAATCACTAAAGTAGGCGGTATTGTCATCCTCACGATTGAGAGTAAAGTGAGCTGTGCCAACAAAAAGGTTGCCGCTATCGTCCTCTGCCACAAATCGCCCATAATAATCCGTCGCGGTACTTAGAGAAGAAGAGCTAGGGTTTTCAACCATTCTATTGACAGTTAGGGGAGAGCCATCGCTTGTAAATCCATTTGTGGATTCAATGCTAGCGTTTCCTCCAGAGGAGCCGCCGTCACTACTGCAAGCTGTATTAAAGAAAGATAAAAAGATTATAGATAGTATTGATAAACATAATTTGAGGTTCTTACGTTCCATTGTAGCTCCTTAAGTTTTTCTTTGTTTGAATTATCTCAAAAATTAAAATGATTGAAAGGGAATTCCCGTCCACAAGAATTTCCTGTTTAATATTGATAATAAGATTAACTCAATGAAGAATTCATTTTTCGCATTAGTACATTCATTCCAAAAAATCGGAGCTCTCAATTAAATTCATCTCTTCCCATGGTTTATTCCTCACCTCATGGGCGATACCACTAATTGAGTTTGAAGCCGCGTCATCCTTATCCAATCGTATAGTGAAAGGAGATTCATTCAGTTCCAGGTTTTTCAGATTTTCACATGATGAGTCGTCGAAGTTTTCGGTGAACGCGAAACTCCCAGGAGTGGAATTAGACAATGCCACGGCATCTGACAAAACTAAATCATTGTAATAAATGGAATCAGTCTCAAAGCACTGGAGGACATTACTATCGTTTTCAGTATCGACTAAGGTAGAGTCTGAAAAATTGAAACATTCACTACCCTCAGTAGGATCGTCTAAATCTTCGCAGTTACTGCTAATAATCAGGGAACGCTGACTGTTGACGCGAATTTGGGCGAACTTAGAGCGACTCTGACTTTCTATCCCCATAAATTGATTGAAGAAGTAATTTTTAGTGACAAGATCAGCGCTGCCATCAACGACTAAGGCTTTCAGGTAACTAGAGGTAAAGAAAGAGTCTGAGGGGCTATTGCGACTGCCTTCAGATGAATAGCTTTCAATCAATCCAGGAGATACCGTATCATCCCATATTATACGATAAACATAGTCGGGTCCGTTTTCCCCAAAGATTCCTTCTGGATTGCCTTCTATAATTCCTTTTGTACCGTCACTATTAGCTTTATATTTAAAAACGATCTGGTCGCGAGTTTTGTTGGTAGCTACAGCTGATAGGTCATAACCATTAGGATTATCCTCAAGATCTTCGACGATCACAGTGACGTTTTCTCCATTGGGTGCTTCTCCAGAATACGAGCCTGGTGAATCAATTCCTAGCATTTCCAGCATACAGAGGTCGAATGGGATGGTTCCAGGGGCGCCTATACATTTACCATCTCGATTTCCGTTAAAGGTTAAAGCTTTATAATGGCTAACGGCTAAGATACTGTGATCTGATTCAATAGCGGCTCCTTCCAAATCGAAGCTTTGGGAGGACGTAGTCTGCTCTTCAGCTATGGCTGGTGGATTAAACTTTAAGAAGTTAGTGCCAGAGGGGTCATTATTCGAGCCACTGCTACTGCTGTTTTCACTACTGCTACAGGCACAGATTAGTCCGATGTAGATGATAAAGATAAATTTTTTCACGCTTACTCCTTTGTTTCAGATGCCGAGTCAATAAACGAGCGGCAGCAACTTTTTCGGGCTTAACATCAGAATCTTAAGGTAAAAGATTTTACTTTTGGAAAAAGTTGTTATCACTCTATTGTTAAATCTAGCTAATTAAATGGTTCTGAAATCTCCTCGACTTAATCATTTATTAACTTTTGGTATTTTCTTTGGCCGGGATGTTTTTTTCTTTAGCGCTAGGAATACGTTATTTTAACCTCATCCTCCTCTGATGGAGCTCTTCGTTAGATTTTTTAGATATAAATCTTTTCCAAAAAAATTTTTCCGTGATTGATACGATTATTTTACCAATTCAAGAAAATTACGCTTGTTGACGGGAAATGAATATGAAAACTATCAATAATTTAAGAAAATAAGATTATGAGGTACGTTTTTGCACTAGGTCTTTTATTTTTAGTCGCTTGTTCTAATCCTCCTAGTGAGGACAAAGTTTTAGAGTCTATTCCAGAGGGTGATAACCCTCCCACCCTAGTTCCTGTTTCTCCTCAGGTATATGAAGAGGAGGAAGCATTTGGGATTCAATTAGAAGTCACTCAAGAGGTGGAAGAGAAAATTGTCTACAAACTTGATAATCCACCTGAAGGGAGTTCGTTCGATGAAGAGGTGGGATATTTTCTTTGGCGTCCGGAGGTGGGGCAAGCGGGGGTTTATTCCTTGAAGTTTAGGGCACTAGCAAAAGGGGGCGTTTCCCATATTAGAGTCTCTGTTTCTATTCAAGAAAAGCCCGATGAGGCTGAAAAATACCCTGATTTAATCACTCTTCCTAAAACGACTTTCACTGAAGGAGAGTTTGGTGAAAAATTGATTCGTTTAAATTTCAATGCTCATAAAAAAGTTGAAAGAGTTACGGTAGAAAACTTTAACAAAGTTTTCACAATTGTCTCCAATATGGCAGGGGAGAGTGTTTATGCTCAGAGAATACACGAAAGTGGTGTCATCTCTTTTATTATTCCTAGAGAAGGTCAATTTTACACAGAACTCAAAGGAGGGGTTAAAGAAGCCGGCACATATACTCTTGATTTTAGAGTAAGCTTTACCTCCGGTGAATCGATAACTAAAGTTTTTGAAATTAAAGTGCTTCCCTCAAACCTTCCTACCTTCCGGTATAATTTGATAAACTCTACTAAAGATAATAGTGCGAGTTTTACTCACTTTAAAGTCAGTGAACAAATTGAGACCATGAATAAAATCTTAGAGGGCCATATGAGGCCTATTTTAGACACGTATGAAGAAAAGGAAGTGGTTTGTGAAGGAGAGCCTATAATCGATTTTGTAAGCTCTAATCACAAAGAATGCTTGCTCGATTATATTTCTCCTACCAGTGAGACTGTCTTTTTATTCGACTCAACAATGAGCAGAAACCGGGTAGGAGGTATTAGCTATGGAGCAAGGAAAGGCGCTGTGGTTTCCAATTCATCCCATGACCATACTTTAATTCACGAATTAGGTCATAATTTTGGTCTTCCTCATACATTTGAAACTATGGCCTTAAGAGTTAACCATAATCAAGGAGTTTCGAACTGGATTTTATGGGAAGGCAGTACCAATTGGAATTATGAGATAGCTTATTCAATTGATACAGATAGATTCGGATTTCAGCCGGGTGACAATATTGACGACACTCCCTTTGATCCTTATGGCTCGAAGTACTATCAATCCGTAAATGGCGGGACTGCATTTCACATTTCTTGGAACGGAGATTATGAAGGAAGTGAGCAGTTTTTATACGATTCCGTTCAAGGACACTCAAATATGTTTGTCGATAGTGAGTACGCCTGCAAACAGGTCTTTAACCCTTCAACTCATAGTTATGATTTTGATTGTGAGACTCATACAGATTTAATGGACCCTGGTGTAATCACTAATATTATGAGCTATTGGTATAAGATATCAGGACAAGAGAGCATCACCCAAGGTCAGGTTGATAAGATGCTCGAGGTGATCGGAATTTATCCTGAAATTAGGTGAGTTTGAATGTCTGTTATCGGTTTTCATTGAAGAATTCGATAAAGCGATCCAAATGATCTGTAGTCCCAAGGGTGGTGAGAGGAATATCACATTTATAGGTTCCCCCCTCTCCTCCTGTACAATGATCCTTGTCTTTTAAAAGCATCATTTTTATTTTTCCACCACACTGGCTATAGATTTCTGTGTGCCAGGAAAAGCTATCAGGAATTCGTGCCGGAGCGTTTGTAGTTTCTCCGCAGACCCAGTCCACACGTTGAGGATAAGAAACCAGTTCATTTTTGAACTCAGGAGTCGGGTGCACGAAAGCCTCACCACCAGCAAGCCTTGTCACAGAATCAAGCTCTAAGAACTCGTCATCATGGTGATTGATCGTACTTCCCCCAATTCTTTGTTCCACCAGTTGAATGATTCTATCATTAAGGCCTGTTACATGAATATAGGGTTTATAGGTCTCAGGGTTACAAGAATCAAAAACAGTAGGGGACATGGGCCCAGCGGAACTTCCAAACCCATCAAAATGAGCCGAAGCCTCACACCACATCCGATTGGTCATACTCCCGCCCATAGAATGACCCATGAGAAAGACTTTATTAAACCCCTCTGTATTTCGTAAATAACTAGCTAGGCGCTTTAAAAGCTCCTTATCATCATGTCCTGAAACCATAATAGTATTATCCCAGGTATAGGCCTGAGGTTGAGACTCTCTATTAAATCCCTGCACAAAAACAAAGGCTAAATTGTGAGAATCCAAGTACTCTTGTCTATAGTTCGGGGTCTCAAAATTGTAGTCAGGATCATTTTCATTTTTAAATCCCAAGGAATTAGCAAATTGGTGCTTCTCACCACCACCGCCATGGATGAGAACTACAACATCCGTAGCAGAATTAGGATTAGTAGGATAAATAAAGTCAGCCCGGTGCTCAAACTCCGGATCAATAAGAGAATTGGCACGATTGATCCTTAATTTATTGTAGTCCGTATCATTTCCAGACGTTGGCTGGTCACCGATTCCACCTGAGGAAGGTTCACTACAGTTTTGAAAATAAACTAAAATCAGTAAAAGTGATAAACAGTTTAAAACTTTCATCATAGCCCCCTATGTTAGTAGGAGAACGCATAAAAGAGAAAATAGTTGCGCTCATTTTGAAGTTGTCTGGATTAGTTTCTATTAGGGTTTCAAAATGAGACGATTTGAGCGAAATCATGCTACAGGCTAGTTTTGGATATTCAAACTTCCGAAAATCTTGTGCCCCCCATTTCAGTGGATCGTGAAATAAAGCACTGGCCTTATCCAACCAGTAGAGAGTCGACAGGACCCGGGACCATATCGGTAAATTTCAAGGACTAGAGACGTATATTCATCGAACGGCTACAGAGGAGGCGAAGGCCAGAAGACCTCTGCGAAACGCCACGTATGCTGACCTTGGAAATCAGCACTATAGGTTTTGGGACAGAGTTGTAAGTTGCAAAAACGAGCGCGAGATTAACCCGAGCCATTTAATATTTTTCACGTCTTTAAACAGTTAAATCATTTGAAGTGTATTTACCAACTACTGGAACTCAATATCCTTTTTCCATAATAAAGTCCTATTTGTTCTTGAATAAAAGTAAATGCTCTTGTCCAAGTCTTGAATTAGAGGGGTTAAAGGCTTTTTTATCTTTCCTGATCTCCCTGACGTAATGCTGTTCAATAAGTAATCCGCTTTCAAGTCCGACTTCAATTAGTAGATCAGCAACAGGGACTGGTTGCTTGCTAACTATTGCATCGCCGACGACAACAAATGCCTTTTTGCCTTTTTTAAGAACGCGAGACCATTCCGTAAAACATTCCTTCATATCATGGAAATATCGATCAGGAGTTGCTTTGGGTCGGGTAAAGGTATCATGTTTGCCAATCTCTAGATCCCGGGCAAAGGGGACATCAGCATTTATCCAATGAAGTCTATGTCTATGATATTTATGGTAGTCGTAGGCATTCAAATACGGAGGAGACGTTACAATGAGATCAACGCTGTTGTCCCCAATAAACTTTAACTTTCTGGAGTCTCCAAGCTTGACCTTAGATTTTTCTCTTTTTACATCAACGTACTCTAAGAGATCCTTTGTGATAGTCTTCGCTTTTCTCAGGAACCAATCAAAAGCATCGCCTTTAGAATATTCGCGATCAATTCTGGAGTATCTGGTGTCACTATCCTGCTTGGATGTTCTCACAATTATCGAGGACATTATTGCCATGCCTAGATCTTCAACTTTCTTGTTCTCAAATTCTAAGATAGAAGATTTTATCTTAGACAAATCACCTATTGCGTCCTCTTCAAACCAATAGTCCATATTTTTATAACTTGGCGCTGTGGATGGGTTCTTCTTTTTTGACTTAGATTCTTTTATTGATTCAAGAAGCTCTGAGAAGCACTTTATGTCATTTTTCGAGTATTTAGTAGTTTTCACTTTGCTAACAAGGCAAGCGACACCGTTGTTGTCTACACCCAAGGACGGCCTCATCAGTAGCGAGGCCTCTAGCAGGGTTGTCCCTGAGCCGCAAAAGGGGTCAAGAATCATGTCGCCTTTTTTGCTCCATTCACTTATAGCTTTGTGCGGTATCTGGGGGATGAATTTAGCTGGGTATGGATGGAGTTTGTGCAAGTAGCTGTTTGTCTTAGCATCATAGAAATCCCAATCAATGCCTACTTTTCGCAATTCAGGTAAATCTTTGTCTGTGTATATAGATGTTCTGATTTCCATTCTTAATCCTTTTGAAAAATTAAAATTGTTTCGCTAGAGCCCCTGTTTTCTTTGAATATATCTCTAGAGGTGAGTAGTTCCATATTGATCGCTCTGACTTGTTTTAATCCTATATGTTCTCCTAGCTCCCATAGGAACTCATCTGTAGGAATAATAGTTTTTTGGCCGCTAAGATTGGTGCTATTGTTTCCTACCACGTATGTAGCATATCCTTTGGGTCTCAGGGCGGCCTTTGACTCGTTTAATACATCAGCCATGTCGAGAAAATACTTACCTAATAAGGCAGGTAGGTTTCTGCGGCGGAATCCTACCTCATCCTGATGGTTATGCTTCGCAACCAGGTCAATGACGGTGGTAATTGAGTTTGGGAGCTCATTTTTTCGCGAAAGATAAGTATCCCATAGGTCTTTTCGCTTTCGCTCAGTTACTTCCCGAGTACCAATCATGTCGGTTTCTTGACTTCTATGCTGGTTCCTAGGAAGTAGCCCCAGAACTATCAGGCTTAATCTATCTGTGTCTAGATAAGGGAGCGCTGTTGCGTATGGTGGCGATGTAATAATTGAGTCAACTCTTCCCAAAAGGTCTGGATGTGAGGTTGTGAGGCTTCTTGCGTCTGACAGCAATACCTTTGCTGTATGGAAACTAGGCTCGTGTTGTTCTAATACTTCAAGGTAAGGCAATACTCGGGATGTTTGCTTTTCAACTTCAGACAAGAAATTCCTTATTGCTTCGTTTTTTGGGATTTTTCGAATTTCTTTTCGAACGCGAAGGTCTTCGGCCTTTTGCCATGAGACGCCTCTGATAATATTACTGAGCCAGGCATGAAAGATTACGACGTTGTCCTTGTTGCTAATTTTGTCACAAGTTCTTCTGACAAAAGCTAGTTCATTCAACGTATGCCTTGGAAACCATCTCTCAAGGTACTCTATATCAGTCTGGGACCAGACTTTTTTAAGGTCTTCTTGTGTCCCGTCGTATTTATTAACATTCGATATAAGTTTTTTAATCAGTCGTTCTAATTGCCTATGTCCAAGTTGATAAATTTCAGTCTTAGCTTTTGATACGAGTACAGATAGGGGATTCATGTCGGTACCAATTGTTTTCATGCCCGTTGAGGTGGCCTCAGCAAGAGTTGTCCCGGACCCACTAAATGGATCAAGGACAGTAGCACCGACTTCAACATGGGTAATATTCAATATTGACCTGACAAGCTGTGGAAAAAACTTGCCGCGGTATTCGTGGAAATCATGGGGTCCGTACCGAAGCCTTCTTGCGCGATGTAGTTTTGACTTGATATTAAGCGCTTGAGTGGCTTCAACTTTTACTTGAAGTGATAGGTGTTGTTTTCCGGGGCCTATCCTTTCCCAGTAAGCAGTTCTGTTTAGGAATTCATTGTGCTTTGGGGGAGGGCTAATTGGCTTTAGTTCGTCGGAGCTGATGTCATAGCTGGCTAGGTCGAATTTTTTATCTACAAAAGTATTTAATTCGAGCTCTGCTAAAACTCGCTCAAATGGCTGTATATAGGTTTTAGGAAAGAGCATATTTTTGTCTTCTCCGCTATTGACTTCGTCAAATTCAAGCTGTTGATCATAGTTGTGTTTCAACGAGTTCTCCTTTTATTGGTCTATAATCCATGATGTTGAAGGTTTAACAAAAAAATTGAGCTAATTACTTCGTTAGGGGTTACGCCACTTCCGAATAAAAAACCTGTGTCCCTTATTGTGTATCCTGGTAAATTTAGAGGGTTATCTTCCAAAAACCTCATAGCACTTTTGACACCCACTAGAATTTTGGTCTTTGTTTCATCATTGACGAGGGGGCTTAGTTCATGTGCATAAAGATTGATTATTGGCGACATTATTGCTGCGTCCCTACCAACCCTTTTAGCTGTTCCCATGTAATCATCTTTCTTTGATGTTACATTAAAATCACTGAAGCCAATAGGCGTGGAGCATGCATCAAAAAGTGCCTCTAAATCGTTGGCTTGAAACTGTTCATTCTCCATTGATAGGCATTTTGCCCTATAATACTCTGCTCCTAAAAATCCTAGATTTGGCACTGAAGAGGCTGTGCTTTCCAGGTTTGCAATAAGTGTTCTTTGAGTATCAGAGGCCTTTGCAATTTCAGCTGTCAGTGACAAATTCATCAATAGTTCTGTTTTCATTCTTGTTCTAGGGTTTGTGCAGCTGACCTCTTTATTAAAGAACCAACCTGAGCCCTGTTTGAACGTAGTGAGGTTGTCCAATACTTTCTCTGTTATATCGTTTCCAAGTGTTGAGCTGAGCCACCACCAGACATAATTTGAATGGACGGTCGTTTGTTTCCAGCAATTGAATTTATACAGCTGCTTTCCAAAGCATTCTGTGTACTCGACTGGAGTACTATCTCCATCAAGTAATTGAGATTCAAAAATATCTAACCAGTTTTCTGTAATCTTAGAATTTAGAATGAAGTCAGCGTATGTAGCTGACATTAACATTGAGGCAGAGAGGCATTCTTCTTCAATCGAAGAAGAAACGCTTTCGAGGTATTCAGCAAGATATTCTTTGGCTTCCTCTGGACATTCTATCTCAGTACCTGGTTGTAATGGGCACGGTATTATTAGGCTGTTAATCACAGAAGTCATCCTTTGGGTTTGGTGAAATTCTATGAAAGACACTGTACATCATTAAGGTAAAAAACCATTTTGATAATGCTGAGGACGCTGAAACATCAACCCTTGGGACGCCAGCGCCTGTTGGCTCAACGTGAGTGAAAAGTTCTTCATAGTTTTTTAGGTAGTCAGCGACATTTAGGCCCCAGTCTTTAAGGTCGATTGAAATTTCGGCCGTTCTTAGTTTGCCATCTCCGCTATTCCCACCGCGCAACATAGGCATACCCCATTTCAGCCCAATATTAACAAGTTCGGGGAAATATTGTGATCCAACTTTGATTTTCCAATTTGAAACGCAATCCTCTTTGCGAAAAATTTTCTGTAGGCATTTTAAGTAGAGCTCTAAGCTAGCTCCCTCAGAAGAGGTGAATCCAACTGCAAACCCAGTCTCTTTTCTTTTATACATCGAAAAAAATTTGCTCTTAGGAGTGCTTCCTTCAGCAAGATAAAGTCCTGCACCATATAGCCAAAGGGGGCTGATGTCGATTTTGCTATTTATTAGAAGTTCTTTTCCTGTCCCCCACTTAGCTTTTAGTTGATATGGACCAGATTGTTCAACTTTCGGACTGCTGCCTTCAATTTTTGAGTACTTACTATTAGTAAAAAAATCATATAAATCTAGTGTGGTACCTTCTTCAGGCTTCTTTTCCCAGTGGATGAGGTCATCCCTAGACTTTTCAATGTTTTCCAGGAGAGTTTCTTCAGCACTTTGCAGGATCCGCAAAAACAATTCGCCAAAACCATTCAAGCCACCAAGGTACAACTCGTCGGATCGGCTGCTTCCCCCTGGAGACCTCGCGCCTTTTTTGAATGGCCTCCGAAGGGAGGCTCTAATTTTATCTTCCCGGCCAATACTTATCCCTGCTCTCTGAATCTCTTTTAGCTTTTCGGCGGCCAAGATCTTTTCCATTGCTGCTTTGTGAAAATAATAGAAGGCCAAGTGCTCCTCATTACTACCAGGAACGGGTCGTCTTTCTTGTAAGTAGCGTACATCTGCAGCATTTAAATTGGTTCTAATGGAGCTAAGCTTTGGTATTCTTGGTAATTTCCCATTGTAGTGTTTTTTAAGCTTTTCAAGCCCTTCGTCTGCCATAAAGTAGGCACTGTCTTCGCCAAGAGAGTAAGTAAATCTAACACTGGAACCAAATAGGTATCTGAATGAACCAACGGCAAATTTTACTAAATTAGGTTCTCTTTGTGAGAACGCAATAGAGGTTTTCAGTGCACCTGGTTTTTTGGGGTCCTCACTGCCTTTGGCTCCATCACCGCTATATAACCCCATAAAAGCAACTATCTCAGGAGAAATAGGAATAGTTGCAGGAAATACCACGGTGTCACCGGTGCCGTTTTTCTTGGAGATTGCTATCAAGCTTTTCTTTAATGTCCGGAACTCGTAGTCTTCTGAATAAAATCTGTTCTTACAGTCATTCAACATGGTGCCACGCACAGCGCCACCACAACCTGACAGGTACTTCTGAAGATTTATAGAGCCTAGAGAAGATGTGCTCATTTGGAGCCTTTTTCTCTTTTTTTGTTTCCAAACTTTTTTTGGAACTCTTTATCGACCAACAGTATTCCAAGTTCAACAATCTCTGATTGGCTACGATTAAGATTTTTCGCAATTCGTTTTACTTTAGTGTAGATGTTTTCGGGGAGTCTAACGGTTAAAGTTGAGTCCCTCTTGTTTTTCTTTTGTAGAGCTAAAGTTTCCATCTTCCCCTCCTTAGAAATACTTTATGCAATAATTATTGATTACATTTTGCAATACAAACAAAAACAGAATTTTGTGGGATGCATTGTCGTAGATAAAGTTTAACTTTTAATGTGACTGCGCTGTTGCCTCAGTGAAGAGAACTAAAGTTGCTTAAATGTTGGGATAAGACGCTGTCATCTATTTATATATTGGAACAATAAATCGTCAGGCAAAATCAGGCATTGAATCTGGCAAACTTAAAGAAATTTGCTGATTAAAAATGATACTTCGAAGGGGCGAACACTCTAAGCGGCTGATTCCATTGGTTAACAAAATTGGGTAGTTGAGAAAATGGCTCAATTGAATGAGCCTAAAAATGGTCGGGGAGACAGGATTCGAACCTGCGACCCTCTGCTCCCAAAGCAGATGCGCTACCAAACTGCGCCACTCCCCGAGTAGGTCTTCTCTTATTTTTGAGACCCTTGGTTATCTAGAATTTGGGGCTTAAAGTCAAATGATTCGGTGGGGTTTTAATTGGGGATTTTCGTGGGTGTTGGCTGGGTGTGCTTTTATTTTGAGCATTTAAAGGGGTTTTCGTCAGGAGGGCTTTGGATTCGTTTAAATATTTCAAATTTCAAGAGCTTGCAGGGTTCTTTGGGCTCGGCTTGCTTTGGAGAAAAAAGTCATTTCTCAGGAAGAGGTTCGGTGGTAGTTACTGGCCATGGAAGAGCGTCTTACAGAATTAGAAACTAAAATTACCTATCAGGATCAGATTATTGAGGACCTTAATAATGTAGTCATCGAACTTCGCAAAGAAGTGGAATCCCTTGAGAAAATTGTCAAAACGGCTATTGAAGCTAAGGATGACTCTGGACTCAAAGACGCTAGCCTTGAGACACCTCCTCCGCATTATTAAATAAATTTAGGGACTTTCAGTTTATCTGGTAAAAGGGTAGGTGGCTTCGGCCCCTTCTTTGTCTTTTTCAGAAAGTACGAAGTTTTTAGTCTTATTATCCTTACATAAAGCATAGTGCATGACCGAGAGTGGATCGTAGACTGTGAGATCAACGTAATTAGCACCATTTTTTTCGGGGCAGCTGCCACCTTGGTCAGGATGGATATGTTCGTGTCTAAATCCTAGGACATGTCCTAACTCGTGAAGCATGAGCCATTTTATTTCACCTAGAGCTTGGTTTCTAACATGTTGTTGCCTGACTTGGATGCGCTGCTTTTTAATGGGGTAATTGGGGAAAAAGGCGCGGGCAGCATAGCGTGCCCTTCTTGGGGCTTTAATCACTGGGAATAAAACATTGGAATTTGTCTCACAGGAGAGATCCTCTCGTAAAAGAAAGTCTACGTTAGCAACACTCATCCATTCATTAGCGGCCCACCTAAGAGCTGTTTCTAGTTTGTCGTATTCGTTGTTGAAGTCAGGACTTATGCAAAAGCTTAGGTCTTTGGCTTCATCTTGAGTCCAAACCGTTGGAGATAATGAGTCATCAGTCATTAATAGGAGGCGATTCTCTTTGGAATTTAAACTCTCCGTGGCGCAGGTTTCATAGGCCTGGGCCCCAAGACTTGTCACTAAAAAGGCGATTATTAAGATCATTGTTTTCATAAGACTAAAGTCTACTAGAAAAGGACTCTTAGTCATTAAGAGAGCGGGGACCTAGACCTAGGTTCTGGTGGGGGGGGAGTGATTGGCAGATTCAAATCATTGGACTCTTCCCTATCTATGGGATATCAAACCACTCTTGGTTCAATTTGGGAGATTTAAAAGATGCCACACTTAATTATTGAGAGCTCACTTGAGCTACCCTCAGAAACCGTTGAAAATTTGCACAAGCTTATGGGGGAGCAGGAAACAGTTTCCATTGAAGCTGTTAAAACGAGGTTTTATTCTCCTGGGATTTCTTTTGCAGGAAGTGTGAGTGGAGAGCCTCATACGGCGATTACCTTAAAACTGCTTTCTGGTAGAGACCCTGGGCTTCTTGAGCAAATGGCTTCTAATCTCTATGACAGGGCGAGTGAGCTAATTAAAGAAGGTAAGGTTTCAGTGGAAGTCTTGAACCTTGGAATCTATAAGAAATAATCTTTAGACGTTTCTTTTTTATCAGATGAGATTCTGAGGGCAGAGGTTTTTTTCAGTTCAGAAAACAGAATGACAATAGAGGATAGGTGATTGGAACTCTCTGGGAGCGTAAAAATCTCGATTAAGAGGGTCTTTTTTCATCTGTACCTGTAGGCCTCTTAGAAGGTGGTCGTAATCACCAGGGGCGAAATGGTCTTGGCGTATGATTTCTCGGTACTCGTCAAAACTAAGAGGAGATCTATTGATCTCTGGTGGTTTATAACCTCTTAAGGTGTCGACTCTTGAGAGGTCTAATTTTTTAAAACGCCTGAATTCATCAAACCTTTGGGATAGAAAAAGATGGTAGGCAAAGTTTGAGAGTCTTAAGGTTTCAAGCCCTGTCTCTCTCAAGGCTTCTAAAAAGAGTTTTCTTCTTCCTAGAGCCAGAGTGACTAAGTTGAGGTCGCGCTCCGGACGATCTAATAAATAATCCGTTAAACGTTTATGGACAAATTGTAGAGAAAGCCCTGTGTTAGCAAAATCGATCACTAGGATATTTTTCTTTGATGTAAATTTCTGGGGAAGAAAAGTGTCAAAGTGGTGATTGAGAATTTCTTCAGGATGAGAAGAGGTCTCCGAGTGAAGTTCGTAATGCCGAGCTAACATTATGCCGTTTGTAAGAGGTAAATGGGTAACCGCTTCGGGACCCAGTACGGATTCCAAATAGGCGATAACGGCTGTGGGACTTGCACCAAGGCCCACATACTGAAAGTCCTCAGGGGGAAAACGATCGAGAATTTGTTCACCAATGGAACGAATGGAGCGGTACTCGCGGTAGCTTAGTTGCGCAAGCACGGTGTTTGAAAACACTGTTAATAAAAGTATTAAAATAAGAGCTTTCCCGTTTATGCGCATAGAAGGGATTATATGTTTCTTTAACGCGTTTTAGATAGAGGGAAAAAATCACCTGTTAAGAGAGTAGACAGCTCTTTTATGCTTATTTTTCCTTTGATCTTGATCACTCTGTTGACATGAAAATTTTGCCTACTCTTTTTTCTTTTTGGGCTGTGGTACATAATAGTTCATGCGTTCTTTTGTTGTTTTATTGTTGATGTGTGCCTCGGTCTCCTGCCTCGCGCAGGAGGCCTTTGAGGCGAATGTCAGCTTATCTCTTATTTCTTTTGATCCCGAATATGTGATGGAAGTTGGTCATGAAAGAGAAGGGCTTTATGTAGTAAGGCCCAAGGATAAATTGCGCCTTTCAGTACGTGCTCATTTTACCAGAATGGGAGAGAGTGAAGTTTTAGTGAGCCTTCCAGAAAGTGTTCCGGTGAGAGCTTATGAGAGAGGCGAAATTGTAATGTATGAACTCTCCGAGTTTGTTATTGAAGTTGAGCCTCAAAGGCTTGATAAAATTATGAATCTTCGCCCGGGTCATTTTGCTAATGTTGAAAATGGAACAACGGAAGAGGCTCTTGATTTTGTCAATCAAGTGGAAAACTCAGAGGGGGTGACCGAAGAGGTTTCTCAGCTTATGGATCAGGGGAGTCCTCTTCATTTAGTCGAGCTTGAAAGCATGATTCTATTTGTAGAAGGGGAAACTGTTCTAAAAGAAGGCCGAAGTTCTCTTCAAACCCTAAGCTATAGGGCACGACCCCTTGGAGATGTTTTTTCTGTGGGCCGAGGGATAAATGCAAACTACATGATAAAAGATATGGGTGAGGCTTTTTCTCCTGAAGACTCTTTTATTCAAAGATATCTTGCAGCGATTAGTGATCTAAGGGTTAGAAACCAAGCGATCGAAGCCAGAGGTTGGTCCTTTGGGTTTTTAATGGGCGCTGAGAACCAAAGATCCCTTGATGAGGGAGAAGAGGCTATCGATTACACCAATGTGGTTTATCCCCTTATGGCACCGAGCTGCCAGAAGATCTTTTAGGTTTCAGTGATTTTTTTACATCTTTTTAAATTCTCCTCATGGCAAAGCCTTGCCTATGCTACACCCCCTTTTATGCGCACATTTTTAATTCTCCTCTCCTTAGTCCTATGGTTTCCTGCTTTTGCTCAACAGAGTGATGCCTTTGAAACGGAGCTAGCTCTCACACTTTCTTCTTCTGATGAGAACTTTCAAATTGAATTAGGGGTTGATCAAAATGGTCTTCACTTAGTGGAGCCCCATCCCTCTGTGCACGTCACAGTTGGTGCTAGGATTTCTCGCTTAAGTGCTACAGAACTTCTAGTAGAGATCGATAAAATTGTTCCTATACGAGCTTATGAGCAGAATGGAATTAACACTTATGAGCTCACCGAATTTGTGGTTGAAGATGAACCAGGTAAGCTTGATCAAATAATGGAACTTCGCCCTGGTGTCTATGCTTCCGACCGCTCCAGCAAAATGGACATGGCTCAAGATTTTGTATCCATTCTTTCTCAATCAGAGGGTGTGACTGAAGAGGTTTTGGAACTTCGAGCAAAAAGGCTTCCCTTACGAATTGTTGAGATCAATAGCCTTATTATGAATGTGAACGCAGGCCTTGTTTTAACCGAAGGAAGAACTAAGCTTGGCTTTGTGAGCTACCGTGCCATCTCGCCACTAAGAAGTCTTCTGCCTGGAGAATCACACAAGATGGCTAACTACGGACTTCATGAGCTAGGGGAGAGCTTCCCCAGAGATTCTGAATTTATTGAGAGTTACATGAGTGCCATTGAAGATTTAAAAACGAGGTTTTTGCAACTTGAAGCAAGAGGTTGGTCAGATGGTCTTTCCATCAGCGCTCTCAATCGTCGTAACGTCGAAAACGAAAAGCCTTTGGATCACACCAATGTGGTGATGCCACTGAGAGCTAGGCTTTGTAAGTCTATTTTCTAATTCAGGATTAAAAAAAATGAGAGTAAAATAAAAAAGGCATCTTTTGTCAGGTTGGGTAAGAACCTTGTAAAGATGCCTTTTGTTTTTAAAACTAAAAGTTTATTTCTAATTTAGAACTTTGAGATCTCTACTTCTTCACACTCAAAGGACTCATGCCCTATCCCGTTTGGATGATTGTCGTAGCGAACATCAATGAGACCTGATTGCTCTAAGGAGCCTAATTGGTTGATAGCCTCTATAGTAACGGGTTGCTCTCCTGAGAGTGTAGAGACAATGATGCTTGTTTTGTGAGTTGTGGCATTTTCGTTCCAAGGAACTCCGTGGCCGGTGCCTTCGATGGTTTTAATAAGGATGGTTGGTCCTTGTTCGATGTGTTGACCAAATTGAACGCTGTTTAAGAATTCGCTTCTTGGACTTTTACACACAAACTCTGGTTGAAATCCCATTGGGTTTTTATTAGAGCCATTGGTGTTGTTTGGATTGTCAGCGCCTGGATCACGGTTTGCTGATCCACCCGGTGTTAGGCCCTCATAAGGTTGACCATTACCTTGCGTGACAAAGTTTTCTTCAGAACAGTTCTGAAAACCGATAGCTATAATTGTGATGAAAATAAAACTTAAGATTAGTTTAAACTTTCCCTTACCCATTTTTAATCTCCCCCGTTTGACCTTTTCCTTTTCTTAGTCCCCTTAAGAAAAGATCCCACATTGTGTCTATTATTATGGCGAAATAGAGAGAGTTTCGCATTCCACAAAATCGCAAATTTTGCTCTACGCCCTCTAGTTTGGAGAAAAAGTTTTAGGGTTTCTCAAATTGAAACAAAAAAACTTTTTTATTCGGCCACTTCACTTTCTGGTGAGTAAATTCCTGGAGGGGTGTTGTCCACACCTGTGGCTCGGTGAGCTCTTATGGCTCTTTCAATTGTGTTCTCAGAACACAGTTGTGTGTTTGGAGCCGGAGGGGTTTGATGCACCTCATGAGGTTCATCGACACTAAGGCATTCGTTAAAGAACATGCGACGGTGGGTTTCAGAGTCCATATCATTTTCTCTTGTCCTTGAAATATCGGGCTGCGGACAGTTGCGTTCATTCGGGTCACGCATGAAAATATGATTTCCCACACACAGGGGACGGAAATTATCTCCCATATTTAAGGTTTGATCATAATAGGTTCTAGCCCATCCCGGAAGTTGCTCAAAGTTTTGAAACGTAATGGTCGAAACGTAGTAGCGATAACAGTGAAGCTTTGGATCGTGTATGGGAGGGTTGGATTGCCCTGACATATGGGCTGTTTGGGTTGATATATAAAGGGCTTGCTGCCAAGCATGCCAGTCGCGCACTCGAGATACATCCACTTCGGCATTACCCAAAGTCCATGAAAAACGATTGGCCTTGTAAACGGCATCGCAAATGGGGGAGCTTCCAGCACGTCCTCTCCTCACTTGATGGGCTTGATCGGCAAGAGTCAGCTCCGCCACAGCCTCCATTCCTAAAGAGCCTTCCCCTCGGCTCTCAAAATAGAGGTTACAGGCCATACATAAATATTCATTGGTGGGTTGATTCGGCCCTTTGGTACAAGTGAAATTGCTCTCTGAGATTTCTTGAAAGTTTTTTCCTGTGTCTCGAATATAAGGGTCAAAGCCACAGGAACGCTGTCTTGGTTGAGGGATCGCGCACTCGCCATTTTGAATTCGTTCGTTGCTGATTGTACTACGACACCCAACGAGTCTTGCGTTTCCGTTAGCATCGGCCCTAAAGATTTGGTCCTCGTGATTGGAAGAAATAAACTGCATGCCTCGGGCAGGGTATTCAGGGTCCCAGGGAGCAAGTTCTCCATTTGCAAGTCTTCTGGGGCGTACCAGTTGGGGGATATAAAACCCTCTCTCGTTTTTTCTCATTACCACGCGGATATCACGAGCCGGGATTCCAGCTGTTGCCAGTCTTTCTTCCATTCCCTCAAAGTATCCACTCATACCGGGTTGGTTTCTGAAATCTTGCAGGGTCGCGGAGTAGTTTCTTAGATTTGTTTCAAGGCTTGAGGGGCTTATTAGTAAGTGCCCAGCAAAGTCGCCATACTCATTGCTACGAAATTCCCCCTCGTTGACTGGGAACTGAAAGGGCAGAAGACTGCCTCGCACCTGAGCGGCTTCAGAAAAAGGACTGCTACTTTGGGCTAAAAGTGAGGGAACAAATAAAATAATAACGAGACTATGGATGATGCGAATCACTGCCAACTCCTCTGCTGCTGACGTACTTTCACTTTCTATCGGCCTTTAGAGGGGAAAACTGGAGTTTTTTTCACTTTTTCTCGGGACTTTTGTCCCAGGGCCAGAGCTAGACTGTGTTTTTTATTAAACACCGACTAAATAAGGGGGGCAAGGTTCCTATACCCTTAAAGTCATTCTATAATTAAAGGACTATGTGGTTACGGCAGCTTGGACTTATTGTTATTGTTTTAGGGTTTTGTCTTCCTGGGTTTTCTCAAGAAGAGAAAGCGGAGAATCCCTTCAAACTTCTTTCAAAAGATGTTTACTTCCAACCGGGTGGAGGCCTGAGGGTTCGTTACGAAAACCTTCGTGCAGCTACTGGTGGTGGGTTTCCAGAAAACGAGGATGAGTCTCAAGCGAGCCACCGAGCGCAATTTGATATTCGCCTTTATAAAGGCGAATACATTGAGACCTTTTTTCGCTTTTTAAATTTTGCCGACTGGGGTGGAGCCAACGGAGATTCCCGCAGTGGGCAGCACGATGGTTTCTCTCGTACCAATGGTCTTTTAGTGAACCAAGCCTGGGCGCTCTGGAAAGTGGACGACTCTCTTGGAATTCATTTTGGAAGAAAGCAACTTCATTTGGGACTTGGTTACACCTATGGGAGTAACGAGTGGTTTAATGTTCCTTACTCCTTTGACCTCCTAAGTGTGGGGTGGGACTGGGAGTCTTTAGAGCTCTCACTTATCGCTGCAAAGGTGCAGGAGTTTGAACGTGTTTCGAATCAAACTTTAAGCTCTGATCCGGAAGAGAATCACTACATTTTAAACGTGGATGTAAAGAACCTTGCTGACGCCATTGATATATTTACCTTTAATCTTGTGCAGGTGAATCGGGATTTAGGCTCCCCTGATGGTGGGCTCTCGGTTTTAAATGGTCTTAATATGCAAAGGCTTTCCCTTGAGATGGGGATTGAGAGCACAGCCCTTTTTGGAACCTTTTTCCTCTCCTATGTTACGGGAGAAGAAAAGGTGGCTCCAGTCAATCAAGTGAACTCCAATGTGCAAAAGCCCGAGATCGCGCAAACCGCTATTGACCTTAAAATGGGTTACCGCTTTGTGGAGCACAACAATTTAGGCTTCTGGGCGGGGTATCACTATGACTCCGGAGACGAAGACGCCAGCGATGATCAGGTGGGAAGCTATGATAGCTTCTTTTATGAAGTTTACGGACAAGCGGGTCTTATGGATCTCATCCGTTGGGGAAATTTGAGTATGTTTCACGCAGGCCTTGATGTGGATATTGTTGATAATATTACGCTAGGAGCGGCCTGGTGGCATATGACAAAGACCGAAGGCAGTGATGATATCCAGTTTGGACAAGCCGGACGATTTTATGACCAAAGAGTACAAAACGGAGATCTTATTTTTGGTGAGGAAAAAGATATAGGTAATGAGTTTGATATCTGGGTGGATATGAAATGGCAAAGTGGGATGAACTTTCGTTTTACTTACGCTCACTTTTTTCCCGGCGCCGCCTTTGAAAATGCTGACGTCACGAACTCTAACAATCAGGCTGATAGTAACTTTGGTCAGTTCTTAGTTCAGATTGGATACTTCTTTTAATTTATGAATGATTTAATTCTTAAATTTCAGCAAATTCCAAAACTTCTGCTGGGTTTTATTATTGTCGTATTAATACTCCTTGTCCTGGTTTACCGTGATCCTCCGACAACCGTTTGTGATATTCAGATGACAGAGGTAAAAAAGCGTCTGGTCAAAGGTTTCTATCAAGACGATGAAAGAGGGCAGTACGAATCTGGGGTGATGACCGCTTTTAATAAGTGTATGAAAACAAACTCGCCCGGTGGGTGTTACGATATTTTTCGGCGCTTTGATTATTTTGAAAAACAAATTCAGTCCGTACCCAATCAGTGTGGAACGGATGATTCAGCCCTTTTCGTAAGAAAAGCTCTCATCAAAGCTTTAAAACTTATGATTCAAATTGCGTGGGGAGAAAAGCCGCCGGTGAATCGCTACAACAAGACCTCTTGGCTTGATGCCAGTGATATTGGTCTTTTTTGTCGTTTGAAAAGGCAGTTTGAAAGACTTTACGGTGAGGCCCAGTGGAAGAGTTTTGCGCAAAGCTTGATTCCAAAACTTCCCGAGGCCACCACACTTCCTCGGAAAGATCAGTGGGATCTTTCCATGTTTTCTTATTCCTGTTTGGGTGTTTACTAAAGGCTAATAAGCTCTAAACTTTTTAACACGGGGCTTTTTGATTGGTTATCCAGAAAACCCATAAGCTGAAATTCGCTATCAAACCTATTTTTTAATACGAAGGCTTTTTCACTCAGACTAAGACCAGAGAGGTCCCACTCCATGGGGTTTAAGCCATAATTTGTGAGCATTGATAAAATTTGTTTTTTGATGGGGTTATTTTCATTCATTGTTTCCTCCTTTATTCGGACGGAACTTGGTAGAAGCAATGGCTGAGCCGGACAGAGTTTAAGACGGATACCGGACAGGGAAGATTTGTCCGAACTTTGTCCGGATTTGGAACCAAATCTATAGAATTTTAGGTCTGAGCCTTACTCAGAAAACGAATGAGGCTTAGAAGCGGCCATCAATCATAATCTTCGTTAAGACTTTGCAGGAAGGCCTCAAGAGCTCTGAAATCATGAGGGTGAATACTCATGGCTCTCATGAAGGGATCAGGGTTTCGCATTTGGCCTTTTTGGGCAAAATGAGAGCCCCTGAGATAAAGAGTTAACACACTTAAAATGTCCTCAGCACTGCCATCATGAAGATAGGGGGCGGACTGGCCTAAGCTTCTAAGGGTGGGAGTTTTAAAGAGTGCTATTGATTTAGTAAGATACTCCTCATCGGACCACTCACAGTTTTTTAGTTGGTAGGACTCACAGATCATTTTTTTAACTTGTGGTTGCACTTCTTTTTTATCTGGATGACCGATTATATTCCAAATACCTAGGTCCACAAATTTGGGCTCGTCTTTTTCGGGACTCTTTCTAAAATCGCCCTGCCAGTGGGGATGGTTTTCCGTGCCTACGAAACTACTTGCGGGGTCAAGAAGGCGGTCGTTGTGACTTGGAATCTTCAAATTCGAGAAAGCCCCTCTCCCATGTAAGCTATCAAAAGTGAATTGGCTGATGCCTGTATTATGAAATCTGTAGTCGGTGAACTCCGGGGGCCGGTGACAAGTGGCGCACTGGGAGCGACCAAGAAAAGCTTTAAGACCCTGAAGTTCCTTTGGACCAAAGACAGAATCCTCATTGTGATATTTCATAGGAGAGGGTTCAATCCACTGCCAGTCTTGAATAGTGCGAACTTGGTCTTTTAAGTAGGTGAGGTATTCTCCTTGAGTTTCATTAGGAAGACGTTGGGACCTCACACCATTTTGTAATAAAAATTGATCGTAAGCTGAACCTATAAACTGACCATCTTCGTCTTTTGCAAAATCAAGATCCTTTAAGTAGATTCCCACTGTGTTGCAAGTGAGTTCTAAAAGTTGAGGATCTGAGAGTTCAGTTAATTCTATACCGATTTTTTTAAAAAGCTCGGCGTAAGAGCCTTTAAGCTCTGAAACAGATGGGTAAGTGCCAGAGTCCTTTCTTAGAACATTCACAACGTGTTGACGAGCCTGAGACTCCTCACCAAGAAGCCAACCCATATTTCTTCCCACTAAGGTGGCGCAAGTTAGAGAGCTTGGCGAGTAAAACTCCCCATCCCAGTGAAGAGGGCCACCTTCTGGAGCATTAGGCAAAACCATATTCATACTATTTCGAGGGGTGCGAGTTTGTTGGTCTCCACGGGCGGGCACTCTAGAAAAGGCAGAGAAGTCGTTATAAGTGAGAACAAGACCCTCTTGAACATCAGTCATTTGGTCGACGAAGTGACAAGAAGCACAGCTCACCTGCTGTCCTCTTTGGGGGTGGGGAAGGTTTTCTTCAAGATACTCAAATTGCTCAAGAATGGATGCGCCCTCAGGAGCCGGTGAGTTGTAGTCTCCATCATGTTGCTTGAAAAAACCTTGGGAGAAGCGGTCTTCAAGAAAAAGCTTTTCTCCTAAATCCACTTTGAAAGTTTCAAGGTCCTCAAGGGCACGGGCTGTGGTGACGTAAAATAACATAAGGAAAAGAAAAGACATCTTTGCCATGATGGATACCCCCAGAAATTAAAGAGATCCCCATCCTTATGGTTTAAGGAGCCGCTAAGCAAGAAAAAAACTTTATGAAAAGGTAATGAGAATGGAAGGAGGCCTTCTATCAGTTCGCTGACGTCTGGTTTTGATGGCCTCAATGAATGCTTTGCTAGAACATTTGAATTGGGAGTTGAATGGTCGCTATGATCAAGTGGTGTGTCATGAGCGTGAAGAGAGGGAGCACTGTCACTACTTGTTTTGAGAGTGGAGGCTTGCTGTCTATCGAGAGGAAAACTGCAAGCCATGAGATCCTAGTCTATAAAACTATTGTGAGAGAGATTATCCGAGCATTGATCTTTGGATAAAAAACATGGTGCCCATAACAATCATGACGAGCATGAGTTTTTGGAAACCAGACATTTTTTCTTCTGTTGACTCTAGGTGCATTTGTTGGGGTTGCATAGGGCCTCCTTCCTTTAGAACTTATAAAGTTAGCAGAGGCCTCTTATTTTTAGATCTTCCTAGTTTATGGATATTGTGTAGATATCTTATGACTTGTTAGGAAGTTTAATCTGTGTTGGGTTTTTCCGGATTTTGGTCGGGATCAGGGGGTAATTTTATTTTTTTATCATCGTCGCGGCGAGGATCTTCGATCTTTTTTCCGGGCATGGGATCACCGATGTCGTCTTTGCTGGGATCCTCTTGCTCGGGGATCTCTTCGTCTCCGACAGGTTTAGGTGGTTTTTGGCGTGGATTGATGTTTGGTTTTTCCATAGAGTTAAGAGTACACAGAGCCTTGAGGCTTTGTAAATTCACAGGCGGTCAAAATGAGATGGGTTTTTAACTTTCTGGCTGTTCTTTTGGCAACCAGGTCAGTTTTTTTTAACTAGAACGCAATAAAGAGCCTATCTAAAGGCTTTTAAGTATTGTTTGTATTTTTCTAAAAATTTTAGGCAGTGTCGAAACTTTAGGTTAAAGAGTGTTGAAATTTTGAGGAGCTTTTTGGCTGCCTGAGAAATTAAAGGCAGGGGTTGTTTCGTCTTAAAACAGAAAAACTGTGGACTTGAGATTGCATTATTAAGGGTTATGAAAAACTTAAAAGTCACTTACTTATCTTTTGTCATTCCTTTCTTAATCATTGGTTGTGGTCAGGCCCAGAAGGCTTCGTCGCCAGGGCCTGACCAAGCCTCTTTAAACGTCCTTCAAAGTCTGGAAGGCGAACAGGGAGGGGAGTGCTCAAGTTCTGCAACCAGTGTGGTGGCACTTGATCGCACTCATGTTCATCTAAGTGGAAACTCTTATATTGAGGGCAGTTTAACTCTTTCTACTGGAGAAGCCTCTTTAAAGGCTTCGGGAAGAGCTCTTATTGATGGCAACCTTGTGCGAGCCCAAGAGTCAAAAACTAAGTTTTCTGGAAAGGCGGGTGTGGCCGGGGCAGAGGTGCTGGGCGATTACTCGTCTTTGCTTTTAAGTGCTGAGCAAACTTCGGCTCAAATTTCAGCCATGACACCCACTCAAAGTTTTAAAAGAGTGAACGACTCTCTTGAGATCCTTGGAAGTGGGGGAGTGAATGTTATCCATATCGATGATGTTCATCTTTCAGGGCGGGATGTTTTAACCCTTTCAGGGAGTGCGTCTGATGTTTTTATTATTGATGTTCTGGGAGATGTGAAACTTTCTGGGAAAAGTTCCCTTTTGTTAGACGGTGTGGATCCGAAAAAAGTTTTGATTCACTTGAGTGGTGAAAACTCTCGCATTCATCTTTCTGGAAACAGCGAAGTGTTTGCCTCCGTTTTAACTCTTAATGGTGACGTGCATATGTCAGGGCGCTCGGTGATTACAGGGGGCGTTTCCGCTGGAGGAGAGTCCATTCATATTTCAGGAAGAGGACAGGTGTTAGGGGAGAGCAACTATTGCCCCAGTCAGCCAAGTCCTGAGCCCGAACCAGAGCCAGAGCCTCAACCGGAGCCTGAGCCGGAACCCGAACCAGAAAAGGACTGTGATTCAAAAGATGATCACGAACAAGAACCTGAGCCCGAACCCGAACCGGAGGAGCCAGGTAAACCAGATAATTTTTAGTAGAGTTGAGGGAGGCTTAGAATCTAAGGGTGAGTGGAGAAAATATTCTTAGATCGAAATTGGGCATAAAAAAACTCCGTGACCTCAATAGGTCCGGAGTTTTTTCTTTTTAAAAGCCTAGTGGGCCAACTTTAGCTTAGTCGACAGTGAAAGGCTGTGGAGAAATAAGGTCAGGATGTCCGTGGTTGTCATAAGCCACGCCCCCGACAGGTAAAAGGCTTAGATTTCTTGCCTTTTTAATGGCTTTAGCCAATTTCTTTTGCTGATTCAGGCTCAATTTAGAGATACGAGCCGGAGTGATTTTTCCACCCTCAGAAATGAAACGGGAAAGAGTCACAGGATCTTTATAATCGAAGAAGTGATCACCACTGAACTCGGGACGATATTTAGAGCGACGCCCTTTTTTGAATAATGCCATTACAAACCTCTTAATTGTTAAGAGGTGCTTTTTACTGCAAAATGGGGTTGCCATCAAGTGTCTTTTTCACTATAACCAGGATTTCTTGCGTAACGGAGGATTTATGGCTCGTTGTGAAATAACTGGAAAATCACCTGTAGTAAAAAATTTGGTGAGCCACTCAAACATTAAGACAAAATCGGTAGCAATGCCAAATGTTCAGAAAAAACGGCTATATAGCTCGGTTCTGGATCAATCCGTGACCTTGAAAGTGGCCACCACAGCCATCAAGTCTATGGAGCATTCTGGTGGTTTTGACCGCTATATTCTTACTCAGCCTGCTGACAATATGTCTAAAAGAGCCAGAGCTGTAAGAAGCCGAATTCACAGAAAAATTACAAAATCCAAAACTCAGAAAGAGGCCTAAGTCATGAAAAAGCTTAAGATCAAAAACGGTGACAATGTTGAAGTGATCACAGGGGACGACAAAGGAAAAACCGGTACGGTTTTAAATATCGATCCTGCAGCTATGAAAGTTCAGGTTTCTGGTGTTCGCATCAACACAAAATTAAATAAGCGTGAGCGCACACTTTTCAAAGAAGAGGGATGGCTTGATTATTCCAATATCAAACTAGCCAACGCTCCCAAGAAAAAGACTAAGAAAAAGTCGACCAAAAAGAAAACCAAGAAAAAGACGACGAAAAAAGCCTCAGCAAGCGCTTAAGTCTTAGCTCTTAATTCTAAATTATATGTGTTACAGTGTCCCTTAGTTGAAGAACTAGGGGATTCTAGTTTTTACCTATACACATGAAGGGGGAACGTCATGGATTCTTTAAAAGTAGCAATGCTACCAATGACCTCAATTGATGACTCCACAACCAATCTGCAATTTATTAAATTGGCCCTTAAAAAATTGGAGAAGGACACAAAACTTCTCTGTCTTCCGGAAAATAGCCTTTATCTAAATCTTGGCAATGAGCCCATTCCTAAAAAAGCGGCCTTTACAAAAGATTCCAAAGAAATTGTCACTCTCCAGCAGCTGGCAAAAGAAAACAAATTATGGATTCACCTTGGTGGGATCCCTTGGCTCATTGATGGAGAGGTCTATAACGAAGCCCTTTTGATCAATGATAAGGGAGAAATGCAGGAGACCTATGAAAAGCTCCACCTTTTTGATGTGAATTTGGGGCCAGGGGTCGCGGTTGAAGAATCAAGGTCTTATAAAAAAGGAAAGCGCACCTCTGTTTTTGAAATCGAAGGATGGAAGTTTGCCACGACAATTTGCTATGACTTAAGATTTCCTGAGCTTTATTTGCATTATATGCAAACAGAAGACGTGGATGTGTTTTTAGTCCCCTCAGCTTTCACAACAAAAACCGGAGAGGTGCATTGGAAACCTCTTTTGCAGGCGCGAGCCATTGAGTGCCAATCCTATGTTTTAGCCCCAGCGCAAGTGGGCACTCACCGCGACCTAAAGCTTGAAAAAATACGAAAGACTTGGGGCCAAAGTCTGGCCATTAGCCCTTGGGGGCGGATCTTAAGTGAATCTGGTAACTACAGAGATTTTTTAGACTCTACTTTGTCCGAGCATGAGCCGATGAGTGTGGTGTTGGAACGTAAAAAACTGGTAGACTATAGACAGTCGGTTCCGGTTAGAAACCATCGCCACTTTAAATTGGAGTTTAAATAAATATGAAATTCTTCTTACTGCTTTTAATCGGTCTTTTTTCTCACGCCAGTTTTGCTCAGCTTGATGGGGGAATTACGATCGATGAAAATGAAACAGTGATCGAAGAGTCCTTTTTAAAAACAGAAGAGTTAGAAGAGCCCTTATTTTCTAATCAAGCTTCCCAAAGAACTATTTCTAGTCTGCACGAGGCTTCTAGTGATGATTCCAACTATGAGTGGTCTGGACAACTCTCCGTTGTCGATGAGATTCCCTACAGTGAACCGCAACTTTCGCGCAATTGGATTCAGTCCCGCGTTGTTGAAGATTTAAAGAAAAAAAATAAAAAGTAATCTTTAAGAGCTCTTCTTTTCTTCCTCAGGCCAAATTTGAATTCCTTCGCCGTACTCTCTGGCGTTTCGTAATCGAGGCTCAACACCTTCGGGAGTGGTTTCCACTCGGAACTGGTTTTCATCAACGATGGCTTGTCCTTCGGAATCCATCATAGCCCATGTTCCATTCATTTTATGTTGAGCGTGAGAGAGTTCGTGCATTAAATTTTGAGCGGCAGTGAAAGCAATAAGTTCATCACTTCCCTTCTCGGGGACAAGGTGAGAGCCCGAGTCCGGCATTTCAAAGTTCATTTCTATGACTATGTCATCACCAATACCGTTAGTTAATTTTGAGCTGAGTGGGGCTAGGGTTTTACCCCCTGAGCTTACAGCAAAACTTGAGTGTCGGATCAGGAGGCGATTGGGGGATTTTTCGATCAACTCCATGGTGAGGCTACCGACATTCGAGTCTAAAACTTCGATCATCCACTTTTGAAAATTTTCAAAATGTTGATCTTCGCCACAAAAGTAGATGCGGCCATAATTTTTGCAATCGTCGCCAAGATAGGACTCAACAAGTGAGCCTTGCGCTGTTGTATAGATAAAGAAGGTTATAAGAAAAAGTTTGAGATGATTCCCCATGATTCCCCCCGGATTCCTCTCTGCTCATAGTATTTGAGCTGTGCGCAATGCAAACTTTTTCTAAAAATTTCTCTTATAGATGGGGAGCAGAGAAATTTTACTTGGGGTTTTATTGTTAATTTTTCAGGAAAGAGAGAATGGGGATTTGCATCAAAAAGAATTAAGTTTTGTTTGCTGCTTTAATTAGTTCTCAGTCTTCTATTAACAATATTTATAGGGCCACAAACAAAAATGAAATACCCACAGGATAAGAATGACCCTAGGTTGTCAGTACTGATCCGGGGGGAATCATTTTTCTTTTTCTTAGTTTATTATTTTTCAGTTTTTCAACTCAGGCCCAAGACTCCTTGGGCCCGAGTCATTCTCAAGTTTTAGAAAAAGCCACAAACTTTGAAACAATGGATGAGAGTCAGGGCCTCTACCCCGATTTGAATATGGGGGTAGAGAATTGCCAATCTTATCCCTATCATAATTACTCGGTGAATGGCCTTAGTAACGTCCATGAGGATTTCCAGTTTTTGGTGCAAAAAAGCTCTTTATGTTTAAGTCGTAAATTTGAGGGGCGCGAGGCTCCGAAATTTGCTCAGCAAAAATTAAAAGAACTCTTTAAGCTTTTACTTTCACCAAAGAAAAAAACGGTGGCTTGCACCTTTGGTGAGTATCATAGTTTTTTTGCTGTCTCGAATTCGGGATTGAATCCCGACGATATTGGTCCGGGGGGCGTTTTTCTTGATATGCCCGAGCCTCCTTCCATTTACATGGACACCAATCGCATGGCGGGTAACTTTCCACTCAATATGGATGAGGATGATATTGATGGCTTTTACAATTTCTACGGGGACTCTTTAAAAGATGTGGTGGTGGAATCTGGAAAGAGAAACCCGCTTTATCACAAAACGGAGAACTCATCGTCTTTGTTGTTTCATGAGATGATGCACTGGACGGGACTTTCTCATCATCCTGATGAGTACCCGGACCTGGTTTATTTGTCGCAATTGTGCTGCTTTCAGCATGACTCAATTAGTGAGAATCAAAGACAGAGAGCCTGTGAGATTCTCTATGAGCCTAAATTTTGGTCAGGAACAAAAGATCAAAGACTGCAAGCGCTCAAAGCCCAGTCAATTCATGAAGAAGTGAATCAATTGATTGATCAATATCACGGCAGATAGTTTCTTATCGCTTTTAAATCCCATTTAAAGCTTCTTTTGATAAAGGTTTTCAATAGTCCGACGACCTAGAGGGTTAACGCCTGGAAGTCTTGAATTTTCTTTTAGTTTTCAATATGTTGAGGGCCATTTCAAAAGGAGTGGGGAACCCATGGAAAACGAAATACAACGAGAAGAAATGGAAGTGGATGTTCTGATCATCGGAGGAGGCTCAGCAGGCCTTGCAGCCGCCATTCAGTTTCAGAAAAAAGTGAATGAGCACAACGAAGCCAATCCTGATAACACGATCGATCCCATGGTGGTTGTTCTTGAAAAAGCCGCGGAAGTGGGGGCTCATTCTCTCTCTGGCGCCGTGATGAACCCTTCGGCCCTTTATGAACTTTTTCCTGACTACGAGGAAAGAGGCTGTCCCATTTTAAGTGATGTTACTAAAGAGGCTGTTTATTACCTGGGAGAGGATTTTAAAATGAAGTCTCCCATGCTGCCGCCTCCTTTTAAAAATCATGGCAACAAAATTATTTCTATTGCTCAGTTCAACCGTTGGCTCGGTGAGCAGGCTGAGGCCATGGGCATTAACGTTTTTGCAGGCTTCTCGGCCGTTGAAGCTCTTTACGAAGGTGACAAAGTTGTTGGTGTTCAAACGGGCGATCGTGGTCTTGATAAAGACGGTAACCCCAAAGAGAACTTTGAGCCTGGAATGCTGATTAAATCAGGTGTTACGATTTTTGCTGACGGTACAAGAAGTCCACTTTTTAAAAGAGTTTCTGAGAAATTAAATCTTCGAGAAGGTAAGAATCCTGAGGTTTTTGAGCTGGGTGTAAAAGAAATTATTCAGCTTCCAAAAGGTCAAGGAGTCACAGGTGAAGTCATTCACACCCTTGGATACCCTTTAACAAAAGGGGTGGGTGGAACTTTTATTTATGGCCTTCCTGATGATCAAATTGTTGTGGGACTTTGTGCCTACCTTGATACCGAAGATCCTTTGTTGAATCCCCATCGTGAACTGCAAAAACTTAAAACTCACCCCTTCTTCCAGGAAAAGCTTAAAGGGGGAGAGGTTATTGCCTATGGAGGTAAAACTCTTCCTGCTGGTGGATGGTACTCTATGCCGAAGCTTTATCACCACGGCCTCTTAGTCAGTGGGGATGCTGCGAGCATGGTGGATGTGAAAAAACTCAAAGGAATCCACTTAGCTATGAAGTCAGGGATGTTAGCTGGTGAAACAGCTTTCGACGCCCTTAAAGCGGGCGATTTCTCTGAGGAATTTCTATCCGCTTATGATAAGAAAATTCAGGCCTCTTTTGTAAAAGAAGAGCTCTGGCAAACCAGAAACTTTCACCAAACGATCTCTAAAGGTGTTTTTCTCTCAGCCCCGGAACTGATGCTTCAAGAGATCACCAATGGCCGAGGGCTTTTTGATGAGCTACCCATTAAACATAAAGACTATGAGACCACTCTTACAGTTCTTGATGTGTGGGGAGCAGCGGGAACTGAGCATAAGCAAAACCAGCTCCCCGAGCCTGATAATAAGCTCTTTTTTGATAAACTCAGTAGTGTTTATATGACAGGCACCATGCACGATGAGGACTCTCCTAACCACCTGAAGCTTCAAAATGGAAACATATGTCAGGATACCTGCTATCCTAAGTACAAGTCGCCTTGCCATCACTTCTGTCCTGCCAATGTGTACGAGATGATTGATGATGAGGAAGCCGGTGAGGGAAAGAAAAAGCTACAAATAAACTTTACCAACTGCATTCACTGCCAGACCTGTGATATAAAATGTCCGTTTAATAACATTGATTGGACTTTACCGGAGGCCGGTGGAGGCCCCAATTATCAAATCATGTAGGTTTTTATGCCCCAGTTTTATGCTTCAACCTCTCGTGGGTTGAGCGAGGCTCTTGCAGAAGAGCTAAGAAGTTTTGGACTCAAAGTCGGAAAAGTGGATAAACAAGGGTGCTCTTTTGAGGGCCCCTGGTCGGATTGTGCCAAAGCCAATTTAAGATCTCGAATTGCCACAAGGATTGCTTTACCGATTCTCGATTTCCCGGCTTATAAAGTCGATGAGCTTTATAACAACGTTCAAAAACACGATTTCACCCGTTATCTGACTCCCAAGATGACCTTCTCCATCAAGGCCAAATTGAATCAGTGTTCGATCAATGATCAAAGAATTTTGGCCATGAAAGTGAAAGACGTCATTGCCGATCAGTTCAATGAGAAGTTTGGCGAGCGTCCAAGTATTGACAAAAAATTACCCAATGTGCGCTTTTTTATCTTTGGTTCAAAAAACGAATACCGTTTGTCTGTAGACACTTCAGGGCACTCTTTGAGTCAGCGTGGTTACAGGGAGCACTCGGTAGAAGCCCCTATGCGAGAGCATGTAGCAGCCGGCCTTTTGCAACTTTCAAACTGGGATATGGAAACACCTTTGGTGGATCCTATGTGTGGCTCCGGAACACTTTTAATTGAAGCTGCTTTGAAATTAAAATCCATAAGTCCTGGAACTTTTCATAAGAAGTTTTCTTTCCAGTATTTTGAGCATGTGCCAGAGGATCTTTTTGATAAAGAAATCAACGAAGTTATGGCTATGGAAAATGAAGGTCCGGATTTTAAACTCTACGGATTTGATAAAAAGTTTGCCAACGTGCAAGCAGCGCGCAGAAATGCCGAGGAAGCCGGTGTGGATGACCTGATCGAATTTGAAAAAGGCGATGCCACCACTTTAGAGCCTCCCGTTGAAAATGGCATGATCGTGACAAACCCTCCCTACGGTGTACGAATGGGAGATGAGTTTTTCCTAGAAGAGCTTTATAAAAACTTATCCTACAATCTTAAGCAAAACTTTTCTGGTTGGGATGTTTGGATGCTTTCGGGAGACCCGAAGTGGACTCAATTTCTGAAGCTTAAAGCTGAGAAACGTCATCCTATTGATAACGGTGGGGTTGACTGTCGCTGGATTCATTACAAAATTAAAAAGACTTGATCTTACACATAGTCATTCTTCGCGTACGCATTGTCTTTCTGGGCGTACGCATTGTTACTCTGAATGAACACACTGTCATTCTGAGCGTAGCGAAGAATCTATCTCCACTGAGTTCGCGTTATCAATCACAGTCCTCGGTAAAGGTCCTTCGCTACGCTCAGGACGACATTTGGAGTACAGGACGACATTTGGAGTTCAGGGCGACCAATGGAGTTCAGGGCGGCATGTCTTTGGTCTAGTTGGAGTCATTAACGGGGAAAGATTGTTTCGTTATAAAACCTAGGCTCCTAGGATAATTGGAACAAAAATTTGATTTTGTGGTCTGGGTGAAAGCTTGGGTGCTTTTCTCTTTTGGTCTACAATAAGGTCTTCATCCAGGAGAGCTTATGAAGTATTTTTTAATGATTCTTTTTGTTTTTTCATTAACAGCCTGTTCTGAAACCCACCCGGATGTTTATATTTATAAATCACAAGCTTACACATCAACTTCGGTTTCTGATTTTGAAGTGGATCATTTTAAACGCTTTGGTAACAAAAACTTTTTGGTGATCAATAACGAAGAGAGCAAAAAAGACAAAGAACGACAAAAAGAAATCGATGGACTTTGTCATAAGTATCAATTGAATTGCCATAAGTTAGATATGTCCGAGCCGAACGCGCGTACGGATGCAAAAATAGTGGACGCTTACAGACTGTTTAATGGAGAAAAGTTCTTTGTATTTTCTCCGAGTAAACTCACCACCGCCCGATTTGCAGGAACTGTTGATATGCTTGAAAATAATGGCAGTGAGAAATCCGTTCTCTATATTTTAAAGAATCTTGGAATTAGTGATTCCGATCCGATTAAAGAAGAGCTCCTGGCTCTAAAAAAATAATATCCTACCGGCCAAGAGGGATTCTGGCCTCTTCAGGGATGGTTTTAATTGTCATCCCTTGAAGCTTCCTGCAAAATAATCTTAACGATGATTTAGATTTCAATTTCCTTTACTGAGGAGTTTTTATGAAATTATGGACCCTGTGCTTTTTTACTATTTCTTTATTAATGAGCGCTTGCTCCAATCGTCCTCCAGTGAAACCCGAAGCCGAAAATGTTGAAGTCAGCCGGGATGCCGCCGATGAGGACTGTAAAGAGCTTGGACCCGTTGAGGGACGCACAATGAGCACTCAAGGCAACTTTGAGGAGGCCCTTGAGGACCTTAAAAAAGATGCTGCCTTTAAAGGGGCCAATTACGTTCAGATCAAAAAGTCCGGAGCTATGGGTACGGCTGTTCGTGGAACAGCCTTTCTCTGCGATTGAGAGACTCTAGAGCTTCTTTTTGCCTGTGGAATAAGTAGACAATTGTGATGGAAGGTCCTTTGTCTTCCATCTGATATCCATTAGATCCTCTCTCGTAAAAACAGAATAATAAATACACTTTCAAAATGTAGAGTTTTCACTTGTTCGTCTTTTTTCTAAGTTATTGAAAAGACTTTGATAAACTGGGCGTGGCTTTCAGGGTTTATTGGGACATGACTTTGATAGCCAGGGTAAACAAGGGGACATTCTTATGGGAAAAGTTGGGACACTTCTTCTTTCAATATTATTACTTACTACTCAGTCTTTGTGGGCGAGTCCGTTCTCACAGGCCACACCCGAATTTGCGGCTTCCAGTGAGTGTCGGTTTCAACAGGTGTATTCCAGTTATAAGGCCGACTATGTCTGGTTTAATATTTTAGAAAAACTTTTCCCAAAGCTTGCAAGCTCCGCCATGAGTGCCACTGAATTTCAAAACCTTCTGTCTGAGGCCATGGATGAAACCCTTGAGGTGTGTGGGGAAGACTCTCAGCGCTTTTACGATATCGATTCTTTCGCAGGTTACGAACAAATAGAAGGTGCCCTTCGGTTTGAGCTTTTTAATAAATCTCATCAAATTGTTATGGAAGATGAAGGCGTAAATACTCATTATATTTATCAACAGTACTTTCCCAATACTTCTCAGTATGTCACCTTCATGCATAGCCGCAAACAGCTACATAGCTATTTTTCACATCGCTTGCTCGGAAGAATTGGTGATGAACATTCAAACCAAAGATATTATTTACTCTACTCACCCCAGGGTGATGAAATTGTGCGCCAGCAAGCCATTAATTTAAATATTAATTCTCAAGATTATGAGTCGCTTTCAGACATTTACGGGGAGAACTATCTTGATTCCCTTGTTAGGGATCCTAAAGTTGTGGTGGGGGTGATTGGTTCTGGGGTGGATTATAATCACCCAAAAGTAGCCAGGCACCTTTTGGGGAGAGAGAGTTTTGAAGACGATGTGGTTGAGCTTATTGAGCTTAAAGAAAAAGTCACAACCTTTCCCTACATTCGTTTTGATGAACTTGTTGCAGATATTGCAAGACTTGAAGAAGGGAAAGATCAAGTGGGTTTTCCTGAGTGGATGGATCAAGCATTAGGAACGCGTCGTCCTTTTGATCAAGTCATTCCAAGAATGCCCAACCGTGACCCTCGTCATGAAACCACCATGGCTGGTCGAATTTTGGTGAATCAAGGAAGTATTGGTTTGGTCTCAGTAAGGAAAGCTTACGGCTATGCTCCCGATGAAGACCTTTCTGAAATCTTTGAGAATTTTGATAGACTCGGCGTGAAGGTTGTTAATATGAGTTACGCCTATGAGTGCGGTGACAATGATCCCTTTGAAGAGCAGTGGCGTGAAGTTTTCAGCCAGTACTCAAATATTATTGTGGTGACTGCTGCAGGTAATGATGGAGTCAATGTGGATGAGGTGGCTTACTGTCCGGCACGATATTCTAGGGACTACGCCCAGGTTATTTCAGTGACTGCTGTCGGTGGCAATGATGAATTGGCTCAGTATAACGATATTTCCGTGAACTACGGAGAGACTATTACGGTCGCCTCTTATGCTGATAACCTTACAACTTTTCATCCCTTTGGAAGTGAAGCCCTAAACAATGAATCCGGGGCAAGTTCTATGGCTACCGCTGAAACCACACGAATGATCGTTGAGGCATTGGCAAAAGATCTCCCGGTGACGGCTCAAAATGTTAAAGCCCACTTAGAAGAGGGAGGCGTTCCCAATTCTAACCTGGCCGGTTATGTGTCAGTTCCGGCGGTTTTAAATCAAGAGTTATTTGAGCAAAGCTTTATGCCAGCGTTCTCACGTTTGGAGTCGGATTCGATTTTAAACAGAGAATTTTCTGTTTTATCCTATCAATAGTACTAATAACGCCGTTTTACCATTGATTGAGTCGGTGATTTTAAAACTGTCTCAAATTGATAAGTTGGCTCAAATTATCGACACCTTGCTGCCGTTATAGGTCAGCTTCCCTCATTTCATAGCCTTATTAATAAAATTTATTGTGTTTAGTCGGCATGGGCCTTGCTCTACCTATTGGTATCGTCATTTTTTGCAAAGGATAATTTTATGATCTCGAAATATATAACGGTCTTGGGTTTAAGTTGTTTACTCAATCCAGCCTATGCCGAAGTAACGGACTCGGCCGATAGTTTGGCGCCCACTGAAAACCCCCATGAATGGGCCGATGAAGTTCAGAGCTCGGGTGAAATTTCCTGCCGACTCGAAAATGATGTGTACTATATATATTTAGGCTCTCGGAAGTGTCATTTTATTCCTCAGGAGCTTTTGCAGAGAACCAATGACCCCAATTTCTGTCCTCCGGCAACAAACCCAAGTGAAACCGCTCGTCAATACAGTCTTCTTGAGGCCGAGGCTCGAAGAGCTTTGCCGGCAAACCAGGCCATGGAAAGAATATATAATCGCTACGCCCAGGGACTACAAGAAGGCTCAATTACTTTAGACGAGGTTGAAAACGGTGGGTGTTTCCATGATGATCCTGTCCTGAAGTATTTGGGGCCCTATCATATTTCTGGCATGACTGAATACACTCACACCGGCCCATTGCTGGGTATCCAACAGCCTCGAGAGTTGGCCGAGAGAATTATTGGATTGGTCAAAGAAGACCTAATGCAAATCTTGGCCGATAGATATTTTCAAGGTCTGATCTCTGGGGCAACGTTTGCTGATGAAGATCAGCTAACAAACTTGCTGGGCTCACTTTTTAGGTCTGAAATTCTCAGTCGCTATCCGATTAATTCGACGGGACAGCAAAATATCATCAGTGCCTTAGTTTCCGAACTTTCTACTGGATCAATCAACGATCACCTCAACCCCTTTCGCCCATCGGGGAATAATTACCGCTACCGTTTTAGTGACTATCATTTTGAAGGGGATACGACTCGAATTCGTACCTTCCCGTCCTTGTCTCACTTCCAGTCCGATCGAGAAATCAGTGAGGGGCTACAAAGCTATCTAACTGAATTTGTCTACTAGAACCCGGAATTCATTCATCTAAAACATTTTGCTGGCAGTTGAGTGAACCTCCTGCCAGTTCAACTGGCTAATATAATTTTCAATCACTTTTTAATGTTCTGACTTCAAATTTAATCAGAACTTTTAAGTGATTCAAAGTTGAATCAATGAATTTTTATAACAGTCCTTTCTTATATCGCTTCCATTTTTGAGTGAAAAAACTTTTTGCAGATGAGGTGACAATTTTGCGATTAAGTTAAAGAGTTATCGTTGCTAAAAGTATAAATAGCTAAAAATATTGAGTTTTTGCTGTCTCTTTTTGGTACTGCCTTTGCACATATAAAGGGTGTTAATCAAGGAGAAATAAATGAAAACCCTAAATAAAACATTGTCTAGCCTTATGGTTTTTCTAATGGCGACTTGTTTTGGATTACTAACAGCTTGCGGAGAAGGTTTTGAGGCAAGGAATTTAGAAGGTGTGACTGCTGATAATGCCGCTGTCGAAGAGGACATTGAGCGCACGCCCCCTGGTCAAACAGCTCCTGAAGTGGATCAAAGTATTTATGATTCTTTCAGTAACGAGCTAGGTGGATTAGATCTAGCCACAGTTCTGCGCTTTGTACTTGATATTAAAGCTTTCGGATTAGAACTAAGAACCACAGAGCACCCTGGTGGAGCTTCTGAAAACACATCAGCAAGATCGCTTTTACTGACAGGTTGTGAAAACAACGAACGCACAGAGATTTTTGACAGTAATGTTGATTACAATCGTCTCACAAGTGGTGAGCGTATCGTTGCAGGAAACAATGGTCTCTATGAAGTCTTACTTGAGTGCACCATTGAAAACTGTGATGAAATGATGGCTATTATTCGCCGCCAAGGTGACGATACCACGGATGCTATCGCTTTTATTGGACTTGAAAAAGATGGTAATGACGTGCGAGGTTCACGTTCCATCACTCGTAACTATATCTCTCGTCAGGTACAAATTAATGCTGAGGAAACAAGAGCGGCTCTTGAGCCTATGTCTTATCTGCAGAACCATTGTGTCGATAACAACTTCGGAACCGAAAACGACAATGATGAAGATGGTACGGTTGTTGATCCTTTTGGAGGACAGACGGGAACTTTCATTGAGCCTGAAACAGAGTTTCGTTGGCCAGAACCTGTAGGACCTGGAGACAGTCTATAATTTGAAAAAAATAGTAATAGAATTAAAAAAAAGCCCCCGTTTAAAGCGTGGGCTTTTTTTATTTTTTAATGCCTGTGTGGGAGAGTGCTTTGCATTCTCAAAACCCTTGTGGGATGATTTCTTTTATGCAGGCTCAAACAGAAAAAGAAATGGATCTGATTTTAAAAAACATTTCCTCTTTTTACGGTTGGCAGTGGAGTAACCTTTTATTTGACGAAAAAGTCCTTCAGATTCAGATCTCAGGTCCTAATGACTGGCTGTGGATGAGTTTTCGGTTGAAGGGTGGCAAGCCTTACTTCTTTTTCTCAAAAGAGCGAATTTTTCTTATCAAAGATAAAAAAAAGCCCATTCAGTTATTCTTCAAAAGTCATTTTAAGGGTCTTGATTTAGTAAAAGTCGAAAGGGTTGAAGCGCTTGGACGGCTTGTCCGTTTTTACTTTTCTGCTGACCAGGAAAACTTTATGGAAATAAGCCTAATCCCAGGGAAGGTGAATGTCACCCTTTATAAGGGGAGTAAGCAAATCTCTGCTTTCAAACCAAAAGATATTGAGCCCGCTCCGAATGATACTTATGAGGACTCCAAACTACGAGAGCCCAGTTTTTTTAAAGACCTTTGGCAGAAAGAAAACAAAACCCAAAAAGACAAAAGTAATGCTGAGAGTGGGGAAATAAAAAAAGATCTTAAGAAAAAGAAAAAAGGCCTTAAGAAAATGGAAGAGAAATTAGAAGAGCTGTCTGAAAACTTATTGGAAAAAGCCGGGGAGTGGATCAAGCAGCAGCAGAGTTTAACCCAGGTGCCCGAAGAATTTGGCACTTTTATCGACTCCTCAAAAAGCCTTTCATGGAATATTGAAAATATATTTTCCCAAGCTAAAAAAAATAAGGGAAAGCTTGAGGGCACCAAAGAAAGAATCGATATTCTTAAAAAAGAAATTTCAGAGCTTGAACGGGGCAAAGGGGCTAAGAAAAAAGAAGTGCCACCAAGCCTTCTCAAAAAAGCAGAGCTTAAAGGGAAGACTTACGAAATCGATGGTCATCGCCTCTTTATTGGGCGTTCAGGAGCCGACAATTTAAAGCTTCTTAGAAAGGCTAAGCCTTGGTACCTATGGCTTCATATTAAAGATTATCCTGGAGCCCATGGTATTTTAGAGAGAGATAAAAAATCGGGCGAGCCAAAGCCACAAATTGTGATGGAAGCGGCTCAAAAGGTGATCGCTCAGTCCCTTCCTAAGGGGGCTCAAGGAAAGTTTGAATGTCTCTATGCCGAATGCCGTTATGTGCGGCCCATAAAGGGGGCAAAATCTGGACAAGTCACCTATTCCCATGAAAAAGTAGTGGGTGTAAGGGTTTAGACTCTTGAGGTGGGGAAATGATTGAAGTTCAATCTTTAAGTAAAAAGTTCGCCGATCAATGGGCGCTCAGAGAAAACACCTGGTCCGTCAAGGAGGGGCGCTCTCTCGGTCTTCTTGGTCCCAACGGGGCTGGAAAATCCACCACTATGAAAATTATGACGGGACTTCTCTGTTCCACAGAGGGGCATGTCAAAATTGACGGCTTTGATATTTTAAAAGAGCCCGTAGAAGCGAAAAAAAGAATTGGTTATCTGCCAGAAACTCCGCCCCTTTATGAAGAGCTCAAAGTGGTGGACTATCTTCGTTTTATTTGTGGACTGAAATCCGTTCCCAAAAACCAGTGGGAAGAACAGATCGATCAAGCCATTGCGAAAATGACTTTAAATGAGGTGGCTTATCGTCCTATCCGTGTTCTTTCAAAAGGTTTTCGACAAAGAGTGGGTATTTCCCAAACTCTCATCGGGGAACCTAAAATTCTAATACTTGATGAGCCTTCTGTGGGATTGGATCCCCATCAGGTTTATGAGCTGCGTGAAATCATCAAGTCCTTAAAAAAGAACCATATCATTGTGCTCTCCACTCATATTCTCTCAGAGGTGCAGCAGATCTGCGATGATGTCGTCATTCTTGATAAAGGTGTGGTGAAAGCAAAAGGGAGCTTAAATGAACTTTTAAAAGCCCGGCAGGCCACTCACTTGGTAGAAATACAAGTGCAGAAAAGTACGGACGAGCTTTTGAAAAACCTTGAAAAGCTACCCGCTGTCAATCAAGTGCAACTCAATCAGTCCACTCTTCAGCTTCATCTGCTTGAAGAGGGAGTCAACAATTTAGACCTTTATTTGAGTGAAATTATCAAACACAAGTGTGGGGTGCAGTCCGTGACTCAAAAACATCAGCAACTTGAGGATGTCTTTATCGAGGTGACAAGATGATGGCTCCCGTATTTGCCATTCTAAGAAAAGATATTAAGTCTCTTTTAACGAGTCCCATGTTTTACTTCCTTACAGGCCTTTGTGCCTCTCTGTGGGGGCTCTTTTTTGCCTTTGAGGTTTTTGCTTTCGTACAGAGGTCTTACCAACTCTCAACACAAGTGAAAGATTCCGGTCTTAACATTCATCAAAATTTGATTTCTTCTTATGTCGTCATCGTTCACTATGTTTTGGTTTTTGTTATTGCCTCTTTAAGTATTCGCTTTTTTGCAGAAGAAAAAAAGATGAGAACTTTTCCTATTTTATTAACGAGTCCCATGACCTCTTGGCAGATTGTGCTTTCAAAGTGGCTGGTCGGGGCTTTTTATATCTTCTTTCTTCTTTTAGTTTCAGCCATTTACCCGCTCTCCCTACTTTTTTTCGTTGAAATCCCCTTGGGACTTTTCTTCCTTAGTTATATCGGAGTGTTTATTGTTCTCTGTGTCTATATGAGTGTGGCGATGTTGGCCTCAAGCCTCACCGAGTCTTTGATTGTCTGTGTCGTTTTGACTCTTGTGACCAGTATCTTCCTTCTTCTACTTGGAGTGGGCAGGGGTCTCACTGACTCGCTTTTTTTACAGCAGGTTTTTCATTATATGTCTTTTGATTACCATTTCCTCAATTTTCGAAAAGGAATCGTGAGCCTCTCATCGATCTTTTATTTTTTAAGTTGGTCTTTTTTCTTAAGTCTTTTGACCGAGCGAGTGGTTGAATACAATAGGTGGAGGTAGTTTGAATACATTAGGCAAAGTCTCCCTGATTCTTTCTTTATTTTGTTTTCTTATCACTTTTGGTTTGAAGCTGGCGTTTTCCGGTTGGATGCCCTATGTGAGTGCGGGAGTGGGGTTTGGGCTCTTCTTTTTATTCTTTGCCTTGATTATCAACTTTCGCTTTTTAAAAGCCGTCTTAAAATCAGAGTCTCTACACTTTCTTGCCAAATCTGCCCTTATTAGTGTTTTAGTTTTAGCCATTGCCGTTACTGTGAATGTGATTTTTCAGCAGGTTGATCAAAAAGTGGATATTACTGCCAACAAGATTCATAGTCTCCCGAAATTGACTCAGGCTATTGTTAAAGCTCTACCAGAGGATCTTAACTTTTACTATTTTCATACAGGCAACGAGAAAGTCAGAGGCTTTGAGGCTCAAGTACAAACTGCTCTTGAGCCCTATCAAGAACTCAATAGGAACATTCATCTACAAAGCTACTCTGTTTTTCAACGCCCCGATCTAGCGAAAAAATTTAAAGTGGGCGATGAGGAGTCCACTCTTTTTGCTGAATACAAAGGGCGAATCCAAAGAGTCACGGGTCTTGATACCAGAGCCATTACTAATACTTTGTTAAAGCTCACTAAGCCTCCAAAGAAAATATACTTTGTTCAGGCTCATGACGAGAGAAAGATTGAAGATGAGTCGACCTTTGGTCTTAAAGGAGTGAATGATCAGCTTGAAAGGCTTCACTACGAAACGGCTTCTTTAGATTCTTTGGATGTGATCCCCGAGGATGCAGCGATGCTCGTGATGGTTGGTCCCAGAAAGCCTCTCGGGGAAAAAGATCGCTCGATTCTTGATGCCTATCTAAGAAATGGAGGACATCTTCTTGTGGCGGCTGATCCTGGAGAAGACCATCAAGTGAATGTACTCTTGAACGAGTTCGGTGTTCACCTCCCTAAAAACTTTATTTTCTCACAACAAGCTCAGGCCACCCAGTCGGATCTATTAGTATTGACTCATAAAGGGGAGGCCAGTCATGAGGTGGCTCAGTCTTTGGTTCCTGGGCAAAATCCGGCTTTTTTTATATCCTCAAGTGTTGAGATTATAGAGGACTTTAAAGAAGACTTTATGATTCGTCCGGTTTTAGAGCATCTGCCAAACTCTGTAGCCAGAGAAGATATCGATCCGAAAAGTGAGGTGATCGATGAAGGTAAGCAATTGGCTGCGGTGGTGGCTGAGGGATTAACCGATCCTCTTTTTCGCTTGGCAGTAGTGGGTGACAGTGATTTTGTGACCAATCAATTTTATTCAAGGCCAGGGAATTTTGATTTTCTTATTAGTCTTGTGGCTTTTCTTTCAAAAGATGAAGATCTTTTGCGTCTTAAAATTCCCAGTGCCGAGACCACCTACTTGATTCTCAGTCAGACTCAAATGAATCTTTACTTTCTTTTCTTTGTTTTGCCTTTTTGTCTGATCTTTTTTGTGATTGCTGTCTTCTTTAAACTACGGAGACTTTTTTGAAGAAAGTCGGCCTACTTTTTTCCGTTTTTCTTTTTCTTGTGGGTATTGCTTACTACGTGGTCAAAGCTAATAAAGAAAAGGACCCCCTTGCAAAAATAGAAGATACTCTACTGGAAAATGTTGCTGACATTCAGAGTTTTACCATCACCACAGCCACCCTTGAGGTTAAGCTTGTCAAAGAAGAAGACTTTTGGTGGGTGAGTGAGCCGCATAGGTATTTAGCCAATCAGAGGTTTATTGAGAGAAACCTACAAATCATGTCGGAAACGCCTCCTATTGAGCGCTTTAGACTTACGGAGGATCATTATGGCGTAGATCCTGGGGAGGCTTTGTTTCGTTTTCAGTACAAGGATCACGGCGAAAAGCGTTTGGTGGTCGGAGATGTGGAAGCGCCGGGGAGTAATATCTATGTTTTAAACAAAGACTCCGAATATATATACGTTGTTCATAATATCTGGTCGCAGTTTCTTTTTAATGGCATTGAAAAATTCTACACGCCTTATCTTCCCATTCCCGGGGAGGCGGTCAAAAAAGTGGAGTACTTTGAGTCAGGAGTGAAAGTTTGGGGGCTTAGTTCGAAATCAAAAAAGATGATGACTCTTTTTTATAAAGGGGAAAATTTTGATTCTCCTAAAGAGCAGTGGATTTGGTTTTTTAAAAAGATCCGCGAGGTCACCCTTTCCAACCACAGTTTTAACAAGAAAAACCCAATGCAGGGAACAAAAGAGCTTCGAGTTGAGACTGAAAAGGGTAACATAATATTTGTTTTTTCTGACAACAGTGACAAGATCTATATACCCAGCATTAATGTTTTTGCCGATCTAGCGGATCGTTCGATACAATCACTTCATGAAGAAATTGAAAGGGTTGTAAATAGTGTCGAACAATAAAATTTCAATAAAATCACCCACTCGTATTGATCTCTCTGGAGGGACTTTGGACTGCTGGCCCATAAACGCCCTTCTTTCACCTGTCACCACAATCAATGTGGGCATTAGTATTATGACCCAATGTGATTTGGCACTGAGGGATGACAAGAAAATTAGCATTGAATCAAGAGAGCTTGGTAAAACATTCGAGTTTAATAGCTTAAAAGACTGCTTAGAATGTGAGGAGAGTGAATTCTCTCTTTTTAGAAATCATATTGAGTACTGGAAGCCTGAATTTGGATTTGATATGTACACCCAAAGTGATTCTCCCGTTGGAGGAGGCCTGGGTGGAAGTTCCAGTCTATCAATTTCCATTTTCAAAGCTTTTATGAAAGCCACCCAAAAAAAAGTGGATGAGTATGAAATCGTTCGAGCTTGCTCAGGGATTGAAGCAAAAATTTTAAAAACTCCCACAGGGACACAAGATTATTTCCCTCCCATTGAGGGAGGAATCAATATTATTGACTATGAGTTTGGTTGGCCAAGAGTTGAGAGAGTTTCCGTAGAGAAGCTTAATCTTAATGACCGCATTTCAATTTTTTACACAGGAAAATCTCATCATAGTGGCATTAACAACTGGCAGGTTTTAAAAAAGTTTATCGATGGTGATAAGAAAACCGTACTCGCTCTAAAAGGAATCGCTCAAGTTTCCAGTAAAATGAAAAAACTGATCTCGGAAGAAAACTGGGAAGAAATTCCGACTCTTTTTAAAGAGGAGTATGAAGCGCGTATGGATTTGGCCGAGAGCTTTTCCTCTCCTGAGATCGAAAAATTAGCAGAGATTGCTTTGAGTAATGGTGGCGAGGCCATTAAGATCTGTGGAGCGGGCGGTGGTGGCTGCGTTTTTATTTGGTCTACGCCCGAGAAGAGAGAGCAAGTGATAAAGGCCTGTGAGAAAGAGGGCTTTCGTCATCTTGATGCCAAGCTTGTTTAAAATAAGGAATTTCATTAAACCTCTATCTAAAGTTTAAACTATGAGTTCGAAGAAAAAGAAATTTAAAGTGATCAAGTTTGCCGGACTCACTCTCGGAGGGGGTAAAGGCCGTAAAACTTGTTTGGCGATCATTGAGTATTACGTCAAAGAAAAGAAGCTTTTTCTCTCCCATCTCTACGATAAAATTGAAGAGAGCGAAAAGCTCTCTGCCGACTCTAAAATTATTCAGATTCTTGAGAAACATAAAAAAGAACTTCATAGTGTCGCTATTGATGCTCCTTTGAAGATGCCAAAATGCATGCGTTGTCGATTGAAATGTCCAGGACATGAAAAATGCCAAGAGCCAGAGATCAAGTGGATGTGGAAGTGGCATAAGAGTCGTGAGCCCAGTAAAAGACCGAACAAAATTTTTACTCCCTACACCGAAAGATGTGTGGAGCAGTATATTTCTACCGAAATTCAACCCGATCTTGCCACCGATCACGCTTTAGGCAGCAACCGAGCGCCCTTGGCGGCTAGAGCCATGTATCTTAAACGAAGAATTAAGGACCCACAGGTCATTGAAGTGGTGCCAAAAGTGAGTCTGTGGCGTCTGGGACAAGAGATGGGTGTTTCGAAAGCGAAACTTTTGAAATACAAAACTGTGACCCATGGACCTGAGATTCGACAGATTTTTTTAGACCGTTGGACAGAAGGGGATTTGAGTTTTATTTACCATCGAGATTTTAAGATGATGGTGAAAGACGCTTTTGCTTTTGAATCTTTTATTGCAGCCTATACGGCTTTTCTGAAATCTAAGGGACTCTGTGAGAAGCGACCCAAGGGATTTCCAAAATCCGAAGCTTGGATCGCCATTCCTAAGTAAAATTATTCAGGACACTCGGCCGAGGCTCCGATTCTCTCGGCTTCCGTGACGAGAACATCCTCGATCATATCGCGAATGGCTTCCGCACGGTTAGGATGCATGATAGCTCCTCCGGTATTTGTCATCGCCGAACCGCGGTCAAAGAAAAATCTCCAAACGGCACCACCGTCCACAGGATCCTCATAAGTGATTTCTGTGGTGGGAACATCGGCAATGGCCGATTGTGTTCTGAAGACCTGGTAGGGGATTCCTCCAGCAGGGAAAAAGACATCGACTTCAGCGGGTTGTACTGGAACTCCTGAGGCACAGAAAATTGTGTCATCCCCTGGCTTTTTATAGCGCATGGTCACTCTTTGGTTTTCATACTCCACATTGTAAAAGTAGGACTGATCTTGTGGAACAAAACCGCTACGGGATTGATAGGTCCACTTGGTTGTATCCCAAGCGTAGACACTATAGTTGTTACAGTACTCAGGATCAGAGACGTCATTTTCCATGGATGATGCCACTCGCTGAATATCGGCATCAAAAATCGTTGTAATTCCTGCACCCGATCCCCCATTGGCATAGTAAGAACCATCAGGAACGCAGCCTCGATCCGCTAGTGAAACCACAAGGTCACTTTCAGCTCTATGAAAAGAAAGAATAGGATCATTACAACCTTCAATCATCGGGTTTTGAGAATCCACTGTTCGATTTAAAAAGCGCAATTCATTAAGGGCTTGAAAAGTATTGTTGATGTCTGCTGTACTCATACGTCTCTGCCAGTGACAGCGCACAGGGGTTGGACCTTCGAAACATCCGGGCTCTGAGCAAACAAAAGGTTGCAAGTGAGCACAGTGGGGTAGGGCTGAGTTTTCACAATATCTTTGAATGGGAAGGTCTCTTTGAAAACTCACCGAGGGAGCTTCAAAAATTTGAGAAGCCATAATCGTGTAGTAGCTTTTGATACTCACTCGTGAGGTTGAGAGAACTTCTGTTGTTGGGTTTTCAGTGACAAAAAAGAAATTGTCGCCATTATTAAGATTGAAGCGGAAATCGGGATTCCCGGTGGAGCCACCACCGCCGCCACCACCAGTCGGGTCACTATCGTCATCAACACCATCCCCATCTTGATCCATGGGAGAAACATCCACTCTTAAACCATCATTGTCAGAGCTATTGGCTCGAAGCGAGCTTCCTCCGCAATTTTGATAAACCATACTGGCTGCTAAGCCAGCGATAAAGACGACCACAAATCCGAATATCTTTTTCTTCATATCTGATTCTCCCCAGACCTTTATTCTACCTATTCTTATCGGTATGGGGAGTGTAATGGTTTATTTTTACTGCTATTGTCCCAGGACTAGGGAGGAATTCTCGACCTTTATCGGCCTAGGCTATAGATGAGGCGAGTAATCACGGGGCTTTGTTCTATCAAAATTAGAACTCCGCCGTTTCCCATTCCACGTCTTCAGCAATCATTTTACCGCGCGTTTCGCCGTCGTTTTCAGGGTTTGCGTAAACTTTAGTGATATTAATTTTAAAGGGGCCAGAGGCTTTCTGGTAATGATCGCAGACCATGTTGAAGTCTTTTATTTCTCCACTTGCGAAGTCTATGGTGCGCTCGCCGGTGTTGAAAAAGGTATGCTTGAGACGGCCACCTTGATTACCTCTTTGGCAACGAATGTCTTTGAGATAAACGATGATTCCTTCGTCTCTTAAATTTTCCACCATAAGATTGAGATCGAATTTATCTCCCTTATCTTTCACCCAGCGTGCCGTGACACTAATGATTCCTTTGCGACTGACCTTCGCCACGTTCGGATCCAGTTTCTTCTTGTGGGCACAACCAAAAACTAAGGCAACGAGGGTAAGGAAAATGATATTTTTCATGGAAACTCCTTTAAGCTTTTTCAAAAAGTCTACAGAGAAACGGCCATGAAAATAATATTCACTGCATACCAGCAATGAAAAAAGTTAGGAATTTTTTGGCATCTTGATCGGTTGGAAGAGATCTTTGAGTGGCTCTTCTTTGTGAGGGCTGTGTCCAAATGTGTCCACCCAGGTCTCAGGCGTTTCCATGCACATGAAGATCTTCCAACGGGAGCTTTTTTCTCGGAAGCGACCCAGAATAAAGTTGAACATCTCTTTTCTTAAATCCAGATCGTAACGGAGTTTGCCGTCTTGGCTTTTAAAGGTTTCGGCTTGAGTGACAAAGGAGTTCATACCAAAGCGCTCACGCATCATATTCTTTTGTTCGGGCTGAAATCTCAAGGCTCCAACCGACAAGTAGGGAATAATATCTGGGGTGAAATTTTCTATGATCTTATCCACCAAATAGGCGTAACTTTCCTTCCACTCGGGGTGCCAAATCATGGGGTCGATGTGAAAGGAGATTTGATAACCGGCCTCTTTACATTTTAAGGCTGCTTGCAAGCGCTCTTCAAAAGAGGCCGTGCCATGCTCTTCACTCTCAATGACAGCCGGAGGGTTGATGGACCAGCTCACGATGACGTTTCCGGCATGATCACAGTCGAGAAACTGATCAACAAACTTTGATTTTGTTTTAAACTCCAACTTCCACATCGGGTAATCGCGGAAGAACTCGATGAGGTCTCTTGAGTAAAGAGTGATTGGATCAAGGCTTAGGCTATCGATGACTTCCCCTGTTCCCACTCGCACCGGACTTTTTTTGAGCTCTTCGAAGCTCGCGAGCTCTTTTAAAGCCTCATCGATATTCGTATAGACGGTGAGGTAGTTGGAGTTAAGGAAGGACTGCAAATAGCAGTAGGAACAGTCCATATCGCACTGAAACCCAAGGTTGAGAACAAAGTAGTTACAACAGGCCATGCCTTTATGAAAACCGGGGCACTTTTTAAAAAACTGTCCTTTAAATTCTGTGAGATAGATTTGTTTTTTACTTTGAGCGAACTCGTCTGAGGACAATTCACCCTTGGTGAAGTCCTCAGGGTTTCCGTCAATGATCTGCGCCTTGTCGCCAAAAACCTCCATAAAACGTAAAGAGGTTTTAGAGTCGGCCACTTTCTTGTCGATTAAAATCTTTTCAAATTTATTCTGCCAAAAAGAAATCATTGTTTTGGCCCCTGGGGTTTAAGGCGGGAGAGCTTACTCTCAAGGTCTTCTTGATTGAGAAACTGAATTTCCATCTGATGAATCAAGCGGTCGCCTTGTCTTTGTTTTTTAACTTTTACAAACTGGGGCCAGGCTTGATTGATCGTCGTACTAGTCTGATCTTTTAGAGTCGTATTAGGGTTTCTTAACTGTCTCAAACGACTCACCCAGTGAGTTGTGGAATTTGGTTTAAGTTCCTCAAAAATTTTATTCATCAAGATCAGATCCACTAATAGATCAAGAGCTTCTCTTCCTTCACTGCGGCTCATATTTTGTTCTGGGAAAAAAGAGGAAAGTTGAGTGAACAATTCCTGGTGCTCTTTTTCTTTTAAAGAGCACAATGGGTAGAGGTCTTTGTTTTCCATTTTTTTAGAGTCACACCAGGTGAGGAAAGCAGAAGAGCCTATGCTTAGCGCTTTAAAAAGCTTAGCCACTTTATCGTTGAAAAAGCGCTTTTGCTTTTGGAAGTATTTGGCCCAGGAGATCTGGCCCCTTAGATCTTGATGGTTTTCGATCTCTTGGTAAAGAAAGAAGATCTCCATGAGGCTGAGCTCACCGAAAAGATCCCAGAGCACATCGCTCAAGGGCTGATCTCCAAGCTCCACTTTTTTTGCCTCGTCTAAAGCCTCTGGATTAAGCAAGACATCATTCCAGTAGAAAGCGACCATTTGGGGAACGGGGCGTGAGGGCTTGAAAAATAAGGGGTTCTTCGCATGATCTGACACAGCGAAGGGCATACCATGTCAAAGATCGAGCGGCAATGGCCTTTCCCCCCAGTCAGAGCTAATATAGAGTCTTAGCACGAGGGGTGTATGGCGCATTGGAAATTGCGATCCGAAATTCTAGGGGATGTGGTCTTTTTTTCCTATAACCAAACCGTTTTTAATGACTTAGAAGAGGTTTATGTTTGGGATTTGGATAAGACCTACCTGGATACGAGCTGGCATACGGTCTCGGACCTCTGGCGCACAGTTTTTGAAAAATCTTTCCAAAAACGCAATGTCCCCGGCACGTCCACCCTGGTTTCCAGTGTCAAAGAAAACTGGAACGACAGCCGAAGTGAGGGTCATTTCCCCTTATTTTTTATTACAGCCTCTCCACCTCAAATGGAGGTCAAAATCCGTGAAAAACTGCAGATCGACCAGATCTTACCTGAGGGGATTTTCTTTAAAGATAACCTGAAGAATGTTCATCCGGGACGCTGGCGCCGGTTGAGTCAGCAGGTGGGCTATAAGATCCAGGCTCTGATGCAGCTTCGTTCAAAATTTGAAAAAGAGATCTCCCAGGTGCTTTGGGGCGATGACAGCGAGTCGGATGCTGTTATTTACTCCCTTTACTCTGACATCTGCTCCAGGCGCTGGTCGGAAAAAAAGTTGATCAAACTCTTAAAGCATTTTGGTGTGTCGCGAATGCAGATTGATACCATTTTAGATCTTCAGGATATGTGCATCGAAAACGATCCTGTGGAAAAAGTTTATATTAATTTGGCCGTCGACACAGATCCTGAGTACTACCTTAAGTTTGGACGCCGAATTGTTCCTACTTACAATTCCTTTCAAACAAGTCTTGATCTATTTCAAGATAGCCGACTTAAAGATGTGCAGGTTCTTAAGGTGGCGCAAGATCTTAATCTTAACTACGGATTTAGTCGCGACGAACTACAGAAATCACTGGATGATTTGGTTCGACGTCGTATTCTAGCCAAAGAAACTCTCGAAAGAGTCCTTCCCATTTTACAGGAAGGGGACATTATTACGCCCGACTACACGCCCTCAGTGGCTCCCGGAAAAGTGGAGTCTCAGGTAGGGGACCGGGTGTTTGGAGTGCAAGGGGAGATGGAACCCTGGATTCCTGATCAAGTGGATTACCTCCACGATTATCGTTAAATAAGGAGAAGACAGTGAAGCCAATGGAGCGCGCCATTGAATTATCAATGGAGAAAATGAAAAATAATGAGGGAGGCCCTTTTGGAGCGGTTATCGTCAAAGAGGGTAAAATAATTTCTGAGGGCTGGAATCAAGTCACATCCACCAATGATCCAACAGCTCACGCCGAGGTGCAGGCCATTCGCAAGGCTTGTGAAAAGTTGGACGACTTTTCTTTACAGGGCTGTGAGATTTATACGAGTTGTGAGCCCTGTCCTATGTGTCTTTCCGCCATTTACTGGGCAAGGCTTGATAAGGTTTATTTTGGCAATGGAAGAGAGGACGCTGCAGCCATCGAATTTGATGATGAGTTTCTTTATACCGAAATCGGTCAGCCCTTTGAAAAACGCAAAATTCCCACCGAGCAAATCATGCGTCACGAAGCTTTTAAAGTTTTTGAAGCGTGGAAAAATAAAGTCGACAAGGTTCAGTACTGAGTATCTTGAAAAGAGGCTCGCTGACTCTTTAGAGAGCCTCATTTAAATGGTGCATATCTGTGGCTTATAAAATTGTCATCCTGAGGCTGCACTGTCATCCTGAGTCTACACTGTCATCCTGAGGCGTAGCCGAAGGATCTTGTGCGGAGAAAAGACACCGGGCAGATTCTTCGCTTCGCTCAGAATGACAGTGTGGGCTCAGAGTGACAGTGTGGGCTCAGAGTGACAGTGTAGGATCTGAATGACAGCGTAGGCTCAGAATGACAAAACGTGAATGAGTGGTGTCTTCTCTTGCATTGTCATCCTGAGGCGTAGCCGAAGGATCTTGAGCGGAGAAAAGACACCGGGCAGATTCTTCGCTTCGCTCAGAATGACAGTGTAGCCTCAGAATGACAGTGTAGCCTCAGAATGACAGTGTAGCCTAAGGATGACAGAGGGAAGGTGTCTCAAGATGAGACAGCTGTTTGGTAATAAATCAGACAGGTGACAAGAAACGGCTAAGTCCCTGATATTAGAGAAAGGGCCCTTCTAACTGGTTGAATTTACTTACGAGAATTCGTTCTATATTGGAACACTCTTTGCTCTTTATAAGAGTGTTATGAAACTAAAAACTGTGATTGATAAAATTTTAAAAGTTGTTGTTCTCTCCCTTATGTTGAGTGCTTGTGGTGAACCTTTTCGTGCGACCCTTTCTACAGGAAATGATCTCATCGGAGAAAGCCAAGGTGGCTCCCGTTGGTTTGATGAAAATGGAAACCGTCGTACCAATGATACCGAAGTTAACAGTGATCAAGCGGCTATCAGTCAATATTGGGACGAAATCCAAGGGAACCAAAACCGTAGTGAAGCCATCAATAATATGATCGAAGCTTTTGATCTGATCGCTTCACCCGCTGAGAATAACCGAATTCGTTTAACAGCAAGGCTTGTCCTTTCTTGTGACAACGCTGGAAGTTTTCAGAGAACGGTTGAAAATGTGAACATGCAACCGGGACTGATTATTGAGTACGGTCGTCAAGGTGACTTTGAACTTGAAAGTCAGTGCACCACGCAACGTTGCGATGAAATGATGGTGGCTGTGAGAAAGGTGGGCGGAAGCAATCGCGGAGTATTACTGATCCCCTTAGGTGTGGGAGGGACAGCCGATGGTCAAATCGTTTATGTTCCAAGAAATATTACTAGAACGGCCTACTTCGGAGACTTTGAGTTTGATCACGTGGGTGAGTTTGAAGCCGAGAATTCTTGTCGTATTAGAAGCGGAAACAGTAGTGACAGTCTCACGGATCGATTGATCGATCGTGGTAAAGAAATCATTAGAGACGAGCTTGTAGAACAAGGCCAAGATCTTCTCGAAGACTGGTTTGACGGAATATTCTAAACAAGCGGGGCTCCTTTTCTAGGAGTCCTCTTCATTATCAGATTCTTCTTTATCTTTAGTTTCATTTAAATAGACGATGCGAGCCTTTTTGCGATCCACTTTATGGGTTTGGCTGAGTGGAAAATCATCAACAACAATAGCTTTTTGAGCAAAATCTCGATCAGTGAGCTCTTTTAGAGTGTCGTAAACATTTTCCATGGTAATTTGTGGGGCTTCTCTTCTGCGTTTGATAAGTAGACCAAGTTCTTCACCAAGCCTAGGATCGGGAAGTCCAAAGCCTAAAATATCAATACCGACTTTTTCAAAAACCTGTTTTTCTAGTTTTTCAATGGGAAATTTTTCGCCACCCCGATTGAGAATCCAGTCCAGGCGTGAGCGGTAGACGAGCTTTCCGTCGGCTTCTCTTTTTTCAATCAGGTCGGGAATCACGTGGCGTGATGGAAATTCAATTTTCTCATCTTCGATGATCGCATGACAAAGATTGGGGCCACTAAATTGTATTCCACTGTCGGTCAGGCTCATTTCCACATGAGGTAAGATTTCCCCGATTTCGCCGTCCTCAATCGGTGCAAGACCTGGAGGTAAATGGGAAATTCCAGGGGAAGCTTCCGAGGAGCCATAGCCAATGCTAGGTTTTTCAATTTGCAGCTCACTTCTGACACTTTGCCAAAGGCTCATCGGAACCTGAGCGCCGCCAATGATACAGCTATAAGTGTGCGGTGGAATTTCTCCTTGCTCTTCGACCCAAGCGAGTAGATCGTGAAAGTGGGTGGGGGTTCCAAGGGTGATGGTATTGGGTTCTGACTCAAGCCACTTTTTATGATAATCGGAGCTGTACTTTCCCTCAGCAAAGATCAAATTCTTTTTTAAAAAATAGCAAGCGCCATATCCCAAGGTCAGGCCAAAGGTGTGATAGGGCTGTGGGTAGCAAAAAAGATTATCAAAGCTCTCGTCTTCAAATAGTGCGAAAATACCTTTCACGGAGGAGCTAATATTTTCATTGGTGTATAGGATGAGGCGAGAGTTATTGGTGGTTCCGGAGGAGAAAACTCCGGCCACAGGCTTTTTTTGATACTCTTGAGACTCGCCTTTCAAGCCTTTCGGACGTGTTTGCCATAAGTCTCCCTCAATCAGAATCTCTGATTCGGGAAGAAAGGGGACAAACTCGTAGCGATTCATTAAGGGAGGGAGGAAGATCATAAGATCCCCTTTTTCTTGTGCCTCACAAAAGAGGTCAAAGGCGCGTTGGCTGTGATAGCCTTTATAAAGAATAGTCTTCATTTGGTAGTTTCCCGTCTTTTAAAACTCCCATCCTAAAGAGGAAGTTTTGGTCATTCCACATATCGCCACTAAAAGCTGAGGTGAAGGCTTTGTAAACCGCTTCCGTCTGTATCACCTTTTTCATATGTTGGAAAAATGCTGTCTTGTAAAAAATAAGAAGGAGAGACTGAAAGCGATCCACTCCTTTTTGCAAGTCTTGCTCGTAGTTTTTTCCTGCGACTGTTTCACTGAGTAAGCTCTGCTTCTGGTAAGCTTCCAACACCACGTCTTTTACCATGCGAGAGGAAATAAGTGAAATATGCACTCCAGAAGAAAATACGGGGTCTAGAAAGGTTGCTGCATCTCCTAGCATAATCCAGCGATCCGAAATTTTTCGCCCACTGCTGTAGGAATAATTGGCCGCCTGCCCTTCTTTATTTAGGGCTGTGGCATTTTTCATGATGTCTTTGAAGTTGGGATGTTCGTTCATACAGGCAAGGATTTTATCATCTTCATTTTTAAACTTTTTAAAACTCTCCTTAGAAAAAACAATTCCAACGGAAGTGGTTTCTCCTTTAAAAGGAATATGCCAGGACCAGGACTGCTCTGGCAGAATCCCAATAATAATATCTCCTTCACTTTTTTGAATATCTCTGGAGACACCCTTATAATGATTATAGACAGCGATGTTATTGATGAAGTGAGGATTTTTTTCTCGACTTTTAAATTGGGTTCCCAATAGAGCACTTCGCCCCGAGGCATCGACAAAATAAGAGCTGCTAAAGCTTTCCTTGGTCGTGTGGACAGAGACTTTTTCTTTTTCGAAATTCACTTGCTCAATTTTAATCGGTTGAAACACTTCCACTCCGTTTTCTTTGGCGTGGGTGAGTAAATCAAGATCAAACGGGGCTCTTGGGACTTCAAAGGCAAAGGCATGGTCTTGATCAAGGCCGTTGGCAAACTCAAAATAAAGGGCAGACTCTGGGTGATCCCAAGAAATAAAGGAAGCGCCGTATTTTTTAATGTATTGGCCGGAATTAATTTTTTCAAAAACTCCTGACTCTTTTAAAATATCCATGGAATGAGGGAGAAGAGACTCACCAATTTTAAATCGAGGAAACTCTTCCTTTTCAAAGAGAGCGACATGTAAACCTTTTTGAGCCAGTAATGTGGCGACAGTACTTCCTCCTGGGCCAGCACCGGCAACAATCACATCAAAGTGATTTGTCATTAAAAACTCCGGACCTTAATTTAAGCTCTGATTTCAGCGCAGCAATTTCAAAATCCATGGCGCGATCTTCTGTGACCTTAGGGCTGACCTTACGGACGAGATCATAGAGTTCTTTAAGCTCTCTACTTTTTAATGTGCGCTCTCTGAGGTCTATGGCCTGAGCGCAGCCGATCAAGTGGATGGATAAAAGAGTGTAGAGGTTATCAAACATATTATTCATCTGAATGCAGGCACTTAAACCTAAGCTCACTTTGTCCTGGTTGTGTGATTCCGAGGAGCGAGAGTGAATGCCTCCAGGATTGGACTGAGCCATAACTTCGGATGTGAGGGCTGACATGGCTTGGTTTAATCCCTTCAACCCGTGATTCAGAAAGCGTTCCTCCTCGGTAATATTCGGCCAGTCGGCAAGATTAGGAGGTAAACCTCGATTGGTGGACTCATCTATCAAGCACATAAACTGACGGTCCACCATATCCGCAAGGTGAGCCATGGAGATTTTTAGATAGTCCATGGCATGAGATATGTATCCACCGTAGAAGTTTCCACCCATTGAAAATTGGTCACCCTCATCGATGACAGGATTATCCGAAACACCTTCTGCCTCTAATTGAGTCCACTCTTCACTCATTTTAAGGGTGTCATAGATGGGGCCTAAAATCTGAGGAGCGCAGCGAATGGAGTATTTGTCTTGCACAGTGTGAGCACGCTCTTCATTGTTGAGAGCCTTCTCTGGCTTTTGGGTTTGATGATCTTCTTGGCTGAGAAGAGAAAAAATATCTTCGGCAATTTTAGATTGACCGTGAAACCTTTTGGCTTTCGAGTTTATTAAGGCATTAAAAGCGTCTTTGCGCCCCTCAAGCCCTAACACGCAAAGCGCGGTGGTTTTTGTTGTTAGCTCAATGAGGGATTTGATAATTTTGTTACAGTAAAAACTGTAGGCCGCCATAACGCTTGTGCCGTTAACAAGTGCTAAACCTTCTTTGGCTTTTAGCTTGTACTCAGGAACGTGCATTTCCCTACATAGAGAAGCCATGTCTTTACTGACACCCTTGTGCCAAATACGCCCCTTTCCTTGCACCACTTGCGCAAGATAGGCCAGAGGAACAAGGTCACCACTAGCACCCAGAGATCCTTGCGAAGGAATTTGAGGAACAATATCTTCTTCAACCAGCCATTTCATTCTTTCAAGCAGCTCAAAGCTGACCGCCGAAATTCCTTGGGAAAGAGAGTGAAGTCTAAAAATCGTAACGGCTCGGCATACCGGCTCTGGCAAAAGAGAGCCCACTCCACAGGTAAGATAGGTAATGAGATGAGCTTGCAAATCCTCTGCTTTGGCGGGAGTGAGCACACGTCTGGAGCTGTCACCAAATCCTGTGGTAACGCCGTAAATGGTTTCATTGCGATCAATCGCCTCAAGTAACTTTTTGTGGTTTGCATTAATTTTTTTTGAGTCTGGAAGACTCACCTGAGCCTTGAATTTGGAATCAAAGATCAGGGGCGTTAATTGGGAAAAATCCAATCCTTCTCCATTTAAATTTACAGGGACCATTTTTTCCATTCCGCACTCACTCCAATTCTAATTCCGGGCGATGGCCGCCCAAGCCTCATATTCGTTCGGGCCAAGCTTGTAGACACTCACCAGGGCCGGTCTTTGATTCTCAAGGGCTAGAGCATAAAACTCCTTGAGGGCTTTTTCCAGGGTTTTTGCACCTTCCATAAAGCAAATAAAGGGGCAGGGCTCCTCTCGTAGCTGAAGAGCCATAGAGGCTCGAATATTGGGTAGAGTGTGAACGAACTTTTGAGCCCTCTGAGCCCCTGTTTGCGCAAAGTCTCGGTCGGTCTCATTGGAGCCCTCCGGAGAGGCTAGAACCAGATGGTCAAAATCCAAATCGTGCTCGAAAAAAAGTTGGCAAAGGGCAAGAGCAGGGCCATCAAGCTGATACCAGCGATTGACCTGTGAGCTCCAGGCTGGCTCCTCAAGAGGCTGACTCATTTTAAATTGTGATTTGTGAAATGAAATTCTCATCGTCCGGTTTCCCTTACCAATTCAAGGGCTGAGCACATTCCTCCAAAACCTAAAGAAGAGATGAGGACAGACTCAATAGTCATCTCTTGAGTTTTATTAAGAAGAAAGGGCGCAATTTCAAGGTCGCAGCGTTCGAGGCTATTAATTCCAGGTGTGGATTGTCTTTTAAGGCACTCAAGAGCTAAGCAAAGATCAATCAAGCCACTGGCTCCTAAGCTGTGACCAACACTCCACTTGCTGCCGGTGATTTTAGGAAACTTTTCTTTTTTCATTGTTTGGCAGAGGGCCTGAGCTTCGGTTTGGTCATTGTATTGGGTGCCTGTGCCATGGGTGATGACTAGCTCAGGTGTTTTACTCAAAACTTTTTTGTAACAAGTGGCCAAATTTTTACCGCTTGTATCAGGTCTTGTGGCTGAGACCCCCTCACAGAGACTGTAAACAGATTGAAGTTTGAAGAGGGAGTCATGTTTTTCACGGCTCAAGCGGACAGCCCCCATCCCATCCCCAAGAATTAAACCGTCGCGATTGATATCAAAAGGACGGGCAATCCCACTGGGACTCAAGGCTCTCAATGTTTTAAATCCCTCAAGGGTAAAGGGCCCAATCAAATCACCAGCCACCACAAGAACTTCATCACAAATTTCACGTTTTAGCCACCTCTGCGCCAGTTCAAGGGCGCCGTGGCTTGAGGTGCAAGCATTGCTGATGATGGCTCTTTGAGAAAAGACAACTCCAAGTCCATCTTCTAGATCATCTAAAATAGGGCTGAAAGGATCACAGTCTTCTTGAAAATTTTCCTCCCACACAAAGTCTTCCACTAATGCTTTTGTTGAGCCAAAAATAAGGCCTAATTTTTTCTCTTGATCAAAACTCCAATCTCTAACTAAGTGGCTCAGTATTTTTTTAAAGTTTTCACGATAAGAGGTGTTGGGCTCGCGATTAGGACTTAAAAGCTGAAAGTTTCCCTCTTGCTTGGAGGGCTGAATTACGCCATTCATAAGGCTTTCCCAAAGACTTTCAGAGCCCAGGCCGTGACATGTGGCGCAAGAAAAGTCTTGGATATAGCTCATTTAGTCTCTCCTCTGAGTGAGAGAAAAGAGAGAGTCACGAAGCAATGCCTTGACCGCAAGAGTGTGGCTTGGCACAAACATAGAGGTGGATAAAAGAATTCGTGATTTAGTAAAATTTGAAATCAAAGAAAAATCAGAATCCCATCTGGTTGCAAACTTTGAGGTGAGTGAGAATCTCCCTTCTTTCGAAGGCCATTTTCCAGGAAATCCAATTTTACCGGCGGTTAGTATTATTGATATCAGTTTCTATCTCCTCGAAAATATTTGTCCAAGTATTACCTACAATAAAATTGAGATGAAAAGATCGAAGTTTATTTCTTTGGTTCAACCCAATCATACGGTCGAGGTCAACGCATCAACCGATAATGGCAAGGACTGGAAACTCCTTTGGACAGGTGTTAGTAACCAGGAAAAACTCGCTCAACTTCATTTGGTTTTGCCTGACTCCTGAAGAACCTCTTCCACCACATCGTATACATCACTCAGAGTTCGAACTTGGCGAAAGCGCTCAGGATCTACTTTGATGTTAATTTTTTCCTCTAAGTACACAAGCATATCGATGGCATCGAGGCTATCGAGTTCAAGGTCGTCAACAATCTTGGCCTCTGGTTTCAGATCCTGAGGATCAAGCTCGAAACCCTCTACCATGACTTCATTCACTCTGGTTATTAATTCTTGTTTTTCCATAAATTCACTCACAATTTTCGATGATGAAACTTGTGTTCATCCCGCCAAAAGCAAAATTATTACTCAGTATTCTATTGTAACGGCCTTCTTGGTTTTTAGACAAGGCATTGATAGGAGCTAAGGCCGGATCGGTCTCGGTAAGATTTCTATTTTTAATGACAAGGCCGGCTTTCATCATTTCGATACTACAAATGGCCTCAATGGTTCCACAAGCCGCTAGTGAGTGACCAAAGTGGCCTTTTAAACTACTCACCGGAGTTTCAGCGCCAAAGACCTCAGAAATAGCCTGCGCTTCTTGGAGGTCACCAAGCACTGTAGAGGTGGCGTGAGCATTTATATAATCAATGCCTTCCGGTTTTAATTTTGCGCGCTCAAGAGCCCAGTTCATTGTACTCACCATGGATTCCGGGCTCGGTTGACTCATGTGTTGCCCGTCGCAGTAGTAAGCACCACCGAGAAATTCGGCCAGTGGTTTCACTCCACGTTTTTCTATTGATTTTTCCGATTCTAAAATCATCATTCCAGCGCCTTCAGAAATAACCAAACCGTCGCGAGCCTTATCAAATGGGCGAGGGGATTCATCGGGCCGATCATTGTATCCTGTGGAAGCGGCTTGAACGGTATCAAAGATTGCCGCACTGGTGTAAAAGGCTTCATCAGCGCCACCGACGATGGCAAAGTCATAAAGTCCTGATTGGATCATTTCCCAAGCCTGGATCATTGCTTGTGAACTTGTGCTACAGGCGGAGCCGGTTGAGAGAAGAGGACCTCTGAAGTCTGTTGCTAGGGCGACATTGGCTGGGACCGAATGATTCATGATCTTGAAAAAAGCGGTGGAAGTTTGTCCTTCAGGTCCCCCTTTTTCGAAAAGTTTCTGAAAGTGAGCCTCGAGAGTGGCTGGACTTCCTGAGGTGGAACCCATAATAAATAAAGAGCGCAAGGCTTCGATGGATTCCCAAGGGTTTTCATCGGGAAGGCCTGCTTGTTTCATGGCCTGAAAAGTCGCAAGAGCTCCCATTTCCGCCATAGGGGACATGCTTCGTCGTTTTTTGCGTGGGATGCTTGCGATGTCATATTTCCAGGCGGGAGCCATGAGGTGAGATTTTAAACCATTGTATTGCTTCCAGTCGGGCATGGCTTTAACACCGGATTGTCCCGAGACAAGGTTTTTGAAAACCGTTTCCACATCATTTCCGAGTGAAGAGATTATGCCTGTGCCTGTGATAAAAACTCTTTGATTCATGCCGGAAACAGTCCTCCGTTTACACTAATCGTTTGACCAGTGATATAGGTGCTGTCCTCAGAAAATAAAAATGAGACGGCACCAGCGACTTCTTCAGGCTGTCCCATTCTTTGTAGAGGGATTTGTTTCACCATATTTTCTAGGCCTGGAATATCAGTGACCATGTCGGTTTCAATAAGGCCAGGGGAGACGGCATTGACGCGGATGTTTCGTTTCGCTAACTCAGCACTTAAGGTTTTTGTCATGGCAACGAGTCCGGCTTTACTGGCGGCATAATTAAGCTGTCCGGCATTTCCCACTTGTCCAGAAAGAGAGGCCATATTGACAATTGAGCCCTTACGATTGCGCATGAGTTTTTTAAGACCATATCTTAAAATATAAAAGGCGCCGTAGAGATTTGTTTGAATGACTTTATCAAAGTCTTCATCACTCATCAGACCAGCCATGGTATCAATGTGAATTCCAGCATTATTGACGAGCCCGTAAAACTCACCTTCTAAGTTTTGAAAAAAAGCGTCGAGAGATTTTTCAACTTGTGAAGAGTCGGAGACATTAAACTGGATCAATTGCCCACGGCCGCCTTGATTTTTTATTTCTTCAAGAACGTTTTGGGCCGCCTCTTCATTTGAGTTGTAGTGAAGTAACAATGAAAAACCGTCGCTGGCTAAGCGCTTGGCTATGGCTTTTCCAATTCCCCCTGAAGCCCCGGTCACTAAAACCCATTTTTGAGACATTACATTCTGATCCTTTTTTACCTCTGATTTGGCAATAACCTGCCGAATAAAAAAGGGCCATTCAAAAAAACAGCCGACTTTTTGAACAGAAAAATTTCCGCATCAGAGTGAAGTCCGTAAAAATATCATGAGACAACCCGGTGACAATCATATAGAATGAATGACTCAATGCGCACGCAAGGATATTAGTAAGACCGTGGATTTGAGACCCGTACTCTTCATTACTGAGTGGCATCTTGAAGACCTGGAGGCGTTAAAAGCCCTTTCAGAGCTAAAAATACCAGTCCTCATCGATGCTCACGAACTCCAACTTTGCCAGGATCCTCAGGCGATTCTGCAGGTGTTTGCCCCTGACCAAGTGCAAATTATCTCCGATGAAACAGAGCATGAGACCTCGGCTTTTTCACATTGTGTCGAAACCTGTGGCAAGAAAGGTTGGACTCATCTTATTCATGTGAATCGATTCTCGGGACCTATTATCAGTGAGCTTAAAAGAAGCAAAGAATTGATTCTCGCAAACCCCTGGGCTCGTATCGCGCTAGTCCCTCGGAAAAGACAAACTCATCGCAACAACGCTTTTATGCAGCGGCTCTTGGACCTTGGAGAAAAAGATTATCGCAACCTCAATTCAGAAATTGTGATTTATCCTATTTTCTATATTCAAGATAAAAAATTTAAAAAAAACGATCATTATTTGCATGAAAAACTTCTTATCCACTGCCTTAGTGGTGAGTGTGAAGAGGTCAGTCTCCCGGTGGACTATCCTGAGCAGACTCGCACGAAAAATGAACTTCTGGGTTGGAAAAAATCATTTTATGATTGGTGGTTGATAGCCCTTACAAGTTTACATAACAGCACAAGGCCCCTGCACTCGTCATTGTCACTTGCGATGGGTGTTTTTATTGCCTGCACCCCTTTTTATGGTTTGCAGACATTTTTAATTATTACTTGTGCGTTTATCTTTCGGTTGAGTTTTCCTATTGCGTTTTTAGGATCACAAGTTTCTCTTCCCCCCATTTATACATTACTAGTCCCATTGCAGCTTTTTGTGGGTTTTAAAATCACGGGGCATAAATTTAATTTTGAAGGAAAATGGATGGAGGTGGCTCAAAATCATTTCACCTCCTGGTTACTTGGCTCCCTTATTGTAGGGGGAGGGCTTGCTATTCTCCTAGGTGGATTTTGGTACAAAGTTCAAATGACCGAGAAAAAATCAAAAATTAACTGGTCAGGAAATATGAGAGGCTCGAAGTGGGCTCATTGGACCATGGGACGAATTATTAAATTCGGTGGACTTCCTATGGCCTATTTCTTTTTGTATATGATCGTGCCTTATTTTTATCTTTTTGCACCCAAAGCCCGTCGCGGACTTTCGGAATACTATCGAATCATTGAACCGGGCATTGGATGGACACGCCTTCAGGTTCGCATTATTCAGCATCTTTATCGATTTGCTCAAGTCTTAGTCGATCAAGTTTATCAAGCCATGTTCAAAGAATTAAAATTTGATCTCACTTACAGAGAAGGAGAGCCTCTTAAAAAAATTGTGGAAAATAGTTCTCAAATTCTTATTTTCTCTCATTTTGGAGGTTGGGGGCTAACCGCTCAAGGCTTCAGTCGCAAAGGCTTTGATCGCACGATTTATCTAGTACGCTACCGCTCAAGTAAAATATCAACGGAATCGGTGGTAAAAGAAAGTCCCTCAGAAAATTTAAAAACTCTTTATTTCGAGCCCGGTGAGCCTATTTATATGGGTATTCATGACATCCTCTCTAACAGCCATGACATGGCTCTGATGGGAGATCGCCCCTTTGACAATAACTTTGAACTTCTTCCTTTTATGGGAAAGCTCGCTCCTTTTCCTTCCACGCCCTTTCGTTTGGCAAAGACTTATAAAGTACAACTAAGTTTCGTTCTTGGTTTTAAAGAAGAGGGGCAAAACTACGGACTGGCTGCCAAAACTCTGGATATGAGAACCTTGAGTGTTTACGAGGCTATGATGGAGTATATTCATTTTGTTGAGAAAACAATCGAGCAACATCCTAAGCAGTGGTTCAATCATTATAACTTTTTTTCGCGTCGGCCGACGCGGCCTGATGGTTCGCTCTGTTTACCCAATCGTTATAGTATGTAGATCGGGCCATTGCCTGGCTTGCGAGAGCCGAGGGGCTTGTCCCCAAGGCATGCCGACGGGTGCATTTCGTCTCCGGGATTGCCCCACTTCTGGGCGCAACCCAAGATACGCAACGCTCGCGGCTCGAGCCTTTGGGACAAGCCCCTCGGCTCTCGCAAGCCAGGCAATGGAGACTACATTTGTAGTGGGAAGAGCTCTTTATTTAGAATTCTGAGGGGGGTTTTGTGTCTAGGGTGTCTATGGCTAGTAGTAGGAAGAGGGGGATTTCGCCTTGGTTTTCTTCGTTGGTCATGATTTGGGCTATACGGGCCATGGTCTTTTTTTGGAGTTTTAGGATTTCTTCGAAGGCTTCCGGGGAGACTGAGTTTGAGAAGTTTCTGAAGAGGGGATTGAGGCGGCTTCTTGGGGAGAGTTTGTCGGGTTTTAGAAACTCTGAGACTGTTTTGAAATTTTCCACAAAGTTTTCGTGACTGGAAGTGAAGCTTTTTGAGGTACTAAAGTACTTACCGGCGCGTTCTTCGATATAAGCCTTATCTTGGAGTGAATCCAAACTTTTTAAACCGTGGGCACCGAAAAGGTCGCTGACTTTTTGTCTGGTCACACCCGCTGAGTTTGAAGCCAGTTTGTAAATTAAATATTTAACGGGTTGTTTGAGTTCTTGGTTAATTTCAACACTGTAATCGGTTTGAGTGTCTTCCACGTAAGGGGCCATCTCTTTGAGAAAATCTGCGATGGGGCCTGGGTAGAGAGAGATTATTTTTGAGGTTTTCTTTTCATTGGTTACATAAGTGAGTATGTCGAGCACTGTTGTGACTGTTGGGAAAGTTTTTATTTGTCCCTTCATGATCCTGCGCAAAGTGGGCTCGCTAACAGAGCATTTTTTGCTAATGGCTCCAAGGCTCATATGAGGTTTTTCTTCCAGATAGGTCGAAATGACAAACTTTAGATGTTCAACCACAGAGTCAAAAGCTGAGTTTTCACATATTTTTTTACCTGCCCGTTGAGTGTCTATCATAGGCTCACCGAGGGTAGGCAATCGAGAAGGTAGTCTTCAGGATTTGTTTCTAAAACATCTTGATTTGTAGGGAGAATGATCTCTCCAGAGATATTTTGAAGTAGATTGATATTGAAAAAGCGAACGCCTCCGCCACTGTACTCTCCGGAAATTTGTTGGATCAAATTTTCATGAATGGGGTCGTCGACACAAAGAGGACTACGAATATTGGTGTGATAGCGATAGTCGATAAAATCCAGTTCGTGACTCTCTTGATTTAACATATGAAGACTTTTTAATGGCCCAAAGCCCGTATTGATGACAGTCACACCAAAGTTGAAAAGTCTCTGTAGAAAAGGCAGTTCCTCTGGAGTTCCTTCTCTTTGCTCAAAGACGATCACTGGTTCGCGGGGCTCAGCACCTGAGCAAAAAGGAATGGAGTGGGTCTGCCGTGCTACGAGATCAAAATAACCGCGCTCGTCAGGGTTATAGGTTCTCACTTCGTAACTTTTCGGCACATCGAAAAATCGATAAATCTTTTTGTTCTCATCAATGGAGATCACTTCGGCTTGCCTGATAGGTGCGATGAATTGGCTCCGACAGCTATGCTCAATATTGGTTTTTTGGCAGTCTTCTTGTGAGCGGAAATAAATATGGACGCCATCGTGACATAAGCGGTCTCCAGGAACACTGATCTCACGACCAATAACAACGTTTTCTACGACTTCAATATTTTTAGGAAAAGCCCATGCCGGATTAATAATGTTTAAAATGAGAAAAAGTGCCCACATGTTTGTCCCTTTGAGAGGTTTAATTTCTAGGATTTCCCTTGCAGAATCTCAACGAATTCGCCCTGTTTTGAAGTGTTTACACCTCGAAATCACCTTTTTTTAGTACTCAACGTAAAAAAACCACAGTCTCAAGGAGACTGTGGCTAGCAAAACAATACCAGTTAGGAAGATAATTTTTTCCATATGGTCTTAAGGTCAATATTAGTTGGCAGGTACACCAGGAGCAGATCCACAAGAATCTACTGTGTACTTGTAAGTATCAACTGGATACTGGTCGTTTTCCCAAGCCGCTTGGCTAGCAAAAACTTTTACAGTGACAGTTCCTTGGTTGTAAGGACGTACAGCTGACTTCGTGCAAGTGGATCTGTTGCTCTCAACACAAACTGTTTTAGAGCTCATCATTGGTTGAACAAGTGCCACAGGATTGGCTTCACAGCCTTCTGCTTTATCGCGCTCGGTGCAGTAGTTAGTCACATAGTCTTTAGTTTTGTGGTAAAGGTATCCGCCTTGTTGGCATACTTTGTTAGCAGGAACCCAAGTTGAAGCTTTTTGAAAGTGAATTCTTCCATAAACTTCATAATTTCCAGCCATTACGATTGTAGAAGCAAAGATTGTTGCTAAAAAGATTAATGTTTTCATTTAAAACCCTCCGTTTTAGATGTTTGTTTGTTGTTTACGCTTGAGAGGGAACCTAAATAATTTTTGATCCAAGGACCACCTAAGATCCCTGTGTGTGGAATTCATTCTTTCATTGCTGGCGTCATAAAGGGGTTGGTGAAGGTTGAGATTCAATTTAATAAGCTCTTAGCCTTCGTGGTTCTCAAAAGATGTGGAAAGAGCGTCATCAAAACGTCATGGGCTTTGGTGTACGTGGGTGACGGTTACGCGAAGTTTCGTATTTTTTTGATTTTTTTACTGAATATCGTCTTCAGACGTCCCAGATTCTAATTTTTTATAGGACAAGAGTTTGATATCCGCTTTCCAGGTGTTGGTCGTTAATCGAAGGGTTTGGGGAATATCTCCTTGCGAGTAGTCAAAAATCTCTAAGAGAAAGTCGTTTCCGTCAAATTGGTCGGCCGGGCCATTTCTCACAAGCTCTTTTCGGTTTAAATTTTGAATGGCTTGAATTGTGGTCAGAGTATTTTTAATCAATTGATCCTTTAGAAATTTTGGTTTTTTTATAAAAAATTCGATTGTGATGGCTTCAGGTTGATCAAGGTCTCCTTTAGCCTCAAAAGCTTTTGTTCCAAAGGGGGTCAGTCCTATAATTTCAAATTGTTTGTGTTCAATTTTTGAGAGGCTTCTAAAGGGAAAGTTAATCAACTCGCCATTGCTTTTTTCAATGTTCAGGTAAACACTTTGTGAATAAATACCATTGGGGAACAATCGATGACTGTCGGGTTTTGGGGCTTTTGTTTTGCTCACACAGTTGGCTAATACAACCATAGTAGCGATAGTAAGAATGAGCCTACTAATCCTTAAGGTTTGCGATGTTCTCATTGATATGCTCCTTTTCATGCAGGTAGGCGGGTTCAAGTTTTCTAGCCTTTAAAAAGTACCTAAGGGCTCGGGCTTTGTCTTTGCGGCAGAGTTCTATCTCGGCTCGGCTCCAGTAAAATGAGTAGTGGTTAGCAAACAAAGTGGGATTGATTTCAGCAAATAAATCCCCGGCGGTCTCACAGTCTCCGCTTTGAGCGACATCTCTAATTTCGTTGAGGTCACTTATTTGTCCTCGAAGCTGGTAATAATTAAAACCCATTAAGTCTGGATCCTGGGGGAGGGGATCGATAAGTACCGGACTCTTTTGTTGAAAGGATTCTTTTAAATCAAAGCCAATGAAACGGTTTTTTAGGGAAGGTCCTTCAGAAACGTAAAGCCTTTGCCTTTTAGAATTATAAACCACAGAGTGACTGGCTATAAGTGCATCAACACTGCTCCTGTGGCCCAAGACTTCCTCTCCTTCTAGCCTAAACTTTGTTCTAAGAGCTTGAGCCATAGAAAACTCATCTTTTATAGAGTCTATTTCACTCCAGATTTGCTCTTGTCGAACAAGGGTGGTGTTATTTTTCATGCGACGCTGATTGATTTCATCCTCTTTGAAGTCGGGATGCTGTAAGTGGTTAGTGATGGCCTGAGCTGTTTGCTTTTTAAGAACTCTGACTCTCTCCGGAGTTTTTTCGACAATGTAAACCATCGATTTTTTGTCAGCCACCACAAAGATTTCAGTGATCAATGAGTGAGCTTTTTTAATAATTTCGACGGCCTCAGTAGCGGACTGGGCGTTCTGTAAAGCATCAAGTGCAATGAGGGTTGTTGGTGTTCCCACTCGAGTGAAGTCACTGCTTCCAGCGGCGTTTATGGCTACATAGACCCCTTTTTGATTGATACCTGTGATTACTCCAACCATTCCTGAGAAAACCACCGAAACAAAGGCCTCACCTTTATCGGGAAAAACCCATTTCATCACTTTATCTTCATCGAAAACTCGCCCTGCTTCGAAATCGAAATTGCGACCAATAAGCCACCCTTCGTCTTGAGGAATAGCAATCTGGCTACATGCCCCTAAGACAAAACCCTGATCGATCATCATTTGTCCCATATCGTGAATTCCATGGTAGGCAATCTGTCTAGTGAAAGGAGTGGCAAAGAAGATTCTCTCTTTTGAACCGAAAAGAGAAACGCCATACATCTCTTCGAGCCAATTGGCTTTCAAATAGTTTTCGAGTCCTTGAAACCACGCCATTGAGAAAAATGCGATACCGTACTGAGTGGGAGTCCAAGGAAAGATCTCGTCTAATTTTTTTAAAAGGGATCTTTCTTGTTTGAATAAAAGGTCTTGGGTCCAATAGGCATACTGTTGCCCTCGCTCAAAAGCGTTGCCTGTCAAAAAAACATTATGCACTTGCCAGTCTTTTTTAGGAAAGAACTGAGATGTCTTTTTGATCTCCTCAATGGTGAGAGGTTTTTCCTTAATATTGGGAGGGGTGACATTGCCAATATAGATTAAAAGAAAAAAAACTGAGACTAGGAACGCAAAAGAAAAAAGAAAAAGTTTTTTCATCATGACTTTTTACCCCCAGAGACTTCAAACAGAGGGTAGGCTATGAATGTAACAAAACAGGCTCCCATAAGTCCAAAGATAATTGATCCTCCTAGGTCGCGTAAAACAGGATGGGTGCAGAAGGCCAGAGGCGCAAAGCCACATATCGAGGTGAGTGCCGAGAGGCTGACAGCACCAAAAACATCATCGAGTGGTTTTCGTCTTTTTAAAAAAGCGGTACAAAAAATGCCGTAATCAAGAGTTAGTCCTAGTAATATTAATAAGCCCATAAAGGTCATAAAAGTGGCAGGGCGGCCAGAGAAGCCTACCAGAAGAATAAGACCTAAGACGGCTCCCAAAGTTGGTAAGATAACAAGTGGGAATCTTTTTTGAAAAACAATTAGGAGCAGCGATGAGACAAAAAGAAAAATGATAATCAAATATTGAATCGTGTCTTTTTCCATACTTTTAGAAAAGTTTTTTGTGAAATCCGAAACGAAGAAGCTTTGTGGCCAGCGATCTTTTATTTTGTCATACTGATTTTTGTTGTTGGCTTTTACTATGAGAAGTTCTTGATTTTGGTTTTTAAATAGATTGAGAGAAGATTTCCAATCGTTCAAACGGTAGGTCTGAAGATTTTCGCAAGATAGAAAAGAATAAAACTCACGAAAAATCTTTTGGAAGGTGGGATTATCAAGTGCCTTGATTCCCTGGCCCGGTGGGCAACTCCACTGAATCCACTTTTGTAAGCTATCTTCAGAGTGTCTTGTTGTAAAGAGTGAATGAGAGCCAAGCAGGGATAGATTCTCATTTCGCCCCCAAGAAATGATCTCCTCTTGCCTGTTGGCTTGGACAGGGAGAAAGCCGAGCCTGGAGGAGTCATTAAAGAGATCCTCATCGCTGACCCCTTCTGGCCTTAGAGATATTGAGTGATCCATTTTTTTCAATGCAAAGTCATAGTGAAAACCAGGGATTTTAAAGACAGCTAAAAGTAGGAATAAGCCGAGAAGGCTCAACCGAATTGTTTTTGAGATATTAAAGCGGGGCACATTAAGGGGAGCAATTTTCCATCGTGTGCTCATGAGGCGAGACAGAGAAAAACTGAGAATAAAGGCACAGGCAAGACCTGTAGAGGTAAAAAAACTAATCTGCCTAATTAATGGTATGGAAAAAAAGGTTAATAGCAAAAAGGCACCAAAGGTTGTCGTAAAACCGATACTATTAGTCTTCCATAGAAAGTGATCATGATTAGTTTTCCAGCCATGAAAAGCGTAGTCCATGGAGATGCCTATCAGTCCACTTCCAAAAGCCAAAGTGAGCCCATGAATTGAGCCCCAAGCCCAGTGCACAACTAGGTAGGCAAAAAGACAGGAGATACCAAGAATAGGGATTAGTAGTAAATAGGCGACCCGACCTCGTAAAATTAAAAAGAGAAATAAGAGTCCTAAAAGGAGAGTCCCGGTCGTTAAAACTTTTTTTACATCTTTAATGATAGTTTGCTGATTCTCATAGGTTCCAATATGGGGACCGACCCAATGAAAATGAGAAGAGTCGGTGGGAAAAGATTTAAGCAGGTTCTCCGTTTTGCTCACTTTTGACGGAGGGAAGTGAAAAAGGATCGGAATCGCCTTCCATTTGTCAGTAGAAGGTTCCGAGGTTTCAAAAAAACGCGAAAAAACAGCTTCTAATTTTGAAAAATCAGCCAAAGGATTTGTGCGTAAAATTTCAAGCTGCCCGGTGGGAAGAGGGAGACTCAGCTGAACTAGGGCATGATTTAATTTTTTTTCAACATCCCTAAGACTTTGAGGAGGAGGGGAGTGAAGGAGATTTTCTTTTGACCATCTATTTAACCACTGCTGATTAACGGGTAAGTTTCCGCAGGGGTTGAAAAGAATGGACTCTTTATCTAGGCCAGATAAAAGGTCACACACTTTAGAGCGCTGAATCTTTGATGAATCGTAAAAAAGAAAGTTCCACCAGGTCACTGGAGTTTTCTGTAGCTCTAAAAGAGGACGTCCCTCTTTTGCAGGGAAAAAAATCTTATTGGAGCTTGTTACCTTCGCATTTGCCGGTGAAAAGATGAGAAAAAGAAAGGTCAAAACAAATAGTCTAGGGAAAAGTCTGCGTGCGCAGTTGAACCTTGAGAATTCAAATTGTGAGCGGAGGTCTTTCATCTCTGGACCTGAGAGGTGCTAAATTCAATCAAGATGTAATCGCCGTTTTTCTCGTTCAGTCTAATTTTTTCGACAAGGTTGTCGGGATTGAGAAAAAGATGCATGTGCTCAAAATGAGAGTCATCTTGTTTGGGAGAAAGGATAAACTCATTGTTTTTATGGTTTTTTATGTGAAAAGATTTTTCCATGGCAGCAAGGTCAAAGGAGAGCCAAGAGAAAATGTTTCTCATCTGTTCTGCCATGCGCTCACTTTTAATGGATTTCCAGGTCGAGTTTTTACCGGATTTAAGGAAAAGCCCATTGTCATCCATCCGCACAGCCATATAACTGGGATCGAGAATTTCCCACAGAACCGATTTATGGGGCATTCTACTAAATTGAAATTTTCCGCTTGTCTTCACGTCTGTCTGCCATTTACTGACATGGCGAGTTTGGGTAAAATTAGCTTTGAGGCGATTGATATTTTGAAGGGGTTTTAAGGAGTCTCTGGCCGCTTGGCTTATTTCGCAATGTCCCGAGAAACTGAAAGCCTGAATCAGTAAGATAAGTGATGAGAGGATGAAACTGTTGGTTCGGCAATTGATAAGCTGAGATTGTAAATTGATAGAACCTTGAAAGCCTATCCTCCATGGAAATAGGCCTGATTGCCTCTGCTTAATGTGCTGCATTAGGGGCCCAGTGCTGACGAGTCTCATATTTCAAGGTAAATATCACGACTGCTCTTTGAGGTCGAATGGAGTTTGTTATGGATAGAGAAAAATTGTCAGAAGACGTGAAAAGCTTAATTATTGAAGCTGTCAATTTGCAACACCTTACTGTGGACTCCATTAAGGATGATGCCTCTCTCTACCAAGATGGACTCGGTCTTGATTCTGTGGATATCCTAGAAATTATTGTGGCCATCGAAAACAAATACGATGTTAAGGTTCCTAATGCTGAAAAGGGCAAAGAGGCTTTTCAGTCGATCTCGACAATCGTTGACTTTGTAATGAACGAAAAAAGTGGAACGAGCCATTAAAAATATAGCTCCTGTTTTTATCAACGAACACGCGAGTATTCATCCTTATGGTGTAGGGATCGAGAGCTTGTGGGAAGCCTGCGAAGAAAAAAAAAGACACTTCGAAAACGGACTGCTTTATATCCCTGAAGAACATTCAAAGCACTGCCTTGGAACTGAAAATCTTTTTTCCAGAAAAACTCTTCTAAACGAGGTTGCAGAGAATAAGTTACTGGCTTGGTCTCTTTTTTGTCTCAGGAGCCTTGAGGAAAAAAGTCAATTAAAATGGGGCCCTCGCGATGGCCTTATCATCGCTACGACCACAGGACTCACTCGAGTGTGGGAAAGTGAATTAATCAATCATTTTCAAGGGGAAAAAACTAACGGTATTTTGTATCAGCCCATTGGAGGCTTTGCTCAGGAGATTCGCCACCAATTGGAGCATCAAGGTCCCATCCAAATTGTTTCATCAGCCTGTGCGGCAGGAACACAAGCCATCGGTTTAGGGCGAAACTGGTTGAACCTTGGTTTGGTAGACCGCTGTGTGATTTTGGGAGCTGAGCAAATATGTGATTTAACTCGGACTGGGTTTTCTTCTTTATCATTGGTTAATGGAGAGGACTGCCTTCCCTTTAACGAGACCAGGAGTGGAATTTGCCTGAGCGAGGCGGTCGGAGCTTTTGTTCTTGAAAGGCAAAAACGTCGGGAGCACTCGGTGAAAATTGTTGGTTATGGCTGTGCGAGTGATGGATATTCGATGACAGCCCCAAAGCCTGATGGCAGTGGTCCACTACATTCAATCTCGCAAGCCCTTGAAGATGCTGCACTCACTTCGGAAGATATTGATTGGGTTCACGCCCACGGCACTGGCTCTCTTCAAAATGATCGGGCGGAAGCGGCTGCTATAAAGCAGCTAGAGATAAAAGCTCCGGTTTCTTCCACAAAAGGTATTCACGGTCATAGCTTGGCCGCCTCTGGAGTATGGGAGACCCTCCTTTGTTGTGAAGCTTTAAAAAGGCAAAAAATTTTAGGGAGTGCTTTTTCCGAGCCAAAACATTTCACCATCAATATGGCTAGAGATAACCAGAACTCAAAAGTATCCTATATCTTAAAAAATACTTTAGGCTTTGGTGGGATTAACGCCAGTCTAATCTTGGGGCGGGAGGCGTGAAGTGAGTGCCAATCTCTTCTGGAAATACGATCCCAAGCAAGAAGCGGCATTTGATCCCCGGTTTCGCAAAGCCACGACTTTAATGCGCATTCTTATTGGGGGGTTAGAAAAAACTCTTCCCCAAGATCTGCCGAACAAAACGGAAGTATTTCTCGGATCCCTGCACGGCGAAATCGAGCCCACTTTTAATTACTTAAAAGGACTGGCTCAAAACGGCGTGGGGCGTCCCTTCCTTTTTCAAAACAGTCTACACCATTCGACCACTGGTTTTATCAGTCAGCAGTTACAAATTCTTGGGCCCACCTACTCTCTTTGTGCGATCGATGAGCCCCAAAAGGAAGTGATGGCCGCGGCCCTTGTACAAGCAGTTGCTAATAGAAACCCAGTTTTGATGATTCATGCGGATAGCTTCCCGGAAGAACTGGGAGAAGTCTCTGATTATTCTGTTAAAACAGAAGGAGAATTTCTTTATCTGACGGAAGAATCTCTGAGCACTCTAGAGATAATTTCTGAGACTAGTGAACTTAAGGGAGTCGGTCATTTTGAAGAACTCTACTCTGCTATCAATAGTAAGCAGAGTTTCAAAATAAATTTCCAGCATATGGAAATTGGTTTTCGAGTGAACTAAAATGAAGCGCCCACTCTCTCACATTCCAACAAAAGAAACTGAAATTTTTCTGAGTTTCGACGATGGTCCCGACTCCGATTTTACCCCAAAGGTATTGGACTGCCTTTCTGCCTTTGATGCAAAAGCCACCTTTTTTGTGATTGCCGAGAAAGCAAAGCAAAATCCTAGCGAGCTAGAGCGGATACGAGAAAAGGGACATTCCATTGGAGATCACTCTCTGAATCATCAATATTCCCATTTTTTTAGGTCGCAAGATCGCCTCAAAGAGTGGATCCTTGAGGGAAATAAGACCTTAACTCACTTATTAGGAGAGTCTCCTGTAGCCTTTCGCTCACCGGCTGGGGTTGTTACACCTCCATTGATGCGCGTCATGAGTGAGTTGTCTTTACCGTGGGTGCACTGGAACAAACGTTTTTTTGATACGAATTTGCCATTTTCTTGGACGCAATCATTTTACAATTTTCAATCCGGTGATATTGTTCTTCTTCATGACCGTCAAAAGACGGCCTTCCAAAAAGGATTTTTAAAAGGCTTAGAACAGTTTCTGGCGCGAGGCTCAGAGAAGGGATTTACTTTCTCGGCCATAACCAAAGAGAGAATTAGCAATGTCTGAAGATATGCTCATAAAAGACTTAATTCCTTATCTTCCCCATAGACCTCCTATGGTCTGGGTCAATCGTGTGGCCGAAGTGGGAAAAGACTATAAGGGTTTGGCTGGCGTATGTGTTGTGGATATTAAAAAGGACTCTTTGTATGTGAATGACGGTCATGAGTTGCGGGCATCCTCGGCCATTGAGTTTACCGCACAAGGCTTTGGCTATCTTAAGGCGGCCTATCAAGTGATTCATAAATTCAGTGATCCTCCTAGCCAAACCTACCTCACAGGTGTGCGATTTTGCCGGGCCAACTTCGAAAGTGTTGATCTTGATAAAGTCAGTCAACTGGAAGTCAGTCTTCGCGTGATCCGAGAGCTTTTACCTGTGACTTACGTTCGTGGGGAAGTGCGAGTGCCCGGGGACGAGACTCTGCTGGCCGAAACTGAAATTCAAGTCTACTTTGAATAGTCTTTCTAAATAAAATTCGATCCCTAGCAAAGAGTAAAAAAACACACGCACTGTGTGACTTAAAAAGAACAGGCCAGGGTGGGTGGTCTTGATCTTCAACTGGAGTGTGATTGACTTTTCATTCGAAGATAGCAAAAATTTGTTATTGGAAAAGTTAAGGAGGAATTCATGAAAAAGACACTTTCCTATTTGTTGGTTGTGGCATTTTTTGCCAGTGCATGTTCTACCCACAGGGCTAGAATCGATTACAATGATTTTAGCGAAGAAGGAGTGGCTCTTAAGGCTGGCGAATTCGAAGGTGAAAATCTAGGTATGGTTGAAGGAGAAGATGGCGGAGCGATTTGGGATAACTGCACCGAAAAAGCCCGTGGGTCAGTGCAAGAGCTCATTTATAATGCTAAAGCCAAAGGTGCTAACGCCATTGGAAATATTCGCTGGCACGCCAGTGATTCCTCTGAGCCTCGTTGTAAAAAAGGTTGGGGTTATTTTTTAATTTGGCCTTTTATTCTCACTCCACTTTTCATGAGTACTGCGGTTGAGGGCGATGCTTTTAAAGCCACGAAACTGGGTGCAAATATGTATCCTCTACCTAACAATCAAGAAGAAATGGACGCTCTAGTTTCTGAGCTTGTTGTTGGTCAGTAATATTTTAGTTTGTAAATTTAATTTAAAAGCGCATCCACTAGGTGCGCTTTTTTTATTGTCCGTCCATCACCTTTCTAATGTCAGCGATGGTCTCTTTAATACCAATTAAAAAACCAGTGGTTCGAATGCCAGCGATGGAGGCGGCCATAATTCCTGGAAAAAGCGTATTTTGACCGGTGATAAAAAGATTTTCAATACTGGTCTTACCACTGAGAGCCCTGACACCGGTATAATCCATGGAATGATAAATTCCGTAAGCCGAGCCCAGAGGAGATAGATTAAAGCGTCTATTGGTGAGGCTGGTTGATGATTCGAACTTGAGTGTGTTTTCTTTTATTTTCAAACCACTTGTCTCAACGAAATCAAAAATGGAATCTGTTAATTTTTCTTTAAAATTCAAATAGTCTTTGTCTCGGCTGTAAGCTTTTTTGCTCTTCCAGTCTTCAACCCAAGAATACAATTGAGGGGCATGGATGCTGAATGGGACTTCCTCTGTTTTAGGGTTTAGTTCCCGGTCAGGGAATGTGACAAAACTAATGATGGGGTCTTTGCTGAGGGGACGTTTTTCATCAGGGTCAAAATGTTCGGGAAGAGGGGTAGTGACCTGGTAGTAGTTTCGTTTGATGTTTTCAAAAGTTCCCGGTTTTGCCACCCCATAAATGCCCATGATTCCAATAGAGTCTGGAGTTTTGCCGATCCGTTTGGTGTAGAGTTTTCTGAAGTGCTCAGGACCGGCCATTTCAATCATATCTTTTGGATGACCGCTAAAGATAAAATGATCAGCTTCAAAAACCGTTCCTCTCTGGGTAACTAGGCTCTGCACTTTTTTATCTTTAATCTCAAAAGAAGTAACTTTTTGTTTCAGTAGGATTTCACCGCCCAGGGTCTCAATTTTCTCTACAAGTTTTTTTACCAGGGCGTCCCCGGACCCGCGAAAACCATAACCTCCACTACGGATCAGCGAATCAACAATTATAGAGTGCAGGCCAAAGGATACATCAGCGGGCATGACTCCGTGCAGTCCACAGTAGCCGAAGAAAGCATTGAGGAGTTCTGGGTTTTGAGTGTGTTTTCTTGCTTCCTCAAGCAAACTGGTCTCAAGAGATTTGAGAAGTTTAGATTGATCGTAGTTAACCAAAAAATGGTAAGTGGGGAAATTACGAGCCGTGTTTTGGATTGTTTTAAAAAAAGTCTTTATTCCAGCGCTTTCTTGAGGGAATTTTTCACAAAAGTGCTCAATCACTCGATCATAGCCTTTTCCATACTGAATCTCTTTTATTTGCTGGTTTTTGAAATAAAAAGAGTCAAAGGCCTCCTCATCTAATGGAGTGAAGAGGGACTCATCATAAACATCAAGATAATTGAGTAGGGCCCAGAAAGGTTCATGGGGAGCAAGAGCCCCAACATAGTGGGCACCACTGTCATAAGTGTGTCCCATTTTTTCAAAGGAATGCATATAGCCACCCGCTTTGTAGTGGGCCTCTAAGATTCTGACACTATAGCCTTTCCTTAAAAGTAAGATCGCGGAGGTTAAAGCGGACATACCACTTCCAATGATCAGAATATCGGTTTTTTGAGCGTCCATGAAATCCCTGTTGATCGTAGACAAATCTGCTGTTTACGACTATTTAAATAGTAATGAATAATGTCAAAATCAAGAGGTATAAATCTCCGCTGCTGTGGTTGGCTTTTTGTATTGCTCCTCTTGGCCTCATTTCTATTTTTATTCTCAATTTGCCGGTGAGCCTCCTCGCCCGTTTCAGTCTCTCCGCCAGAAAACTTTCCGGGCGAATCACGGTCATGGGAGTGAAATGGTTAAAGTTTTTTCAGCCTTGGTGGGTGGGGGAGTTTAAAATCACTTTGCCTAAAGAGATTGCGCAATATGAAACAGGCGCTTTGTTTGTTGCCAATCACCGCTCCCACTTGGATGTGTTTTTATTGCTGGAGCTTATTCCAGGGGTTCGGGTGCTCACTAAAAATTTGATTTTTTGGATTCCGGGACTCGGGCAAGCCGCCTGGCTTCTGCGGATGGTTTACATTAAGCGTGGCCGGAGTGAATCCTATTGGAAGGCCATGGAAGATATTAGAAAAGGTCTAGAAATGAAGGATCGAATTCTTGTTTTCCCCGAGATGACTCGGTCTGCTTTTGGAGAGACTAAACTTTCTCGCTTCACTCTGGGTCCGTTCCAAAAAGCCATACAGACCCGCTCTCCGGTTATCCCCGTTGTGATCTGGGGGAGTGATTACCTTTGGCCAAAAGAGGAATTAGCGATCGCTAAAAAGGCTCCATTGATTATCGAGTCACTGCCTGCGGTGGATTCTGCTCAATTTTCTTCGGCTGAGAAGCTCAGTCAATCTGTAAGCGATCAGATTCAAAAAAGAATTCTGCAATTGAGTCAGTCCCATTCCTATGAGAGTTTTTAAGAATGAATCCTTGCGTGGTAATTCCAGCCTACAATAGCCAAGGCAAAGTTTATGATGTGGTTGAGGATGTTTTAAAGCATCAGGACTTTCCTATTTGGGTGATCGACGACGGCTCCGATCCGAAAGTCGATGGTGAAACTATCAGAGGGATTGTAGAGAAACACGATTTGAAACCGAGCCAGGAGGCTTTCTCCCAATCCCCATCCGGTGTAACAACACCTGGGTCAGCGGAGAAGAGAGTACAGGTGAAGCGTTTTGAAAAGAACCAAGGAAAAGGGGCGGCCCTCAGTTGGGCGCTTGGAAACCTTGCTCAACAGTACACTCACATCATTACGATTGATGCTGATGGACAACATTTAGCTAAAGATATCGCTCCACTGTTGCAGGCAGCAAGGGAAGAGCCCGAGGCTATCATTATTGGAGCCAGACGTTTTGGTAAAAATGTTCCTGGTCTTTCAAAGTTTGGACGAAAATTTTCAAATTTTTGGGTGTGGTATCAGGCTTCCACAAAGGTTTCTGATTCTCAAAGTGGCTTCCGAGTCTATCCCTTAAAGGAATTATCGAAAATTTCATTTTTTACGAAGAGATACGACTTTGAAATTGAAGTTTTAGTTCGTTATTTGTGGAGAGGATTTCCTGTTAAAGAGGTGGCTATTGATGTTTACTATCCCAGAAGTGAGGAGAGGGTTTCTCACTTCGACAAATTAAGGGATAACGCTAGAATCACAGGACTTAATATTTTGTTAATTAGTTACAGTCTCATTTTCCATCAAAAGGGCTTTTTAAAGTTAGTTTTAGCCGCTCTATTGGGCCTATCTTTGAGCTTATTGAGTGGGTGGACAGCACCTCTATTATTGACTATTCTTGGATGCGTGCTCTTGAAGCTCAACTTTCCTCTCGTTCTGGTCGTCATGGTCGTTTTAAAAATTTACTGAAGGTGGATATATGGGAATTATGTTTAGACAATTGATAGACAAAGAATCCTCAACGTTTACTTATATCCTCGGCGATGATTACACCAGGGAAGCCATAGTCATAGATCCAGTCAGGGAGAATTTCGACAGAGACGTACAAATTATCAATGAAATGAAACTCAAATTAAAATTTGCCTTAGAAACCCATATTCATGCCGATCATGTGACTGCAGCCCAGAAAATGAAAGATCATTTTCACTGTCAGTTGGTTGTTGGGAACACAGCCGATGTTGAGTCGGCTGATGTGACTCTCGGTCATCGCCAAACCATAAGTTTTGGGGAATATAAAATTGAAGCATTACTCACTCCCGGCCATACCGAGGGCTGCACGAGCTATTATCTTTATCCTTATTTATTTACCGGAGACACTCTGCTCATCCGAGGTTGCGGTCGCACAGATTTTCAAGGAGGCGATAGTGAAACTCTGTTTAAATCTGTGAGAGATATTTTATTCGCACTTCCTGATTCCACTCTGGTCTATCCCGGACACGACTATAAAGGACGCACCAACTCGACGATTGAAGAAGAGAAGAATTTCAATCCCCGTTTGAAGCTAGAGAAGAGTCTGGATGAATTCGTGGAAATTATGAAAAATCTCAATTTAGATCCTCCCAAGAAAATCAAAGAATCCGTCCCTCTTAATCAGTGCAGTGGTAGAGAACAGGGCTAAGCCAAATATCGCAATCCCAAAAAACACAGGTGTTTCTATACATGACATTGGGTTGGGCTAGACTGTCAATTTATCCGGGTTTTTGATAAAATTTAAGATATGCAAATCTTAAAAAGAAATGCTGGTTTTTCGATGGTCGAATTACTAGTGGTGGTCGCTATCATTGCTATTCTCTCTTTTATAGCGATTCCCAGGTACAAAAGTTATCAGGCTAGGGCTCGTAGGGCGGAAGGTATGAATATGCTTTCGGCTTATTATACAGCTTCACATAGTGCCCGTGCTGAATATGGGGTTTTTCCCGGCAACATGGTGGCCACAGGCTACGCCCCTCAGGGGCTCATTAATTATCGCTTTCGAACCAACGACAACCCTGGCTTTAGAGCGGGAATTCGTATCTTCGATGATGACTGCATTGCGACCTGGTCTAATTGCGATTGTGCGGGGGGCGGAAGCGCTCCCTGTCCTAGCTTCAAAACTTGGACCGAAAAACCAATGGGAACACCGGAGGTTCAGCTAGGGCCTACAACAGTGGCTGTGAATTGTGGATCTTTGGCGCCACTTGGGCCAACAACGGACAATGCTTTTTCGGCTCGGGTTGGAGGAGTGATAAATCTTTACTCTTCAAGAACAGACCGAATCGGCATGGATCATATGAAAAATATAGAAGTCTGCCAAGATGGAGTCCGATAAAAACTCAGCTATAGCGGAAGTGAAGTCTCAATTGGGAATTCGACAAAGCGTGGATTTTTATCAAAGTATTTAATGCGAACCCTTGAAGCCACTTCTTTCACACAGGATTGGTATTTTTCGTCGTCAATTTTTGATTTTATGATCTCAACATTTTTGACAAAGCCTTGGGCATTGACAAAGAATTTTAAAACAATCTGACCCTTTTTGATTTTCCCCTTTTTTCGCTCGTAGTATTTGATAAAACAGCGCTCTAAAAAACGTTGATGAAGACGAAAAGTATTTTTTAATTGAGCTTGAAACTCTGATTGTTCCTTGGCGTCTTTCGAAGAGTTCGATAAATTTTGGGGAGAGGGGCTTCTGGCTCTTTCTGGTCGGAGCACTTCAATAAGAGGTTGTTTTTGTAAAACATCATCAACAAAAACTTCGACTCGCTCTGATTCCGGTGCCAACTTTTTTAAAGTTCCTGATAACACATGAATTTCAGTCTTCGAAGCTTTCTGCAAAATCTCAATCTGGCTTTCTTCTAGAAGTTGGAAGGGGGCTCCCACTTCAAAGCGAAGGGAACTATCAAAGCCCGTCATAATTTTTGTCGGTGTTGTGATGGGTGAAGAAGATTCCAGGTTTTTAAAATAGTCGTCTTCTGATTTTTTTTGCATGACCACACCTTGAGTCTCCAAGGTATTGCCAACTATTTTCGGGGTGTGTTCAGAAAAGAAATTGAGATCGTCAGTGAAAAAGAAAAGTCCCAGCAATACCAACAAGATTAGGCTTGCAAGGACCTTCATCGAAAAACCTTTTTACTCGGTTTCCGTTTGAGGCTCTTCACCAGTGGGCTCAAGCTCTGGAGCCGCATCCATTTTTTCTTCCACAGTGGGCTGAGTTTGCGCTGGCACGTCGACACTATCAAGAACACTGTCGCCACCGGGTTTGATGGAAATGGTCATTAAAATACAAGAGGCTGCAAAAAGGGCTGCTACCCAGCGAGTCAGACGGGAAAGAAAAGAGGGGGCTCCTGTGGCTCCAAATAAAGAGTTGGATCCGCCACCGCCAAACATTCCACCAGCGGCACCACCTTTGGGGTCCTGAATGAGAACGAGAACAACAAGAAAAATCGAAAGAATGATATGTACGAAGGCCAAAATTGAGACCATGTGCCGCTCCTTGTAAAGACTCTCAATATAAGGGGGCCCTGGGAGTGCGTCAATATTTAATAGGGGGGGCTCCCTTTGCAGGAGGACAAAATAGGGGCTTATCCAGCTTTTTTTAGAGCCTCAACTTCTTGAAACTTCCAGGTGGAGGAGAGCAACTGAGCGGCGATTTCCGCCATTTTTATATCGTAGTAAGTCAATTTCTTACAATCCTTAGGCATTCTAATAGACATACAGCCCCGCAGAATCCCTCCCTGAATCAAGGGAAGCACCATCATTGAGTCAAAATTGATAGTTTTGACCTCATGCTTAACAAAAGCCATGGTCAGATCTTTTTCCAGGCTTTCGATAAAAAGAGACTTCTCTGTTCTGAGCACATACTGCACTTCCGGATATTTTTTAAGATCCAGCGGTAGTTTAGTGAGAGATTCATCGTCACTTGAGCGAATCACCTCGATCTCATCACGAGCGTGATTAGTCGCAATAATAGAGGTTCTTACAGCTTTTAAAGCAATGGATATCATCTTTGAAATCTCAAAACGCATGGGACTGATGTCTTTATCTTGATTGGTGGCTTCAACAAGAAGTCGAATCATCTCAAAATAGTTTTTAATCTGCCGTTCGTTGTTATTAGTCAATCCATTAAAATTATAACGCTTCACCTGACTGAGAAGGGCCAACCGCTCAAGAATATCGATCATTTTAAAAGGCTTAACAACAAAATCCTCAGCCCCAGATTCTAAGCAGTTGCGCACATTAAGCTCGGCATTGTGCTTAGACATCACAATCACATGACAACCATCTTCCCCAAGCATTTGACGCTCACCTAAAAATTTCAAAATCTGCTGCGCATAGGCCCCAGGAAACAGCAAATCAATAAACAAAAACTTAGGCCTCCACTCAAGCAAAGTCTTTTGCAAAAGATAACTATTACTGATCACCTTAGGCGCAAACCCACTTTCCTTAAGATACGCACTCATGCGATTAGCAAGATTGTTATCCCCATCAGCAATAAGAACTCGATTGTTTCGCTGGTCCATAGAGTTTTATCGGAGAAGTATCTAGAAATATTGAGTTAATCTCAAAATGAAACATTTTATCTAAAGAAATATCAAATCCACCGCCTTCTCGTGTTGGAAATGCGAAAGCTCAGAGAGCGTCTCCGGCGAGGCTCTGGCAAGCGGGACGCGCTCGCCCAAAGGGCGATGCCAGCTAAGCAGGAGCTGGGCCTCGTCGGAGACGCTCTCTGAGCTTTCGCATTTCCAATACGAGAAGGCGCCCCGAGCTTCGTTCGAAGACCTGAGCCACCAGGCCGCCCAATTGCGGCTAACGCTTTGTTTAAGGCCGGGTTTTTCCGTGACTCTTCGAGCAAGGAGCGCAAAACCTAAAGCATGTCTTTTGTTGTTTTTGAAGGCCTCGATGCCAGCGGTAAATCCACTCTGATAGAAAAAGTAAAGTCCTCCCTTGATTCCAAGAGCCTGAAATCACTTTTGTTAAGGGACCCAGGGGCCACCGAGCTTGGAGAAAAATTAAGAGACTTGATCCTTGCCACGGACATAGAAGCCCCTGTTCCAAGAGCTGAGATTTTGCTCTACCAGGCCGCGCGCGTGCAAATGGTGGAAAAAAGAATTCAGCCAGCTCTCAAAGACAATCAATGGATTTTATGTGATCGGTTTTACTCAAGTACAGTGGCCTTTCAAGCTTTCGCACGTTCTTTGAAGTTAGAAGATGTGGAAAATCTCAACCGATTTGTGGCCCATGACTGCGAACCTGATCTTTTTGTTTTCCTTGATATCAGTGTGGACGAGAGTCAAAAAAGAAAAGGCAAAAGATCCCAGGAAACCGGTGTGGATCAAGATCGTATGGAAAAAGAAAATCAGCAGTTCCAGCAAAAAGTGCGAGAGGGCTATCTTTATCAGGCCAAGAAAAACCCGCAGCGTTGGTTGGTGCTTGATGGCACGGACACGCCTGAATCACTGCATGAGCAAACCTTAGAGGAGTTTAAGAGAAGACAATGGCTGGATTGATTGATCAAATCGTTGGACACGACAATCAGAAGAAAACTCTTTTCGAGTTGCTAAAATCCGAGCAGCTTCCCTCGGCCATGATTTTCCAAGGACCAGCCGGGGTGGGCAAGAAAACATTGGCCCATGCACTCTTACAGGTCATCAACTGTACAAAATCTGATAAGGCTTGTGGCGAGTGCTCCAATTGCCAACGTATTTTCGAAGAGAAAAACGAGCTCGTCTATCATGTGGAACTTGAAAAAAAAACCATGATCAGCGTGGATCAGGTCAGAGAAATGCAAGCCTCGTTCTCATTAAAATCTTTGCATAAGGGTCGTTTTGTAATCATCGATCCGGCCGACCAAATGTCGCCAGGGGCATCGAACGCACTACTTAAAGTTCTCGAAGAGCCTCCTCCTAACACCTATTTTATTTTAATCACGGACCAGTTGAGAAGACTGCTTCCAACCATTCGTTCTCGGTCTCATATTTTTCATTTTAATAAACTCAGTGAAGAAGACTTAAAGTCTTACGACGAGTTCGGAAAGCTTCCTCTTTTGTGGTCAGATGGGCGTCTTGAGATGGCCCTTGATTTGAAAGAGGAGGAAAACGTCAATCACCTTAACGCTAGCCTCAAGTTTCTCTATGATCTTCTCTACGAGCAGGGAGGGGACTGGAAAAAGTTAGCCCCGTGGTTTTTCAACGATCGAGACAAAAGGGAGTTTTGTTTAAACATCTGGAAACAAGCCCTTTCAAAAAGACTCTACAAGGAGCCCGCTCAACTGGATTGGATGCCCGAGGAACCTCAGGCCATCACGTTTTTCTATGAGGAACTAGAGATGTTAAAAGGGGAGATGGAGGCTAATGTCGACAAACTCCTCTCGATTGAAAATTTTCAGTACAAACTAAGAAGAGGATTGAATGAAAGAGCTGTCCAGTAAATTCGAATCAGACGAAATTAAAAATTTGGGATGGACCGATATTCACACTCATCTTAACTTCCTTGAGGTGAGCCCAGAGGAAGCGGTTAAGGAAGCTTCCAATCTTGGAGTGAATCGTTTTATAACGATCGGCACAGAACCTGATGATCTGCCGGTGGTGTTGGAGCTTGCGGAAAAATTCAATCCCCAGGTTTTTTGTACCCTAGGAATTCATCCGCACGAGGGTAAGGTTTACGACGACAAGGTGGAAGCCTATCTGTTAAAAAATCTCGTGCATCCCCGTGTGGTGGCAGTTGGCGAGATTGGTCTTGATTACTACTACGATAATTCTCCTAGAGAAGAGCAGATTGAAGCCTTTGAGCGTCAAATGGAGTTAGCTGAAAAGTTCTCACTTCCCGTAGAAATCCATACTCGCGATGCGGAAGAGGACACCATTGAAATCTTAAATAAATTTAAAGGCCGAGTGCGAGGTGTGATCCACTGTTTTACTGGCACACAGAAATTGGCCACTGCAGCCCTAGATTGTGGTTACAATATTTCATTTTCAGGAATTGTGACCTTCAAGTCCGCAGGGGACTTGAGAGATGTCTGTTTGAACACTCCTCTTGATCGCATGCATGTAGAAACCGACGCTCCTTTTTTGGCTCCCGTTCCCATGCGAGGCAAGAAAAACAGGCCCGAGTTCATGTTGTGGACCGCCCAATTTGTCGCCGATCTTAAATCAGTAGAGCTGGCTGATTTTTGTGCACAAATGAAGAGCAATGCAGAGTCTCTGTTTTCAAAGCTCAACTAAATCCTGAGGTACGCAAACAGCCGTGAGTGGAAAGCCTAGCTCAGACTTGGTAGTGCGACGATAGGGGCGACAAGACGGTATTCAATTGACACTCAGCGAGGCAGTCGATAAGACTGGCCTGATTTTCATATTGAAGGAGGAAGTATGTCCCAGAAGCTGCGCGTGGGAATCAATGGCTTTGGCCGAATCGGTCGAATTCTTTTCCGGTCCGGTTTTGCTAGTGATCAGTTTGAGTTTGTAGGAATCAATAATGGACGAGGGACAGTTGAATCACAGGCTCACTTTCTGAAATATGACAGTGCCCATGGGCGCTTTGCTCACAAGGTGGATCACGATGGGGAAAACCTTATTGTCGATGGCAAAAAGATTCCCATGTCCTTTGAAAAAGATCCCTCAAAAATCTCCTGGAAAGATTGGGGCGCTGATATTGTTTTCGAGTGTACAGGTGTTTTTAAAGATAAAGAGGCCAACAAAGCTCACTTAAAAGCGGGAGCAAAAAGAGTGATCGTTTCTGCACCAGCTAAAGTGGATGCGACTTTTGTTTACGGTATTAATCATGAAGACTACGACCCATCAAAACATGAGGTCGTAAGTAACGCTTCTTGTACAACGAACTGTTTGGCTCCGGTTGCTAAAGTTTTAAATGACGAGTTTGGTATTGAGTCAGCTTTGATGACGACGGTTCACTCCTACACCAACGATCAAAATGTATTAGACTCAAGCCACAAAGATTTAAGGCGAGCTCGCGCTGCTGCTGTTTCCATGATTCCTACTTCTACTGGAGCGGCCGCTGCCGTTGGAATGGTTCTTCCCGAGTTATCAGGAAAAATTCATGGAATGGCCGTGCGTGTCCCTACTCCGAATGTAAGCCTTGTCGACTTAGTGGCTAACCTTGGTAAAAAAGTAACTGCTGAAGATGTGAATCAAGCCTTAACAAAAGCTTCGGAAGGATCTCTTAAAGGAGTCTTGGCTGTGACCAATGATCCTGTTGTCAGTGTCGATATGATGGGATTGCGTGAGAGTTCATTGATCGATCTTGAGAACACAGCTGTGGTTGGTGACAAGATGGTTAAAGTCCTCTCTTGGTACGATAATGAAGTGGGCTTTTCTTGTCGTATGCTTGACCTCGCTCAATTCATGGCCAGTAAAGGTCTGTAATGGCAGTAGTAGGTTACCTTGATATTAATGAAATGGACTTTAAGGGGAAGCGTGTTTTCTTGCGTCTTGATCTTAATGTGCCATTAAAAGATGGAAAAATTCTGGACGACAACCGAATCAAAGCCGCCCTTCCCACTCTCAACTTTTTAGTGGAGAGTGGTGCAAAGGTGATTGTCACTAGTCATTTGGGACGTCCTAAAACAGAAGAAGATAAAAAGAAGCTCTCCCTCGAACCAGTGGCTGAATTTTTTAATGAAAGCGGCTTTGAAGTTCTATTAATGGAGACACCCGATTCCGAAGCCCCCTACGAACTCACTAAAGGTCTCAGTGGTAAACAAATCATCATGCTTGAAAATTTGCGCTTTGCTGAGGGGGAAACGAAAAACTCCACAGAGCTTGCCGCAAAATGGGCGCGGTACACGGATATTTATATTAACGATGCTTTTGGGGCCAGTCATAGAGCTCATGCCAGTACAGACGCGCTACCAAAAATGATTCCACAAAGAGCCCTTGGTTTTCTTGTCGAAAAAGAAAGAGAAGCTCTCGATAAAATTCGCAATCAGCCCGCTAAACCTTTCACCATTCTTACAGGTGGTAGCAAGGTGAGTGATAAAATTCCTCTATTAGAGTCTTTTGCTGACAAAGTGGATACGGTCATCATTGGCGGAGCTATGGCTTACACTTTTATGAAAGCCGATGGTGTGCCTGTGGGTAAATCCCGAGTGGAGAAGGAGGCTCTTGGTGTTGCGAAAAGTTTCCTTGCTCGCATGCGAGGGGCTGATAAAAGAGTCCTACTTCCAGTGGATCATATTGTAGTGAACTCGTTTGGTGACTCAGATTTTGAAACTGTCGGAACCAGTGCAATCCCTGAAGGAAAGTTAGCTGTAGACATAGGCCCTGAGACAAGAGAGCTTTATGCGGAAGCTTTGCAAAAGGCCGGTTCTGTTTTTTGGAATGGACCCATGGGGGTCTATGAGCAAAAACCTTTTGATGAAGGCTCAATTGCCATGGCAAAGGCGCTGAGTGAAACCTCAGCCTTCACTGTTATTGGTGGAGGGGACTCGGCCGCGGCAGCCATTGATTCTGGTTATGCCGATAAAATGGATCATATCTCAACCGGTGGTGGTGCCAGCCTTGAGTACATTCAAGGAAAAACATTGCCAGGATTAGAATCAGTCAAAGTAAGGAAGCCCGAATGAGTTTTATTGTTTCAGGAAATTGGAAAATGAATAAAAACCCTCAGGAGACAAAAGAGTTTTTTGAGGAATTTAATAAGTTTTCGGCTCCAGAAAATGTTCAGTGTTTCTTTTTTGTTTCTGCTGTTAACGCTGTTTCCGCCAGCGAGTCTTTGAAAGACTCCGCTTATGGCTGGGGGCCTCAGAACATTTTCCCAGCCGCATCGGGCGCCTTTACAGGGGAAACCTCCCCGAAAGTCATGGCCGACCTTGGAGCGCAGTATGTTCTGATCGGTCACAGTGAGAGAAGAAAGCTCTTTTTTGAAAGTGACGAGCAGACCAATGTGAAACTGCATAGTGCCAATGAGTTTGGTTTGATCCCCGTGCTTTGTGTGGGGGAGAGCTTAGAAGAAAGAAATGAGGGTTCCACTCTTGATGTTCTCAATCGTCAATTGGTTTCAGCTCTTTCCAATTACAAGCCCAACAAAGGACTTCATATCGCTTACGAACCGGTCTGGGCTATTGGTACTGGTGAAGTTGCAACGACCGAGCAGGTGAGTGAAGCTCATCAGTTTATTCGCAAATTTTTGAAAGAAAAATTTCCAGAGACTCAAGCAAACATCAAAATTCTCTACGGTGGTTCGGTTAAGCCTGAAAACGCTGGCGAACTCTCTGAAGCTGACGAAGTGGGTGGCTTTCTTGTTGGTGGGGCCTCGTTAAAAGTGGATAGCTTCAGCGCTATCATCAAGGCCATTAGGTAGGAGATGGAGGACCAGAGAAAAAAATCCCGCAAGGGTTATTTTCTTGTCTTCCTGTCTTTTTTAGCCGGTTGTTTTTTCCTTAAGGCTTCTGGTGTTAGTACGGCTTGGAGCCTTTTGCCACCAGCCATTGCCATTTTCATCTCTTTTATTACTGGAAGCCTGCATGTGAGTCTTCTTTCCGCTATATTGGTCGGAAGTTTTATTTCCAGCTATGGTCGGTCTCAAGAGGTTTTGCCATCTTTATTGGGAGCGGGTGTCCAATCAGGACAGTATTTTTATTCAGCTTTGGCTGATACCACAAACCTACAAATACTAGGCTTTGTCTTTTTTATTCTTTCAATGGTGCATGTGATGACAATGTCCGGTGGTCTTCACGCCATGGTTTTTAAGCTTCAGCGCTGGATCGTCGGTCCGCGCTCCGCTCAATTTGTGACAGCCCTTCTTGGTTGTTTTATTTTTATCGATGATTACGCCAACACCATGATTGTCGGCTCGGCCATGAAAAAGGTCACAGATCGCTACAATATCAGTCGAGAGAAGTTGGCCTTTTTAGTGGATGCCACCAGTGCACCTATTGCTGGAATTGCTCTTGTCAGTACCTGGATTGGCTACGAGGTGGGCTTGTTTTCAGAGATGGCGAAAAAGTTCGATTGGACCCTTGATGGTTACGCTATTTTTTTAAACGCCATTGAATTTCGATTCTATTGTTTTTTTATGCTGGCCTTTGTTTTTGTTAATATCTTGTTTGGCTTCGATTTTGGCCCAATGAAAAGTTTTGAAAAAAGTCCTGTTAAAACCGAGGAAGAAGTAGAAGAGGTTAAAGGACATGTTCTCAATGCTCTTCTTCCCTTAATTAGTCTTCTTATTTTAGTTTTTGCGGCGTTATGGTGGGATGGAGGAGGATGGTCTCCAGAGAATTCTCCTTTTAGTTTGAAAAGTTGGAGAAAAGTTTTAACGGCCTCTCAGAATGGTATCTCTATTTTGTTTGTTTCTTCTATGGTTTGTTACCTTATGGCAGTAATCTCTGGCTTTGTTTCCACCCACTTGAAGTGGCGCGAGTACAAGGAAACTGTGGTGGCTGGGATAAAAAGTGCCTGGATTCCCATTGTGATTTTGGTTCTGGCTTGGTCGCTCAAAGAGGTGTGTGATGACCTAAAGGCGGGAGAATATATAGTTTCGCTTCTGGGGGAGACCATACCGAAGACCTACCTCCCCATTTTGGTATTTATTGTTTCCGCGCTCACCGCTTTTTCTACGGGAACAAGCTGGGGCACAATGGCCATTCTCATTCCAACAGTGACCCCTTTGGCAGTGGAGTTAGCCGGCGGCGAGTACGGAATTTTCGTTTCCCTCAGCCTTGCCGCGATTTTAGATGGCGCGATTATGGGAGATCACTGCTCACCCATCTCTGACACAACTATAATGAGTTCCATCTCAACGGATTGTAATTTGCTGAACCATGTTAAAACCCAGCTACCCTATTCCCTGATCGTGGGAGTTCTAGCCCTTTGTGTCGGCTACTGGCCAGCAACCATGGGATTTTCCATTGGAATTTCGTTTCCAGTGGCTTTGTTTTTGATTGTTCTCCTCTTTTTTGGTTTAAAGAGCTTTAAAAAGCGGGGAGGATCACCTCTATGAACGATTTACAAATTGATTTAGAGCAAGTTTGGCAGGCCCAGAAAAACATTGCGAAGGTGGCGAGAAGAACCCCTGTGAATTTGGCTCTTGGTAAAAAGCTTCGAGAAAAAAACGTTCACATTAAAATGGAGAATCTGCAAACCACCGGCAGCTTTAAGATTCGGGGTTCTTTAAATAAAATTTCCAATCTCACTGAAGCAGAAAGAAATAGAGGCGTGATTGCCGCTTCGGCTGGAAATCACGCGCAAGGTGTGGCGATGAGTGCCACCATGTTTAATGTCAGTAGTAAAATCGTCATGCCTCAAGGGGCTCCTCTAATCAAAGTTGAGGCTACTCGTGGATATGGCGCTGAAGTGGTTCTTCATGGTTCCTATTTTGATGAAGCCTTTAAAAAAGCTCAAGAGCTTGCAGAAGAAGAAGGACGTGTTTTTGTTCACCCTTATCAGGATAAGTCAGTTATTGCTGGGCAAGGGACGATTGGGGCTGAGATATTAGATTCTTTACCCGACATAAAGTCGGTCATCGTCCCCATTGGTGGTGGGGGCCTTATAAGCGGAATTGCTTTTGTGATTAAAAGTTTAAAGCCTGATTGCAAAGTTTACGGCGTGGTTTCTGATCAGGCTCCTGGAATGATGCAGATGAAGCAAGGCAAGCCACAAAATAATCCGGCCTTTATTTCAACAATTGCTGATGGGATTGCTGTAAAAAACCCAAGTCCTGCGATGTATGAAAATTACATTTCGAAATATGTCGATGAAATCGTATCAGTGAACGATGAGGAAATCTCACAAGCTATCGTGTATGGGATGGAAGTAGAGAAAACCATCCTTGAGGGGTCTGGAGCCGCCGGCTTAGCGGCCGTTCTAAATGATAAACTGAAGTTAGCAGAGCCTAGCTGTATTGTGTTTTGTGGCGGCAATATTGACCTCAATACCATGAGCACTGTGATCGATACCGGTCTTAGAAAAGCGGGAAGATTGGCCCGTATATCAGTGATCGTTGGTGATCGCCCAGGAGAGCTAGCCGCTCTGACCAATGACTTCGCCGATATGAGAGCCAATGTGCTTGAAGTTCTGCACGACCGAGTGAGTCCTGAACTCTCTCTTCGTCAAACTCGCATTGATTTTTTACTGGAAGTAATGAGCTTTGACCACATTGACCAAATTAAGGAAAGAATTAGAAAGCGCAATATAAGAATGCTCGAGAGGTAATGTATGCAAGTGTCACCAGAGATTGAATCCCTCGTACCTTACAAGCCTGGAAAACCGATTGAAGAGACAAAAAGAGAGTTAGGTTTATCTGAGGTCATTAAATTAGCCAGTAACGAAAACCCTTTGGGTCCAAGCCCCAAAGCGGTTGAAGCGATTAAAAATCACGCTGAGAATCTCTCGCGTTATCCAGACCCATCTTGCTTTCGTTTAAGAGAGGCTCTTTCTCAAAAGTGGCAGGTGCGCAGTGATGATATTGTTATTGGAAACGGTTCCAATGAACTCATCGATCTTTTGATCCGCACCTTTTGTGAGCCAGGGGATAAAATCATCTTTCCTGATAAATCATTCATTGCTTACGGAATTTGTGCTCAGGCCGCAAGAGTTGGAAAAAAAGTGATTCCCATTAATCGCGACTTTGAGTGGGATGCTGATGCCTTCCTAGAGGACTTTGAGAAAAATCATTCTTCCCGTGAAAAAATACTGTTTCTTGCCAATCCCAATAATCCAACGGGAACCTATCTCGGAAAAGAAAAAATTGATAAAATTCTTGAAAGCTTGGGTGGCCGCAAAGACCTTTTGATTGTTCTTGATGAAGCCTACAACGAATTTGTTCGCGCCGATGACTATGTAGAAAGCCTTGATTACTTTAAAAAATATGAAAATGTTTTGGTCATGCGGACCTTTAGTAAAGTCTATGGTTTAGCAGGGCTTCGCGTGGGAGCCCTAGTGGGGAGTCAAAAGCACCTGCAGTGGGTGAACCGAGTGAGAAACCCATTTAATGTCAACACTCTCGCGCAAGAGGCCGCCATCGCTGCCTTTGGTGACAGTGACTATCTGACGCGGTCTCAAGAGGTGGTCTGGAAAGGTCTTGATAGTTTTTACGCTTTCTTTGAGCAGGAAAAAATTCCTTTTATACGCTCACAGGCCAACTTTCTTCTTTTTGATAGCCTTCGAGACGGCCAAAACTTTTTTAATCACAATATGAAAAAGGGCCTTCTTGTGCGCCCGCTGGCCGGTTACGGGTTGCCTCGCCATATTCGATTGAGTGTGGGAACGGAAGAAGAGAATAAAAAAGCCATCGAAATTCTTAAGAAAAGTTTTGATGAGGTGGCGCCATTATGAAGCTAATTACGATCGATGGGCCATCAGCCTCTGGGAAGTCTTCTGTTAGCCGTCTTGTGGCTCAAAAGTTGGGGTGGAAATGGGTGTCTACCGGAGCCTTTTATCGCGGTCTTGCACTTGTGGCTTTGGAAAAAGCGGTGGCTCCAGAGGATGAGCAAAGTCTTCTTGAGCTCTCAAAATCTCCGGAGTGGGAAGTCAAAATGAACCCTCAGGACACCGAGGTGTTTTTTGAAAGCAGCAACCGCACCGCCGAGATCTCCGGAGAAAAAGTGGGGGCCATGGCCAGTCAGATTAGTCAGATCCCCAGGGTTCGCGAGGCACTCCTTGAAAGGCAAAGAAACTGTTACCAGCAAAATCAGGGACTTGTGGCCGAGGGCCGTGATTGCGGCACCGTGGTTTTTCCGGGAGCCACTGCAAAAATCTATCTGACTGCAAGCCCAGCGCTTCGAGCACAGAGACGCTCAGAAGAGGATAGTCATTCCGAGACGGAGACTCTTGAGATGCAAAAAAAGCGGGACGAGCAGGACAGTCGGCGCAAGGTGGCTCCCTTAAAAAAAGCCGATGGCGCCCTTCATATCGATTCCACTTATTTAAGCCTTGATGAGGTGGTCGAAGAGGTGGTGAAATTCTACAATTCTCAGGTCTCCTCCAGGGGCTAGGAAATCCAGAAAATCCTTTGACTTTGAGCGTTTAACCTCTATAAGTGAACGTTCACCTTGGTTTTTTGAAGTGGTAATAAAGGGACATGTCCGCCGGGAATGAACCCTGCCATTTTCCCCCTTTAGACAGCACGGATAATAAAAGGTGAAATCTAGGTAGTGAGACTTTCTTCAGTTTTATTGCCGCCAAGGAGGTAACTATTTTCAATGAATAAACAAGACAATCTAACCAAAAAACAAAAGGAAGAATTAGAAATTCTTCGACTCTTCAATGAAGAGGAAGCTGATGACCCTAAAAAGTCCGGTGAGTTCGCTCAACTTTTTGAAGATGAAGTGAAAGAGAACGAAGTACGCCCCGGAGATATCGTTAAGGGGAGTATCGTAGAAGTTCAGCCAGACTATGTTCTCGTTGATATTAACTATAAATCTGAAGGCCTTATTCCTATGAGTGAGTTCCGCGTTGTTGAGGGCACAGATGCCATCCAGCCGGGCGACGAGGTCGAAGTCTACGTTGATAAAATTGAAAACGACAATGGAATGATTGTTTTATCAAAAGAAAAAGCCGATATGATGCGCGCTTGGACAGATATTTCTAGAGCCGCAGAAAATGAAGAACACATTGAAGGAACCGTAATCTCAAAGGTTAAAGGTGGACTCAGTGTTGATATCGGTGTGAAAGCCTTCTTGCCAGGAAGCCAAATTGATCTTCGCCCTGTGCGCAATATGGATGCCTACATTGGTAAGAAATTAAAATTCAAAGTGATTAAGTTTAACAAGAAACGTGGAAACATCGTTCTTTCAAGACGTGCTCTTCTTGAAGAAGAAAGAGAAAACCTCAGATCTCAAACAAAAGATCAAATGAAAGAGGGAAGCACTGTAACTGGTATCGTGAAAAACGTGACCGATTACGGAGCCTTTATCGATCTTGGTGGAATCGACGGTCTTCTTCACATCACCGATATGAGCTGGGCTCGTATCAAACATCCTTCTGAAGTGATTGAAGTGGGTGATGAGATCGAAGTCATGGTTCTTAAGTATGACACAGAAAAAGAGCGTGTCAGCCTTGGTCTTAAGCAGCTCACAGAAGATCCTTGGGAAGACACAGCGGAAAAATTCCCTGTTGGTTCTCAGATCACTGGTAAAGTTGTGAGCCTCACTGAGTACGGTGCATTTATCGACGTTGGTGAAGGTGTTGAAGGACTTATTCACGTCAGTGAAATGAGCTGGACAAAACGAGTGAAGCATCCTTCACAACTCGTCAATGTTGGCGACGAAGTGGAAGTGCAAGTTCTTGCTCTTGACGAAGAAAACAGAAGAATCAGTCTGGGTATGAAGCAACTTCAACCCAATCCTTGGAATGAGCTTAAAGAGGCTTATCCTCCAGGAACAATCATTGAGGGTGAAGTTAAATCAATCACTGACTTTGGTGTCTTTATCGGAATCGAAGAAGGGATCGATGGAATGGTTCACATTTCTGACTTCTCTTGGACAAAGCGCGTGAATCATCCTTCAGAGATGTTCACTAAAGGCGACAATGTTCGTGCGGTTGTTCTCGGTGTTGATATTGAAAACGAGAGATTCAGTCTTGGTATCAAACAACTCGATGCGGATCCTTGGTCTGTTGTTGATCAGAAATTCCAGATCGGAACTATGCATGAAGTTAAGGTCACTAAGATCGCTGACTTTGGTGTGTTCGTAGAGCTGGCTGAAGACATCGAAGGCCTTGTTCACATTAGTGAGCTTTCCACTAAGAGAATCAATTCTCCTGAGGAAGTTTGCAAAGTGGGTGACACGATCAAAGCCGAAGTTATCAGTATCGACCAAGATGCTCGTAAAGTCGGACTCAGTGCTCGTTTGGCCACTCTTCGTGAGCAAAACGCGGACGTTTCTGAGTACCAAAAGAAAACGGCGAAACCTAACGCCACAATCGGTGACTTGTTTGCCGACCAACTTAAAGATCTTCAACAAAGTGGAGACAACCAAAACTAAGTTGTCCTCTCTCATTTGGAGAATACAAAACCCAGGTCCGTAAGTGCCTGGGTTTTTTTGTGCCTGATTGAAGATTGGGGGCCCTTTGGTCGCTTGGATTTGAGGGGAAAGATCTTAAAACCCAAGCATGCCGACGGGTGCACTTCGTCTCCCGGACTGCGCCATTTCATGTCGCAGCCCGAGATACGCAGCGCTCGCGGCTCGAGCTTGGTTTTTAAGATCTTTCCCCTCAAATCCAAGCGACCAAAGGGTTCTCATTCGCTTTTACCAAACAACCCAGGGTTGCTTATATTTGTTTAAACCTCTAGAATGGTTGGGAAAACTGTGGAAGTTTTCATGCTGTCCGGTGGGTTTTCCGTCTCGGGTTTAAAACATGTCGTCTTGAGCGAAGCGAAAGACCTAAGATCCTTCGTTGCACTCAGGATGACGCTAGGAAGTCCAACGAACAGCAGCGGAGTGTTATGGCTAAAAAGAAGAAGAAGTCCATTCGAAAATTGCAGTCGGATATTTGGCCTGATGAGCGTGATGTTATTGAGAGCCCTCATAGGCTTCAGTACGTTCGTAAAGTGATTAAGCCTAAGGGGTGTGTTTTTTGTGAGGCTATGAAAAGAGCTTCCGATCCCGAAAGCCTTGTTCTTTTTAAAAGTCGCAGCCATAGTATTATTCTCAATAAATACCCCTATAACAATGGGCACTTATTAATTGTGCCTAAACGCCATATTGCGGATTATGATAAGCTCACTGATAAGGAGCTTGAGAAATTACAGCTTCTTACTAAGCACTCGATCAAGATTTTGAAGAAGGTTTATAATCCTCATGGATTCAACCTTGGGATGAACCTTGGCCGGGTTGCCGGAGCGGGGATTCCTGATCATATTCATCAGCATATTATCCCTCGGTGGGGAGGAGATACCAACTTTTTCCCTCTGATCGCTCAGACAAAACTGGTTGTTGAGACCACCGAGCACAGTTACAATCAACTGAAACCTCATTTCGAAAAACTGGAGAAAAAAGGTGTCGTTTAAAATCAAATTAGATCATATCGGAGTCGCCACTCCTTCTTTGGATGAAGCGAATTTCTTTAAACTTCTTGGTCTTCCCGATGGAGGAGTGGAGGAAGTTCCCACCGAAAAAGTGAAAGTTGGTTTTTTTAAAACGGATAATGAAGCCACGGTGGAACTCTTAGAGCCTACAAGTGACGAAAGCCCCATTGCAAAATTTCTTGATAAGCGCGGGCCTGGAATTCATCACATTTGCTTCCGTGTGGAAGGCATTGATGCATTAGTTGCTACCCTTAAGGAAAAAGGGATTCGCTTAATCAACGAGGAACCAAGACCTGGGGCTCATAATTGCCGAGTTGTTTTTATTCACCCAAAGAGCACTGGTGGTGTTCTTGTTGAACTCAGTGAAAAGGCTTCATCATGAGAGGACCAGGGGGAGGACCTGTTCAATTGCAACCCATACCGATCAGCCCTTGGGTAAAGAGACTGATTATAGTGAATGTGGGAATTTGGTTTTTCCTGCAGTTGATCCTCGAGAGGCTTGTTTTCTCAGAGGCCTATATCACTCAGTTTCTAAGCTTCACCCCCAAATACTTTCTTGAAAACTTTTTTGTTTGGCAGCCGGTCACCTATATGTTTTTGCACTCGGTGAACATCTTCCATGTGCTACTCAATATGGTTTCCCTGTGGTTTTTTGGCTCAGAGCTAGAGTACCGTTGGGGGGCTAAAAGCTTTCTATCCTATTACTTTATTTGTGGAGTGGGGGCTGCAGCCATTTATTTTGTGACCGTTGTGGCCTGGGGCTTGATCCAAGGCGAGGAGCCACTTGTTTACCGAATACCGGTGCTTGGGGCCTCCGGGGCTGTTTTTGGAATCTTACTAGCTTACGGCATTCTTTTTGGTGACCGAGTCATCTATTTGATGGGTGTATTCCCCATGAAAGCTAAAATATTTATTCTCGTCATAGCCGGAATTGAGGTGGTTACCCTCGTAAGTGATGGTATGGGAGGCTCTGGAGTGGCCAATATGGCCCATATAGGGGGCCTAGTGACGGGTTATATCTATTTGGTTGGATGGACCCGTTTTCAGCAAAAACGCTGGAGAGGGGCGAAAAAGTCCAGAACTAGACGGAATCTGAGATTAGTGGTAAACAATGACAAGAAAGAGGACGATTCAGAGGGTCCTAAATACTGGAACTGAAAGAGGAGTAAATTATGTCGTATCTACAGAAGCAGATGGACTTATTGAGATTTGATAAACGACTTCTAGAGATCAATATGAAAAACGGCTCTTTAACCCAAGACCAATACAATCAATACCTGAGTCAGCTTTCTGACCTTGAAAACAATGCTGAGAAAATTGAGTTAGTGGAAGAGTCTGACTCATCCAATGAATCCATGAATGGTGAATCACACCCAGCCTCCACCAACGAAGAACAGGCCTCAACTGGCACGCCACCAAACACCGACCCCTTTGGTTCGGGATTTTAAATTAAGTTAAACAAACAGATATTAAAAAAGGCCTGACTTAAAAGTGAGGTCTTTTTTTATTTCAGAAATGCAGGCCTGAGCTTCATTTGTCGTTCTGAGCTCTGTTTGCCGTCCTGAGGCGAAGCCGAAGGACCTATCGAGCTTCGTTCGAAGTCCTCGGCTCCCCATGCTTCCATTTATAATAAATCTCGACAGGGCCGGCATCCATGCCTTGCTTGTGTTTCGCCCTTCGGGCGAAAACGCGTCACGCTCACAAGAGCCCTTACGAGAATTATTATAAATTGAAACATGGGGATCGTGGCTCGAACGGAACTTTAGTAAAAAAGCCTAAAGAAATTTGAGGGTGACCATAGTATCCACAGTGGTCTGCCAAAAATGTCATTCTTCTTTTATCGACAGCCCCAATACCCAGTAAGTCCCTGAAATAGGGTCATAATTTCTTAAAAAATTGGAACGATATTTGAAACTGTAAGGGATAAAATATTGGAGTTGTCATCTATGCTAAAAAAGTCATTCGTTCCGTTGTGTCTTCTTGCGTTTTTCAGCGTTATCGTCTCTTGCCAAAAAGATGGTAGTCATTCGCCCTATATAAACAATATGACATTTGATGAGAAGTCCGAGGCGGAAGTGGCCTATAAGCACACCACGGTTCAATGTGAAGATAAAAGCCAGTGCCCAGCCCATATTGCCAGTTTAGTCATGGCTGATGAAAGCGAAAATCAAGGTTACTTTTTTGGATCGACGACCAACTATAATATTGGTTTTTGCTCCACCCAACTCATTGCAAACAATAAAGTGCTGACCAATAGACATTGTATACCGAGTAGTATTGCTTACGAAGGTGCTGATTGCTCTGCAAAAATTATGATCAAGTTTCCAGAAACAAACTTTCATGGGGCTCAGGATGTGCGCTGTCAAAAAGTTCTGTCTTTATCGGCGCGCTATCCGGATGATGAGGTCTCTCACCCGGACTGGGCGATTATTGAATTAGAAAGTTCAGTGAACCGTCCTTTCCCGGAAAAAGATATTTCGGGACTTCCCAATAAAACGTCTTTCAATATTTATCCCACTTACTACACCCAATCTTCAGTTTTTTTAAACAATCGAGACTATGATATCGGTGAGGGAATTATTAAAAAGGTAAATTGCGAGACCAGCATGAGCCACGCCATGATCATTGGTTACTTTCATCCCCAATCCAATATCTTTGGAGGAACTTGTGACCATGAAGTGATCGGCGGGAATTCCGGCTCGGGCATATACAAAGACGACGGTAAGCTTTCAGGAGTTATTAGCTACGCTCAAAAAGACTCATTAAAACATTTGGCCTTCGGAAATTCATCAGCCCTTGTTGAGAACAAATGGGCCGGAGGAACAAGCCTCTCATGTCTTAGCGAATTTAACTCTGATCCAGGTCCTTTTTGTGACTTTGAAACTAGAGATCAGTTTACCAATCTCCTCCTTTATTTAGTGACAGTGTTTATTAATTCGGTTGAGACCTCCGAGGAGACCATGGCTCTTGTGGAAAATAAAACGATCGAGCAGCCCTCGGTGAGATGGTCTGTTCCCAATTCGAACAATTTCCTTGATCAGTATGGGCGTGAGTCTTTTGAAGAAGATCTTGGTGAATTGCCAGTCGAGACAAGAGATTTAGTTCTGCGCTACGCTCGTTATGGCGATGGTGAAATGTTAAAACAAGCTTTTCCTTTTTTCCCGAGGTGTGTCCACCCGCGAGAGACAAGCGATACCGAATTTTCCCTTGAAATTCCCATCATAACCAGTGATCGTTCAAACTTTGAAATTGACGAGCGGGGGCGTCTGCAAGTTCCTGGAGAATTAAAAAGTCTCATATACAATTTTGAATACAATTTAGAAGAGGGTAGATACATCGGTCGAATGCAGAGACTGCCTGAGTCTTTGGTGACACGTTACAGAGAAGTTCGTGATGAAAAGTTTTCGAGTATGGATCAATGTTTGGCGTTGCTTGTAAGGTCAAACACCTCAAGTATGGAATGTTTCCGAGCCCGCAGAGCAGAAAGTGCTTTTAGAATGTTTCAACAAAGACACTCTGATCGTCTGATGGAAATGGAGAACGAACAAGCCCTAGAAACTTTTCCTCGAATAGAAACTCTTAGCTTACCGATCTGTGAGGGTGAGTGATCCGTCTTTATAAAGATGTTTCATATTGGGAATGTCGATAGGGAGAATTAATATTCTCCCTGCAGTTTACATTCAATAGCTTTCATTTAAAAACAGAGTGTATCATCGTTGAACACTAATTTTCGAACAACCGTGTTTTTTCAATAAATTAGCTCAATTCCCTTTATGTCTATTTCAATGCTCCGATAGGTCATTGTGCACGTTACTGACCGAATCTTTATTTTCCTAATAAGCTCTGTCTTATTTCTTCCCTCTTTGGCCTTTTCTGGCCCAGAGAACTTTACTTATCAAGGTCAGATTATAAAGCCCAACGGACAAGCGCTTGAGGCTTCTAATGTTGATTTTCGTATCGAGCTGATTTCACCAGGGGCTGAGGAATGTATTCTCTACCGTGAGGAGCATACCCTCAATATGTCAAACTCCAATGGTATTTTTGCCATCGAAGTAGGCTTAGGGACGCAGTCCGGGGCGCAATATCAGGATACGACAAACTTAGCGACAGCGCTTAGTAATTCCACAGGCACTGTGAACCCTGATCTTTGTGTCATGGGTGGGAGTTATGCTCCAAGTCCCAATGATGGAAGACGGTTACGAATAACTTTTAATGATGGCTCAGGTCCTGTGACATTAGCTCAAGATCACAACATCGTCAGCGTTCCCTACGCTACCAATGCCAGTTCGATCAGTGGCCTTGGAGTCGGTGACTTTATTCAGGTCAATAGCGGGCCTGGATTCAATCTTAGCCAAACTAATATGGAGATTGTTTTTAACGACAGCAATTGGACAGAGCTACAAGCTCTTCTTGATGGAACAAGCACGAGTTTTACAGCGGGCGCTCCAACAGCAGACGTGGACAACAACAACCAAAAAATAGTCAATCTCGCGGATCCCAACCCAGCTACAGATTCCGACGCTGTGAACGTCGGCTATGCTCGTAGCTACATCGGTGGACAACAGGTCGATACCGCGGATCTTGGTGCTCTTGGTGCCGGTCAGAATGGCGAAGTCCTGACCTGGGATGGCACGCAGTGGAACTCGCAAGTGATAAACGATGTGAATAAACTCCCATTGGGAGGTGGAACCATGACTGGTTCCATCAACATGGGAAATCAAGACATTTCAAATACTAATGATATTTCAGCTAACAACAATATTTCTGCCACCAATAATTTAAGTGCGGGCCAAGATGCTAGTATAGGTAACAACCTTACCGTCTCGGGTGGGATTGGTGTTACCAACGGGATTAATTCCGCTGGTAATATTAACTTAGAAAACGAAAGTGAACTGCAGTTAGCTGAGGCCACTGGAAACGGTTCTGATTATGTCTCATTACACTCACCAGCAGCCCTTGCGACAACGGTTAATTTAATTCTACCGGATAACGATGGTGACCCTGGACAATACTTACAAACCGATGGAAGTGGAGTGCTCTCCTGGCAAGATGTTAACGCGGGAGTGACCCAAGTTTTTGGACGGACAGGAAATGTCGTTGCGACAGCGGGTGACTATGATGCCGACTTAATCACTTTTGATAACACCTATGGTGGTGATGTGGATACAGCCACAGAAGTGCAGGGAGCGATTGAAGAATTAAGCACTGAAAAGCTCGCTAAAAGTGGTGACTCCATGACAGGAAACCTGGTGATGGATCTCAATGGAGGGGTGACTACAGAATTAAGATTCCAGGATACGGGAACAAAGTATGTTGGATTTCAAGCGCCGAACACTGTGAATGCCGTGTCTTCCTTTGTGTGGACTCTTCCGGATGATGACGGAGGAGCAGGACAAGTGCTACAAACAAATGGCGCCGGAGTCCTTTCTTGGACCAGCGTCGCAGCAGAATCAAGAAGTGTAACAGCGGGACAAGGTCTAACCGGTGGTGGTGACTTAAGCTTCGATCGTACTTTTGACATAGGAGCTGGCAACGGTATTACAGTGAATGCTGATGACATTGAAGTCAGAGCTGGAACCGGAATCAGTGTTGATGGCACAGGTGTTAATGTTGATGTCGCCGGAACGGCTGACAAATTAACTTCTGCCGTTGCTGCCGATAGTCTTTTAATAAGAGACAGTGAAGACGCTGGAAATTTAAAAGAAATCACAAGGTCAAATTTTGTACTGAGTCAAAGTGAAGTCGGTACCTTCGCCTCCAATGAAGGGTTTTTACAAAATATCACAGGCACAGAGCTCGATAATGTGTTTTCAACAAACGGTCTTTTAGTTAGAACGGGTGCGAATACCTATACGACTGTGACCAACAATTCCACCGATTGGGATACCGCCTTTAGTTGGGGAGACCACTCGGCGGCTGGATATTTAACCGCAGAAACTCAAAGTTTAGATGACGCTTACGACAATGGTTCAAGTGTCACGGTTGATTCTACAGATGTTGTTTGGAATCTGACAGGTACTAATAATTTCCAAGTCCAAGACAACGGAACAACCAGCTTTATTGTAGATGACAATGGGAATGTCGGGGTCGGAACTACAGCTCCCTCAAGCTTACTAGATATAGCATCTGCTTTTCCGGTTTTTACTTTAACTGATACAGATCTTAATCGAAGATTTAGAATTAGCCATGATAGTACCGTCTCAACTATTTCTAATTCAACTGGCACCACCGCAACAATAAATATAAGTCCAACAGGCGGTGGAGGTTCATTACACAATGTGGGTATATTTCGAGACTCGAATACTTCAGGTAGTGCCAATTTTATGATCTATAGGGCCAATGGCTCTAATGACGTGAATCACCTTTTAGGTAAAAGTGACAGTTACCTGGCGGCTTTTGGAGGAAATGTTGGAATCGGAAGTTCTAGTCCACTTTTTAAATTAGATGTCGATGGGGATGTTCGTGTACAAAGTGGAGAGATTATTGGAGGCGGGCCAGGCGGAATAAACTTCCGTAAAAGTGACTCGGCCTCTGACAAATTAAATCTGACCGATACAACCCTGACATCGATTTCAGGTGATTTAAATTTAGCGACAGACACTTTTGGAACGGCTCTTACTGTAGGCCGAACCTCAGGTAGTGTCGGTATCGGTACCACCACTCCAACATCGCAGCTACAGGTTGCAGGAGGAGTTCAGATTGGTGATGACCTTGCCCTTTGTGATGGAACAAAGGCTGGTACTCTAAAGTATAGTGGCTCAAGTGTTTCCTATTGTGATGGTGCAAGTTGGGAAGCTTTCGGAACAGCCGCCGGTGGAGAGGTCAATGATGGTGCTAATGTTGGTACAGGTGAAGGTGTCTTTAAAGCGAAGAACGGACTCAATTTAGAGTTTAAATCCATTGGTTCTGCTAATGGTAAGATCGCTGTTTCATCAGATACCGATAATGTCACATTAACAATTGATGAGAGTGCTTTTGATCCAACAGCTATTCCGGTCGGAACCACTCCTCTAACGGCCACAACTTTACAAGCCGCTCTTGTCGAGCTTGAAGCTGCTAAGGTATCAACAACAAGATCTATCGCCTCTGGGGCTGGTCTGACGGGTGGAGGTGATCTGACCTCTGATCGCACACTTGCTGTAGGAGCAGGAAATGGAATTAACGTTAATGCCGACGATATTGAAGTTGTTGGTGGTGATGCCATTACCGTCGATGGTACGGGTGTGAATGTCGATATTACTAATGAAACAGCAGAATCCACGGTGGCGCCAGGGGACGAATTATTGATTTTTGACACCTCAGCTGGTGGCTTAAGAAAAATGACTCGAGATAATTTCGTGCGCTCAGCCAGTGAGATCAACTCTTTACTGTCTTCAAGCGGCTATATAATGGATGGTGGTAATACAGAAGCTGCTGCGGTCACCATAGGTACCAATGATTCTTTTGCCTTAAACTTTGAAACCAACAACTCGACTGCAATGACCATCCTGAATAATGGAAATGTTGGAATAGGTACGACAGTTCCCTCTGGCGAGTTTCATCTTTCAGGTAATGGTACTGATGCATTTTTAGAAAGTTATGGAGCTAATGGTGTTGGCCTGCATTTACTCTCCACAGACACAGGGGGAAGAGACTACGAGCTCTTCTCCTCGGGCTCTGGAAATTCGGTCGGAGCCGGTAAATTTACTCTTTTTGATGGAACGGCGGGGGAAGTAAGGCTTCTCATGGATGAAACAGGGAATATTGGTATTGGAACGACCACACCAACTCAACGGCTAGAAGTCGCTGGTGCGATGCGAATTCAACCCTCCACTTTACCAGGAACTCCTGATGCCGGAGTTTTAGCTGTGGATACTTCGGATTCTAATAAATTAAAATTTTATGATGGTTCGACCTGGATTGAGGCTAGTGGAGGTACAGACTTTTTACCTCTAGCCGGTGGCCAAATGACTGGTGATATAAATTTAGCGAATCAATATATAAATGGAACAGGTAGTACCACTTACGGACTTAATTTCAGCAACTCAAATAATGCTGAATTTAGAGGGCAGAGCGGTGGCGGTTATGGAATTACGATAGACAATACCAGTGGAGGAGGGTCCTCTTTTCGTTTCCTACAATTTGAATACAGTGGAAATACAATGGGTCAAATTGCCGTCGCCAATGAAGGCTCTGCATCCAATACCGCCATGAGATTTGTTACAAGATCAGCAGGATCGACCAGTGAGAAAATGCGTATAGCGAGCTCTGGGTATTTAGGGATTGGTACTACAGCACCGGAGCGACTGCTTCACGTCGACGGTGCTATGAGAATTACGCCTGCAGCTCTCCCTGGAACTGGGGCTGCTGGTGATCTAGCTATTGATAGTGCTGATTTTAATAAATTAAAATATTACGACGGCTCAAGTTGGGTAGAGGCTGGTGGCAGCGGTGGTGGAGGAGATATTCTCAATGGAGGGAACTCCCTGAGTGCTCCGGTAACAGTGGGAACCAACGATGCTCAAGATTTGAATCTTGAAACTAATAACACGACGGCCATAAACATTGATTCGACTCAGAACATTAACTTTGAAGGTAACGCCTACTTGTATGATTTCCTCTACGGATCAAATTCTGGAAACTATCTGCGTATGGGGAACTCTTCTGGTGTTGGCGGTGCGACCCTGTTCTCCGCAAATGACTATGTTGAACTTAGAACGAACAACACAGCAGATGTCCGCTTCACAACAAACAACACTGAACGAATGCGGGTCACAAGCAATGGTAATGTGGGAATAGGCACAACGAATCCTGATCAACTGTTAACAATATCCGATGTCAATCCTACGTTTAGATTTGACAGAAGTGGAGCAAACTTTGACGTGGAACTAGCGGCCAGTGGAGGTGGTGATTTTACGATCTCTGGTGGTGCCGATGGTACGGGAGGAGCTCTCACAGAATACTTTAGAATAAGAGGTGGCAGTGGAGCAGTTGGAATTGGTACAAGTGCCCCCGTTGTTGAACTTGACGTTCACACAGGTAGAATCAACGCTGCTGAGATTTGTGATGAAGACAATAGTAACTGTATTGATCTGTCCGATGGTATTTCAGGTGGAAGTCTTTGGACAGATAATGCCGGTGATATTTCCTACACCTCAGGTAATGTTGGAATTGGAACCAGTGCTCCAGGGTCTGCCTTTGAAATTGTGACATCAAACTCTACAGATCTTATGACCATTCAATCCACCAATAACTTTGGTTGGTCTAGTATAGACTTTATGGCGAGCAATAATGCTCATGCCGGTTGGGTGGGGTATGGAAATGCCTCTGCCCCTAGTCAAACAGGTCAAATGTATATTGAGGCCAGTGGTACCGGTGAGATCGCCTTCTGGAATGATAACACTCAACGAATGGTCATTGATGGTTCCGGAAATGTTGGAATTGGTACCACTTCCCCCGGTGATATACTTGATGTCGCAGGCAATATAAGAGCTCAACAATTGTGCGATGAAACTGGCGCTAACTGTAAGGATATATCAACAGGTTGGGCTAGTGGTGGCGATTTTCTTGCTGATGGATCTGTGCCAATGACAGGAGCTCTACAGGCTGTAGGTGGTTCTGCAGGTGCTCCAGGTCTTACATTTGATGGAGATGAGGATACGGGTTTTTTCAATTCAGCTGATGGAGTTATTCGATACTCTTCAAATGGAACTCAGCGTTGGGTCTTTTCCTCAAGTGATTTTTATTCAGCAAATGTTACTGGAGCCTATCTAAGATATAACGGTAGTAGCTCCGCTTCTACTCCTCTATATACGATCAGAACTGATACCGACACCGGGCTTTATATGTCAGCGGCAGATACAGTGGGCTTAGCGACAGGTGGTGTAGGACGCTTACAAATTGATTCTTCAGGACGGGTCGGAATTGGTACAACAGCACCGAGAGAAGCCTTAGATGTTCATGGTAAACTAACTATTGGTGATTCGGCAGGAGGCGATGCGGGAATCGCTTATTTCAGTCGTGGCTCTGATGGTAACGAAACGGTCAAACTAGGTTATCTTAATGCTAGTGAAGATAACGAATTTCAATTTTACCACTCGGGTGGTGATGGTTACTTTAGTTGGTATACCAACGATTCTGCGGTCGAAGAACAAATGCGGCTTGATAATCAAGGGCGCTTAGGAATAGGAACTTCAGCGCCGGATAAAAAATTACATGTCTACGCCGATGGAGAGGTCGCAGTAATTGCCGAAAGAGCCGGTGCTGGAAGCAATGTCCTACAACTTCGTACTACAAATCCAAGTGGTGTGGGAGCCAATGGATCAGGCAACCAACTTCAATTTGCAGCCGAAACAGCCACAGAAGGGGTTGTTGAATCTTTAGGAAATTTTAGGTTCGTAATGACTGATGCCACGGCTGGCTCAATTGATAGTGCGGTCTCGATTGTGAATTACGATAATGGAGCGCCTCAAATTCCATTCTCTATAAATTCAACTGGTGAAGTGGGAATAGGAACAACAAGCCCTGTGGGTAAACTCGATGTCGCAGGACAAGTTCGTAGTGTCAATTCCAGCGGATCCTCTGAGGTCAATACAACAGCTACAGTGGATTGGGATAATGGTAATGCTCAGACTATGAATGTAGACTGTGACACCACAACTTTTAGCAATATGCTTGATGGTGGTACCTATATTCTGGCTGTCTCAGAAACCGGTACGAGCCAATGTGATTTCTCGCAAACGGGCTTAACATTCTTTTTCTCGCCGGCGAACGGCCCAAGAGAAAGTGGTACTCGCACAGTCTATACTTTTCAACGTATAGGCTCTGATGTGTATGTTTCCTGGATTAAAGGTTTTCAGTGAGTTGTGTTAAATCGTCAATTTATTTAGCAAATTGCTATAATAGTAAATTTAGAGCTTTAGAGTGTATCGATTTAAAACGAAGAAATGGGTTTACCTTAAGTCTTAGTGCCTAAGTCCGATAAAATACTAAGGATAATGGTTTATTAATTGAGGAGTCGAGTGTGGCTGAAAAAGATGAGAAAGCCCCAGAAAAACAAAAGAAGAAATTTTCTTTAGGTGCAATTAAAGCACTTTTACCGAAGTTACTCCTAATTCTAAACTTTGGCGGGATGGCTCTTGGAGGTTATCTTGCCTACATGGGAACTATTGGTCTCACTCCTGAAAAAATACGTGAAATGAAGGCTAGAGAGAATCTTTTTAATGAAGAGATTTTTGAAGATAAGCCCGTAATCTACTCCCTAGAACCTTTTACTGTGAACCTCGCTGACCAAAGCGACAACCGAATTGTACAAGTTAAGGTTACATTAGAAATGCTTGATGAGAACGGCTTTGAGGAAGTGGTTTCTATGGGAGCACAGGCTCGTGATACCATTGTTCATATCCTCAATGGAAAACGTTTCCCAGAGCTTCAGACCATTCAAGGGAAACTTTTCTTAAAAGATGAGATCACAGTGGCGTTAAACAAGCAGCTCAATCGAAGTTTTATTAAAGACGTTTATTTCTCAAGATTTGTTTTGCAATAAATTTCAATCAAATACCTAAAACTTTTTGGTGCCTGAAATAAATTTTAGGTAAAAAATTTCTGTTAGTACTTAAGGTAGAGTCTCACCTGATTGACTCAAAAATTTCTCAACATAGGGAAGCCAAACTTCACTTCTTAATAGGAGGTTCGAATTTTCAAGTTCACTTCCTCTGTTACACTGCGAACCATTTTGATTGCAGCGATTGATTCGGTCACATCTTTGGCCTTTGGGTTCATAGGTATCGTGCTGATGACCACTAATAAGTATTCCAACCACTTCCCCGCGATGGTTAAAGGCTGGACCTCCTGAGTTTCCAGCCAAAGTGTCCATATTGGCTGAAATGGTGGTATCAAATACACCGCGCACAGGAGCTAATCCTGACTGTTTTGCAGGAAGGCCGTGGGGGTGACCTATAGTGGTCACAAGTGTGCCAGGCCTCACTGTTTGTTTAGCAAGTTTTAAGGGCTTGATATGAGTCACTGGTTTTTCAAGCTCATAAATAGCAAAGTCGACAGGATTATCTTCAGGCTCTGTCTGCTCGTTGTTGGTAGCGTAGATCACCTTTTTGCAATGAACGAGATCTTTTTTAGGAACTTTCGATCCAAGGCTGTCTAGTGGGTTTTTACTATCATTGTAGCCAAGCCAAAAAGAAAAGTTCTCACAGTAGCTATGTTTAAAGTCCTTCACCTCTCCAGTGGGTAGAAAACAGTGCCCAGCGGAGACTAGAATTTTTGGATGAATTAAAAAGGCTGTGCAGTGACCAAAACTTTTTTGATCAAAGAATTTTTCCCCCTTACATAGGCCTACAGTTTCCCCATAGGGTCTTTGATCATGCTCTGAATGGATGAAGTGGTCTTTATCGAGATCTTCAAAGTAAAAGGTCGGCAAGGCCACGGCAACGGCAGAAGCGGCTTGTCTCCAGCGCTTTGGTACCTTGGAAATATCTTTTCTTTGGTCAGGGCCGTAGACGGCCGCAAAAGATTGCAATGTGAATAGAAATATAAAAATGAACGTTAATCGATTCATGGACTCCCCCCCGGGACATCACTTACTTCCCAAGAATATCGATTTTGTTCAAGACTTTTTACGTTTCTTTATCCACAAATAAACACCCGTACCGGCAAGCAGCATAGCGAGTGCAAATAAGATAGGGGAGAGACCATCGCCTCCGGATTCTTGTGGGCCGGTCTGTGTAAAAAATTCATCGGGTATGTCGATGGGTTGTGAAAGTATTTTGTTACCCACTTCATTTTTATCCACGCTATTTAAATTCGAAGCTGTCACACTCAGGCTTTTAATCGATTTAAAAAAAGTGTTGGAGTACTGAGTGTAAAAAAGCTTATGAGATGTGAAAGTGACAAGGACGGCGATGTTGCCTTTGATGGTTGATAAGTAACGAGTGTAGTAGTGTGGAAGCTCACTACTGAGATGCATGGTATCGACCCATTTGTAGTTTCGGATTCCAACAATTTTGCCGTGAATAAGTTTAGACTGGGTGCTCGATCCCGGTTTTATCTGGACTTTTTTAGGTGTTTTGAAGTGGTTCAAATAATTTTCAAAACTATCCACCTCACTTTTTTCCTTGGCTGTAAAGACGATGACGGCTTCCCTTGATTTCTTTACTTCCTCTTTACAGACTTTACTCTCAGGATTGCCTTGGCAGGAGGCTGAAATCTTGTGTCGACAAAGATAACCCTTACCCTGCATTTCACAGTCCCACCGATCGGGGAGGTGAAACTGAATGTAGGAGTTCTTAAACATTCGCCCGTAGCTGCTTTCAGCATAAAGACAAAAGAAAAGAGCAAAGATAAGAGGAGCTTTTTTAGTCATTTATTAACGACGTCCTTTAAGCCACACGACAATTCCAGCAAGTGCTAATAAAAGAGCTCCAATCATTAAATAAACGTCAAGACCCATACCGGAGGTGGCGTCACCATCAAAGCCCTCGTTGGCATTATCGATGGCATCATTTAAGTAGCTTCCAATATTGTTGTCCCCTAGGATGCCAGTTCCTTTGGTGAGTTCCCTTCGGTCGACTGTTTTCGCTTTTGTAGCAAGTACTCTTAAAGACTTGATGGCTCTAAAAAACTCGGAGCTGTATTTTGAGTAAAAAAGTTTATGGGCACTGAAGGTGACAAGGACCGCGATATTACCCTTGAGTGTGGCCAGGTACCTTGTGTAGTAGTGGGGAATCTCACTTCCCAAATGCATTCCATCAATCCAACGATGTTTTTCAATACTGATAGGCTTAACGTGAATAATTTTTGAGGCACTTCGCTTTCCGCCTTTAGTGATAATTGGACGGGGAGTTTTTAAGTGAGTGTAGTACTCTTTAAAGGAGTCTTTGGGGCCTACCTCTTTTGCCGCCAGAATAATAATGGCCTCTTTTGTTTTCTTTCTTTGTACCGCACATTCTTTTTTCTTCGCACCAGCTCCGAGACAAGCCTTGGAAATCGCATATCGACAAATCCAGGCCGTATTTTCTAAATAACAGTCCCAGCGGTTGGGAAGTTCAAAGCTGACATAGGAATTCCGAAACTTTTTTGCATGGGCAAAATCCATGGGAGCAAAAGTTAAAAAACTAATAAAAATGGCGAAATAAAGGGTGGGTACTCTAAGTTGTCTAAACATATAGTAAGACTATCAAAGTTCCCATTTGGAGGTAATCATTAATAGGTAGAAGGTCTAGGAAGGAAGGTCGCTTATTTTTAATAAGCCTTATTGAGATAAAAAAGCAAACTCGTCTTATGTCGGCTTTCTTTAGTTAGGTTTCAAAATGAGAGCGAGGTCCCTCCTTGGTTCTCGCATCTCCCCCCCAATAACCATTACATATTGTTGACAAGTTGCAGGCTGAACGACTCCGCTCTTTCGACCGCGTCGAGAGCGTTGAGTAGTTTTCCGGAGCCTACGAAGTCTTGAAGAGCGGGCTTTTCTTCACCGCTTTCCATAAGAAGAACTTTAATTTCCACAGGAGTTAAATTTGGATTCACTTCAAGCACTTGAGCCACAATTCCAGCTACAATAGGGGCTGCCATAGAGGTTCCACCACTTCCAACGAACTCTTGGCCTCTTGGATTAAAGGGAGCTAGAGAGTAGATGGGACGCCCGCGGTCACCACCAGGGGCTGCAACATCAGTTTCCATAACTCCGTAGTTTGAATAGCTAGCGAGGCCACTTGTGGCACCAACAGCTGCGACGTTGATTACGTTTGGAATATCGAGCTCGCCTGGAAAAATACTATTTTCTGGAAGGCTAAGGTCGAGATTGTCGTTTCCAGCAGAACTTACAAAAACAACATTGTTATCGTGAGCGTAGCGGATCGCTTCTCTCAATTCAGGAATTTGGGTGTTGAGTCTTTGAAGGGAAGCGTTAATGACATCAGCTCCATTATCAACAGCGTAGTAGATTCCAGCAATGATACTACCCGTATCACCGCCACCAGCACCATTGAGAACTTTAATTGGAAGAATTTTGGCATCTTTTGCTAGTCCAATAATATGAGAAGCAGCAAGGCCAGCCACGTGAGAGCCGTGCCCTTCGTCATCGAAAGGTTTGTTGTCGCCATTCACAAAATCCCAGCCCACAAGATCATCATCAAAACCGTTTTCATCGTCATCACCGACACGGTCAGCTTCGAGCTCATCAGAGTTAATGGCTAAGTTGAATTTTATAGCCGGGTGATTGTAGTTAAGACCAGTATCAAGAACCGCGATGACTTTTCCCATCCCTGTTGCTTTCGTCCATGACTCGCTGGCTTTGACACGCTCTAGGTGCATAAAAGGCTCAAGATCAAGTTCGGGACGTGGATCGGTTTCGCGAGCCAGCTCCACTTCTGGATTGTCAGTGACAAGAAATCTTACCACCGTGGCAGCACAAGCCGATCCCTCTTTAGCCACCATATAGATTTCGTAAAGACCTAGAGAGTCGGGTGTGAGTTCCACTTCTTCGCCCACTTGAAAAGTCTCATTAAAAAGGGAACTGGCTGGAGTCACAATGTCCCAACGAAGCTCAAGCTCTCCACTTTCGCGATTAAAAGGAAGACTTCCAGCGGCAGAAAGAGCAATGCTTCCGCCAAGATCCATGGTGGGTGATCCATTGGCAAAAAGGCCTTCAGTAAGAAGCTCAAGTTGTGGTGTGGGTTTACGAGGATCTTGCATCATGCAGCCACGAAGAACTGGTGGCACTTGCTGAAGCCCCGGTGGAAGAGGGGCCCCTTGCGCCTTGAGAACTTTAAGAGCATCCTCTTCTTTTTTGGGTCCAATGAGTGAATTAAAATACTCATTTTGAGTGGCGTTCACTGCAGGAGCGATGTTTTTAATAGTTTCGTAATCAAGTCCTGATACTTCGTAAAGGCCATGTTTTTGACTTAATACTCGAAAATGGGTACTAGCTGCTTTCACGGCTTCCACATCAGCCGCATCCCCTTTGACGATGAAATTTTTACTGGCTTCTTCTTGGTTGTGTGGTGCTTGGAAAGTTTGTTGAGACGGCGAGCAAGCCGTAGTTGATAGGTAAACAACGAATAAAACAGCAGAAAGTAAGAACGCTTTCAAGATATCCCCCCCGGAATTAATTGTCTTTCTCCCCAAAGACAGGCTTACAAGACCATGGTCTAGGACAAGAGGCAAGTGTTCTTTTTTATGGGCTCACATAAGGAAAACTTATAATGTTGTAAGTCTTTGAAAATATTGGTAGAGTGAAGCATGAATTTTCAACAATTGACCACTTTTTGTACCGTTCTTAGTGAGGGCAGCATGACGGCCGCTGCTGAAAAACTATTCTTAACTCAGCCCGCCGTCAGCCAACAGATCAGAAATTTAGAAGAAGAACTCAACGTTGAGCTCTTGGTCAGAGGTTCAAGGCAGGCCAAAGCGACAGCTCAAGGCCAAATTCTGTACGACTATGCGAAAAGGATTATTGCTCTTAATCAGCAAGCGCAGGTGGCCATTCAAACCATCGGTGAAGCCATTCAAGGGACCCTAAGAATTGGAACCCTAAACTCATTAGGACTTTATATTATAAGTCCGGTGGTGGGATTATTTTTAAAGCACAATTCCAAACTTAATATTAAGTTGAATTACGAAGATGGTGTTACATTGATTGAACAATTTAAAAACAATCAATTGGATGTGATCATCATTCCCGATGCTCAGGCTGAGTACCAGGTTCCCTTGGAGAATGCCGACAAAAAACTTTTGATGAAAGATGAGATGTGGCTTGTTGGAACGAGTAAAGACGCTAGTGTTCCAACGGAGATTCAGCTTAAAGACATTAACCAAAATCCTGTGGTGCGTTTGTCAGAAAAATTCCCTAGCTTTCAAAACTCACTGACTAAACATATGGACGGGGAAAAAGCTCCGACCCCCGTTTTTGAAACCACAAATGTTGGAACCATAAAACGTGTGATCGAATCAGGTCTAGGCTGGGGCTTTCTACCTGCACACAGTATTAGAAAGCATGTGCGCACGGGAAGAATGTCGGCAGTACCTATAGTGGATTTCCAATACCCAATGAACGTGCAATTTTATTCCAAAAAAGACTGCGCCCCGGATCAAGCCCGCGTGTTCGACGTCTTCTATCGAGCGCTTTTGCAGCAGATACAGAATAAGTCAATCTAGCGACCTAAATGTAAATGTGTTCTTTAAACGCTTCTAGGAAGAGAGATTTCAAAGGTTGTGCCGGTGGGACTTGTAGTTTTAATTTTAAACTCTCCTCCCCATTCGCCGATATCCTTTTTGGCGAGATAGAGCCCAAGGCCACTCCCCCCTTTTTTTGTTGATTTTACGACTTTTTCACCTAAATGATTCAAAAGGCTATCACTTATGCCCGAACCATTATCAGATATTTGAACAGTTATTTTAGAATTTTCAGACTTCAAAACGATTTTCATCTGAAGCACTGATACTTTCTCTGAGAGAGCCTCAAAAGAATTGTTAATCATATTTGATAAGATTCTTTCAAATTTCTGACTGTTCCCGATAACATTTAAGTTGTGGTTTGCAACGGAGGTTTCGATATCAACACTGATCGAATCACCAAAGAAGTTAATCTTCTCTTCAACGATCTTTTCAGTTATTTTCTTGATATTAAAAGTTTCTCTAGAAGAAGAGTAAATATCAAGGGTTCCATCTAGAATAGTTTGTGAGATATCTGAAAGCCTTTCGGTAGCATTTTTCATGTAGCCAAGGGTTTTGTCATTATTCAATGACTTTTGCTGACTAGAAAGCATTCTAAGGAGTCCAATAGGCGATGTTAGGTCGTGAGCTATAGCTCTCATGTTTAGTGAAATTTCATCTTCCTTTTGTTTAATATGCAGATTGTTCTGAACAAAAAAATAAGTTAAAGCGAATGAAACAATGCAAGACAGAAGACGGCAAAACCATAACAATAGAACGTGATTCTGGTCCATTCGAACTACAAAGGAATAAATCCATGAGTTTCCAGTGTTGCCAGCAAGAGAACCTTCAACCCTGACACCATTGAGTAAAAAGCTTGAGGGATTACAAGTTTCCTGGACAGCAGAGGAGTAGACAACGAAAAGCTGATCGATTGTCTTAATCTTGAGTGAAACACAATCTAAAATGTCTGCTTTTTCGAGATTTCGCATAAGAATAGAAGCATTGTCAAAATCAGACTCGTAGAGACCAATATCAAAACTTTCTCTTAGAGTCTTCGTAATTACTGTACTGTTTGAAAGCATCAAAATATAGAAAATAATTTGAACCAGGGATAATCCTGCCAGTGTGGTTAAAAATAGAAGAGTGTATAAGCGTTTTTCCTGGAAAACTGATTTTTTGGGCTTCAAAAAAGATCCTTCTGGTTTGGTAGGTCTAAGAGGTACCCTTGTAGAAAAGATCGACAGACGTGTGTGCCGAGAAAATTAGAGTACTCCTGCCAGTAGATTTTTGGAAGCATGACTTGGTCTTTTTCGATGTTAATATTCTCCAAGTAGTTTAGGGCTTTTACTCCTGATTTCGACATTTTTTTTACTTTTGAATAAAACGAATTTTTAAACTGATTATAGGGTGGCGAATCCAGTTTGTTTAGTATAGTTAAGTTTCTTTTAGCTTCGACAAGAGAGTGTTCCGTAGCCATTTCAGCAGAATTATTCACAGAAGAACCTGTTACAAAGCGACCTTTTTGCCAACAAAGACAAAGCGTAAACCAGCGAACCTGTGAAATACCATTATAGTCTAAAAACGAAACTTGCACGGTAAACCTCTCTATACGATCGAAACATCCTGCAAGGTAACGATAATCTGATTTAGCAATTTGAGACTTTTTTGGTGTGAACTTTTTTTGATTAATAAGTAACTTAATATACCTTTCTACACATTCGTTGTTCGAACGTTGAATAGTTTTTCTTAAATCAAAACCTGCAGCCATACATGTGGTTGAATTAAGTTCTCGGAATTTCATGACATCTGTGCCTTGGTGCCTATGGTAAAATAATCTTTCAACAGCTTCACAGCAAGCTTTGTTGGTAGCGATCCTCTTGCTTCGGTCGCTTCCAGAGGCTAGTATGTTTGTAGATGGAAAATGTAGGGTAACATGATAAAATGATTGATTATCTTCAAAGCCTTGCTGTTTCTGCATATATACAATAGGTTTCTCAGGCGCCTTTTCGAAAATACTTAACTTTCTCATTTTTTCTTCAGTAAATTCGGCACTGGGTGAAGGCCAGAAGCTGAAACAGTACTGAGATCGATGTTGTCTGAGTACATATATGTTAGAGACCTGTGCGCCAAGGGCATGACCAATCCATTATCAAGAATGAGTTTATGTAACTGCTCTCGTTGAGCTGTATCTAAAGGTCCGTTATGAGTGTTAATATGCTGGTTTATGAACTTGCAAACTCTACCTCCGTTGTCCGAATATCTCACTCCCAATTCCGAACAGAATATCATGTCTAGAAGAGAAAAATAAGGAATGGCATCCATATCAACTGAGGTGATTCGGATATCAAAGGGCTTAATGTTTTCTGGAGTCTTAGCTTGGTGTTTTCGGGGATCGTAAAGTTCTATTTCGAAATTCATTTTTTGTCCGATAGTTTTTAAATTATCGATAATCAATTTCTGATAATCTTGAGGTAAACCGGTAGACAAAGAAACCACAGCCGTTCTTTTCTGTTCAAACATCCAAGGTCTTACTTTATTATTTTTGTAGTATTCGGAAAAATAGTCTCTTTGGTCAAGGGGGAAGAAACTGTTTGCAGAAACAGTTGAAGTGTCATTGTATCGTGTTTTCTGTTTTATATTGTAGAGCTCAAAGAAAAAATATTTTCGTGATTTAATATTTTGAAAGATAGACTTTTCCCAGATCGGAAGTGACAGATTGACTGTAAATGTTGGAACTCCCCCGACAAGATTAACATTTTTCTTCTTGGGAATTATTTCGTTGAGCTGAGCAACAAAAGTTGAGCTGTGAATGTCATTTGGATCACTCACAATTTTATACCTTACTTTTTTGAACTCTGTTTCCCTTGGAACCGACCCTTTTTTTCTATAAATTAAGGTAAAGTCCCATTCTGACGTTACTTCATGGATTCTATAAGGACCACTTGAAATAATTTTACTTTCGTCTTTCCAAGTGTAATTATCCTCCTCAAAATTCCCTGAACAAATGTATCCGAAATATCTATCAGCCAAGCGCTCAAACAATTGTTCTGGCCTTTGGTCAAATTTCAAGATTAGGTTGTTTGCTTCGTAGGTTATTCCAGGAATTTGTGTGGTATCCCATTTATCGAGCTCGTTAGCTCCAGAGAGCTTCTTAAATTCAAGCAGTTGCCCCATCCGGCTGTACCGTTTCAAGGACTGAGTGAGGTTTTTCGCGTAGGAGGCTGCGGTGATCTTTTCACCATTTTCACAAGATAGATTGTCTCTGAGGGTAAAGATCCAAGTTTTCTTATCAAGTGTAGTTTGCAATTTTTTTGCAAGATACAGGTTGTATTTTCCTGCGTTGTCAGTTTTTACAAGTGAACCGATCAGATTAACCATCAGGGCGTTGTTTCTGAAATAATCACTTTTATAAATACTAGTAGAAAATGGATTTTTCTGGTGAAGAAAAAAGGTCAGGTCGACTTCCTTAAAGGAAGTTTCGACCTCCTTCTTCCCAAACATTTCCTGCGGCAAGAATTTCCACATCAGGAGGAACGATAATAACGTCACAATTAGTGAGATCAACCACAACGTCGTCTTCACTTTGTATTTCATTTCCCACTCCATAAGCACAAGAGTTATCCTTGAAGAATTGGTCTATTTTATCACTATTTGAGAAATGTAAAAGCATTTCTTCTTGCCCGACGAATTCATGTCTAGAATTTCCATTTTCCATGAAATCACTACCGGTAACGTCAACTGAAGCTCTTGCACTAGCGAAACAGCTAGAAATAAAAGAAACAAGAAAAAATAATTTTTTGGACATAGGTCACCTCTTGATTTTGCGACCCTAAGCTATTGGTTGATCCTGGTCAATCATATAAACAAATATTATAATTTTTGTTGTCCAACCCAGAATGTATGGAAAAGTTACAATTTGCAGTGATTTCTTCGGAGCAGTTAAAATCGATGTTAGAAGCACACGATGTTACAAGTTGTCAGAATCATATTAGTGTTTTCAAAGATTTTCTTAATCTCAATATACTCTTTGGCTGCCTGTGGCGACGCTCAGTCCGTAGTTGATCAGTCTGTGGTCATAGCTGTAGATATTTCTCATTCGGTTAATACTCAGGAGATGAACCTACAGATGCAGGGTTATCAGCAGGCCTTTATGAATGAGAATCTCTGGGGGCCTTTTTTAGGTTGTGGGTGTACCGAAGTAAGTGTGATTTTTTGGAGTGAATCTCAGTCCGTTGTTTTTGAACCTAAGCGTATTCGGTCCGAGGAAGACCTTTTTTCTTTAGCCCTTCTTTTTGGAAACCAAATCAACTCACCAACACCACTGGCTAAGCTTTATGGAACCGGATACGTAACCAATGTGCGAGGAGCTCTTGAGAAGTCACTCGAAGTCCTCAAAAGAGATGGCAACCAAGCCTTTCGAAGAGTGGTCCTTATTTCAGGAGACGGTCCACCCAATGAATATACCGCCGAAGAATTTTTAAACTTAAAAAATCTCTTTCGCTATGAAGGCATTCAAGTTCATGGTCTTCCCATTGTCGTATATGAAGATACAGGAAGAGGTAGAGCGGATGAGCTCATGGAAATGCTCGGTGAAACGGTTGAACCAAGAGACCCCAACGATATGCCTGAAGATCTTTATATTACAAGAGACTTCTACAGGGATCATGTTGTCACTCATCCCAACTATCTCACGCCCGCATCCTCATTTAGTGACGTGGGCCGAGCCCTTTCTCAAAGTCTTGAGAAAATGGCTTGCCTCATGATGTAATTGAAAAAAGTTACTGGGAAATTATATGACTGTAGCAGGAAACGGGTAGGCTCGTACCCTCGTATGTAAGACTTCCTTTCATATCGTCAGTCTTAAATTGAAGCCCGTCACCAAGGGAGTCATTGAAGTTTCCGATACCGACTCCATCCATTTGTCTTTGAAGAAGCACAGAATGAGTGGGGGCTATATTAATGGAATTTTGTGTGAGATCTTCAGAGAGGGTCAATATAGCGGATCCCTGACTAGCTAAAGGAGCGTTGAGTTTAACTAATTCATCAACCGAATTCCCATCTTCTTGATAGTGCTGCATACGGAATTTAAGGTCGGGAGTGACGATGGTATTTTGGTATTCATCCGTCTCAACTTCGGCAATTGCTTTGCCGCTGACACCACTTCCAGGCTCTTGCGTGAAGATAAACACATCACCTTGCGATGAAGCATTTTCACCTGTGGTATGTGTGAAGCATATAAGTTGCGCTAAATTTTCGTCTGCACTGGCCGTAGCCAGAGAAAAGCTCGCTCCAGTAATAATAAGTATAAAAGTCGTTAAAAATTTCATAGTCAATACCTTGCTTGCAGCAATGAATTCAAGATCTAAAACTGGTTGATAGTTCCGCGAAATAAAGAAATATTATATAAGAGAAGAGTTGCTTTTAGAACTTGAACTGTGAAATTTACAGGGTTGGAAATTTTCTAGACAACAAAAGCCACCCTGGGAGGAAGGTGGCTTGGCTAAAGACTATCTTAATACTGAATTCACTGTGTTGTTTTCGTTCTGAAGAGTCTCCTCGTTTAGGACAAGTTCTGTCCTTTCAGAAATAAAATCGGGAAAATTACAAACCATAGAGCCTTGGTCTGTGTCCTCAAAGTTTTCTCTGCGGTTACTAAAAATTCCAGATGTTGTGAAGCCGCTATTCAGTGCAAGGCTACCATCTCGGTCGTTCCAGCTGAATCCTAAGAAGGCCCCTCTTCTTTGTGCAACGCCATCATTATACTCTAGGTAATTGTCACGCTTTTCATGATAGGTAGTGCCCACTTGAGAAAGTAGGTTTTCAGAGAGTTCTAAAGTATCTAAATCCTGAAGTTGTTCGAATGAATTTAGACCTCTTACCTCGTTAACGCCTTTGAAAACGTGAACAGAGAACTCAGCAATTGTGGAATGTTGACCAGAGTTGAAATCTTCCCCGTTAATATTGTCATTGTGACGTTGTTGAAAGATAACGACTTTACCAGAGGCGTTGTTTCCAGATTGGTCTGTTCGAAAACAAGTGTAACGAGCCAGAGTATCTTCCGATCTCACATTTTCTGTGTGACCGATTAGAGGAAACATCATTATTGTTATTGTGGTGATTAACATTTTTTTCAACATCTAAGCCTCCCAGCCTTTTGTACTTATTAATATCAAGTTCCATACCAATTGATAATTCTTCAATCATTGTAAGGGGTTTATCATATTGAGATTATTAATAATTGCCATACCCTCTGGTAATTTTTCAAGAGTGTATACATTATTTACAGATTAGAAACATAAAGTGTCACAGCAAATGATTTGGTAAGCTCCAATCCTGTCTCATTTTGACTCGTAAAATAGAGTAGAACTGTTCTAATTTGCCTTCACCTTATATAATGGACTGATATGGGTAGGGGAAAATGAAACAAATTTTTATCATATTGATGTCATTACTGTTTTCAATTCCAGCATTTGCTCAGTTTGGGTATGATGAGCAAATTGTTCGATCTAAATATATAGAACCGCTAAAAGAAGAGTTAAGATTAAGGATAAGTGCTGAACAGGCAAACTTGCGTCGTTTGAATAACGAAATGATGATGACTAATGATCCCGCCGTCGTGGAACGTTTAGAGGGTGTCGCCAATGAAATCATGGCCAAGCAGCAGATGAGGCAAAATGTTTGTTTGGTTGAGGAGATGAGAGGTTATCTCGCCAATCTTTTCGATAATAATTGTAGTTTAAATAATATCAGGTGGCAGTGTGAAGGATCTATTCCAGAGGGAGCTACTTTTGGCCCCTCTTCTCCATCCCAACAAAATCCTAATGCCTCTTCAGTTATCGCAGATCCTGAAAATTCAGAGCTAACGGAGGCATTACAAAGTGCAAGAGGTCTAGCGAGTGATACATCTTCTTCGGTTGATTGGAGATCGACAGCCATTCGAACGACTAACGCTCTAAATGATCATTTAAAGAAGATGGTTACAGCCAATCAATCTTGTGCACAGGCACTAGCTCAAGCTCAAGCGCCCAATTGTAAAGATACTTTTAAACAGATTATTGGTGACTATAACCAAGAAGGTAAGGAGCATCTCCTCGCTTCCTGTACCGAAGCCGGGATTGATAATCTACTGACCGAATTTAGTAACTATATGATGGGGGATGGAGGGGCGGCCTCAGTAATCCATCTGAATGCGAACAGGCATAAAATTAATCGTAGAAAAGCAATATCAATCTTACAGTCTTTACAGGATTTGAACCGTTTTGTTGAAATGAGTGCCGTGAGACCTGAACCTAGACCGGAATAGTATCAGTGAAAGTTGTTGTAGTTTTAATTTGCATCTCTATATCACTCTTTGGCTATAATTCTAAGGCTGGAGAGATGGTCGATGTTGAGGCTGTATTAGCCTGCGACGCTGTTTTCCAGCCCCAAGGATGTATCGGAAGTCGGACTGCGGCTGGTCCTCACAGCTCGGGCTGGGAGGACTTAAGATCAGAAACTGGAATTGAGGTGGAACCTGAAACAGGAGCATTGGAATTTCAGGGAAATAGAAGAAATTTTCAGCTTTCAGGTGCGCGTCCTGATAGAGATCCAGAATCCAGAAGAGGTGCGTCTGCCGAACAAGTCCATAATTTTAACAATTCAAGTGTTTCTGGAGTTGGCAATGGCGCTGGAGGCACAAATGGCAATCCTCCGGGAGCTAGTGATGATGAAGACACTGCTTTTGATCAGTCGGCAAGACAACAGGCGCAGGCTCAGGATCCCTACGCGGATGACGCTGGGTCGGGGATTACGGGTCTTGGAGGCGGTAGCAACCCCGGTGGTCAAACGATGGTCAAAGGTGGCTTGCTCTATGCGAGTGAGGACAGTGGGGCTTCAGGTGGCGCCAATTTTAAGAACGGTAGCAATCCCGATACGGTAAAATCTCAATCCCTGGCTAGTGGTCAGTCAGCCGTTATGCTCAACCGACAAAATAGTGCTGGCGGTCCTTCTGCAGGTGAAGATGCTGAAAGGAGTAAAAATTCCTCTCGCGCAATGGCTTCTGTTGGTGGTGGTGCTGGTGGTAGTGGCGGTTTTTCTGCCTCAGGAGGTTCTGGTGGCGGTGGTGCTGCGGCTTCAGGTGGTTCTTCAACTAGTGGAGATGGACTCTTAGGAAGGCTTGCTGGAATTGCCAAGGGACTCGGTGAGCGATTTTTTGGAATGAGTGGATCCGGTGGATCTCATGCTTCCAGAATGCGGGCGAGTGCGGCCTTGGCCGAAAAAAATCGCTTAAAAAGATTGGCCGCTCTTAGTAAAAATGACCCTAATTTTAGAGACATGCTGCAAAAACATATGAGAAGGCAAAGGGGCCTTGCCAGTTCTCTTGAATTTGGAGCTAAAGATTCGTTTCTTTTCGGAAGAGTCTGCCAACAGTACACCAAGTACGCCAATGAAAACGGTATTCCTGACGACCGTGTTCGTTGCCCCAATCGATAATTAACATCTTTATTGTGACAAAATTGGGAAGCTCCCTGTAAAGCTTTCCCATTCATTGGATTTCTCATTTCACAAGTTCAGACTTCATTTTTTTCACCTTGTTAAATTCTTTAGATCTCGCACTAGGTTCCTGAAAAAAGTTCAGTTTGAAACTGATTTTTCAATCCAGGTACAGGCTTTGCAAATTGAAGAGGGTGGCTGGTTAGTTTTGGCACCAGAAAAAATGGAAAGGAGTTATTGCCAATTTCAATTTTTTAAAAACCAAACAGGAGGACTGAATTTCTATGACATAGAGATAACAGAAAACCTAATTTTTGATAGCAGACAGTACAATTTTAACGTTAGACGGGAGAGGAGGTAAAAATTTTCCATTGTGACAAGTTTACTTAGCGATGTTTCGCTTTTTGTTGTGTTCAAACAGATGTTGTAACGTAATAATTGCAGCACTTTTCAAGGGTTCTAGATCGTAGCTAGAGCCCTTTTTAATTTGGAGCAATTGTTGTTTTCTTCTAGGAGAAAGTTCTGAACTCAAGTTTAAAGAATTTCGTAAAAGTGATAGGTCTATTACTAAAAAACATTTAATTAGCTAACTACACATTAACAGCAACATGCCTTCAACCAAAAAAATCAAAAATGCCTGAGTATCGAAATTCAATATTTTTCCATTTTCCATAAGGAGGAGATATGAGGCATTTTCTTAAAACAAAAATGGGGCTTATGGTTTTAGCGTCACTGGCACTGGTGGTGACCGCTTGTGATTCCACAGACAATGTTCCAGCACTGGCCATCAATCCGGATGTTAATGAAGATCAGGTGATGCAAAAGCTCGATGATGTGAATGTGGCTGACCACATGATTTTCAATACACCCGTGGGGAGTTCCGATGCGGGGCCTGCTGAGCCCGGAATGAGTTACTCTATGGAGTTTACCATAAACGAAGACGAAAGGGTGACACTCGCCTCCATGGTGGCACAAACAAATGATTGGTTTATTGCACCGAGAGCCAACGAAGGGCTAGACCTTGCGGCTTTAACCGAAGGGCAGTTTGATAAAGATATAACCTCAGAATTTGCGGTCTGGGATGCAGGAACCGAAGAGGATGAAACTTTTGGTGAAGGCCCTAACCAAGCGCCTCGTCAACCTGAGCCCAACACTGGGCCCGCGGACGACAACGCGACCGTGCGTTTAGTGGAAGGGGAGTTGGGACAAGTCGAGAAATATATCCAAGTTCAATTGACTCGCCTTGATAGTGACGGTCTTTATCGAATCGTAATATCCACAGTGGATGATTCTCAAAGTCCGGTGACTCCAGGAGTGATTGCCATTTACTCAGGCGATCAAAATCCTATTTTTGTTGCCGACTCTGAGGCGAAACTTCAAGGCCTTGAAGCACTGGCCGAAGATGGTAACCCTGACAAGCTAGGAGAAGATCTTGCGGCAAACAGTAACCCCGTTGGAGATTTAGAGGCTGTGAATATTATCGATCACTTGCTTTTTAATACCCCGGTGGGGGCTAACGAAGCCGGACCCTTGGCACCTGGTATGAGCTACAGTGTTGAGTTCAAAGCACAGGAAGGTGAGAGATTGACCTTAGCCACGATGGTCGCAAAGTCTAACGACTGGTTTATTGCGCCCCTTGCGAATGAAGGCTTAGACGTTTGGGCTCTGACAAGTGATGAAGTAACAGCGGTGATCACTGAGGAGCTAACACTTTGGGATGCTGGAACTGAAGAAGATCAAGCTTTCGGCCAAGGTGATAATCAAGCTCCCAATCAACCCGAGGCAAATACCGGACCAGAAGACGACAACGCTCTTGTTAGAGTTGTCGACTCCGAGGATGCCCCGAGTGTTGCCGATATAGTTGACGTTGAGCTCACTCGAATTGATGACCAGGGAACTTTTGAGCTGATCATCACTACAGCTCAGAACTCTCCCACTCCTGTGACTCCTGGAGTGGCAGTCCTTTTTGAGGGCACTCAAAATCCCCTTTTTGTGAAAGATACAGAGATCAAGCGCAAGGGACTTGAAGCCCTAGCCGAGGACGGAAACCCTCAGCCACTAGCGGATGAACTTTAATATTCAAAAACTTAAGGAAGGTCATTTCAACGGACCTTCCTTTTTATTAATTCTTTAAACATTTGATTGAAACTAGGTCGAAGTTAAAATGAATTTGATAAATTACTATCTAATCTTATTTAACTTTAAGGAGACCTCGTGGATAAAAAAATTATGCTCATCACTGGCGCTTCCAGTGGAATCGGCAAACAAACGGCACTATTGGCGGCAAGTAAGGGTTATCATTTAGTGCTCACGGCAAGAAGAGGTGAGCTCCTCAACCAAATTGTCTCGGAAGTAGGAGAGGATCAAGCCATCGCACTTCCTGCGGACGCCACATCATTTGATGAGATGGACCACATGGTCTCTAAAGCCATTGATCACTGGGGGCACTTGGATGTTGTTTTTGCCAACGCCGGAACCGGTCTATCCAAAGCTGGAACGGAAAACGGAGATCCTGAAGAATGGGACAAACTGATTGATATCAATGTGAAAGGACTTTTGTGGACGGCTAAAACCACGCTTCCTCATTTAAAAGATCGAAAAGGACATTTTCTTTTGACAGCCTCGGTGGCTGGAAGAATCCCTATGCCTGGTTCCATCTATGGCGCATCCAAATGGTTTGCGTATGGTTTTGGGCAAAACTTAGCCCGGGAAATGGAAAAGTGGCAGGGGCGCTGTACGACCATTTGCCCCGGGATGGTGGATACCCCATTTTTTGATGAGCCAAAGCCTGATAAGCTAAAGCCAGAGGACGTGGCAGAGGCCGTGCTCTATGCTATGGAAGCCAATCCTCGCAACAATGTTCGAGAGGTAATGATGACTCCGACAAAGATGGGCTCTTAAAAATTAGTCTTCAAGATCGCTTTCATATTCGTCTTTCCACTCATTTGGACTATGGTGAAAAGAAAGGCGAAGATCACAATTACCAGAAATTATCATGGGAGAGTCGATTTCGATTGTCCCAATTTTTAGCGCAAGGGTCTCGCCTGATTCGGCCATTTTCTGAATCACGATATCAAAGCCTCCCCCCTTGTAATCAAGAAGTTCCAGGCGAAAGTCTTCATAATTTTTTGTAGGCTCTTGAAACTGAGGAATTAAACGCAATTCGAAGGGAACTTGTGGTGCTTCAACGGCCTCCGCTTGATCATTTAGGCTTGCTGTTACATAGACAGGTCTGGCAAAATTGGGCGTATCAAAAATATCGAGCGCTCGGCTTAAAAGTTTTCCAGCAAAAGTTTTTAAGGGCTTATCGCTACCAATGATATCTTCAACGGGAGCCACATTGGTATAGTAAAGAGGTCCTTCGTTTTCATCTTCTTGCAACATATGAGGTCTCGCCGTTCGACTGAATCCCTTTTGATCAAGAGTCACTATGTTTGATGTCACTGTTGGTTCTTGCGGGTTTGTGGAATGAAAAAGCTTGATAGCCATTCCAAAGAGACGATCCTGAGGCTCCCCATCTAAAAGTCTTTCTGAGGCATTGGTCCCACTGGAAAGGCGCAAGATCACTGGAACTTCAGTACCAGGTTCAAAAAGTCCTGAGGCCGGTGAAGAGGAGTTTTCAGGGATCACCCAACGTCCTTGAGCACACACGCCACGCGGATGAAGCCATTTAACTTTGGGCTCTTTTTTAAAGTTTGCTGAATGGGTAAAAAGCTCTCGACTTCTAACCGCAAAAGGCCAGTTCTTATCCATGTCACCGGAGCTTTCGGTAAAGGCCTTTAATAAAAGTTCTATCAAGTCGCCAGTGCCCACGCCCGAGTACTGGGGAAGAGTCTGTTCGCGCCCCCATTGATCGACTTGTTCCCAGGGACTTAATGAGACTTTATTCCAAACCTGATCAAAAGATTCTAATTGTGAGGTTCGGTAGGCACTTTTTTCGACTTTCTCTGACAGCTCCGAGGCTTGAAGAGACGTCATAAAAAAGACAGTCAGCAAACAAGTGGAAATGGCGATCTTAGGCATTAAAGAGCTCCTATTTGTAAAAGGCGAGAAAATAGGAGGTTAACTGATCTTTAAAGGAACCAACACTAAGCTATAGGAGGATTGTAAAATTTCCTTATTAAGGAGCAAGCTTCTCTTTAAAAAACGTAATTTTTATTCTTTATTCCCATTCTTTGACAAACAATCCGTGTGATCTCCGAGGCTGTTTCCTCAAGAGCACGATCGGTCACATTTAAAACAGGCCAGCGCTTGTACTTTTGAAATATACCTTTGGCGTACTCAATTTCATCGTAGATGTTATCGAGCCTTGCGTACTCTCCACCAGGATCTTGTCCAAACTTTTCCAGGCGATTTTTTCGAATCTTCTGAAGGCTGCTGGGCTCAATAGTCAAGCCCACAACCTTTCTTTGATCCACCTCGAAAAGCTCATCGGGAAGAGGGGTGCCTTTGACTAAAGGGATATTAGCTACTTTCCAGCCCTTGTACCCCAGAAAAAGACTCAAAGGCGTTTTACTGGTTCGACTGATACCCACGAGAATAATGTCAGCCTTGTCCAGGTCGTTAGAAACTTTTCCATCATCATGTTTGACCGAGAATTCGATGGCTTCCACACGGCGAAAATATTTATCATCCACTGAGCGCAATTTACCGGCTTCTCTGTCATTGTTCTCAACATTTAAAAATTGATCCAAGGTTTGTAAAAGGGGACCGAGAAGATCAACTTGCAGAACGTTTTTTTCAGCCGCTTTTTCCTCAAGGTATTGCCTCAGGGTAGGGGTCACCACGGTATGAACAATAAGAGCCCCTCTTTTAAAGGCTTCATTGACGACATTTTCAACTTGAGACTCTGAGCGAATATTTTTATTGCGTACAATATGAAAATCAAACTTTGAGTAGTGAACCACAGCTGCTCGGGTCATGATGGCCGCTGTTTCGCCAGTTCCATCCGAGATGATATAGACAAAGGCTTTTTTTTCTTCTCCATTGTCGGTGTCGGTCATAAGGCTCACTGTTGTTGCTGTTGATAAACTTGATCGATAATTCCATTGATGAAATTTTTCGACTCAGCGGAACTGTATTTTTTTGCAAGATCAATAATGTCTGTGATGCATAGCTTTGGGGCTGTGGGAGTGTTGTCTGAAAGGGTGAGTTCGAAGATCGCCAGTTGAATTAAAATTTTATCAATCTTAGCAATTCGGTCGACTTTCCAGTTATCACTTAAAGATTCGATTGTTTCATCGATCTTGGTTTCGTTCTCAAGAACTCCCTGAGTGAGAAAAAGAGAGTAGTCCTTGGTCGTCTGATCAAATTCGAAGTTATCGGCAAAAGAGTTAAATAGATCTTGAGCACTCGTCCCTTCTTGAAAACCCTTTTGAAAAAGGATTTGTAACGCCATTTCGCGGGCTTTTCTTAAAGGCTTCATAGGAGTAGGTCTTTCTGTTTTAGGTTACGATCTCCAAGATCGGCCACAAACTCAGAAATATCTTTAAAGGTCTTATAAACACTAGCGAATCGAACGTAGGCCACTTCGTCCACATCTTTTAGTTCGTTCATTACAAATCGCCCGATCATATCCGTTGAGAGTTCTTTTTCAGAATGTTCGACAACCCAGGCTGTTGTTTTCTCAACCATCTGTTCAATGCGGGAAGCACTGATCGGCCGCTTTTGACAAGCAGCCTTAATTCCGCCAGCTAGTTTTTCTGGTGAAAAGGGCTCTCTTCGACCATCTTTTTTTACGACCATGGGGAAGCTGACAACAATAGTTTCAATTGTTGAGAAACGGGCTTCACATTTTTCACACTCGCGACGACGCTTAGTCACCTCTCCATTTTTTTGAGAGCGAGTGTCTAAAACCTTAGTGTCGAGTGACTGGCAGTGAGGGCACTTCATCAAGACGAAAGTATGAAAATATTGAGAAAGCGTCAAGGTCACTTGGGTCTTGATTTGGGCCCTTGTCCTATTCATTTTCACCTGAGCCCCGTAAAATAAAGTATGATCCAATGGAGCCGAAGCGGACACATTTTGATCCTTTGTCTTTTTATGGCAGGGGTGCAGCAGGCTTCTGCCTCTTCCACAGGCAGAGATGCCGCCATGAAATATTTCACCAAGAAAAACAAAAGGCAGCTGGCCAGCCAACCGGTATACGACCCTGGTCACTCCCGCCTTCTAGCCATAGCAGTAGGGAGTCTCATTGATACGAAGAACTATCAGTGGACTCAGGATCAGCTATCTGGCTGGAATGCCGAGATATTTTATCACCAGGCTACAAAAGGTTACTTTGGCCAGGGTTACCATTTAGAGCTTCAAAAGTTCGCTGGCGACAACCGCGAGTTTTCAAAAATCTCATTTCTTTTGAGTTTCACCTTTCCTCGAAGGCTTAGTTTTCCCGTTTATCTTGGGGTGGCCGGCGGGCCTGGTTATTTTACCAAGCAGCTCAAAGGGGAGTCGGCCTTTTCTTTTGATTATAAGGCTTATCTTGGATTTAGACTCAACGAGATCCACAGTCAGTATTTTATTCAAGGTGGTATCAAAAATCACGTCCACGTGTTAAGTGACGGACAATTTATCGGATGGTTCGTCTCTTCAGGAGTGGCATACAGGTTTTGAGATATCATAAGCATTTATTTAATAGTTGTGTTGAGGCCCTAACTGGGATCTTTTTTGAAGATCGTCATGCGGACAAGTGCATCGAATACCATATGAAGAATAACAAAAAGTGGGGGAGTCGAGACCGTCGCTTTTTTGCAGAAACTGTTTACGACTGTGTGCGATGGTGGCGACTTTATTGGTACCTCCTCGATCAGAAAGAGCAGCCCCCAACTCTAGAGCTCTTAGCCCCATCTCTTTGGAGACGGCAGCTGGAAAAGCCTTATTTCGATGAATATCTCTCCATTGATTTTTCAGAGTTTGAAAAAAGAATGTCCGCGCTTGATGATCCGAGTATTCGACAGGCTTTTCCAGCCTGGCTCTATCAACGTATGCAGGAAAGTCTTCCCGTTCAGTGGCAAGATCTTTGCCCTTACTTTAATGAAACAAATTCCGTCGTCCTTCGGGTAAATGAGTCAAAGACGACACTTGAAAATGTGGTGAAATCTTTGAGCGAAGAAAACATTAAAGCTCAAAAATTATGGGGAACGACCTCTGGTCTAATACTTGAGGAAAGAGCCAATGTTTTTAAAACCAAAGCTTTTAAAAGTGGATGGTTTGAAGTTCAGGATGGGGCCAGTCAGCAAGTGGCTTCTTTTTTAAGAGTGGAGCCAGGGCAGCGCGTGGTCGATGCCTGTGCTGGTGCTGGTGGTAAGACTCTTCATATGGCAGATCTCATGAACAATAAGGGACAAATTGTCTCTTTGGATATCCATGAGTGGAAGCTCAATCAGCTCAAACTTCGCGCTAGAAGAGATGGGTTCCACAACATTGAAAGAAAAGTCGTTGATTCCACAAAAGCATTTAAAAGGTTAAAGAATTCGGCTGATAGGTTACTTCTCGATGTTCCATGCACGGGGCTTGGAGTGCTCAGGCGAAATCCCGATACGAAGTGGAAGCTCACAGAGCAAAGAATCAAAGAACTCATAGAACTTCAAAAACTAATCCTCACCCAGTACTCACCGATTTTAAAATCGGGAGGTCTGATGGTCTATTCGACCTGCAGTGTTTTGCCCGAAGAGAATGAATTACAAATTGAGAATTTCTTGAAAGAAAATCCTGACTTTAGCTTGGAAAAACAAAAAAGCATCTATCCCGTGGAAGATGGATTCGATGGTTTTTTTATGGCTTTATTAAAAAAGTCCTAAAAGGTACCTATAGAAACATGGAAGGCTAGGTCACTTTCTCTATCAAAATTAGAGTTAGGTCCGCCTAATTTACGATCGAGCTTATATCCCGCTTGCATGATAAAAGAGCCTACAGGTGTGTCATAGCGGAAGCCAAGACCCACGGCATCTCGGTAGGGGTCTTCTAATGAAAAGTCACCTAGGTACACAGCACCGCCATCGTAAAAGATCAGGCCGCCAAAAGCCCCAGAGATGGGAAAACGAAGTTCGGATTTGAATAAAACAAAGGCGGAGTCATCTCTGACAAAGATTTCGTTGAAATTACACTGGTCCGTGGCTTCGTCATAATCTATGACACCTTGTTTGATACAGAGCTCACGTTTTCCAGGCACGGTCTCTGCTGGGCCAAAAGCAAATCCACGAATCGTTGAACTTCCCCCCAAATAAAACTGTTCTGCTTGTGGGATACCAGAGTCCGCGCGGCTACTGACATTTTTAGAATATCCCCCCCGAATAGAATTCGCCCAAACCCAACGGTGGTCTTTGGTGAGCGGACTATAGAGAGTATGTGAAAAAGAAGTTTTAATAAACTGGATCTCGTTCTGGTTGTCTTCTCTTTCCCTTATTCCAGAGATTGGATTCGCCGGTTTGAAACCGCTAATTTGTGGATTGTCTTTTGAACTTCCAAAGATAGGGTCTGAGTATTCGAATTCAATTCTTGAGAAGGTTCCCTCCGTGGGAAGGAACTGATCGTTTCTATAATCAATCTCAACGGCAGGACCTGTGCTTCCAATATTGATAATTTGTCTTGAGTTTTCGTTGGTCTCGTTGTCCTTTAAACTAAATGTTTCCTGGTTTGAAAAGTTCCACACATTGTAAATCAGTCGAAAATGTTGAGTGAACTCTTTTTCGGCCGCTAAAATAATGTCATTTGTTGATCGGACGGCGTTGATATCGAAAACCTGTTGTTCTCTAATAAGGGACACTCGACCTCGAACACGGTCTTCAAAAATAAAGGGTTCATAGTAAGACAGGGCCAAGCGATTTTCTAAAAAGTTTTCGGCTTCATCGATTTGAGAATTCATATCCAGGTATTTAAGATCAACCCGCGAACTAATACCACGAGCTTTGCCCCATAGATTGTTATAAAGAGCTCCTACGTAACCTCGATACCCGAAAAAACCTTCGTTAAAAAGTCCCGCTCCAGCTGAAAATACTCCTGGCTTTCTTTCCTCGACTTCAACCACAATTGTTCGGTTTCGCTTTTTTGATCCCTGTTCAAGAGAACGGATATTTACTTTTCCAAATAAACCGGTTTTTTCAAGGCGATCGATAGAATTAGAGACCTTTTCCAAAGTGAGCAGTTCGTCAGTTCCGAATGAGAGTTCGCGCCGAACGACATATTCTTTCGTTTTCTTTAGACCCGTCACTTTAATATTTTGAACTCGAATCTTGGGACCTTCGCTCACTTGGTAAACGATATCGGCGTAGGGCTGGTCCGGTTTGTACTGTATTACAGAAGCATTTCTATTTTTAACTTTAAATTCAAGGAAGGCCCGTTTTTTATAAAAAAGCTCGAGTTTTTCAAAGCTCTCTTCGACTTCTCTTATTTTCAACGGCTTATTGGTCTCAATACCGACTTCTTCTCTAAGTTCCAAATTACTAAAAGATTTTGACCCCATAAAAAGAATCTGACGGACGTAGGTGAGAATACCCTCATCAATTTGGATCGTAATCAAGGCCTTATTTTTAGGGGTAATCTCGTTGTTTACAGAAAGGAGCTCGGCTTGGAGGTGACCATTGCGCTTTAGGTGTGTGACCATTTTTCGAGCGGCGTTTTCAATATTTTTTTGAACAAAATAAACCGTATGGGCTTCTTCGGCCAAATACTGGTCAAAAAGATTCTGATAGTATTTTTTCTTTTTAGAAAGCTTACCTACAATGTCGATGTCACCAATTTTGACATGGGGTCCTTCAACGATTGAGAAAATAAAGACCTTTTTATTCTGTTCAGCAAAATAGCGTTCCGAATGAGAAACTTTGACTTGAGGATATCCAGCGTTCAAGTAGAGTTCGACAATCGCGTCAATGATTTCTGAGCTTGAGTCACTGAGGTACAAGAACTTTCCACCGATCTTACTGGATTTAATTAGGTCAAAATGAGAGAAATGTTCGTTCCCATGAAAAACGAATTCAAATTGAGTGGCGTTACTGATGGTAAATTTCAATTTTACCTTAGTTTTGTTTTTGTTGAATATCGTGGCAGTGTTTTCAACCTTAGCTGTTAGAAAACGATGTTGTAATAAAAGATCATTGATCGCTTTTTCGATTTTGCTAGTCGTGTCCTTTTTGTAGTTTTTCTTTTCGTACTTTTGAACAATCACTTTGGTTTGTTCATTGAGGTACTCGTTTTTAGAAAAAATGAGAATGTCTTCAATGATGGTAAAGTCCTGCTCATCGATATTAATCTTCAGAGTGAAGCCTGAATCCCCTCTGACTTTTTCATAGCTAATTTTAAAGTTAAAAAATCCAGAGTTGCGGTAAATTTCGCGAATGCGCTCGACAGCTTGTTCAATTTCAAGCTCACTTAATACCTGACCTTCTTCGATTTTCATAGCCTCTAGTAGCTCGGTTTGATCGTAGGACGTGTTACCGGCAATTTGAATATCAGAAATTTTATTGGACTGCTGAGCGCGAATAATAACTCGGTTGCCGCTGAGGCGTTCAATATAAACCACTTGAAAAAGACCGTCTTGAGAAATCTCTTTAACGATTTCATCAAGTTCTTTGAGGCTTAGTTCTTTTTCCTGATAGTTTGAAGTCATGCGTTCAATGATGGGAATCTTTGAATCCTCTAGAACATACTGACCAAAAGCCTTATGGCTCAAAAGGATTAAAAACAAAGAAAAGAGGAGCTTGATCATTTTCATTAATCAAACTCCACTTTGTATTCTACATCAACTCCGAACGAGTTATTTTGGCGCACTGTTGGATTACTATTCAAATTGTTTTGATCCAATGGACGATTTCGCAGTCTAAAGATTGTCGAAATATCATCGTTAAGTTCGTAGGTTACCCGTCCTTCCTGGCGATTGTTCTCACCTGTGGTGGAAGAACCTGAAAGTTCTAATTTTTTAGAAATCTTTCTTCTCAATGTGACGCGAGGAACAGCAGAGTTTGTCTGATCGTCAAAAGAGGTGGAAACTTCAACATCCACATCGTAGCGTTCTTTAAGTTCTCGGCCCAATGGATTATTGCCAAGAAGAGAAGTTCCGACTTCGAAACCTTGCTGTTGAGGGGCGTTGGGGTCACTGTTAAGAGAGTTCTGTTGGGTGGGATCAAACTCATCGGGAAGTTGTCCCAGGGCGAGCATCGAAATGATTTGTGATTCTGGAAGGGGAGGCTGACTGGTTAGATTTAATACAGGTTTAGAAGCCCGACCTTGCAGGAGAAGGTTTACGTCATAACCGTTCACTCGGGTCTTAGCACTCATTGCAAGTTTTGGATTGATCGGGTGCTCACCTTCAAAGCTAAAATTTGAAGATAAGATATCAAATTCCTGCTCTCTGAACTTTATCACAGAATCATTATCAAAAAAGGCCTCTCCGGAAATTCTAGGAGTGTCTATTTTATCAAAAATCTTAAGCTTTCCAGATATGTACCCATCCACAAGCGAATTTCGAACTTCGACACTGTTTTTTGTATCAATATCTATATCTAATATCAGAGGAGAGGTGATTTCCTTTTTCAGGAGTTCTTCGAGCAAATCCGTGTTCTCTCCTCCTGCACCCCCTGAGAAGTTGCTCTCAATGAGCCCTTCAAGAACATCATAATTTCCCGAAAGCTTAAAGGGCTGCTCACTTCCTGAAAGGCTAATGTTTGCGTTTCCTCGTGTTTTAAAACCCTCAGGAAAATCAATATTGGCGTTTTCTATATTTGTGTTGATTTCAATATCAAACTTTCCATCCCCTGGGAGTCGGACCTCGCCACTTCCCCGAACATTCCCGCCAGCCATTTGCCCGGAGATGGAGTTTATGAGTACTTTATTCTGGTTGAACAAAATGTCTGCGGAGATATCCTCAAGAGGATGAGGAAAGCCTGGAAACTTTAAAAAACTATCGGTTGTGTAGGAAGAACCAATAAGTTTCATTTGATCACGATCAACAGTAAGCTCCAGTCGCAAAGTGGAGTAGCCATCAATTTTTTCAATAAAAGGAGCAAAGATCTTAAAAAACGCAATGTTCATACGTGAGTTTATAATAAATTTGGTGCGAAACTCTTCTGTGTAAGGTTGAGTAACCTTGAGAAATTGTCTATTACCAAGCACGCTGATTTCATTCAAAAAGAGTTTTCCATTCTTTAGTTCTATGTTTGTCGGAATGGTGGTCTCTATTTTATTAGCTTTGTAGTTCAGTGAGATATTTCGAATTGTAGAAGAAAATTCAGAGTTCCAAAAATTTCGAGTGTCAAAATTTCCGGAGATCTCCCCCGAGGTTTCTATGACATAGCTTCGTGTGGAGTCCTCTGAAACCACAAACCCTAAAATGGGGGCGATATCAAGTTGATTGGCATTGACGTCAACAAAAAGACTCTTGAGGTCGGACTCAGGAAGGATGACTAGAAACTCCAACTGCTCAGGAATATTGAATTGAAGATTGGTCTGTTTGTTCGAGTTGTCGTAAGCAAATATAGCGTCTTTGTATTTCTTTTTATTGAAAATCAACTGCGATATTTTGGCCTTCGTTTTTATGACCGGACTACCGAGGTTTCCGAGGATTTCGCCCTGAGCCTGGAATGTTCCCGAGATAGGAAGTTCTTGCTCTTTTAAGATTGTTGAGTGCTGCAAAAAGCCATTGGAAACAGAAAAGTTAATGTTGCTCTCTAATTGGGTATCAATGGTTCCTTTCAGACGAATTTTTGATTTTTCTTTCTCAAGGAGACATTGTTGTAGGATAATGATTCCATCAACACTTTCAGCTTCTAGGCTAGCTTCATTGTATTGTTCCCCAAAGGCTTCACCTTTAAAAAGTCTTGCATCTAGAATAAAGTTGAGTTGGTCAACGTCAAAGGGTGTATTGAGTTGAATGCGTCCTGAGCCAGAACCAAGGAAGCGATCTTCAAGGTCCACCTTTTTAAGGATGGATTGCTGAATATCAGCCATGCGGAAGAAGGGGAGTTGGATATCTCCTTTTATATTCTCTTCAGTCAGATTAACGTTGAGCATGCCTTGATAACGTGTGGACTCAATATTTCCTTTGAGCTTTTCAAAGAAAAGAGTCCCGCTCTTGTATTTTAATTGGGTAGAAATTTCGCCGAAAAAATACTGTTCGAATTCAAACTGACTTGCAGAGATGTCCATTTGGAATGTGGCCCAGTCACTGTTTCCTTTGGTGGAACCTTTGGTTTTTGCCATCCCTGCAAATTGCAAATCGGCAATGGGGCTAATTTCCGCAAGATTTAAGTTTTCACTCTCATATTGGATATCAAAGCCTTTTTCGTAGCTGATCACACCCGAAGACTTTCCTTTGATTGACTGTATTTGGGCTTGAGCTTTGTAGGAGATATTTTTTTCTGTGATTGTCATTGTGCCAGCGATCTCGGCTTTTTTCGCGGCTACTATATTTTTAGTTCTTTCTCCATTTTGGATCTTAATATTTGAAACGGTTGCAGCCCCTGGACATTCTACTTTAAGGTTTTTCTCAAAAACTCCTTCACATTTAACACTGCCGTCAACTTGTAACCAGACAGGAATATCGGCAATGGTTGAGTCGCGGAGGAAACTGTGGAGCTGAGCTTGTTTGACTTGCACTCCAGCCTGGAAAGTTGTCTTATCCTCGCCGATATTGACCCGAATATTATCAATAATAGCTTTGTTGTCTCCAGAAAGGTTCGCCTCTACTCTTTCGATAACCAAGTGTTTAGTGTCAGGCAGTTTGGCGTTGACCTTTAAATCACCTAAAATCACATTTTCAATTTGAAGTTTATTAAAATCCCCGTCCACTTCTGTGACAATATCTTGTTTTTTATTTTTCTTGGTGAAATGAAAGTCCGTTTTAATATTGCCTTTCAGGATATCCAAAGCGTCGGTTTTATGAAGAAGATTGACCCAGCGATTGATGTCCGAGAAGTTGGAGTTGATTCTGGTGTTGATATTAAGCTCTTCGATATTCTCAGGACTATTATCGTAGGTGAAGTTTCCAGAGGCGAGAAAATAGGACGTTTCCTTTACTAGCTTTACCTTAGACAGAGACACTGTGTTTGAGGTAACCATCAACTGAAATTCTGTGAGGAAATTCAAAGGTTTTTGCTTTTTGTCTTTACGGACCCCAAGGTTAGGATCTTTGACTGTGACGATCAGGCTACTTTTCTCATTATAGGCTTTTACGTATAAACTTTCAGTCGTCACAAAGTATTTGTCCTGGTAGTTGGCGTTGACTTTGAAGTTTTGGATATTGATTTCAGAGATAGGTATTCTCTTAAGGATGGAATTGAGTTCAAAATCAGTGTCTGGCATATCAGCACTCTGGGCAGAGGCTGGGATGTTTAAATCCAGTGTTGAACCTTCAATTTTTAGTAGACTCAGCCAAAACTTACCGACAAGCAGATCAAAAAAGCTCGGACGCAAAGAAACCTTTTCAATGCGAAATTCCCCTGTGTATTTTCGAAGATCTTTTTTGGGTCCAAATTTGGTGTTGTAGAGTTCAAGCTGAAGTGGAAAGATCGAAAAATTTGTACGGCCAATATCGATTGTAAAGGGAATATCGTCTTTTTGACTGAAGTTTTCAACGTAGAGTTCGACCACCCTTTCAAGTTTTGGCTTCTCCCAAATATAGAGGTAGGAAAAGCCCGCCGCTAACAGGATGAGAAAACTATAAAGAAAAATCTTACCTTTGTTACTCAAATCCGTCCTCTCTCCACTGGGCTAGAGTTTCGGAGGCTGATTTGAAATTCGGCCGCATCGAACTGATTTGTTTCATAAGGTCAAAGGCTCTTTCCTTTTCCCCCAATTCCCAATAGGCTATGGATTCAGCGTAGGAAATAGAAAAGAGTGCATCGGGTTTTTCTGAGTATTTTTCTTTAAGAGTTTGGCAATGATCAAGAAGGGCCACATATTGTTTGCCATTAAAAAGGTAATCAAGAAGCTGCCAATCTTTTTTGCCCTCATCTTGATTCTGATAAATAAAATCAACGGCCAATTTTCCGTCCCCTAAAGTTCTAAAAAGATAAGCGAAATCCTCCGGGTTGACCTTCTTATTTTTCAAAAAGCCACTGGCCTGCTCTTTTAAACGATTGATTAGCTCCATTTCTTCTTTATCAAGAATCTGAGAGTCTTCATGCAGGCTGCTGGATTTACGGGTCATACGGCTTCGAATGATTTGTTCTGCTTTTCGTTTGTCTCGATCAGAAATAAGACTTTTAAGGCGAAACTCACTCGGAGAGATTTTTTTGAGTTCGTTCATATAGGTCATATGCTGTTCCATGAGTTGTTCGGATTCAGCAATTCGTGCCGAGGCGATCAGCTCCTGCTTGTGTTTAGTCACTCTTTGCAGGAATCGAAACCGTCGCCTTGCCTTTAGCTCTTTGATGACCTGCTCTTTTGAAGAGGCTTTATTGGAAATAAGCTGCTGTTTTTTAAAGTTTCTGATCATTTCGTCAAAGTGAGAATCAGGAATATTAATTTTTTCAGTGTCCAAGATTTGTAAAAATGAAATCCAAGGAAGGTCTGTGATTTGGCTTTGTAAATCAATAGCAAAAAAATACAGAAAGAGTTTGTACTGTTTTGCCAGGTGAAGAAAGTGAAAGATTTCCATTTTATCCTCAGGATAAAAATCGAACCAATCTTTTCTTAAAGCGTCTTTTAAGTCTTTTTCCTTTCCTCCATTGAGAAAGGTGGCAATAGACGGCTTCCACGGTTTGGACAATGTAGCACCTCAAAGTTGAACGGGAAGTGGGTTCTCATCTATATTATGTCGTTTAATTTTGGGACTGTCTGCTAACATGCGTCAAAGCGCGCCGAAAGTCGATTTTATGGGTTTGGCCCACCGAAAGTCTTGCTGTTTATAAGCTTGCGGTGAGCCTGAAATTTTTCAAGACTTCCGGCCAATAAGAAAAGTTTTTTTTAAGAATTCGAACGCTCAATATACTCAGCGGTGCGAGTGTCAATTTTTAACATATCTCCTTCATTGATATGAAGTGGAACTGTCACAGTGAGACCTGTTTCCATAACGGCGGGTTTTGATCCACCAGTAACAGTATTACCCTTTAGTCCAGGGTCAGTCTGGGTGACTTTTAAAACCACAGTGTTAGGAACGGCCACATCAATGGCGCGGTCATTGAAAAACAGAAGAGTCGTGTCCATGTTTTCAATTAAGTAGTAGGCGTTGTCACCAATATCATCGTCGTGCATGGCTATTTGGCTGTAGTTCTCTTTGTCCATAAAGTGGTAGCCGTTTTCATCTTTGTAAAGATATTGGCAATCACGAGTCATAACATCGGGAACTTCAAATTTTTCACCGGACTTGAAGGTCTTTTCTAAGTTCGAGCCCGTTAGCATGTTTTTTAATTTGGTTCGGGTAAATTGGTTTCCCTTACCTGGTTTTACATGTTGAAAATCAACGATCGAATAGGGTTGCCCTTCGAGTAAAATTTTTAGACCTTTTTTAAAATCGGATGTCTGATACATGAAAATTCCTATTTCTATTTTCGGGATTATTGCTCTTTATTTATCTTTGATAAATAAGAAAATAAAGTTCAAAAAGTCCCCAGTTAAAGAGACTAACAAGCTAATCGAGGGGCTCAGAGTTTTCAAGGGAGTGTTTGAGGCTCTAAAAAAAATTAGGTCTGTTGGCTATTTTGAGCTTTCAATTCTTCGATGCGATGCAGCCATTTCTCGTACAGATTGCGTTTTTTGCGGAGAAAGTAGAGAGCCGGATTTTCCTCAGTCTCTGAGACACTTTCACTTTCCTCGTCCATGACTTCTCTGAGAAGGTCTTTGCGTTTTCGGACCCCTGGAGTTTCTCCCCGATGGGCCAAAGCCATGTCAACAACGTCCATGGCATTCTGATTCTCTCCTCGGTTCATGAAAGAGTCGATTAGGTGTAGGACCTGGTGTTCATTGGGGAGTTTGGCAATCCAGTGACCATAATCATTCAGTTCAAAACTACGGTCGGTAAGGTCGTCGTCCACGTTTTCAAGAAACTCCCAGTCTTTAACGAACTTTTGGGCGGAGGCATCGTTAGGCTTAAGCATAAGCAATTTTTTAAAAAGAGAGAGGGCTTCAAGATGCTCTTTGGTTTTTACAAAACAATGAGCGAGGAGGCGGATGGCCAAAAGGTTTTCCGGATTTAATAGATGAGCTTTTGTTAAAACTCGGATGGCATCTTTATAATCTTTGAGCTCAAATAGAATTTTCCCGTGGGCAACAAGTCCCGAGACGTACTCCGGATTATGGCGCACCCCTTTGGAAGTGACCTCTAAAGCCTCCTCGAGCATTCCCATTTTCCAGTATGCCTCTGCAAGATTAGCAAAGGCTGGGGAACGAGGGTTTTTTAGTAGGAGCATTTGCAGCTCTTCGACTTTCTGTGGATCCACCTGACTCATAACATAATAATTTTTTCATTAATTGGGTGGGAAAGCAATGTTCTTCAAGGTAGGATGGGCCTATGAAAGTATTGGGAATCGATCCAGGAACATTGATTTTAGGCTGGGGATTGATCGAGCTTGATAACAATCAAAAAGTTGTTCATGTCAAAAGGGGATGTATTAGTGCCCCCAAAAAAGGAACTTTGTTTGAGCGTCTTCACGCCATCAATGTTGAATTGGGCCATTTGATTCAACAGGAGAGGCCTCAAGTCGCCTCGATTGAAAAAATCTTTTTAGGTAAAAATGTAGACAGTGCCTTCAAATTAGGCCATGTGCGTGGGATTTGCGCGGCGCAATGTATTGCGGGTGGGGCGGAAATCAAGGAATATGCCGCTCGTACCGTGAAAAAACAGGTCACGGGTTCCGGCAGTGCGAGTAAAGAGATGGTCAAAACCTTTTTATATCAACAACTTGGCCTAAGGGATCAAGGACTCCCCATGGACGCCTCCGATGCACTAGCTCTCGCTTTTTGTCATGTTTTGCACCATAGTGTGACTCGCAAACAGCGGGGAATGGAGATGCGATGATTTCATTTTTGTCAGGGCAAATTATAGATAACGAAGAAGGTGTGCTCACAATTTTGTGTCGAGGGGTGGGCTATGAGATCACTTGCTCAACGAACACCGTTGATGATGTGGCCGATCGCAAGGTGGTGCAGCTTTGGATCTATACCCACGTAAGAGAGGATCAACTCACTCTTTTCGGCTTTTCTAGTAAAGTGGAGAAAAAGCTTTTTTTAAGTCTCACTAAAGTTAAAGGAATTGGTCCGAAAATGGCCATTCAAATTCTTTCAGGAGCCAGTCTTGATCACATTATCGATGCCATTGAGGCTAAAGATGTCAAAGCTCTCACGGCTTTACCGAAGGTGGGAAAAAAGACGGCGGAACAGATGATCCTCACCTTGAAAGGGGATTTGGTCTTAGACAAACAAAAAGAAAATCCTCAAAACAAAGCGCCTAAGCCCCATCAAGAGATTCTCTCGGCTCTTACTCATCTGGGTTTTCGAAGTGCAGAAGTCGAAGAGGTCGTCTACAACCTCCCCAAAGATGTTGAGTTTGAAGAAGGGGTTCGCGAAAGTCTTCGTCTGCTTTCCCGTTAATTTTTAAGGAGTCATTGTGGATTCTTCCATTAGAGAAAATCAAAGTTTATCGGCCAGCGAGATTCCCAGCGAAGGTCATTGGGAAAACAATTTGCGTCCCAGTCAATTTGACGACTTTCCCGGGCAAACCAAGATTGTCGAGAAACTTAAAATTTATATTGAAGCGGCAAAGAAAAGAAACGAGCCCATTGATCATATCCTTTTCTCAGGCCCTCCAGGGCTTGGAAAGACGACTTTGGCTTTCTTATTGGCGAAAGAGATGGGTGTGGAAATTAAAACCACCTCAGGACCCGCTCTTGATAAAAAGGGAGATCTAGCCGCCTTATTAACGAGCCTTAATGAGCACTCCATTTTATTTATTGATGAGATCCATCGTCTTAATCGCACAGTGGAGGAGTACCTTTACAGTGCGATGGAAGATTTTTATCTCGATATCATGACGGGTGAAGGGCTTGGTGCCCGTTCCATGAAATTTCAGCTGGCTCCCTTCACACTCATTGGAGCCACGACACGGGCGGGACTTCTGAATGGTCCTTTCCGCGATCGCTTTGGAATTGTGGAAAGGCTTTCATTTTATGAGAAAAAGGAACTTATCCAAATCCTAGAGCGCTCTTCCCATCTTTTGGATGTGGAGCTTGCTGACGAGGGGGCTTTAGAGATTGCCCGGAGAAGTCGGGGAACCCCCCGTATCGCCAACCGTTTACTGAAAAGAGTAAGAGATTTTGCTCAAGTTCAAAACAATGGTAAAATTGACAAAGAGTTGGCTGAGAAAGCTCTCGATAAGATGGAAGTGGATCATCTGGGACTTGACGACATGGATCGCAAAGTTCTAGGTATAATCTTAAACAAATTTGCGGGTGGGCCTGTCGGAATTGAAACATTATCCGCTGGTTTATCTGAAGACAAAGGAACGATTGAAGAGGTTTATGAACCTTATCTGATCCAAGAGGGCTTGATTCAAAAAACCCCTCGTGGACGAGTGATTACGGATCTAGGGAAAAAACACTTCCAATCATTGTAGGTGAAAGTTGTATCTGCAGAAGACGTTGAAAAACAAAGCGATTATTAAAGGAGTGGGACTCCATAAAGGGATCGAAACTTCCCTTTCTTTTTGTCCGGCCCCGGCCAACGCAGGCATTCATTTGGTACGTACGGATCTTGAGGGCTGTCCTTCAGTTCCCATTCATGTAGATCATGTCAAAGCCACATCTCTTGCCACAACTTTAGGGACGGATCGTTTCATGGTTTCCACCGTTGAGCATTGTCTGTCCACTCTAGCCGCTTTTCGAATTGATAATGTTTATTTGGAGCTTAAGGGCAGTGAAATTCCCATCGGCGACGGAAGTGCCAAAGTATTTATGGATGAGATTCGTAAAGTAGGCACCATTGAACAATCCGAGCCAAGAAAATACGTTTATATTACAAAGCCGATCTACTGTGGAACCGAAGAGAAGCATGCCTATGTTGTGCCTTATAATGGCCTTCGAGTGAGCTGCACCATCGATTTTGATCATAAAATGATCGGACAACAGTTTGTGGATGTGGATATCAATGAGCACACCTTTGCTAAAGAATTGGCCCCAGCCCGAACTTTTGGTTTCGTAAAAGATATCGAGAAAATGCGAGAAATGGGCTTAGCGATGGGAGCTTCACTAGAGAACGCTATTGCTGTGGATGAAACGACGATTGTGAACCCCGAGGGGCTTCGCTACGAGAACGAATTCGTCCGTCATAAAGCCATGGATGCCTTAGGTGATTTGATGACTCTTGGGCGTCCTCTTATGGGCCATGTGGTTCTTTATAAAGCCGGTCATGATCTTTTAAACCAACTGGTAAAAAAGATCTTAGACACCCCTGATAGCTACCAGGAGCTCGAACTTGGTGGAGGCCTGCCAGAGTTTGAAAGCTTTGAGTTACCCTTTAGCGGGCGCGCCTAAGAATTACACTATGACAGTCTTAGACAGTTCCCCTGCAAGTTGGCGGAATGACTTGACCCTTTGTGGTCCTAAAGGTACTCCCACCATGAACGTTAATTTTTGGGTCGACGGACCAGGTCGAAATGAGCCCCTAGAGAGGTGTAAAAGTCTTCTTGGGCTAAGGAGTGAATGATGATTATCGGTGTTCCAAAAGAGATTAAAATTAGTGAAAATCGAGTGGGCTTAACAGAAGCGGGTGTGCGCCAGTTGGTTCACCAGGGTCATACCGTTTATGTGCAAAAAGATGCCGGGCTTGGTTGCTGGATTACCAACGAAGACTACGTGGAAGCGGGTGCCAAACTTCTTGAAACGGCCAAGGAAATTTATGAAGCGGCTGACATGATCATCAAGGTGAAAGAGCCCCTTCCCGATGAGTACGATCTCCTCAAAGAAAACCAAATTTTATACACATACCTTCACTTGGCGGCTGAGCCACAACTGACAAAAGTGTTAGTTGAAAAAAATGTTAAAGCCGTCGCCTATGAAACCATTGAAGATGAAAGAGGAAGTCTTCCTCTGCTTACTCCAATGTCTGAGGTGGCAGGCCGTATGGCCACACAGGTGGGTGCTTTTTATCTACAAAGAGACAAAGGGGGGATGGGTATCCTTCTCGGTGGAGTTACAGGTGTTAAGCGTGGACGTGTTACGATTCTTGGTGGCGGAATTGTTGGAACCAACGCTGCTCAAATGGCCGTGGGACTGGGAGCTGAAGTTAGAATTCTTGATGTGAACCACTCTCGCTTAGAGTACTTGGATCATATTTTTGCCGGTAAAATTAATACTGTGTACTCGAATCAACAAAACATCGAAGACTCTGTGGCCGAATCCGACCTTGTGATCGGGGCTGTTTTGTTAGCCGGTCGTAAAGCTCCTAAGCTTGTGACTAAAGATATGATCGAGAGCATGATGCCAGGCTCTGTGGTCGTGGACGTGGCCGTCGATCAAGGTGGCTGTATCGAAACTTGTAAGCCAACCAGCCACACTCATCCCACTTTTACCATTAATGATGTCATTCACTACTGTGTACCTAATATGCCTGGAGTTGTTGCGCGTACGTCAACCTACGCTCTGACAAATGTTACTTTCAATTATGCTTCCCTGATCGCTAAAATGGGTCTTGAAGAGGCTGTAAAGGCTCGTCCACTTCTAGAAAAAGGGGTGAACGTTTACGGTGGTAAGGTCACCTATGAGGCTGTGGCCTCTGATCTAGGAATGGAGTATGTTCCATTTTCTAAAATGATTTAATCACTTAAAAAGTAGGAAGATCAAAAAAGCCGGGTGACTGCAAGTCCTCGGCTTTTTTTTATGGGAGCTCTAAATAAATGTGCCCCATTTGTTCTGTTTGTAAAAGTCCCACCTGGGCTTTTCTGAGTCTTGATAGCACCTTTGGGTGAGGATGCCCGTAGCGTTTCTTTCTGGCGCTAGCAATGGCCATTTTAAAATCAGCTCGTCTGAGAAGCTGGGAAGACGTGCTTGTGTTACTGCCATGATGGGCAAGTATGAGAAAGCGGATTTTGCGGGGAAGAGTGTGAGTCCACTTTATCTCCTCTTTTTTGGTGGTGTCCCCTGGAATCAGTATCTGATTTTTGAGTAAATACACCACACTCTGCTCATTTTCTGACCCCTTTGGTTTTCCTCGGGAGACGATCTCTATAAAAGGGGGCAGAGGTTTTGAGCACTTTGTGAGGGAATTCAAGTAGCTTTTTGCAGGTGGTTTTGTGGGGAAAAGGCAGAACGAAAAAACTTGATTTTTAAAACGAGAGATAAAGTTGACGTGATCCCAGTCCTCATGAGTTAACATCAAAAAATTGTCTTTTTTTCGACAAAGGTTTACGACCGGTTGAGGGAAAACTTCGCCTCCCATATCAATATGAAAACAGTTCTGGGGAGTAATAAAACTTGTCCATAGACCCTGGCCAACGTTCCAGATCACAAAGTCAAAAAGAGGTTGTTCAGATACATTTTGAGGTAAGAGAACCGTTATTAGCAAGATCACTGAAATTTTCTTCATAAACTTTTCTTTCTAAAAAGTTGTTCCATGAAAAAATGTATAAACAAAACATAAAACCAGTATGGCAGCGATTGTACAAAGCTCTGGCTGGCTTGAGGTTTGTTTAAGCTCATGTCCAAAAAGTTCAAAAGATAAAAGCAGGCACTCCATAAAGAGTCTGTCATAGGAACAAGCGGTGAGAGCGCGAAACTCATCAGAGTCAAAGGAAAGAGAAAGCACGCAATGATTGGTGAGATAAAAGCATTAATAACGACACTCCAAGGACTCAGGTAGGAAAAGGCGTTTATGACAGGAAAGAGAATAAGGTAACAAGCAAAAGACCTAAGAAAAAATGAGGAAAAACTGAAAAGACCTAAACAGGCTCCCCAGCTTAGTACCAAAGAAAGAGAAGTGATTTTACTTGGATTTATTAATAAACAGGATAGCACACTGAGCAGTAAAATTTGAAAGCGGCTATAGTTAAGGTAAAAAACCTGATTCCCTTTATTTAAAAGAATCTGAATCCACGCTCTTAAGGCTGTGATCTGAAAATTGCAGATGGCAACAAAAATAAAAAGTAGAAAGACTTCAATAAAGAAGGGAACTTTCCCTTTGGTGATTTTGTCCAAAAAATATTTGAGTAAATGGAGGTGAGCTCCTGATACTACAAATAAGTGAATAAGCCCTATGTTTTGTAGTGTTATTTTTTGGGCGGATTGTGGGAGCTTCTCTCCACACACCAAAGCTTGGTAGATAAACCTCCACGCAGTGTTCGGGCTGTGGTTCATACAGAGTGTGTGGAGGTCTAAACTAAAGTATGAATTTTCAAAAAAGGTCCAATAAAGAAGAATGAAAGCAAAAAATAAAAAAGAGAATTTTGAAAACACAGTCAACGGGATTGCAAAAATGACTCAAAGACTAAATTGAGTAAAAAGAGTGCATTTTTTTAGCTGTCCGACCGGACATTTCAGATTCTGATTTCCTTTTAGATTTTATGCTCAAATCTGTGTGATTTCAGTTATTTAAGTGTGGATAAAACCTGTGCAATTCGCTGAAATCCGCTCTAGGACCTGGGTCTAAGGTCTAGGGTGGTGACCATTCCACAAAGTGTGTGGAAAAAGGCTGTGGATTGATGAAAAATCGAGCGTCTCTGCTTTTTATTTTTGAGTTGAGGGGGATTTTTAGGGTCAATCTGACAATTTTTCGAGCACTTTTAAAATCGTCCACTTGCTCTATGGGAAGGGGGACCGCTACAATATTTCTATGAAGAAAAAAAATTTAAAATTCCATAAAATAATGTATTGCCTTTTTCTTTCCTCGCTATTTATAGTTTCCGGTTGCGCAACTTCCGGTAAGCAAAAGCGGATCCTGAACGTGCAGCAAAGACGGATACAAAGTTTAGAAAAAGAGCTGGTGCGCAAACAAAGAGTGATATCAAAACTCAAGGCGAATCGCTGGGCGAAAAAGCCAGTGAAAAAGAGTATTAAACTCGCGATTCGCCCCTTGGTAAAAGCCGTAAAGAAAAAAGACTGGGTCAGAGCTTTAAAACTGAGTTCCAAGCTTAAAGAGGAGTATCCCAGAAACAAGCTTTTAGCCCGCTACCGATATTCCATCTTCAAAAAGATGGGGCTTGAAAAACAAGCAATAGCTGAGAGAAATCGCTACAAAAAACTACAAGCTGTTGCACCGAGGAGTCGTCGCACGCGATGAAGCTTCGTGCCGTCCTCCTTATTTTAATCCTACTAACAACTTCTTGGTTAGGAGCTCAGTCTCAAACTAGCTTTGAGCAGAGAATGTATAATATCTATAAGAGTTCCTACGACGAAGAAATCAGTGATGCTCAGTGGGCTCAATATGTTACTAACCTTTCCCAACGTTCTTACACGATCTCGGAAGGGGATACCCTCTGGGATTTAAGTACCATTTTTTTTGGAGATGGTTTTTTCTGGCCAAAAATTTGGTCCTATAATTCGACCTTAACCAATCCCCATTTACTCTCTGTGGGACAGAAGATCGAGTTTTTTAGTGGATCCATGGATTTGCCTCCCGGAGTGAGTATCGAGCCCACTGGTGAAAATTTTGATCAGGCGGCCCCCTTAAGTGGTTTTGTTATTGTTGAAGGAGAGTCCGTAGACCCTAAAGACGAGAGAATTCGACGAAGTCTTTATCCAGGGGCCCCAAAAATACCTGGCAGAAAAAGAGCCATCAGGCCCGTGCAGCCGATTCCATCCTCCTTTCAAAACTCGGACTCTTATGATGCTTCCAAGTATGATGAAAAAGGGGTGAGTATGGATATTCGTCCTCCGGTTCGAGTGAATCCTCTTTTTGTCGCCAGTTCCTTTCTATATGGAGGCTTGGCTCGCGATTATCCTCGTATTGGAAGGCTTGTAGAATCAGAAGACGACGTTATTTTAGTGGGTCTAAATCAAAAAGTTTATATTCGGTCCGAGGAGGACTTAAAAATTGGAGAAAGATTCACGGTCATGGGGCGTGATTATGAATTTGATCGCAATGGTTTTGATGGTGATGTCATCAGCTATATGGGTACTGTGGAAATCGGTGAAAAAATTAATAAGACCTTATATCGTGGTGTGATCATCCGTAGTCTTTCTGGCGTAAAGGGAAATCCATGGATTTCCAGAGAGCAAATCCCAACCTTTGCCGATGATTACGCTGGCCGACCCTCTGATGTCGCGGTGAGAATCATTGGCGGTGGCTTAGAAAATACCTCTCGCGTTTACGGCCAAAGTGACGTGGTTTATTTAGGCGGAGGAACCAATAGGGGGCTGCGCAAGGGTGATATACTAGGAATCTACAAGAGAAGAGACATACGCTACGATGAGCCTGTCATCGACAAGAGTCCAACGCCCATCGCTCATATAAAAGTCTTTCGTGCGGAGCCAAAATTGGCTTCGGCTTTCGTAATAAGTTCCAATGATGTTATTTTGCCAGGGGACGAAACGGGTGCGCCGACACTTGTGCGTCCCACGACAACTCAGTCAGAGCTGGATGACTTAGATAGCATCGAAACGGGCCTTGATTTCCAGGAGCCCGGAGAGGGCAGTGACCTTCCTTTTGAAGATGAGGACATAGAGTTCGAATAGTTTTTACCCAAAAATCGAAATAAATTCCGGATGCTGGTAAATCAAAATCTTTTGTCCTTGTTTTCAAGACAGCCTGCTTTTTGAAGACTAGCTTATAGAATGAGAGCAATAAAAAATTCGGATGCTAGTTTTCCAAAACGTTTTCTTAATCTAAAAGACACCCCGGACCAAATTTTTCTTTCTAAAGACTGGGACTTCTCCAGACCCAGTGTTGCCGTTGTCGGAGCAAGAAATATGAAGCCTTGGGTTCCTCAGTGGCTGGATCAAGAATTTTTACCTTTTATTAAAAAATACGATTTGGCTGTCATAAGCGGAGGGGCTCGAGGCGTGGACCAAGCGGCTCATGCAGTGGCTTTAAGGGCTGGCTGCCCAACCTTGGCGTTTCTACCCAGTGGTCTGAGCAGTATTTACCCTCGTACTTTGACACGCTTTCATCAACATTCACAATTTGTTATGGCGACCGAATACCCCCATGAAACGGAAATGAGAAAACACCATTTCTATCATCGCAATCGCTTGATTGCTTCACTGTGCTCATTAATTTTTGTCATTCAAGCAGAAAAGAAAAGTGGCTCTATGATTACCGCAAAGCTTGCCATAGATAACGGCGCTACCGTTCTCACTCTTCCAGGTCATGTTCTTGAGCCTGAGTTCTCCGGGAATAATCAACTTCTCTTTGATGGGGCTCTAATGATACGCAATTTTGCGGATCTTGAAACTCTCTATCAAAGTGAAACTTTTTTGCCTTTTAATCCATCATAAAGGCCCATCCGGTCAGGCTTGTCACACAAATCAATGAGTTTTTATAAGATGTTAGCTGATGAAAACTTTTTCTAATCTAGTTCCTATTGGAAAAAAGAGTGCACTGAGATGTCCCGATTGCCAGTGCTTCCTTTCTCCCTTTAGGTGTGGCGAGACACAGGTCTATAAGTGTGACGACTGCGATGGAATCTGGTTTGATGAGCGACGAATTGGCCAATTCAAAGATCTTCTAGACCGCTTGGACCTCACGAAAATTGTGGAGTTTTTCAGCTTTCCGGAAAAAAACTGGATTCAAATTAGTGTTTGTCCTCGTTGTTCCGTGGCCTTAGATGAATTTCGCTATGCCTACAATAGTGGAGCTCAACTGAAACGTTGCTACAGTTGTGAAGGGCTTTGGTCGCCCATCGAAGAAACGGTTCAGATCATTCGCTCGGCAAAGGTGAGTCAAGAAATCGCAGAGGATGTGAAAGGTCTCTCTGTTGAGCTTGAAAAAGTGCACTACGAAAAGGATAGAATAAAAAAAATCGTACAATTTTTAGGGAATAGAAAAATAGAAGAGGACTGATAGAGGCTAGAGCCTCTGAAAAGCCGATTTTTGAGACTTAAGGGGGCAAATATGAAAATAGCTTCAAATTCTTTCCATTACAGCAAGAACTATTGTCCGAAAGCCTCTGTTAATGTGGATGGGAGAATTGAAAGGAGGATCGTATGATCGGAATTCTTTGGATGATTTTAATTGGTTTTATTGTGGGCTTACTCGCCCGTGCTTTTAAGCCTGGAGATGACTCTATGGGCTTTATATTAACGACCCTGCTCGGAATCGGCGGTGCTTTGATTGCTGGGTTCACCGGACGAATGCTCGGCTGGTACAGCCCCAACGAACCTGTGGGTTTTATAGCCTCGATCGTGGGCGCTATTGCTTTACTTTTCATAGTCAATGCATTCTCGGGTAAACCCAGAGAGGTGGTATAAGATGGCTAATCAGCAGAAAAATAACACAGACGAAAAGTGGAAAGAGGAAATAGAAAAAAAGCAAGCCAGTGTCGAGGAAACCGACTCTAAGCCCATCGAAAAAGACGTTGAGGTAGACGAGCATGTTAGAGGTGACCACTCGGAAACAAAGAAGCGCACAGGCTTGTAAGAGCTTATTAGTTCCAGTTTTTACGTAGCAAATAGATTCCCGTAGGAAGCAAGACAAAAGCGGGGAGCCAGGCGGCTACGAGCACTGGGACTTGAGGCGATTTAAGCAGGCTATTGCCGATGACAAAAAGTAGCCAATAGGCGACTATGACACCGACGCTTATAACACCCCCGCCAGACTTTCCTGATCGGCTATTGCTTCGGCATCCTAGACCGATACCAACCAGAACAAACAAAAGGCAGGCAAACGAAAGGGAGAATCTACGATGATACTCGTAGAGATACTCCCTTTTTTTCTTTTCATTTTTCTCGCTATCGATAGCAGTGGTTAGATCCTTATAGGTGAAACTGTTCATGGACTTGCCCCGTGTTTTACGGTTGGCTGGTTCCACGATCTGCAAATCATAAGTTTCGAAGTGAATCTTTGTATGTCCTTTATCAGACATTTTGTGAATGTCTCCATCGGAGAGACGGACAAAAGCCTTATAGGCGTTAAAACTTTTCTCAGTTAAAATTTTACCTCGATCAGCGATGATCGTTGTGGGGTTTTTGTTATTTCGTTCGTCATAAATGAAAACTTTTTCCAATTCATCGGTCTCCTCATTAATCTTATTGGCATAGACCATCAAATTGAAGAAGCCAGACGAAAAAGTTCCCTCGCCAATTTGCGAGGTGATTTTTGAATTGCCGATGTCAAATATCAGAACTTCAAACTGTCGATTTCCCCAGGGTCCAATTTGAAAAGAAGTGTAGGCGGAAAGTAGTGAGATAATTAAACCTAAGGCCATACCAGGAGCCATGATCGGCCACATACTAAGGCCAAGCGACTTCATAGCTATAACTTCAGAGTCAGCAGAAAGTCGATTGTAGGACAGAACAATGGCAAAAATTAAACTCATTGGTAGGATCGCGGGCAAAAAACTAATCGACATATAGGAAAGCAGGTGAACAAGAGTTCTAATGCCAACGTCGTGTTTTAAAAGCTCTTCAGTGAGTTTTAAAACTTGGAATAAAAGGAGAATCGATACGAAGCTGATGACTCCCACGAAGAATGTGGGAACCATTTCTGAAAATAGATAATAAAATACGAGTTTGTAGCGACGAAAAATGATGGCCTCAGTGTTTCAAAGTTTCGGGGCCTTAAACGCGACCCCAGGTTTCTTTGATGAGTCGCAAAGCCTTATACGGTCATTGTACCGACATTTTCAGGTTTTTGAATAGCTTTACGCACATTCTTGGCCTGTGTAACCAGTCTTTCAAAATGAGAGAGGCGCAACTGAGAGGCCGCATCACATTTCGCTGTCATTGGGTCGGGGTGGGTTTCAATAAATAAGGCATCAGTACCCGCGGCCACTGCGGCTAAAGTCAAGTGAGGCACAAAACGGGGTTCACCACCAGCCGGATCAGCACTGCTTATCCCGTAGAGACGGATAATATGAGTGGAGTCAAAACACACGGGTGTTCCCAATTGCTGCATAATAGGAATGGAGCGAATGTCAGCGACTAATCGGTTGTAACCAAAGCAAGCGCCTCTTTCTGTAAGAAGAATGTTCTTGTTACCGGTGGATTGAATCTTGCCAACAACTCCGGCCATTCCTTCAGGAGCCAGGAATTGGCCCTTTTTAACATTGATCGCGCGTCCTGTTTTTCCGCACTCAACAGCCATTGAGGTTTGTTGGCACATATAGGCGGGGATTTGTAGAACATCGACGAATTCCGCCGTAGGAGCAACATCTTCGGTTCGGTGCACATCGGTTAGCACTGGCATATCGAATTCTTTTTTAATGTCAGCAAGGGTTTTGAGTCCTTCATCCATCATAGGACCTTTCCAATTTCCAACAGCCCCTCGATTGTCTTTTTCGTACGAGCTTTTGAAAATGATGCCGATCCCTAGTTTCTGGCTAATTTCAGAGAGAGCTCGGGCGGTATTAAAGGCCAATTCGCGGTTATCAATGACACAAGGGCCTGCGATAACAGCTAGGTCTTCGCCGGAGCCGATATTGATCGTGGTGTTTCCTGCGGAGACACTGAATTTTCGTTCTGGTAACTGGATTTCTTCAACACGGGTTTTTTCCATAAATCCTCCAATTCTGCGGTTTTAACACCAATGAAAAAGTGCGTCAATATCGACCCCTTCCTCGACATTAGAGGAGGCCCCGTTTCCTAGCAGTAGACCCTTTTTATCTGGATTTTGACCTCCTCGCGAAATCAGGAGATCATAGGTTATGCAAAAAATAATGTTAGTACTCGACAACGATGAAGATCAGGTTTTCCTAGAAAAAATAATGGCTCGTTTGCGTTACAAGGTTATTGCCATGCGCCAAGGAACAGACCTTTCTGAGCAGCTTATTGATCATTTTCCCGATGTGGTTTTTGCCTCCACTTTAGGTAGAAATGAGAAAATTTTGTCGGCTTTGGGAAAAATCAAAAAAGTGCGTGGGAAACCTAAGCTGGTTTTTGTAAAGCAAGAAAAAGAGTCCTCTCACTTAAGTGAAGAGCAGAAAAAAATTATCGACGGCGTACTTTATTCTCCCATCGATCCCTTCAAGCTCATCGACGTTTTGGCACACACCACGGACGTTGAGCTTGTTGAGTTAAGAAAACGCTACAATGAATACATCGAGCAGGACCGTAAAAGTAAAAAGAGCGGGAGCCAGTTCGTTCACGGAACCTCTGATTTCAATGATAAGCAAAAAACTTATATTTCTGGATCTGGTAAGAAAAAGTCGGAACCCACCGAGAGGTCTCGAAAAAAAGAAGATCTTATCCCTGATAAAGAAAAGAATAAAAAGGTAAGCAAGGCGGGTCCTATCGACGACCCTCGGCGCTCACAAAAGTACAAAGAATTTTTAAAAAATGTGGAGCGTCCTGAAGGCGCCCCCGAAGTGGTTGACGGTAATAGAATGAAAAGCCATCAGAAGTTGCAGGCAAAAGAGGTTCAAGAAAGTGATGAAGTGAAGAAAAACCGCAAGCACTTTCTGAAAACTTTGTTTGCAACCAGTATTGAAGACATCAACAAAAAATCAAGCTAACAATTATTTGTTATTGATTCGACTCCTCGAAATGCCAGGGATTGTAGCGACGGTTAAGAACTCGGTCCCTGTCTCTCAATAGAGCTTTGGTGTAATCGGGACGGAGATAGTCTCCTGCCGAAAAGAAGATGCGGTCTTCCCCATCAGCTTTATATTCCACTTGGAATTTTAACAGCTCGTTAAAGGGAATTTTATTTTTATCACCGGCTCTTTCAAGAAGACGTACCATAATTCCAGCACCAAGATCACGAAAGATCATGCTGTTTTTTAAAGACCGAAAGTAGACCCATTGCTTTTCAAGCATTTCCTGGTCAGTTGCTGGATGAAAGACATAGTGTAAAATCTTTTTAAGATTCTCAGTTTTCTTTTCTGAGAAAAAACTTTCGAGTGTTCCTGTTTCTGCATTGAGGTGCTGATTCAAAGAACCTTGTAGCTCAAGATCCCCAAAAAAACGATTGTTGTCAGCTTTTTGGGTTTCTATTACTTGATTCACAAAATTATCAAAAACCTGATCGATTTCTCTATTAGAGAGAGTCTGCATAAGCTGAAAAGCTTCAGGATTAAAAGCAAGATCCATGGCGACATAAGTACCCTTGTTCCAACCCGTTTTTAAATGCTCTTCGAGTTGATAGAGGTAAGGGTAGTGCATCGATTCAGGTAGCATTTTACGTAATTGTCCATAAAAAGAAGGCAATTCATTTTGTGCGAAAAGGCCTCGTTGAACTTTTAGTTTCTTATCCGAACGTTCAAAGTGAAAGGTCAGCTCATCAAGGCCCGTGATTTTGGAATCTCGATCGAGTGACATGATCATCAATGCTTCTTTTGAAACTTCTTTTTCCCAAAGATTGATCCCAATCTGGTAGTCCCTGTCTAGGGTAAAGGAGGCTATACGGTAACGACTCACCGGATCTTCGGGACCCTTCCTTATCTGGTAGTCTATTTCCATAAAGTTGCGCTGACGATTGCGGTTAGCAAGCCGAATATCAAACTCTATTCCTGAGCTTCGGGTGACAAAATCAAGTTCCGATTCGTTGTGCTGAACAACACCTGGAAAGTCCTCAGGTGCATACTGGCGCGAATAACTAAGATCGGCCACCCAAAAGTTACGGGAACTCAGCTCTTCACTGCGTCCACCCATATTCGTGACATTGAGGTTTATATTTTTCCAATGGTTTAGATTCATCAGTTGATTATAGGATTCTCGTCCCTCTTGTTCGGCCAGATCGTAAGTGTAGGAGACTGAGAAAAGGTTGCCTTTATATCTTTGATAAATATCCCAGTCCATCACTTGAACTCTGAGTTGATTGTTTAAGAGTTGGTTAGCAAGTCCAAAACCAAACACCTCAATGTCGGGAACTGTTTTAGCCTCGACTCCAAATCCGACGCTCTTTTGTCGAAGACTTGAGGCGACCACTTTAACCTTACTTCCACTCAAACGATAAACATCGACCCTAAAGTCACCAGAAATGATGTAACTGGCATTTAAACCCAAAAATGCAATGCCTTTTAATTGCGCTGTGGAAGCGGAAAGCTCAAAAGCCATTTCGGTGGTAAAGCTGTAAAAGTCTCCGCTTTTCAATGCTAAGGCTTTGCCGTCAGAATGGGGAGCCTTCTGTGGTCCATAGGGTGTCATTTCGTCGAGACTAGGAAGAGGGCTTTTGGTAAAGGGCCTAATAAATTCAGCTTCAAACTTCGGCCCCAAACTAACGGAGTTTGAGTTGTGTAAAGACAGAGGAAGTCTGAGGCGAAAATTTAAAGTCTCTCTCATAAGAAAGCGGGAGGGATCCCCAGGGTAATTAGCAAATTGAAACTCATAACCGATGGAAGGTTTAATCCAGCGTGATTCGGCACCCATGTCATTGAGCTGACCCAATGGAACTTCCAGAGTCGGCTCGGAATCAAAAAATAAGTCCTTAAGAGGACCCAGTTGGGCGTGAGCAGGATTGAGAAAAAGAAAGTACGCACTAACAAAAAGGAAAAATGCGAAGCCTTTTGAAAAAAATTGCATTTAGTATTACCTCGTGTGAGCCCTACAATAGCATTAAAACGAGGATTGAGAGTAATTTAGCTATCTCTCTGAAATATCTACATGAGACTTGTCAAAAATGTGGACAGTAGATTCCCTCTTTCTTCTTTTTGTTGTCATGTGTGAAACTAAGGAAAATGACTGAACATCTATTTGTATTCCGGATACCCACAGATCTTCATAATTTTAAGAGAAAAATAGGCCATGTCCATGTGACCTTCATGCCTATATCTAAATTTTTCTGCAGAGTGTTTTAAATAAACTAGGCAATCTAACCTAAGTTTTTTTAGCTTTCGCTCGATCCACGATCCCCATAGCATTGTTTATAATAATTTTCGCAAGGGCTCTTGTGAGCGTGACGCGTTTTCGCCCTCAGGGCGAAACACAAGCAAGGCATGGATGCCGGCCCTGGAGAAATTTATTATAAACAATGCTATGGGGAGCCGAGGACTTCGACCGAGCTCAAAGGTCCTTCGGCTTCGCCTCAGGACGACATTGTTTTTACTTCGCCTCATGGCGACATTGTTTTCGCTTGGTCTCAGGACAACATTGTTTTCGCTTGGTCTCATGGCGACATTGTTTTTGCTTGGCTTCAGGACGACATTGTTTTTACTTCTTAAAAAGACTACCGAGTGCTTGGCCCAAGTCCATATTCAAGATATTGGTAATCTCTTTTTTACCATTACCAAGCTGGCTCATTTCTCTTCTGGCACTGATAAAGCTGCTATCAATGTTAAGAGATGTCATAAAGTACTTTTTAGCTTTCTCATTGTCTTTAAGATGGGTGTAATAGAGTCCACGGCAGTGATAGTAGGGAGCATTGTCGCGGGCTTCAATAGGAATTTGATTAAGGCGTTTGTCAATATCCCCTAAGAAGCCTTCGCTTGGTCCCTTGGTCGTTTTTAAATCAATCCAAATCATATAGATTTTAATATCATTGGAATGAGGATTGAGTTTGATCGCTTTGGTCAGTGAGTGTTTTGCCTGTGAGAACTGACCTTTAAAAACAAGAGTTTTGGCCACTTCAAAAATTTGATCCCCTTGCAGGAATTTTTCAGACTGATCGGCCTCAAATTGGTCAAGGTACTCGTTCTTTTTGTCTTCTTTTTTCAAGGTGTCATAGGCGATTTGAATTTTTTCAAAAACTCTTTGAGAAAGATCGATCACATCACGAGGAGTGCCCTCAGCCAGTTTATCGGGGTGTAAAACCTTTGCTAAATCAAAATAAGCTTTTTTAATGTCAGAGTCTTTAGCACTTCGACTCACACCCAGTCTTTCAAAATAGTTTTTCTCATCAAGTTCACCATCAAGACGTTGCAATCTTTTTGCTTGGTGAGCAAAGTTAAGAGTTTTATGAGTGGTTCCAATTTTAATCAGTCCCATAACATTGAGAAAGTGCACCAGACGCAAGACATTGTTTTCGATGCTGGAGTGCTTGGCTAAAAGCTCCTCAATGGAAGTTCCCCTCATCAGCTGACTTTCGATGGAGGGAAAGGTCCTTGATACAAAAGGGTAAATTCTTATTTTATTAAGATCTTCCTCACGGTCTCGATTCAGTTCAATAGAATTTCGGCTTAAGGGAAGGTAGTGGGTTTTAATCCAATCCTCTCTAATCGTATTTTCGATGGTTTCGATGATAAAATCTGTGAAATCCGAATCATCAATATTGGCAATAGTCGCCACATCCTCTGATTTTACAAAATTCAGTTCCATCTGCGAATCAGCGATCAGACGCTTAAGGCGCCAAAGAAGTTGCTCTTTTAATACGATATTGATGGCGTGAGGGCTAACGTAGTTGCTCTCAACTAGATACTGTCCGATCATCTTATGATTTGTGTTAGATTCAAGGGCTTCGTTTAAGTCGCCACGGTCCAAATAGCCTTGTTCCACAAGAAGTAATCCCAGTAGGGAGGCTTCGTTTTTAATATTAACCTGAACGATCTCCCCTTGAGAAAAACCCACACCGGCAATATCACCGTTGGTACAGGCGATATTAAGGTGACCTGTGGCTTTACTATCAATAAGGATTTTAAACACCCAGGGAAGATCAAAGTTGTGTAGGCCTTCAGAGGAGTTGATTAGCTTGATTAATTTACGAGTTTTCAGGTCGCGATCTAAATAGAGTCGAACCAGAGGATTAAAACCATCATCTTCTTCGGCAACACCACTGAAAAGGGACTCAAGCTTTCCTACAAATTTTTTGATATCAAAAGGTTTGGTCATAAACTCAGTGGCCCCTGACTTCTTTAGGGCTGTGTTGACGAACTGCTTGTCTTTAAAGATCCCGCTCATAAGGAAAAGCTGGGTATCTCCTTGCATATTGTCTTTGAGTTTTTTTACCAGCTCCAACCCATTCATTTTGGGGAGCATACAGTCGACGACAAAAACCTGAACGTCTTGTAATTTCGCATAGTTAAGTGCATCTTCTGGGTTATGCACAACATAGCAGCGAAATCCCACACGGGTGATCGCCTGTTTGAGGCTCTCCGCAAAAGTCTTGTCATCATCTATCACTAGTACGTTATAATCCTGGTAACTCATCACTTGACTATCGGCAAAATGACCTGAGCTTTAAAGGGTAATACTTAAAAATAAAGGAGGTTTTATGGAACCTATACATACGTCTGACTCAAACTTCGAAAATGATGTCCTAAAGTCTAGTAGTCCCGTGCTGGTTGATTTTTGGGCAGAGTGGTGCGGCCCTTGTAAAGCTTTAGCTCCCAAACTTGATGAGATCGCTAAAGAATTTGACGGAAAACTCACAGTTGCCAAAGTCGATATTGACCAGAACAAGGAAACTCCCGCCAACTACGGCGTTCGTGGCGTTCCAACTCTGGCTTTGTTCAAAGATGGCGAAATTGTCGAGCAGCTTGTTGGCAATCACCCCAAAGAGAACATTACCGCTTTAATCAACAAACACCTATAGATATAAAAAGTGCAATGGCCCTTCCATTGCACTTTTCATCCTTTGGTCAGTTAAAATAATTGAACAATTCGATTCTTTAATTTCTAAAACATATAGCGACGATTACTGACAGAAGCCACCATCCCAAGACTCACCATAAAAGTGACCATGCTTGAGCCTCCGTAAGACAGCAGAGGTAAGGGCACTCCCACAATCGGTAGAAGTCCTGCGACCATTCCTATATTGATAACCATATGCCAAAAAATGAAGGCCCCAACACCCACACAAATAAGGGCTCCGGCTCGATCCTGACTGTTACGCGCGATATTTAATATTATATAGAGCATGAAGAGAAAACTCAGGAGTGTCAGCATGGCACCAATAAAACCAAACTCTTCACTCAGCACACAGAAGATAAAGTCCGAATGTCTCTCAGGAAGAAACTGCAGTTGGTTTTGGGAACCATCTTGGTGACCCTTCCCTAAAATTTGTCCACTTCCAATAGCAATTTTTGCCTGAATACTGTTGTAGCCAGTTCCGCGGGGATCTCTTTCGGGATTTAAAAAATTGAGAACTCGATTTTTTTGATAAGTTTTGAGGCCAAAGTTCCAAGCAATTGGCAGAGAGATCGCCAAAATCAGGGCTAAAATTCCGATCACTTTCTTTCTTACACCGAGAAACAGGATCATTGAGGCGGGGATGGCTAGAAGTAAAATACCTGTTCCCAGGTCCGGCTGTTTGACCGTCAGTAGAAAGGGGACACCTAGTATCATTCCAGGCTTGATAAGATCCTTGAAGCCAAAATTTTCCATTTTGTGTTTGGCTAGATAGCCAGCCATAAAAATAATCAGGAAAAACTTCATGGTTTCAGAGGGCTGGAGATTGAAAAAACCGAGATCAAGCCAACGCCTGGAGCCGTAAATTCTTTTGCCAATCAGGAGAACAAGCACCAATGCAATAGAGTTTATGGCATAAAAATAAGGAGAGTATTTTACGATATTTTTATAGTCCAGCCTTGAGATCACAATATAGGCCACCCAACCGATTGGGATCCACATCAGTTGCGAGGTAAAAACTCGACCCAAATGATCGGTGGAATAGGCGGCACTGTATAGATTGATCAGCCCTACAAATTGTAAAAAGCAGATACAAAGGATCAAATTCCAATCAAAGCGTTTAAAAAACGATCTCTTTTCAATTTTTAGGTCAAGACTTTGGCTGATCACTTTTTACTCGCAGATTATGATATTTTTTAAAGTAGGCTTCAAAGACGTCTTTGGCAATAGGTACGGCTGCTGCTGATGTACAGGAGTGTTCGGTAAAAACAGCCACAGTGATTTTGGGCTCGTCTTTATAGGAGCCATAACCCACAAACCATCCGTTGTGTTTTTCTTTTTTCGTTCGCTTTGGACAGGGCTTATAAATTTGATCCGCGGAGAAGCGTCTGACCTGTGCCGTTCCGGTCTTGCCCGCTACACTAAAAGGCTCTTTGAATTTAGTTCTTCGAGCCGTTCCCTGGTTACCGTTGACAACCTGCCAGAGTCCCTCTTGGACTGTTTTGAAATGTTTGGCGTCGACAAAATATTCCTCTTCTTTGTCTTCGGCTAAGTGGCGTATCAAAAGAGGGTCAAAAATACGGCTTTCTACTGCGACAGCGGAATTGGGAGGGGCTTCTAGTTTTTTAATAATTTGAGGTTTATAAACAGCGCCTCCAAGGGCTATGGCCGAGTAGGCTTGAGCCAATTGAATCGTTGTCACCAAAACATGACCCTGACCGATCGCTGTATTTAAACTCTCTCCGTCTTGCCAAGGCTCACCCCAGCGCTCTTTTTTCCAGGCTCTGGTGGGAACGTGCCCACTGACCTCTCCGCTGATTGGAATCCCTGTGGGTTTTCCGAGCCCGAGAGCGTAGGCTGTTTTGGCCATCTTATCAGGGCCCAACTCTTTACCGAGTTTGTAAAAGAAGACGTTACTGGATCTTTCAAGGGCCTCGCGCACTTCGATATATCCTTGCCCTGTCTGGGTGTGATCGTGGAAAACACGACGTCCGAGGCGGTACTGAGAAGGGGCGTAAACGTATTGATTCGATTTAATAGCACCGTTTTGCAATCCAGAGAGTGCAACTATGGGCTTGAAAGTGGACCCAGGAGCGTAGTGATCCTGAATAGCTTTATTACGAAGAGGGCGGTCTTCATTATTGACCCAGCCTCTCCAAATCTCGGGACTGACTCTTTTTGAAAAAACGTTGGGGTCAAAGCTTGGATAGCTTACCCACGCTAGAATTTCTCCCTGGGGTGTCATTGCAATTAAAGAGCCCACTCTTTCATGTCTTTCAAAAGATTCTGAAGCCGCTTTTTGCAGATCAATATCTAAAGTGGTGTATATATCCTCGCCCGGTGTCGCTGGGGTATTTTTTAGAATTTCGCCAATCGCATTGATTGTTCGTTGGGAGCGTTCCTGGCCCTTGGCGTCCACAATCACAAAAGACTTACCCTTTCTTCCTCGCAGGTTGATATCGAAAGCCTCTTCGAGCCCCTTTTTACCAATGATGTCTTTTTGCTTAAATTTAATTTTGTTGTCATAGAGTTCGTTCAGTCTCGGGATTTCTTTTTTTGAAATCTCACGCACATATCCCAGAGTGTGAGCCAATTGAGGACCAAAAGGGTAATAGCGTAAGATAAATTCTTGAGCTTGGAGGCCTGGGTGGTCCAATTTGACCAGTTCCACATCAAAGAGTTCATCGCGTGTTAAATGACGTTTGATATCTACGGGGAAGAAAGGGCCATTGAGGCTGCGAGAGCGTTTCACCTTTGTTACGATGTCTTCTTTTTCAAGAGATAGAGCTGGGGCTAGGTCAGCGGCCAAAGACTCGAGATCAACAGTGTATTGTGGAGTAATAATCGCCTTGTAAGCGGGCAGGTTTTCAACCAACACGCGACCATCACGATCAAAGATAGTGCCTCTTGGGGCGTATACATCAGAGGATTTGAGGAGATTCTGGGTAGAGAACTCCCGGAACTCCTCTCCATGGATAATTTGTAAGTACCAGAGTCGAGATGAAAGGATGAGAATAAAGATCAAAATAAAAACCTTGGCCGCAACAAAGTTGCGATCAAAATTAAAAGATCCTATTTCATTACTATCATCAAAAAGCATATGGTCCCAAAGCCCTCTTCCATGCCAAGTGCATCTTGAAGGAAGAGCTAGATTCTCAGGTTTTCTAAAGTGTCGATGCGTTCGAATTGGATTTTCTCGTCCAATCGTTCAAAAAAGTTTACCAAAAATGGAGCGACCGCAAAAGTAATTATCCCGATTCCCAGCCATTCCAGGAGATTGGGAACGACAAACTGGTGAAAAAAACCGGATCCAAGCCATTGCGCCATTTTAAAAGTCACAGCGGCTAGAGAGGCGGCCATAGAAATATGCCAAAAATTCGTATGAAACCGCTCCTTTACAAAATAAAAGGCGAGGGAAAAAAAGTTCATAGTTAGGAGCATATGGCTTGGGGGGATTGTGGAAAAGGAGACTAGAACCAGGCAGTGAGCGATATTAATGAGAAGCACATATTTTAGACTTTTACGAAAAGAATAGTAGGCTAAAACAATGGTCCAAAAAAGAGGCATACTGAATGGCAGAAAATAGAGATTGCCCTGTAAGGCCGAGAGAAGAAAAGAAGTACTCAAAAATAGAAAACCGCTTAAGAAAACTTTTTTCATTTTTTAGCTTTCAAACTCTCAGAAGGGAGTCCCTCTTTTTTATCGACAATCACAAGTACATGTTCAAGTTGGTCTATTTTTACAGCGGGTTTGATCTCTGCACGAAAACTCACCGCTGTGGGGCTATGGCGGACCTCTGAAATCTCACCAATAATGAAACCTTTTGGAAAGAAGCCTTTGCGTCCACTTGTCACGACCCGGTCTCCAGGTTGAGCGTCTTCTTTGCGCATTAGATATTTTAGCTCGTAGGTTTTGCTATTGATTCCCGACACAATCCCTCGAGCTCTTGTTCTTTGGATAAGCGCATCGATACTAGCATTTTGATTAGATAGAAGAAGGACCCGCGAGCTGTTGGGTTCAACCTCAAAGGTATAGCCGACAATCCCGTTAGCAGAAATGACGCCCTGAAGTCTTTTGACTCCATGCTCGGCGCCTTTGTCGATCGTAAAAGAGTTGTTCGCGTTACTAATATCCTTTGAGATGACTCTGGCGGCGATGGTTTCTCTGGGGAGTTCCTGTTGGAATTTGAAAAGATCGCGGAGTCGAATGTTCTCGCTACGATACTCCTCGAGCAATTGAACTCTAGACGCCAATTTTGCATTCTCAATTTTAAGAACCTTATTTTCCCGATTCGTGGCCACGAGATAAAAATAGGTATTGAGACTTTCTTGTACCAAATGGGTGAATTCATCGTAGGCCAGTTGCACCCAATGAGCGGGTGTTTGCAAAGGGGTTCCCTTTACGACATTAAGAACATTATTTTGCAATGCATAAAAAATAAGAGCGGGGACAAAGAGTAATAAAAAAGCAACGGTCTGTTTTAAACTTAGAGAATTCCCCATATATTGAGAACTATCAAATTGTTATAAGAAATCCAATTGGAAAAACGCCCTCCTCAAGGTATGTTGGGAGTTTGTCATAAGGATGAGTAAAAGCTTCGGAGGTCAATCGTGTTTGAATCAGTGACAAAGCGTCGCAAAAATCCCGTCATCAATATCTTCGGATGGACGCTACTGACAGTCGTCTGTGTGGTTTTCGTTTTCATCGGTTTTTCTCCCAATTCCCAATTTCTTGGGCAGGGTGGGGCCGCCGCCGAGGTCAACGGAGAGGCGATCAGTTTAAAAGATTATAAAGACGCTTATGACCGTCTGAGTAATAGCTCTCAGGTCGGCGACACCAGAGAGGCTCGCAAAGATTTACAGAAAAACACCATTAATATTTTGGTGAACCAGTCCCTGATCACACAAAAAGCTGAAGCCCTCAATATCCATGTCAGTGATGCCGAAGTGGCAAAAACTCTCCTTGATATTCAACCTTTTTATGAAGATGGAGTCTTTAGCCGCCTAAGGTATAAGCAATACCTACAACAGGCTCGTATGAGTGAAGGTGAATTTGAGAGAAAAATCAGGCAAGACCTCTTGATTCAAAAAATGAGAAAGATTATTGGATTTGCCGCAAAAGATCTTCCCCTTGTTGATGACCTCGACGAGAAAATCGATCAAGCCCAAATCAATGTCTCTTATATTAAGCTCTCACCCGACAAGCTCTCCAAAAACATCACGGATGAAAAAATAGAGAAATACCTCAAAGAAAACGAGAAAAAAGCTGTGGGTTACTACAACACCCATAAAACAGAATACACCACTCCTGAAAAAGTGAAGGCGAGCCATATTCTCTTTAAAGCCGAAAAAGACAAAGAAGATGGTATGGAAAAAGCGCTTGAAAAAGCTCAACAGGTAGCCAAAGACCTCACCAAAGAAAATTTCGCTGAGATGGCAAAAAAACACTCGGATGATCCCGGCTCAAAAGCCAAAGGGGGAAGTCTTGGTCTTTTCCCCAGAGGACGAATGGTGCCCGGATTTGAAAAGGCCGCTTTTTCAACAGAGCCAGGCACTATCACAGAGCCTATTGAGACAAAGTTCGGATACCACATCATCTACGTTGAAGATAAACAAGAGGCCAGTGTGACTCCCTTTGAGGAGGTAAAAACTGAAATTGCCAAGCAGCTTATTCAAGAAAACTCCTTTGAAGACAATCTCGATGTTTACAGAGAAAAGCTGAAAGAGAACAAGTACGGTGAACTGGAAAACTTAGTCACAAAAAATGGTCTTACGTGGAAAACCACAGGCTTTTTTAATATCACTAAAGAAAACATCCCTGGTGTGGGTAGAAGTGAGGAGTTCTTGGATCAAGCTATGGAGTTGAGTCAAGAAAACGAGTACGCCAGTGAAATGGTTTATCAAGGGGATAGTGCCTACCTTCTCAAGTATCGTGGGGCTCGATTTGATATGGCTGAAAACAAAGGCCAGTCTCAAATGGACTTTTTCAAAAACTTGATGAAACAGCAAAAAGCCAATGCCATGATTCAGGATTGGACCAACTCCTTAAAAGACGAAGCCTCAATTAAAATCAATCCTGATATTTTGAGATAAATAGTATTAACAGTCGTAAAAGCTAAGATAGGGGATTCACTCAAAAAGTGAGTCCCTTTTTCATTTTGAGACACTCTCCTTGAAATTAGAACTGTGAGAAACGAACATTCGAATTCTGTCTATATATATAGTGAGTGGGCTTTTAATGAGCATCTATTGAGAGTAAAGCGTTTCGAAATGACCCACTTATTTTTTTTCAAAAAAACCGAATTTTTTTTGAATTAGGACTAAATATTTAAAACCAAAGTCCGATAGACTTAATGTGTGGTTAGTTAGTCCGTTTGCTTTTATTTTAGCCCTCGTCTTTTCTTTGACTGCTACCGCCCAGGACTATGTTCCGGGTGAGGTTATCGTTAAGATGAAAAAAGGTGCCAGCTCTGGTCAGACCCAGAAGTTCGTTGGCAAGATGTCGCTCAATAGCAAAATGTCGTTAAAGCGCAGTTGGAAAAGATTCAATATGCACCAATTTAAGTTGGGTGCCGGTCAAAGTGTTGAGCAGGCTGTGAATGATCTTCTTTTAGATCCTGATGTCGAGTACGCTGAACCTAATTATATCTTCCAAAAACAAAGTGCAGGTATCGAAGGTCATCCTATGTCTTACTCTGAGACAGTGGAGGGGCTAGAGAACAATAACGAAGGTTTTTCAGGTCCAACTGATTTTGGGCAAACTGAAGCCAATATCAGTGCTGAAGAGGCCTGGCAAATCCTGTCACGGCTCAATGAGCGCCCCGTAGTGGCCGTCATCGATTCCGGTGTGGATTACTCCCACTATGTTTTCGACGAAAGTGGAGCCATATGGGTCAACGAAGACGAAATTCCCGGTAACTATATCGATGATGATGGCAATGGCTATGTTGACGATGTACGCGGATGGAACTTCGTTTCTGACTCAAATGATCCAATGGACGATGATAACCACGGGACTCATGTGGCAGGAATCGTTTTGGGAATGACTCAAAATATCCTTGCTCCTAATTTGGATCCCGCCGTCATACAAATCATGCCCCTAAAGTTTCTTGATGAAAATGGAGTTGGTTCAACCTCAGATGCTCTTGCAGCCATCAACTATGCTTTAGATAACGGAGCCAATGTTCTTAATAATTCCTGGGGTGGTGGGTACTACTCTCAGGCGCTTCACGATGTGATTACAAACGGATATAATAAAGGCGTTTCTTTTATTGCAGCGGCTGGTAATGCGGCCAACAATAATGATTCGTCTCCTGTTTATCCGGCCAGTTACGAAGTACCCAACGTGGTTTCCATTGCTGCCACTTCTTCTCGAGATAGTTTGGCTAGCTTTTCTAATTACGGGAATAATTCCGTTCATGTGGCGAGCCCCGGTATTTCGATTCTCAGTACACTTCCTGGTGATAGCTTTGGGTACTCATCAGGGACAAGTATGGCAGCACCTTTTGCCGCCGGTTTGGCAGCCTTAATGATTCGTGAAAAGGGTGTTATCAATGGCTACCAGGTAAAGGGTGTCCTTTACGACCACTCTGATCCTATCGGTGGACTCAATGGATTCGTGGCTTCACGCTCAAGAATCAATGCGCTTGAAGCCGTTGGTTTCGTCCAGAACAATGATATCGATAGCTATCAGCCAGAATATACAGGCGGTGCTGCTCGTAGTACTGCCAGTGCCGGAGGTGCTGCTGGTGGCTGTGGAATGATCGCGAAAGTACTAAAAGACCGTGGTGGTAAAGGTGGCGGAGGCAATACGCCATCAGGTGGTAAAACGCTCCTATTTCTCGCTCTACTTTTTGCACCCGTTATTTTAATTAACATACTCAAGATTCGTAAAAAGAATAGCATCGAAAGTCGTCGTAAATACCCTCGTTACAAAATGGACTCAGAGGTTCGAATCAATGTGGGTGAAAAACAGCTGGTCGGTCAGATGAGTTCAATCTCCCTCGGTGGAGCAAGAATCGATACGGATGCCTTGCTTGAAAAAGGCGGAATTGTGACCCTTAACATCGCAAGCCCTGAAGGGGACCAACAGGTGCAGGTGGAAGGTCGAATTGTGTGGAGTGAGGAAAAGAAAGCCTATGGTGTGCAGTTCTGCGATATTCGTGATGAAGCTGTCGCGGCCATTGGAGGCTGGACTAAAAAACTGAGCAAGACATAACCTAGATCTAGCAGGACTGCCCAAGGATTCGTCCCTGTGGTAACTTAAAAAGGCTTTCTACGAGTGGAGAGCCTTTTTTTATGGAATTTGTTCCACGTGGGGTTGCTAGCAATGGATATGAAGTTTCTAAAGTTTTTTATCATACTTATATTTACTCTTCCCGCTCATTCAAAGGAATGCACCTACGAGTTTGACCAAGAAAGGGCTGTTATAACGGGAACAGGCTATAAGACTTCAGAAAAGATAGGGGTGGATGGCAATTTCCCCGGTGTAAAACTCAACAAAACTGAGAGGAAGAAGAGACCCAGTGACCTTTTAAAAAATCTAGTCGTCACAGTTGATTTAGTGAGCCTGGATTCAGGCAATTCTTTGAGAGACAAAAACTTAAGGGAAACTTTATTTGCCAACATTCTTGGAGATTCCGTGGTTGAAGTGACAGTTGATAAGATTGAAAAAGATAAGTTGAAAACCACAATGAAGATCAACGAACAAACTCAAAAAATAGACTTCACCTATAAAGTCGATAAAGAAAAGATCACGGCTGAAGGTGTCTTCGATGCGGTAAAGTTCTCTTTAGGGGACCAAATAGCGGCATTGAAGAAAAGGTGTGGTTCCCTCCACACAGGAGAGGATGGTAAAAGTGTTACGTGGACTGATTTTAAAATATCAGTCTTAGCCCCTCTTAAAAAAGAATGTAAATAGTGGTACGCCTAACTTAAAAGACACAAGTGAAGCCAGGGCTTAGTAGTCCTTTGTCAAAAGTGATAGACTCGACGTTTTCAGCCACGAAGACTTCTGAAGAAAACCGAATGCGAATTTCGCCGTCTCTTAGTCCCTCAAGATCCTTTATTGTGATCATGTTGCGCGAAAAACTCACTTCATAGCCTGGTTTCCCCTGCTCTCCGTCGGTGGCCAGAAAGCTATGGTAATTTCGATTGACAGGATAATGAAACCCATTAACTTCAGATTTTTTAAAACCGTCGTGAATAACTAGGTCTGCTAAAATATGCGTGTCCCAATTTGAAAAGGCTCTAAAATAACAGTTTCTCACTGTTTTGTTTCCTCGCCCGTGATCGAGAATATATTGTCCATCCATTAGAATTGGACTCCGCCCAAGTTCAGCACTGATCGCCGGAAGAACTTTTCCCATAGGAGCCTCTTTGATATTTTGAGCGAGAACCAAGTTTGAAGATAAAAAACCAATAAAAAATAGAAAAAAATGCAGTGGCCTTCTCATAATCGCAATTCCTTTAAATGAGTGATTGGAATTCATTTTTAACAGAAGTCACAAAAAATAAGGGCAAAATCGCTCTCACATGAAAAAAAGAAAGAATGGCACTGTTAAGGAATTAGACATATGGAGATGGGGTGAGAAACTCTCATTCAGATAACAGGTAGTTTATATCTCGAACGAGATTGGAGCCTTCTTTGGTTATTGAAATTGAATGATCCCACCAGCTGAAGTAGAGCCTCCAACAGTGCCCATGCGGTAAATCTCTATATCAAGCTTCTTCGTATAAACTTGAACAATTTGATCACAGCCAAGAGGAGACTCACAACTGGATTCGATGAGAATATTGCCCGAGAGAACCATATATTTATTTAAAGAAATAGAGCCAAGAGTATTTTCCTCTTGAATGACTCCCGCGGGAGAGCTGTAAGTCCACTCAAAAGCAAAGTTTTTTAAGGTTAATGTTGTTCCAGGCTCCGCTTTGACCTGGGGGTCGGATGAAACTAAAAGTTCAGGACAGCCTGGTAAATGTTGAATAGCTAAAGAGCTTTCAGGTTGTATTCTAGGCTCTTGAGAAGGGTTATTCTGAATGAGGTTTTCAAAGTCCTGCCAAAGGCCTGCGTTAAGGGGATTCTCGTCACCAACGACTTTTAGCTTATCCAAAAGCTTTTGAGTGTCGGTTTCTGACAAATCAAGATAGTCAGCTTTCGAAGTCTCGAACTCACATCGGCTAGGGGAGGCCCACGCCGAGTTGATGTTGAAAAATACAACGATTAAAAAACAAGAAACTGTCCTCATAGCTCTTCTCCTGATGAAAAAAAGCATAGAGGATATTTTCCCCTATGCCATCGATTAATTACAATGTTGAAAAATTAACTGGAATTGTCTTAGACTTCGACAACTTTTCCAGTCTCACAGACTTGTTCCAGTTCAATTTGAATAATCATTACGTCGGTTTGACCACTAGAAGCTTCAATGAACATAGTACCAGCCGCTGAGCCTTTGCGCTCAAAGTGCATAGAGTGAATGCTAAAAACGAAATCCAATTTTTCAGACTTAAGAGCTGTGCTGTAATAAGCTTGGTCACTGGCGTAGATGGCAAGACAAGGCGTCAGACTGTTATCGTAGTTGTTGGGCTCCGCTTGAGAAAGAGGGGCGAGTAAAATAAGGCCGAGGCAAAGAATTAATTTTTTCATTTTGTTCTCCTTTAAAAAGTTGTTGTTATTTCTTGATTCGGATTTGTAGTGGACAAAGAGGTTGGGTGCATCATATTCTTTATTTATTATTAATGGTTTAATTAATAAATTATTAAATAAAGGCTCTAAGTATGCAGAATAACGATATATTTAACTGCAAATCAGAATCCTCCTGGGTTGAAAAAAAATTAAAATCGGTAAAGAAAATTCGAGGCTACCGCAGTCAGATGGCCCAAGCGGCCGGGTGCCAGCCCGCTTATTTATCGCAAGTACTCGGTGGTAAAGTGCTTTTCACAATGGAACAGGCTGAGGGCCTTTGTGAATTCTGGGGCCTTGATGACCTCCAGGGAGAGTATTGGATGAATTTGGTCCAATTCTCAAGAGCCGGCACTCCGCAATTGAAAGCTCGTATTCAAAAACGACTACAATCAATAAGAGATCAGTTTTTCAGTCGAAGCGAGTCCGAAATGCTCATTGATAATAAAAGAATCTTTAAAGAAAACACCTTAAAGTACTACTCCCACTGGATCCCAACCGCTCTTCATATGCTCTGGATGATCCCTGAATATAATAATAATATCAAAGCCACAGCTCAAAGATTGAATGTTAGTCAAACCGAAGTAACAGGAGCCTTGAACCTGCTGGTGAAACTAGGGCTTTTCGAAGTAAAAAACCAAAAATACAGCGTCACCTCAAACCATCTCCATATAACCAGCGAAAGTATTTACTCCTCTCTTCACCACAGAAACTGGCGCACGCAAGCCCTACAAAATCCAACAAAAAACAAACCCAACCGCCTCCACTTCACATCTATTTACTCTCTCGATGAAAAAACCTTAAAAAAGCTAATAGAAAACATCCGAGAATTCCTCTCCGAATGCGACAAAGAAATAACAAAAGCCCCCGAAACCACAATAGCCTGCCTAAATCTAGATTTGTTTGAAGTATAATTTGTAAAGTTAAGCAAATATCGCGCTTATCTATTTAAAAGTGGCGAGCAATTTGTGATGGGCTCGAGCAACGAGCGCTGCGTATCTCGGTCTGCGCTATGAAATAGTGCAGTCCGAGAGACGAAGTGCACCCGGGTGCGTGCTCATCACAAATTGCTCGCCACTTTTAAATAGATAAGCGCGATATTTGCGCCCCAAGCCCCAAAAGGGACGAATAACGCTGACACGTGACATTTATCGTCACCTTTTACCCCCATTTTCCCCGCCCAAAGCATTGCAGTGCCAACTGTTTCGATCTGAGATCCGGTACAAGCTTTGAATATCAGAAGGGGTGGAAACAATATTGAGGTGAAAATTATGGAAAATATAGGAATCGTAGAATCAATCGTACAAGCCTTCTCGCAAGGTGGAATTTGGATGTGGGCTATTTTTGTTGCACAAACCTTTTCATTCGCCATTATTTTTGAGCGCGTGTGGAAGCTCTATATGTCCCGAGGTACGGACAATTCTAAAATCGTTAACTTTTTTGAGTCTGATATTAAGGCCGGTCGATTAGACGCAGCCATTGATCGTTCAAAATCATTACCAAAAGACAGCCCCATTGCTCGTGTGGTTCGCGCAGGAGCTAATGCAGCCTTAGAGATGGGTGGTCGAGAGGAAATTCAAGCCAAAATGGATGAAGTCCTTCTTAATGAGTCTTCACGTCTTAATAAGCGCACGGGTCTACTTGCCATGCTTGGTAACACGGGAACTCTACTTGGACTACTTGGAACAATTATAGGACTTATTCACGCTTTCTCAGCGGTTTCCGATGTGGATCCTGTCGAAAAAGCGGCCATGTTAACTCAAGGTATTGCCATGGCGATGAATACCACAGCTTACGGTCTTATTATGGCTATTCCTGCACTTGTTGCTTTTGGAATTTTACAAAGCCGAGCGAATACAATTTCTGAGGACTTAAATCAAGCCTCTCTTAAGGCCTTTAACTGGTTAAGTTTTAAATACGAAAGTGTTCCTAAAAGAAAACCACGTCGTCGTCGCAGTAGTGAATCGTAATTTAGGTTTTAAATAGGAAGGGAAGTATCATGGAACAGAACGAAACAAATTTTGAAGTGAACCTTTTACCAGTCATTTCACTCTTGGCTGTTTGTATCAGTTTCCTTCTCCTTACGGCCGTTTGGCTGCCCATCGGAACACTCGATGTAAAGCAGGCCAAAGGAGAAACCTCCGAGAACAAGGAACAGCCCAGTCGTTTTGCGATCCAAGTTTCCCCAAACAATCAGTTTTATATCACTGTGGAAGAAAAAGGTCAGAGTGTCGCTAAGAAAAAGATCACTGACCAATCTGATAATCAAGAGCAAGTTTCAGAATACATGAGCGCACTCATTGAAAAGTATCCTGAAATAAGTATGGCCTTTATAGCGCCCAGTGGAAAAGCAAAATACCAGAAAGTCGTGAAACTTTTAGAGAATTTGAAAAAACTCGAGCTAAAAGAAATTGGAATTGAGCCAAGTCTGTGAGGAAAAATGATTTTTGGAGCTATTAAAAGACAGAAAATTCAATCACCTTTAGAGGGGTTAGCTAAAGTTCGTCCAAAGTCTCAGATGAGAAATATCATGAGTCTGGCAGCCCCATTGATGTTGACCTCGCTTGTTGATGCCTTTGCCGTCATAGTTATCTACCTCCTTGTGAGTACCCATCAAAACGGTAAAGAATTAAAAATCGATAAAGAGATTAAACTTCCTCAAGCCCAGCATTCCCAAGCTCTACAACCAGGTGTGAATGTGCGTGTAGTGGCTGGAAAATATCTTGTTAACGAACAAGAAATGAAGGCCGGTGAGTTGCTCGGCTACCTAACGGATCTCAACAAAAATCTCGATGACAGCGGTGACGAGAGAAAAGGAAAAATTCTGATCCAAGCGGACAAACAATCGGACTACTCAAGTATCAGTCCCTTGTTGTCTATTGCCGCTCAGAGCGGATTTGAAAATATTAAATTTGCAGTTTTAGGAGAATAAATTGAACGTTAAAGGATTCTTGATATTTACATTTTTAACTCTGCCTCTGTTTGCAAATGCAGAATCCATGGACTTAAAAACCCATAATCTTCTTATTGAGAAATTGGAAGCAGGAAAAAACCAGAGTCCAGGCAAGGCCCTGGATTTACGTTTGGCCGATCTTTATTCGGATCGAGCCCGTTTGCGTTATATGAAAGAGCAGGAGAAGAATTGTAAGTCCTGCCTTGGTTCTAAAGATGATAGAAAGAACGCCCTTGTTCTTTATAAGAAAATATTCAGCCAACTTGATCCCGATGAGAAAGAGCGCGCCTTTGTGCAGATTTCTCAAACTTATTCGTTACTGGGTCAAAATAGTAAAGCGATCTCTTTTCACAAAAAGATTATCTCGGGAAAATATCATAAAACTTTAAAAGCCTTGGCATACCATGCCGAGGGCGAGCGCTTGTTCTTTGCGGGTCAATACAAGCACTCGCTCACACAATTTCAAAGAGCCACCAACAGAAATGGTGCTTTAGCCACCCCTTTAACAGAGTACAGAAAGGCTTGGTGTGAATTTAATACCGGAAAATACGGGAAGGCTAAGAACCACCTCGCTCGTATTTTACAGTCTGGAAAAGAGATGGACTCTCAGCTTAAGAGCGATATCGCACGAGACTTTGCTAAATTTACGGCCAAAGGTTCGATTAATGATCAGTCTTTAAGAAAAGTCCACGCACTGAGCCCTGAAAAAGAAGCGAAAACGAATGTTGAGCTTTTGGCAAGTGAGCTGGATCGTTTGGGTAGACCCTACGAGAATCTGCGAGCCAATCGTTACATATTAGAAAATTTCAAAATTGAGGACATTGATTCTGCTTTTGCTTACTTAAGAATGTCTCAGGCCGAACAAACTCTCAAGAGAACCTCTAAAACTCACACAACTTTTGCCCTATCAGGACAGTTCTTTAAAAAGGTTGATTGTGAGGAAGATGAAAACAAAAAGCGCTGTGGTGAGTACGAGAAAAAAGCAAGAAAATTCCTAGTTTACTGGAACCGGGTCGAAAAAGACGATCCTAGCCAAAGTCTCCTTAATGTATGGAAAGAATATCTAAAAGTATTCCCCCAAGATTTTGATATGCACTATATTGCCGCACAGACCTTTCACAAGAAAAAGCAGTACTCAACGTCTGTGAACTATTTTGTTCATTCCGCTAAAACGATAAAAGCACAGAAGGCGGTCGCAAAAAATAAAAAAGTTTTCACAGAAGCCCTTGATGCCGCTATGGGTGTGGCTGAAGAGAGTAAGTCTATTGGTCTTAGAAGAGTGGCTTACCAGAGTTATCTTGAAGTCTACCCCGAAGGGCCTAAGTCCTTACAAGCAAAATATCAATTGGCTTACCTCAATTATGAGGAAAAGAAATATGAGACGGCTGTTAAAGAGTTTAAGAATGTTATCAAAATCGGTACAGTCATTAAAAAAACGAAATCTAACAAAGCGGTTGCTAAGAAATCCGCTGATCTCGTTCTTGATATTTATGCCCTCAAAAAAGATAACAAAAATATCATGTCTCACTCGCAAGCCTACGCTGTGGCGTTCTCGGCTCATCGCGAGGAGTACCGCGGGATATACCGCAAAGCCCTTCTCCATGAGGCTGTAGCACTCCTTGATGTCAAAGGGGAAACCAAATACAAAAAAGAAATTTTAGCGAAAATGGTAAAAATCCCATTTAAGAATGTGCCTGAGAAGGAACAAATTCTCCTTCTTGAGACTCAGGTGAGACTAGCAAAAATAGTTCGAGATCTTGATGAAATGATGAGAAGCTCCAAAAAAATGCTCACGTACAAAAAGCTTGATCTTAAAAAGAGTCACTTTGCTTATAATAATCTGATCTGGGCTTCTAAGGTAACCTTGTCTTTCTCACAAGCTTACCTTTATAAGAAAAGACAGCTCAACCGCAGTAAAAGAAATAAAACTGAAATTGCCCAATTGGCCCTACTTGCGGAGTTAGCGGGAAAAAACTCCCATGCTCATTACGAGGAGTACTTGAACCGTAGTCACGGTGTTCTGGAAGGAAACCGAATTCGAGCAAAGATTGTTCAATCAAGCCACATTCCATGGGGTGAAATAAAAGATCGCATCCATCGAATGAAGAGATCACCACTTCTCTTGTCAGAACTCACTCTTGAAACCTACGCCCGTTTTAAAAATACAAAAGCAGCGGAGATGGTTCTCTCTCACGCCAATGTGGCCGCTAAGCCCGCTGGAAAAATATTAAGAAGACATCTGGAGATTCCAAAATTTAAAAGAGCGAAAAACCGCCTAGTGGGTCATAAAATGGCCACGCGAGGCGACGCGGCCGTTCAAAGAGCGATTGCTAAACGGGTGGAGCTTCTTGGTGAAATGGAAGCTATAGCCAATGCCGCTATTGATCGTAAAGATTTCCCCCTACAAGTGGCTTCATTGACTGTTTTAGCCAAAGAGAAAAACCGATTGGCTAAAGAGTTGAAAACGACTCCTTCCCCTAGAGGCTTATCAGGAGACCAATTAAAACAGTATCAAAATATTCTGAAGCAAAAGATCGATGCAATGACAGCAGAAGCCATTGAAATCGCAAGAACGGTTGATCAAAGCTGGAAGAATGAGAAATACGTTGCAGAGAAAATGTCCTCTCGTCAGCAAACGCCACTTGTGATGCAAGAGCTTTACGCGAAAGAGGCCAAAATGCTTCTTCCCTTTGCTCCCAATTCTAAAAAGAAGGCTTTGATCAAATTATCGCAAGTCTCTAATGAAGCCATTAAGGGTCTTGGTCAGGCACGCAGACAAGTGCGACAAAACCCTTTTTCAGAAGAGGCCGTTGCTAAGCTGAGAGAGTTAGAGTTCATGAACAACAATCAAAGTCATGTGGCATTCCTCGATCAGCGTCTCAGTGAACTCAACAAAAAGGTGGTACCATGAGAAGCCGTATCCTTTTATCCATTTTAGTTTTAGGTTTACTTCCAGGTTTTGCCCAAGCTGGCAAGAAAAGTAGTAAGAAAGCAAAAGGTAATTCCGAGCGAACAACCGATGCTCGTTTTAGTGGAGCAACGGTTCATGGAAAGTACGCCCATTCTCCGGAGACTGTCGTCTCTGTTGAGAGCGAAAAGAAGCTTATTCGAATAGTGAAACCAAGAGAGAAGTTCAAATTTCAAATTAAGAAAAGTCTGGAGGACTACAAATGAGAAAGATCAAACCCATTCCACTCGTTCTGGTTAATTCCAGTGGAAAGGTCATCCGGTCTTTTAGCTGGGAAGAAAGCAGTATGGTCTTGGCCGTTCGTGTAAAAACGGGCCGACTTGAAGCCCTTTCCAAAGCCAGTGGAGAACGCTATAAAAAATCAGATTTCCAAGTTCTAGCACGAATTAATATCGCCGAAATGGGACAGAAAAAAGTCTCCGTTCCTAAAATTGGATATATTAAAAAACTAACGGCCGGAGAGGAGATAGAATACGATTCTTCTCCTATCGAGCAAGAAAGTAATGAAGAATTTGAAAAGAGTCTCAAATGGTCTTCAATAATTCATGCAGCCATTTTATTACTGGCCTTTCTTACTTACTGGACTCACTCTCTTTTTATTGAGCCTGAGGCACCGGTTGTTAAACTCACTAAACCTCAGAAAGTGATAAAAAGGGTTAAGCCGCAACCTCGTGAAGTTGTTAAGGCTAGTAACAAGAAAATCAATCGTAAAAAGAAAGTGGTTAAAAAGAGAGTACGTAAAGCACCTCCTAAAAAAGTCCGTCAGGCTCGTAAAAAGAGTGTCAATCAAATGGGAGCTTTGGCCGCTCTTGGTGGAACCAGTAAAGGTTCAAAATCAGGAAAGGGGCTAAAGCTTAAATCGGCCTCAAGAAACTCAGGTTCTGGTGACTCTCTTGGAAGAAAGTCCCTCGGGCAAGCCAACAACTCTTTTGCTGGAAAAGCTTTATCCGCTCCCAGTGGTGGTAACGGAAAAACTCGCCTCGGTGGAGTTGGTTACGGAACCAAAGGTCGTTCTGGTGGGCAAGCCGGATACGGAAAACTGAATATCGGTGGTTCCGCTGGTGGTGGTTATGTGCACCCCCTTCAAGAAGACGGAACAGTGGAAGGTGGACTTGAGATGAGTCAGATCGAAGCTGTTATTCGTAAAAATATTGGACAAATTTATTACTGCTACGAAAAAGGCCTACAGGCCAATTCCGGTTTGTCGGGAAGAGTGGCTGTTAACTTTATTATTAATGGTGGTGGGCGAGTGCGTTTGGCTCAAATTGGTCAAAGCAGCTTAGGTTCCTCCACAGTTGAAAGATGTATGATTGGAAAAATTAAACAATGGAGGTTCCCTAAACCTCATGGAAACGTCGATGTTAACGTTTCTTACCCATTTATCCTAAGGAGAGCAAAACATGGCTAAAATAGGAAGCAAACAATACTTTAATGTCCTTTTAGCAGCCGGACTGTCCCTCTCTTTAACTCATTGTGGATTTGGCGGCAATGGCGCTGATCCTCTGGAGGGAAAAGATTCAAGCAGTTACGTGACTGAAAGTGAAAGGCAGCAAAACCAACAAGATTGGCAGGCTCGTTTTGAACAGGAGACTCAAGCCTACGATCAGTCAATTGCCGCATTAGAGCAAGAAAACCAAACTCGAATTCAGAACCTTACCAATGAATACGAAGCGATTGAGCAGCGTCTACGCTCTCAAAACAGCAACAATCAAGAGCAGTGGGAGGCCCAAAGGGCTCAGTTTGAGCAGGAACTCGCTACATTTCGTGCTGACCAAGAACAAGTGATCGCAGGTCTGCGTTCGACCGTTGATACTTGGGAGCAGAGAACTCTTCGTTGTGAAGAAGAGCTGCAAAATCCTGAACCATTAAATTTCCAAGGTCTTCTCTACCAATTTGAATTTACAGGAGCACTGGCTGAGACTTTTGAATGGAATGTTCAAGAGCCCCAGACCCATCGTATCTTTTTTCAACTCAATGTCGGTGGCAACAGTGTCCAGGGTCTTGATATTACTCCCGACCTACCAGAAGGCCTAAGCCTCACTCAAAGTGACGAAGAAGCTAACACATGGGTTATTTCTGGAGCCCCTCAAGTTGAGGTTCCTCTAGGACAGACTTCAGTGAGCAATACTTTTACCGTTCGTCCAATGATAGACACTTCACTTATTGAAGATGAGCGCGAAAGAGCTCTTGTGCAACAACAGACTGTGGAAAAAGATGTTGTTATTAAAATTAATCAAATACGACAAAGACCTGAGGTGGAGGTCAGTCAACAGGGTGATCAATTGTTTATTCATGTGATCGACCCGGCTGATATCCAAGGGGATCAGGCACCTAGTGTTTCCTTTTCATTGCAAAATGATTCGGGAACATCGGCCAACCAAACCATGAATGCTGCATCCATGGTGACAGCGGCCGTTTCCGGGGAAAATCCCAGTAAAGTGGGAGAGGGATGGACTTATGTATATCAAATTCACCCCAACCTTGCTCCAGAAAACTGGAGAAATCTGACAGCTCAGATCACTGTGAATTCTCAGAGTGTAGTGAGTGGTCTTACCAGTGTTCCCGTTACGCGAGGTCTATCAATTGAGGAGTCATTGTAATGTTGTCAACAAGTCGAATAGTCATCACCTTTTTATTAATGTTTACCTGTGTGAACGCACAGGCCAAGAAAGCGTCTAAAGATTTAGATAATCTGGGTGTGAACCGAGACATTGTTCGCCGGGCCCGTAAGTTAAAACCAAACAACAAAGTAAGAGTGGTTCAGAAGAGAGCTGTCGATAGAACTTGGCGTGTGGAAGGAAGTGTTGGTTACGGTTATCTGACCGGTGGAAACCCTTATGTTGATTCGAGCCAACTCGAGGGCTCATTAGAAGTCCATATTACTCCTCGCTGGTCTCTCGGAGGACGTTACTATTCTTTTAATAATGAGCTTTCACAAGAGGGACAAAGAGTTTTTAATGCGCAATCAGGGATTGTACCTGATGTAAGAGACTTTCCTAAAGATGGGTATCTTGCCGCGGTTTCTTTTTATCCTGTTTACGGAAAAATTAATCTTTTTAATATGAATGTTACTCAATTTGATATCTATCTACAGGGTGGATACGGTCAAATCAATTTGGCGCGTTCAGGGGCTAGCGACCTAATCAGTGCTGGTGGTGGCGTTGGATTTTGGTTTACTAACTGGCTATCCACTCGTTTTGAGATTAGGTACCAGACCTACAAAGACAAAATATCTAACGATGTTGACCGCAGACTTGAACAAACGGTATTCACCGCGAAGGTAGGTTTTCTACTATGATTTTACTGATGATAAGATTTTTTAAAGATAAAAAATCCTTGAGTCTCATGGCTTTTCTCGTTGCTAGTTTTTTCACAGCAGGAGCTCAAGGAGCTTCAAACGTTCAAGCCCAATTGAAACGAGCTTACACCCACGCTGATCGTGGGCATAATAACTCGGCCCTGAAAGTGCTTGCCAAAATTCAATCGAAAGACCAAAAAATTAAAGACGATGTGGCATTAGCCCAAGGGCGTACCTTGTTCAATAAAGGTGAGTACGCTAAAGCCTATAAGTCCTATAAAAAGATCTCTAAAAAGTCGGATCATTGGCTCTCCTCTGTAGAGGAAAGAGCTTGGGCTTTAATTTACCTTGGAAAAGCCAATCAAGCTTTAGCTGACTCTCACACACTGATGTCACCTCTTTTCAGAAAGGTCGTCAGTCCAGAGGCTTTCTTTTTAAGTGCTTTTGCTGCTTATCAGGTTTGTGACTTCACGCGAGTTTTTAAGATCATCGATCAGTTTAAGAAGGTGAGTCGCAAAAAAATTGAAAATTTAGAGTCAGGACTGCAAACAAGACGTAACCCTAAATCCCAGTGGGAACTCGCGCACTACTCTGACGTGATTCAACATTTAAGTTTGGTCGAAGCGGATTCCATTCAAAGAATGTATCTTGATAAAAGCTTACAGGGAGAGCGAGGTCAAGCGGGTCCCGAGCAAAAAGTCGGTCAATACGACCTACAATTTCCCTATGAAGAAAATGACGTTTGGATTGATGAAATAGACCAATTACAAGTCAATGCAAAGAATTGCCCTCAACCAGTGAGAAAGGTGGTTTCAAAATGAATTGGTATAATAGAAAAATGAAAGCGAAAAAGTGTTTGAGTTGGGGAGTGATCCTCACATCACTTTGTTTTCTCTCTGCTTGCCAATCGGAAACAACAGACCTCTATCAGGTTGAGAGTCCATCACTACAAGGTGAAACCCGCTCGGCAAGGTTTGCTGAGCCTGAGATTCAAGAACCCAGTTTTGAAAACCCGGAATTTCCTGAACTTCCGGAAACAGGAGAGGTTCTAAGTATCGAGATTCCTCGTCCGCCAGAGCTTTCTGAGGTAGATGATGCCGATCTTATCAATGTCACCCAAAATATTTCATTAACGAATCAGGAAACTCGTCCTCAATTGGATTTACTTTTTGTCATTGATGATTCCAATAGTATGGAAACCCACCAAAACAATTTGGCAGCGGCAATGGAAGACTTTGTGGAAGAGTTATCTCATTTGGATCTTCTTGACTACCGTATTGCTGTGACTCCGATTTATGATTCCCGTCGATACTTTAAAAGAGGACAAGTGGGTGATGATCGTTACGAAGAAGGTGTTACAGAATGGTCTCGTCCCTTACAAGGCGAGCAAAATTATGTGGCCACAAGAAATTTCTACCGTTTGGGAAGCCTTCTTCCTTTTATAGACAATCAAACAGGTCAAATAAAACGACCCATCGAGAAGTTTGCGACCACAAGCACGCAATTGTCAGATTTACGTGAGACTCTTAAAGTCGGAGCCCAAGAATATATAGAACGAGACGAAGTGGGCTATGAGTCCAATGGCAACACTATAAATAACGGACCTCGAGCCAGACCCACTGATCAGGATGAGGCTAGAGAGTTTCAAAGCTCGTTAACGGAGGTTTTAATTCAAGAAGCGGTAGGCCCTCGTTTTGAAGAGATGCTTTCACCAATGATTGCCGCTCTGAATTCTCGCTATCTAATTTTTGGAAATTCAGCCAGTCATTATAGGAGTCAGTACCCTGCCACACATCCAGAAGATGACAATCAGTGGACTCCTCCAGGCTTAGAGGATCCGAATAGGGAAGAGCAATGGAGTGAGTTTTCTGAGAATCACAATTCCGGATTCATCAGACAAGATGCTCATTTGGGAGTGATTTTTGTCACCGATACAGTGGACCAGTCTGTGGATATCAATCCAGCCATGGCTGCAGAAGCCTTGCGGCAACTCAAGGGTGGTCAAAGCTCTAGAGACAAGATTTCCACATATGGTGTGCTTCACAAAAACTCGGTGAGTTTTGATTTACAGAATCGATTTTCTTCGCAATGGTCACGAAGAAACTGTGGTGATGGAAGAGTGGACGATGATATTCGCGGCCGCGAGGGTTACGATCGACCACAAAAATTAGAGTCTTTCTTGCGAATGACAAGTGGTCGCGCTAGCCAAGGAAGTAACATTCTCAATATCTGCAGCGGAACCTATGGTGAAGATTTACCCCAGATCGCTAAAGACTTGTTTGATAAGTCGGTACAGCGAGGGGAATACAATTTAGAACATATTCCGATGGGAGAAATTCGTGTTTATTTTGCGGATAATCCAGAGAGAAGCGTTCCTGTTTGTGGGGCGAACCAAGGAGAAGCTTTGTGTTGGAATATATTAATCCAGCCTGGTGTGCGCAAACTCATTCTTATAAACCAAGGAGAGCTTGGTACGAGAAACCTAGTGGTCGAGTATCAGTCCGTGGATCCACGCACAGCCAATCGCCTAAACTCCAATCGAATTGGACAATAGTTTCAATCGAAACATTTTTCAAAAAAAGCAAAGTCAGTGACGGCTTTGCTTTTTTTTTACCTACTCCTCATAAAAAACGATCTCTAGAGCTCAGCTCATTTTAAAAAGCAACAAATCACAACATTTTCAGTAGCTCGAATCAGTGGCAGCTAGAGCCCTATTTCAATATATTGCAATGGAGGTCACAGCAGGGGCTGGGGCGAAAAAGTTATTGTTGCTTAAAGAGCAACAGATATTTGCTTTTTAGGTCATTTAAACAAAAGTGAATGAACGGTAAAAATGAAGAGAATAAAACTCACGGGGAGGGTTTGTATGGGTTTTAAAAATTTAATCACAGGTCATTTTGTGGGGTTGTTAATATTCGTTTTCTTAGCAAGCTGTAACTACTCCAAACACACGCCCCCAGCCACACCGACCAACTCCGCTGGTGGAGAAGGCAGTGCAGGAATGGAAGACGGTCAAAACTGTGATGATATGAACACCAATCCCGATTTAGTTGTTTTTGAAGAGGTCAATCAGGAAGTTTTTCAATCAAGCTGTGTGGGGTGTCACTCCGGACAGTTCCCGGCGGCCGGGGTCGATCTCTCAAGCTTTGAAGGCGCGAAGGCTGCCGCAAGTCGCATCGAATTTCAAGTTGTGAATGGCATGATGCCGCCCCCCTCAAGACCCTCCCTCAATCAGAATCAAAAAGACCTGGTGGCCGCTTGGGTTCAGGATGGAGCCGTTGACGAAATTGGCGCCGTCCTATGCGAAGAAATGATGGAAGAATAAATTAAAAAGGAGATAACGATGAGAAATTTAAGAGTAATAGCAACGGTTTTAATTTTACTTTTTCCCTTGATGGGATTTGCCGAGACTGTAGAGCTTAAGGCTAGTGATGGAAAAGCTGAGTTCATAGCCGTGGGCAACCCCGGGTTTTTGAAGATTCACGGCAAAGGGGAAGGACCTTCCGGTCAGCTACAGATTGAAGGCAAGAAAATTGGAGGCCTCTTAGAGCTGGATCTTTCTAAACTGGATACGGGAATGGACCTTCGCAATCAGCATATGAAGGAAAAGTACTTAGAAGTTGAAAAGTACCCCAAAGCGAAACTAGTTATTAAGGATCAAGAATTGCCGCAATCCTGGAATTTAGCCGATCCAAAACTTGATAGCAGCACCCTTAAGGCAATCTTGCAACTTCATGGTGAAAAACGAGAGATGGATGTGAGCTATTCTATCGATTCAAACCAAAACCTTATGGCCGAATTTCAATTAAAGCTCAGCGATTTTAAAGTTGGAGTGCCCTCGTTTATGGGAGTGACTGTGGCTGATGAGGTGAAAATAAAAATTGATAGTCAGCTCAAGCCATCTTCAGCGGCCAAAATTGCTGAAATTAAAAAATAAGTAGACTTTGATCAAGGGGGCAAACTTTTTAGCCCCTCTTATTGTTACTGATTATTTTCTAGCTCTCGCATGGTCAACACGACTCTTTCAACATTACCATCGTTGAGTATGGTGTTACCACTCACTTCAATCTTGATTTTTTTACCCTCACCATTTTTGACAAAGAGGATTTGACTGTCGAGTGGTTCCCGTCCTCTAAAGAGTTGAGCAAAAGGAAGATCCTCCTCAGCCAGGGGCTCTCCTTGCTCGTTTGTCGCCTCCCATTCTTCAGAGCTAAATTGTCTTGAGTAGAGCTCCTGCTGGGAAATTTTTAACAATTTACAGGCCCTTTGGTTACCATAGATAATGTTACCGTCACGATCGAAAGCCACCAAGGCTTCAGGCAAGTATTCTAGATAACTACGAGTGGTTTCAAGTTCATTGTAAAGGCGTTGCTTACGGTCACTGGCTTCATCCACAGGAAAAATAGTGTACTGCAAGCCTTTAAGCTTACCTTTTTCAGAATGTTTTCCGTAGGCAATCAGAGTGACCGAGACCTCATCGTCCTTAGCTGTTAAGCGATAGGTTTTTTGTAAATAGGCGGCTTGCCCTTTTTCCACCTGATTATGAAGGAGCTCAATATCAGCGTGTGCCTGAAGTGGGATGAGAATGTTTTCGTTTTTCCCAATCATTTCTTCTTTAGAAAATCCAAAGAACTCCTCGGCGGACTTTGGCCACTGGGTGATATTTCCTTCCATGTCGACAGCAAAGCTTACTTCTCTTTCACTTAAAAGAAATTTCAACAACCAAGACTGGGAATCCTTCACAGCTCTCAATTCACTAATATTGATAATAAGAACAACGATTCCGCCATTCTTACCGTTGTCGTTATTGGAATTTTGGTAAGGGTGAATTTTGATCAAGTTCCAGCCTCGCCCGGGGAGTTGTACCTGATGCTCAAGGGGCTTTTCAGAACTCAACACATTTTGACAATCGTTGAGGAATTGATCGTAAAGAGGGTTATGGAACTGTGCCAGTGGTCGACCAATATCTCCTTCGCGCAAATCCATCGCCGTCATAGCTTCTTGGGAGATCTTGCGAATCATAAGGTCTTTATCTAAGAAAAGTGTTCCAACTTTGGAGACACTCAGCAAAATATCCATATCACGATTGGCTTGTGAGAGCTCTTCGATTTTGTCTTGGAATTCAGCATTCATAGTATGAAGCTCTTCATTGACAGACTGTAACTCTTCGTTTGTACTTTGAAGTTCCTCGTTGGAAGTGACAAGTTCTTCATTTGTGGTCTGCAACTCTTCGTTGGTCGACTCTAAATTTTCTACGGTAAAATCAAGATCTCGTCGACTTTGCTCCAATTCATTTTTTAAGCTCGTGACATCCTCTTGACTCTCGTCACTGACGCCGTCTTCGGGTGCTATATTTTTGTTAAGACGATTGAAAGAAACAAAGTAGACGGGTTGAAAACTCTTGGTTTTGATTTCAACACTTTTAATGACGAGATCAACACCCTCGTCTTTATAGTTTCTCACCTTAGAGATGAGGATATTTTCCTGCTTTTTGTCACGGTTCTCAAGTTTCTTCAATGAAAGGGAAACCGAAGATCTTAGATCTTTATGAAGACAATCGAAAAATGTGCCATCAAAGTCTCCGGCTTGGAAAAAAGCAAAGTCTGAAACGTCTCCAAAAACATGCAGAAGCCTTCCCTCACGGTCCAACAAAACAGAAGGGGAGACCATTTCACCGAGGAGATAGTGACTTACCTCGAGAAGAACTTCATCTTTATGTTTTAAAGAAGTCTTTTCATTAGGGCGATATTTCAGTCTTTCATTTTGTAGTTTAAGAACTTCAAACTTTGAGTGCATCGAACGATGTTTGCTCTTTTGGTAAACCTTTGCTGAAGAGTCAATGGTTTCCAGTTCAAGCTCTTTGTTTGCTGTTTCACTACCACCAAGGAAAAGATAACCACCAATCTTCATACTGTGCTCAAGAATGGAGAGAACCTGCCTTTGGGTTTCTTTTTTCAAATAGATAGAACAGTTGCGAAATGAGATGAGACTCATTCTGCCAAAAGGCGGATCGATAGTAATATCGTGTTTTGAAAAAACAATGTGATCTTTCAGTTGCCTAGAGACCCTGAACACTTCATCACCAATTTCTTCAAAGTAGCGTGTTCGATAACGTGAGGGTAGATCTTGTAAGAGAGGAGCTGGATATTGTCCCAGTTGTGCCGCTGTAATGGCCCTTTCATCAATGTCGGTTGCAAAAATGCGGTAGGTGAAATTCTTGTTCGTCCGAGCCTTCTCTTCTTCGATGATAATAGCAATGGTGTAGGCTTCTTCACCGGAGGAGCAGGCGGGGACCCAAATTCTTAATTCATCTCTTTCTTGAAGATTCTCAATAAGGGGAGCGATCGCCTTTTCTTGTAAAGCTTTGAAGGCCTCTTTGTCTCTGAAAAATGCGGTCACGCCAATCAGAAATTCTTTAGCAATAATATCCAGTTCCTCAGGGTTTTTCTGTAAATGGTCGTAGTATTCAAAGAGTCCAGTAAATTTATTGATTCCCACACGTTTGCTGATTCGGCGACGGAGTGTGGAGGTTCTGTAGCGAAAAAAATCAATGCCTGAACTTTTGGAGATGAGGCGTACGATTTTCTCAAAGATGGAACTTCCCTCTTCATCATCTTGAGTGAAGATTTTTTCTCCTAAACTTACTTGTTTGATAATGGCGTGAATGGCCTCAGGAACCTCACTGGGATCAGCCACAAGATCTGCCAAATCAGAAGAAATAATATTTTGGGGCATACTTGAAAACTGGGCGGAATGTCCTGACTGGGCAATGACGGCCCCTCCTGCTTCCTTAATGGCTCGGCAGCCTCTTACCCCGTCGTTGCCACTCCCGGAGAGGACAACCGCAATGGACGCGTCTTTGTACTCAAGGGCAATCGATTCAAACAATACGTCGACGGTGTGCAGAGGACTTCTTTTCTCGCCTTCATTAGGAAATCTATCTAGTTTAATTCTACCCTGTTCTACAGACACTTTAACACCAGGAGGAGTAGTATAGATTTTACCCTCTTCGATTTTAGCACCATTTGAGGCCTCAACGATGGGGAGGCTGGAAAGTCTCTCGAGGATATCAACCATGCGAGACTCATGATTCGGAGAGAGATGTTGCGCCAAGATATAACTGGCTTTTTCAGAAGGAAGACCTCCGACCAGTTCTTTAAGAACTTCGATTCCGCCGGCTGAACATCCGATCCCGACTACACAAAAAGGCTGCGCCATTCTTCCTCCCGAAATATTCGTTGGAATTTTACTGAACTTATCTTAGGTTGAGCCTATGAGCAACGGTCGCGAAGCGAATTTCCTTCAGTTTCAAAAAGTCCCTATTCCCATCATGAGGCTACAGCCAGAGGGCTGGATTTTGGAGGCCAATTCCGCGGCTAAAAAGTTGTTTCTTAACGACACGCCCACTAAACTAGACGCCATTCTTAGCGCTAAATCTCTCAGTGATATCTACGAGTGTATGAATCCAGCTCAGGCGACAGATGACCAATACAATTTGATTCTCGAGCCACGCTCTAAAAGTGGTGTTTTAGGAGATAACAATACCTGGCAAGCCGTTCTTTATGAGGAGAAAAAGGGCCAGTTTATTCTGATTTTTATGCAAGCGCGCAAGGCTTACGATTCGCTTGTGAAGAAAACTACACAAATAGAGAATGAAAAAACGGAGCTAGAAGGCGAGTACGAGGAAGTGAAGGCCATGGTTGGTGCTTTGCGAAATCTATTTAAAGCCTTTCCTCAAAATACCTTTCAGGTGGACCGTTTTGGTCGTTACACAATCATCAAAGATGACCTCAATCTACTTTTTAATCGAGGCCGACAAAATTCAGGAAACTTCTGGGAAGATCTCGATGAGTCGATTTCCGATGAACTCTGGCATTTGGTGAAAAAGTCCCAAAGAATTGGCGGTGTGGTCGATGAAGAACTTTTTCTCGATCGCAGTGAAGGAGAACCCCTTTGGTTAAGAGTGAGCTCTCTTTACGGAAAGTTCTACACCTTTGTGTCTTACACTGACATTTCAGAGGAGAAGAGGCGTATTGAAAAAATGGTGCAGGAAGAACGCCTGAGCACCATTGGTGTTTTAGCTGGAGGGCTAGCTCACCAGTACAACAATCTCCACCATGCGCTTTTAGGACTGATTCATGAGGCTCAGAATGAAACGGGAGACAAACAAAAGTCTGCTCTGAACTCAGCGGCCTCTCTTCTTGAAAAAGGTGCCACTTTATCCCAAGGGCTTTTATCTCACTTGCGCGACTCTCAAAAAACCATTCGCTCGATCGGATTAAAATCGTTATTCGAACGTGTCAGACTTCTTGTTAAAGATGAAATGATAAAGCTCAATTGTCGCTTAGAAATGGAAGCGGGTGACGAAAGAGTTCTGTGTAATTCGACCTCTCTGGATCAGGTTTTGGTGAACTTGATTCTTAATGGAGCCCACGCCTGCTATTCGACCGACCGGGAAGGGATCATTAAGGTTTCAACAAAATCGATTGATAATGGTCATGTGAAAATTCTTGTCTCTGACAATGGCGGCGGGATTGATAAAAAGCATAAGAAAAAACTATTTACCCCCTTGTTTTCAACAAAAGGTGTTTACGCTAAGAGAAACTCAAAGCTTTCGCAAATAAAAGGCACAGGTCTTGGTCTGTCTCTAGCAAAACAGCTAATGGAAGAACAAGATGGAAGGCTTGAGTTGGTTCAAACAGGAGCAGAGGGGTCTGTTTTTAGTGTCACCCTTAAAAAAGGGGAGGCCCCTAAAGAGGAAAAGCCAGCCAAAAAGAAGGCGCCCCTCACAGATAACCAGGATCACAGAAAATACCGAATTTATGTGGCTGATGATAGCCCTGAAAACAGAATGATCATTAAAGTCTATCTTAAGAATTTCGCCTCCGAAATATTGGAAAAAGAAAATGGGTATCTCGACGTGGAGGAGTTCCGCGAATTTGAGCCGGAGTTTGTTTTTGTGGATTGGCTCATGCCAGAGTACAGCGGAAATGATTTTCTAAAGAAGATCAACGAAACAGAAGACCTGCAGTCTTACCTCAACCGAACTTTTATATTCACAGGCCTTGATTCCTCTCCCGAGATTGAAAAATGGGAAGATCGGGTTTTAGGAATTATCCGCAAACCTGTCTCCCAAAGAAAACTCATACAGAATATGGGAGTCCTTGATGACTAGGGGGCTAGTCTACTACAGCAAGAAAAAGCGAGAGTTGCCTGATGATGAATTGCAGGAGTTGGTTGAATTTGCAAGCCATCGCAACCAGTCGCTCAATGTCTCCGGTTTTTTAACACTCAATAAAAAATATTACGTGCAATACCTTGAAGGTTCTAACACCAGTTTAGAGTCTCTGATGGATTCCATTCGTCGTGATAAAAGACATGAAGTTGTCAACGAGGTCACCTATGAGATTGAACAAAAACTCTGCTCTCAATGGACGATGAGGTATCTCAGTGACGCTAATTTGGGTAATATACAGTTTCCAGATCTAATGATTAACCTTTTAAACTTAGAAAAAAGTAAGGCTTTCGATACCATAGAGATCCACCGTCTGGTACAGAGGCTTGTGAAAAACTGGGCAAAAACCTGGCAACTTGGTCAGAATGAGGTTTGATTTTATCCCTGTCTAAATTCGTTAACAAATTCAACTCAAATTGAACAAGTTTGCCCTCGAACTTCATGCTAATTTTAAATCATGGAGGACGAGAAAGCCGTGGAACTAGCAGAAGTGGGACAGCCGTCGAAAACCTTAAGACCTGACTTTGATAAAGGCTCAGACGCACCGGAAAAAATTGTGGTCATTTGTGGTTCAGCCGGAGCCCTGCAATGTTTTCTTAATTTTGCAAATCAGCTCCCCAGTGTTTCCCCCGCCGCCTACATCTACATGTCTCACATCAATCAATCAGGTCCTACTTATTTGCGAGATTTACTTTCCTTGAAATTAACTTTGCCAATCCATCAGGTCGATCGATCTATGCCCTTGCAGAGTGGTCATCTCTATATTCCTTCTCAGGGAACCGATTTAATAGTCGATGGAAACTTTGTAAGAAGTGTTGATCACGATCCCTCTTATTATTTCACCCCCAGTTTTACCCGATGTATTGAAACAGCTGTTGATAGTTTCAGAGATCAAATTCTAGTATCGATTCTCTCGGGACGACTCGACGATGGAATTCCGGCCTTACAGAAAGTTTTCGAGGTGGGAGGGGTCACACTTGTGCAAGATCCCGAAGAGGCGCCCTATAATTCCATGCCAGTGGAGGCTCTCCGGCGAGACCATCCTGATTGTATCCGCAGCTCAAAAGACATTGGAAAAGAGATCGCTAAATTCTCCGAAGCTGATGAAGCCAAGCGAATGCCTGGAGAGTCATAGCCAAACGGCCCCCATTATCGATGGTCGTACTAAGGCCTCCCCATTGTCGTCCTGAGGTCCTTCCTCCATTGTCGTCATGAGGTCCTTTCTCCATTGTCGTCCTTAGATCCCTCCTCCATTGGCGTCCGGAGGTCTATTCTCCATTGTCGTCCTGAGGCGAAGCCGAAGGACCTGTCGAAGCTCGATCGAAGTCCTCGGCTCCCCATGTTTCCATTAATAATAAATCTCTACAGGGCCGGCATCCATGACGGCCACATGCGAAGCTGTACAGCTTCGCATGCCGTGGACCTTGCTTGTGTTTCGCCCTGCGGGCGAAAACGCGTCACGCTCACAAGAGCCCTTCAGAGAATTATTATTAATGGAAACATGGGGATCGTGGTTTGAACGGAAACTCACAGGAAAAAAAGTCCAAGCACATAAAATTATGCAGCAACTTAGGGTATAAATAACAAATACAGGTTTCGTCATTTTAGTCGGCAATCTTCATGGCAATTAATTAAAAGAAGAATGAGGGCTACGGCTGTATAAAAAGTTGTCACCCATTACTTTTCTATAGGGCTTGAAAAAAAGGGTTTTCTATTAGTTATAACTCTATATATTCGCGCCATTTGAATTCTAAGGAGTACTGCATGAAGCATGCATTAATATTAATTATAACAGTGGTTTTCTGCCTGCAAAGCCAAGCAAAAATCGTTTATTTCGTAGAAGATCCCGTGGACGCCGATGCGGTCATCTTTTTTACAACTCAACCGTCTTGGGCTGATAAGCGTGTCGAGTTTATTTCTAATATATATTTGGAAGATGGTTGTTCGATCTTTATCACAGATATCCCTGAAGAGGCCGATGAGTTTTGGTACCGATCTGAATTTAGAACATCCGCTGACTTGATACTCTTCGAAACTGATTATTCGTATGAAGTCGATGAAGGGTGTTAGAAACTTCTTGTGAGTACAGGATGAGTAGTGTTCGGGCATATCCTTGTTCTTTCTCATCGAAAGCAATTAAATCATTTAAATCTTCACAAAGGCTAAAAAAGTGGTAGGAGATTATTTATCTCATTGTCTGTAACTTACGGAAAACCTAAGGAAAGGACGAGAATATGAAAGCACTAGTTTGGCATGGAAGAAAAGATGTTAGGGTAGACAATGTCGATGACCCCAAAATTCAAAACGACCATGATATGATAATTAAAGTGACCTCCACTGCGATCTGTGGCTCGGATCTCCACCTCTACAACGGGGTTATGGCTGGGATGAAAGAAGGAGATATTATAGGTCATGAGCCAATGGGGATCGTCGAAGAGGTCGGTTCCTCCGTTAAAAAATTCAAAAAAGGCGACCGAGTCGTAGTTCCTTTTACAATTTCGTGTGGTAGTTGTCATTTCTGCGACAGACAGCTTTATTCTCTTTGCGATGAGAGCAATCCCAAAAAAGAAAAGGCGCAGAAAGAACTTGGACACTCTACCGCCGCTTTATTCGGCTACTCTCATTTGACAGGAGGAATTCCTGGAGGCCAGGCCGAGTATCTTCGCGTTCCATACGCAGATGTGGGCCCAATTAAAGTTCCTAGCCATTTAGCTGATGAGAAGGTGCTGTTTTTGTCAGACATCTTTCCTACCGGGTGGATGGCTGCTGAAAATTGTCAGATTGATGAAAATGACACTGTAGCAGTGTGGGGCTGTGGTCCCGTCGGACTTTTTACTGTGCACAGTGCTTGGCTTCAAGGCGCCAAGAGGGTGATAGCTATTGATGATGTGCCAGAAAGACTTCAGCTAGCCAAAGGAATCAAAAGCACAGAAGTTATTGATCGAAGTGAAATTGATGATGTTTATTCAGCTCTCTTGGACATGACAAAGGGATACGGACCAGACAAATGTATTGATGCCGTCGGTGCTGAGGCTCATTCAATGAATTCTTTGGTGAACGCTAAAGAATCAATGTTAGAGGCTGCGCACATGCCGAATAATCGTCCCTTCGTGATCAATGAGATAATAAAATCTTGTAAAAAAGGTGGGGTCGTTTCTATACCAGGAGTTTATACGGACGAAGTCCCTAATTTTGCTCTAGGGCCAGCCATGAATAAGGCTTTACAGTTCAAAATGGGCCAAACCCATGTTCAGAAATATCTCCCAAAACTTCTCGACCTTGTTGAAAATGAGAAAATTGATCCCTCCTTTCTGATCACTCATGAAGTACCCCTGGTAGAGGCGCCAGACGCTTACAAGATGTTTGCGGAGAAAAATGATTCTTGTGTGAAAGTGGTATTGAAGCCATAAAATGTTCTTAGTTTTTGTAAATGAAGCTGAACAGTCACTTCCAGAATTTGTGGAAAAAAATGGTGGGAGGATGGTTGCTGAGAATTTGTATTTCTTTGAAACTACAAAATCTCGCAGCCGTCTTTACCACGATTTGAAAAATCATATCAGCGATGAGTCGGCTTTAGTGGTGTTAAAAATGAAAGAGCCTGCCAAAATGAAAAACGTCACTGCAGGCTCAGTGAAATGGATGAAATCTTATTTCAGAGAAAACTAAAAAGATTAATAAAACTTCTCGGTATTAACTCGGGCAGAAGGAACTCGATCACATATAAATCCAATTAAACAATAAAATGAGAAAAATATGGTACCGACGGCGAGACTCGAACTCGCACAGTATTGCTACCGGGGGATTTTGAATCCCCTGCGTCTACCAATTCCGCCACGTCGGCTCAGTTCCAATTGCCAATCAAGCCCCTAGGCTTTCATGAAAGCGGAAAATTATAAGAAATTACGGTGAGATACAAGAAAAATTATGAAAAAATGACAGGCTTTTCCTCACTCCTTGCCATTTTCTTCAATCTCAGTTGCCACGACGCATAAAAAATGCAATACATAGCGTCATATGGAGGATTTGGATCGATGAATAGACTTTTTACGTCTTTATATATGTTCGTATTTTTAAGTTTTTACCTTTCCACAGCTTTTGCAGCCCCAGAGAATGCCGATTGGTACACCCGTCGACAAAACCTCGACGCCATGGAGCGCCAAGTGGGAACTGCTTACAACTACCCACCAAAGCGCCAGAAAAGCGTGCAAACGGCTGTGCAAGGGGATTATCCCCAGACAACTTCAAGCACAAAGATCGAAGAGCCCTCTGACAACGGAGAAACTGATTTTTATGTGGGAATTTTAGGAGGGGCTCTAACTTATCCTTTCCAAAATTCAACCCCTGAATTTAGTGGAGCCGGTGGCGTGGTTATAGGAATACCTGTAGGTCTTGATTTTTGGGCGGAAGGCGGCTTTCTTTATTCGTTTCAAGAGGCCGGTACTCTGCAGGCTTCAACTTTAGAGGCTGAGGATGTGGATCACTTTGGTTTTAGTGGAGCTTTAAAGTCGACCTTTGGTTTTTCAAACCACTGGATCATGCCCACAGCTGGGGTGTTACTGGCCTATACTTACCGTCGCTTTAATGGTGACGAGAGAACCTCAAACGCCTTTGATGGAGGCTTTAGTGCCGGGGTGGAAGTGGCAATGAACCGAGCCATCAATGTGGGCGTTGAAGGCCGTTACATGAGAAACTTTTCTTATGAAGCTGAAAGGGCCGTTTCCGCAGAGAGAGCCAGCCAATTGTCAGCCAATAGAACCACAACTCAGGATTTAGAATCTCTTGATTATTGGGTCCTTCTTTTAAACGCCAAGATGAAATTTTGATGGAGTCACCGGTTTTGAGGGTATAAAACACGGCATTTCGGCCAATGTTTATACCTTTTTTTTTGATTCTCCCTTACAATTAGATCATGAAGTCGTTCTTGTTAATTTTGGGATTGCTCATTTTATCTCCGCCAGCAGAGGCCGAGATTCTTATTAAAACAGTCGCCCAAGTTAAAAACCATGTGATCACTTCAAGAGAGGTCGATATTCACAAAGTGGTTATGGAAGCGGCTGGAACGGAATTTCAAAATCTTCGAGTAAAAAAGCCGATTGAAGAAGTCATTCGTGAATGGCTCCTTTTCTTTGAAGCCTCCTCTTTTTACAATGCTGGTATCTCAAATGAAAAAGTCTCTGAGGTTTATAAAAAAGCCAAAGAAAAGATTGCTGCCTCTGACTGGAAAAATTTGGATCTGGACCCAAACGTTTTACGGGAAAAAATTAGGCGTCGCATGGAGGCGGATCGATTGTTTGTTTTTAAAAGAAAGGCCTCGGTTTTACCGGTTAGTCTTTCAGAGATCGAAACAGAATACACTCAAAATAGAGTGAATTACGGAAATCTCAAGTTCGATGACGTGAAAGAAAAAATTAGACAAAATAAAGTTGAGGAAAATCTCTTGGACCGCCTGGAGCAATGGTTTCAGGTGCTCGAGAAAAAATACAAAGTGCAGAGATTTTCCCAATTTCAGAAATAAAAAAAAGAGCCATTGCTTTTAGGGGAGAAAAAGCATGTTTATCGATTCGTCCAATCCTTTGGGGCGGACCCAAATGTCCACTTATATTGAGCAGCGTGAGATCAAGGAGGGAAGTCCTGTTTGGTTTTGGTCCAACGCTCAACTCGCTTCCTATTGCCAGAACTCTCAGAATCATTGGCAAGCCAAGACCGACAAAGACAGGATTATGGCTCTTCTTTTCTTTCATCAGACCGATGTTGCCGCTGAAATATCTTTTCTAGAAACTCACTCGGAACATTTGCGCCAAGGCCATATGTCGGATCTTTTTAGCCATTTCGCCCTTGAGCAAAAAAAAGAGATATGGGTCGATGTGCACGAAAAAAATAAAGAGGCCTTGGATTTCTATGGGCAGCAGGGCTTCAAAATCGTGGGCCAGAGAAAGTCCTATTATCGCGACGGCGGTACTGGGCTGCTTATGAGCTACTCAGTTTAGAGGGCCTTGGATAGGGCTCATTGAGCCTTCCAGCTCCCGGAGAATCCAGTGGCTTTAAAAAGCTAAGTTTTATCATATACTTAAAAAGTATTGGTTCTCAGCATTTCCCTTGCCTTAAATAGGCCTCTCTGCTAGATTGTCCAACAAATAGGCCCAGTGGGCCTATTTTTTTTATATATAGGATAGGAATGGCCGAAGAACTGGAAAAATTGCGGGAGCATGCCCAAAAAATTGCGAAAAGAGAAAATTGTTTCCTCTACGATCTTGAGTGGACGGGAAAAGGGAAAGGCCGCACCCTTCGTATATTTATCGATAAAGATGGTTCAGAAGGTGTTTCCATAGACGATTGCTCCAATGTTTCCAGAGGTTTGGATCTTGTTTTAGATGTTGAGGAGCTAGTTCCTGGAGGTACTTATCAGTTGGAAGTGTCCTCACCCGGTCTAGATCGCCATTTAAAAGAGCTATGGCACTATGAAAAAGTGGTGGGTGAAAAAGTTCTGATTCACTTCAACACGGCAATGGGAGAATTCCTCTCCGGACGCTCTGACAAAGACCAGAAGCGAAAAAAAATTGGTGGGCGTGTTATGGGTGTCGCCGATGAAAATGTGGAATTGATGGTTTTAGAAGGGGATCAAGAAGAGTCTGAGGACATCATCAAGATTCCTTTTAATTTTATACATAAAGCACGGGTGATGTTTGCTCATCCCAATCCGTTTAGTAAAAAGAAACAAAAAGGTAGAAAGGGTTAGAAAGTGGAAAACGTATTTTCTAATTTAAGTCGTATGATCGAGCAGGTCGGTAAGGATAAGGGCATAGATCGTGACCTTATTATCGAGGCTGTAAAACAAGGAATGCTAGTAGCCGCCACCAAAGTTTATGGAACTTACCGCGACATCGAAGCGACCTACAACGAAGACACCGGTGAAGTTGAACTGTATCAGTTTAATGAAGTGGTTTCTGATGATGATTTTGAGGATGAAGAAATTGAAATCCGTCTTGATGATGCCAGAGAGCTCGACCCGGATGCGCAATTGCATGACTCTATCGGTATAAAGCTAGACACCTCGGAGCTTGGGCGAATCGCGGCTCAAACAGCCAAACAAATTATTATGCAAAAGGTGCGAGACGCCGAACGCGATATTATCTTTAACGAGTTCGAAAGCCGTAAAGGTGAGATTGCTTCAGGGATTGTTCGTCGCGTGGAGCGAGGAACAGTGGTTGTTGATCTCGGCCGAACCGAGGCCATCATCCCTTACCGTGAGCAAATTCCTGGTGAGCATTTCAAACCAGGAGACCGTATCCAGGGTCATCTTCTCGATGTTCGTCAAACCACAAGAGGCCCACAAATCGTCATGTCTCGCGCTCATGCCGACTACATGGTGAAACTTTTTGAAATTGAAGTTCCGGAAATTTATGACGGAATTGTACAAATTATGGCCGCAGCTCGTGAGCCCGGGCAAAGAGCAAAGATTGCTGTTTACAGTAAAGACTCAGCCGTGGACGGCGTGGGAGCCTGCGTGGGAATGAAGGGTTCTCGCGTGCAAAACGTGGTGCAGGAACTTAAAGGTGAGAAAATTGATATTGTCGAGTGGGATGAAGATATCACTCGTTTTGCCTGTAATGCTCTAGCACCGGCTGAAATCTCAAGAGTGTTTCTTGATGAAGCCAACAAAGAGATGGAAATTGTTGTCCCAGATTCTCAACTCAGCCTTGCCATTGGTAAGCGTGGGGTGAATGTTCGTTTGGCGGCCAAATTAACAGGCTGGAAAATTGACATTATGTCTGAAACCAATGCTTCGGCGCGAACGGCGGAGTCGATTTTCAATCTTATGTTAATGCCAAATATGACAGACACAATGGCTCAAAGTATTTTCCAAAGTGGATTTGGATCCTTCCAATCACTAGCCGCGGCCGATGTTGAAGATATCATGGTTATTCCTGGTTACGACACCGAGGAGCATGCCGAGGGATTGATCCAAGAGGCAAAAGATCTTCTTAAACAGTACCAGGAAGAGGGCAAAGAAATTCCAAAAGCGCCAACCACCACAGAAGCGCAAGTGCCTTCCGGTGGGGATGCCAAGAGTCAGGCCGACCAGATGCTTAAAGAGCAAATGGCTCAACTCACAGCGGATGAAACATCAAATGCTGATGACTCTGGTGAAGAAATGAAGGCCGATGCAGCAGAAGAGTCTGCTGATGAAGAAGAAAAACAGGAAGCCTCAGCAGAAGGAGACACTTCTGGTGAAGAGGCCAAAGAAAATCAATCAGAAGACACAGCTAATGAAGATTCGGCGGCTGAAACTGATGAAGAGAAAAAAGAAGACTAAGCTTAAAGAAGCTATAAGCTAAGGGAGTTTGAAGTTGGATCAACCTAAGGTGTATGAATTTGCCAAAGAAATAGGAATCGAAACTCTTGTTTTGATGGATAAGATTCGTAAATGGGAGTTACCCATTAAAAGCCATATGGCTGAATTGAGCCAAGATGATATCGCCAAGATAAAAGACAAGCTTGAAGAAGAAGAGGGCGGCGGTAAAAAAGGCAAAAAGAAAACAGCCAAGAAAAAGACGGCAAAGAAAAAAGCAGCTAAGAAAAAGACCGCCAAAAAGAAAACGGCGAAAAAAGCGGCGTCCGGCAAAAAAACGACCAAAAAGAAGACTAAGAAAAAAACAGTCATCCGTCGTAAAAAAGCCGACGTTGTCAAAAAAGAAGCGGCTAAAAAAGAAGAAGAGGCGACTGAGGAAAAGGTTCAGGCGGCAAGCGCTCCTGTAGAAACAACCACTCCAAAAGAAGCGGCTGAAAAAGAAGCGCCTCAAGTGACAACTCCTAAAGAGGCGGCGGTTGAAGCCAAGACGGAAGCTCCTAAAGAAGAGCCTAAAAAAGAAGAGCCCAAAAAGGAAGCGGCTAAAGAATCAAAGCCAGCTCCTTCGGCCCGTAAACGTGAAGTCAAAATGACTGAAGGTGGACCGGTGAGTGGAGTTAAATCCGAAAAGCCACGCCGTAATATTGTGGGTAAAATGGATTTAAGTAAGGTTGAAAACAAAAGCCAATCTAATCGTCCCCAGAAAACAGCGAACCGAAACATTCGCCCCGGATTTGTGGCTGCCAACCAGCCGATGCCTCAACAAGAAGAGAGTGATCGTTTTGGTAAAAAAGATCACCATAAAGATAACAAGCGTAAGAAACCAGCCGCTGGTCCCAGTGGTCCTTCAAAGAAAGACCAAGAGCAGGCGCCGCCTTCTTTTGTTTCTTCAGAATTCAAAAAGAGAGAGGTCGTTTTTCAACCGAAGAAAAAGAAAATTGCATCTAACCCTGCAGAGATGAAGAAAACCGAAATCACTAAACCGGCTGCCCATAAGCGTGTGGTTAAAGTTTACGGAAGTATGAAGGTTTCTGAACTTGCCGATGAAATGCATGTTAAGAGTCCTCAACTCGTAAAAGTTCTCATGAAAAACGGTGTCATGGGCAATGTGAACACGGAACTGGATTTTGAAACCATTTCGTTAATTGTTCCCGAGTTTGATTACGAAGCGGAAAACATTCAAAAATCAGATGACGAACTCGTAGAAATGGCAGCCTTTGGAGATCTAGGTGCTGAAAAGATTGCACGAGCTCCGATCGTTACTGTGATGGGACACGTCGACCACGGAAAAACCACCTTGCTTGATTTCATCAGAAAAGCAAAAGTGGCCGAAGGAGAAGCTGGCGGGATCACCCAGCACGTGGGTGCTTACCGAGTGAAAACTTCTATCGGTGAATGTACTTTTATTGATACTCCGGGACACGAAGCCTTTACAGCGATGAGAGCCCGTGGTGCCAGCTCAACGGATATTGTGATTTTAGTTGTTGCTGCCGATGATGGTGTGATGCCACAAACCATTGAGGCAATCAGTCACTCCAAGCAAGCCGGAGTACCCATCATAGTGGCTATGAACAAAATGGACCGCCCTGACGCTAATCCTGACAAAATCAAACAGCAGATGGCTGAATACGAATTAGTTCCAGAGGACTGGGGTGGTGACACTATGTTTGTGCCTGTCTCAGCTCTTAAGGGCGAAGGGGTGGATGAGCTTTTAGAGCAAGTCAGTCTCTTAGCGGAAATGCAAGAACTTAGAGCCAACCCCAAGCGTTCAGCCACGGGTATCGTGGTTGAAAGCCGTGTGGAAGTTGGAAAAGGGAATGTGGCCACCTTGCTTGTGCAAGATGGAACACTGACTTCTGGACAGAATGTGGTGATCGGAGAGATCGCTTGTCGAGTGAGGCAGATTTTTGATGAGGCCGGCAAAAAAATCGATGAAGCAGGACCGAGTCATCCAGTGGAAGTGATCGGACTTCCAGCTTCTCCACAAGCGGGCGATCCCTTTGATGCTTGTAAAGATGAGAAAACAGCCGAGCGTATTGCTGAGCAAAGGGCCGAAGAAGCCAGAAAAGAAAAAATGGCCAAACAGGCCGCTCCAACTAACTTGGAAGATTTATTCTCTCGAGTGAAGTCTGGAGAGTTAAAAGAGCTTCCTGTGGTTCTTAAAACCGATGTGGCGGGAACCAGTGAGGCCATTCGCTCAATGTTTGATAAGATATCAACCGACGAAGTAAAGATTAAAGTCATTCACTCCGGCGTGGGTGGAATCAGTGAGTCTGATGTTCTTCTTGCCTCAACGGCTGGTGGAATCATTGTAGGATTTAACACTCGTCCTGATAACAGTGCTCGCCAAGCTTCAAAAGAACGAGGTGTGGATATCAACACATACTCTATTGTTTATAAACTTATGGATGACATGAAGCTAGCGATGGCCGGTCTTCTTGATCCCGATATTGTGGAAAAAGCTATGGGTCGAGCCGAAGTGCGTGACACCTTTAGTGTTCCCAAGATTGGTACCATTGCTGGAAGTTTTGTGGTTGATGGTAAAATTACCAGAAACTCTCTTCTGCGATTGGTACGTAACGGAACAGTTATCTACACAGGCAAAATTAGCAGTTTGAAGCGCTTTAAAGACGATGCCAAAGAAGTGGCCACAGGTTATGAGTGCGGTATCGGAATCGAAAACTTCAATGATATTAAAGTGGGCGATGAAATCGAAGCCTACCTTGAAGAAGAAGTGGCAAGAGAGCTCTAAAGTTAATTTTAAATTTTTATGGGGGTCCTTTTTTTCAATTAAAAAGGACCTTTTTTTGTAGGAGCCACAAAGTAAAGGATTGAAAATGTCAGAAAAAAGTCGACGTTTACAAAGAGCGGAAAAAGAAATTCGAGAGGTGATCTCTACTTACTTAATGCAGGAGCAGTCAGGTAGTAGTGAAGACCTTGTTTCTTTAACCAAAGTGGCCGTCAGTCCTGACCTTCGTAACGTAAAAGCCTACGTTTGTGTTATTGGTAAAGATGAAGTTAGTGACGAAATTCTTGAAGCCTTGCAGTCGCATGCGCCGGACATTCAACGTATCTTCAATTCAAAATTTCGTATGAAATACTGTCCGACAGTAAAATTCTACAACGATGACAGTGTGCGAATGATGGCAAAAATCGATCGTATTGTAAAAGAGGACTCTGATATCTCATGAAAGATGGACTCCTTCTTGTTGATAAGCCAGGAGGCATGACCAGCCACGATGTGGTTGGTCTCTTCCGTCGTCATCTTAAACGAAAAGATATCGGTCATGCCGGCACACTCGATCCCATGGCAACGGGCCTCCTCGTTCTTCTCATTGGTAAAGCCACCAAGCTTTCGGATTATATTCTTAATGGCAATAAGTCCTATCAGACCACAGTTCTGCTTGGCACTGTGACCGATACGGACGATATCACTGGAGAAGTGATTGAAGAAAAACAGAATTTTGAAATATCTGATGAAGAGTTGAAGCAGACTCTTTCTAAGCTTAGCGGCACCGTGGTTTTGCCGGTTCCAATATATTCGGCCGTTAAAGTTAAGGGTAAAAAGCTCTACGAGAAGGCCAGAAAGGGCGAGGACTTTAAACCACCCGAAAAGGAAATGAGTTTTAATGATCTGGAGCTAATTAAACGAAGTGAGAAATCAGTAGAAGTGGCTTTTGAGTGCACCAAGGGAAGTTATGTTAGAGCCTGGGGAAAAAGACTCGGGGAGATGCTCGGTTGTGGAGGCACGTTAACTCAGCTTAGACGCACCCACTCTTCCCCTTATGAGGTGAGCCAAGCGGTGAAAACTCAGCAGGCTCAGGAGTTGACCCCGGAGGAAATTTACGAACACTCATCCTTTATCCCTTTGTCACAAACTCTTCCCGATTGGCCTACAATCAAGGTGGAAGGTAAAGACGAAAAACTTCTCTCCAATGGCCAGATCTCAAGAAAACTGGAGCGATTTCTGGAGCTTGAATACGGCCCTCGGAAAGGATTACAGGGCCTTAAGGTGATCTCCAAGGGGTCTGGCAGGCTTATATGCCTTCTGAGTGTTGAAGGCCCACTGAGCTTTAAAATTCGCCGTGTTTTCCCCAATCAATGATTGACCAATTGCTGTCATTCCCATAACTTAGCCTTTTTTAACGCTTCTGATATCGAGCTGCCATTGGCACGGATCAAGAGGCTTACTTTTAACCACTCTCAAGGAGACGATAATGGCATTGCAACAATCCCAAAAACAAGAAATCATCAAAAACTTTCAAAGAAAAGAATTGGACACAGGAAGCTCTGAAGTCCAAATCGCTTTGCTCACTTTCAGAATCACTGATTTGACAGAGCACTTCAAAACTCACAAAAAAGACAAGCACGGCCAAAGAGGACTTGTTAAACTTGTGAACAAGAGAAGAAAACTTCTCGATTATTTAAAAAAGAAAGACCTTGATCGCTATAAGAAAGTCATCGGCGACCTTGGTATCCGTAAGTAATCATCTCAAGAAAAATAGACATAATAAAACAAACAGAGAGGTTTGAATGAAACAAACAGTCACAATGACCGTTGGCAGCCAAAACATAGAAATCGAAACAGGTAGAATGGCTAAACAAGCTGACGGTTCCGTACTGGTGACCTCAGGGAACAATGTGGTTCTAGTCACCGTGGTCTCCTCTAAAAGAGATTCCGACATGGATTTTTTCCCACTCACCGTAGAGTATGCCGAAAAATTCTATGCTTCTGGGAAAATCCCTGGAGGCTTTTTCAAAAGAGAAGGGCGTCCTTCTGGAGATGCAACCCTAAACGCTCGTCTTATTGATCGTCCTTTGCGTCCTACTTTTCCAGAGGGCTACAACAAAGACACTCAGGTGGTAGCCACTATCCTCAGTTATGACAGCACTTTTCCAGTTGAAATTTTAGCAAGTATCGGTGCTTCTTGTGCAACCCACATCAGTGACATTCCTTTTAATGGACCAACAGCTGCTGTAATGGTTGGTAAAGTCGATGGTGAATTTGTCGCTAACCCATCGCCTGAACAATTAGAAAAGTCCGAAGTGGAAATGATTGTGGCGGGAACAAGAAACGGAATCCTAATGGTTGAAGGTGAAGCCACCCTCGTTTCCGAAGAGGATGTTCTTGGCGCATTGAAGTTTGCTCATGAACAGATGAAGCCAATTTTTGATGCTCAAGATGAACTTCGTGAAAAAACAGGAAATCGTGAAAAAAGAGAATTCATTCCTTTTAAAGTGGATCAAGATTTCCGCGGTCAGGTTACCGAATTTGCAAAAGGCAAAATCAGTGAAGCTCTTTCTATGAGAGACAAAGGCGACCGTTACGGGGCTTATGACACTATCAAAAAGGAAGCGGAAGAAAAGTTCCTAGCTTCCATTGAAGATAAAGACGAAAAAGAGCTTCGTAAAAAAGAATTGGGTCTTGTTATTGGTGACCTCAAATATGATATCGCCAGAAGTAATATTCTTGATAATGGTGAGCGTATTGATGGTCGTGACTTAACAACTGTTCGCCCGATCGCTTGTGAAGTTGGAATTCTACCTAGAGCTCACGGTTCGGGTCTTTTCACTCGTGGAGAAACTCAAGTCCTTGGTGCCGTGACATTAGGTACTGGAGATGATGAGCAGTCTGTTGATAATCTCTCTGCCTCCTATAAAAAACAGTTCTTTCTTCATTATAACTTCCCTCCTTACTGTGTGGGAGAAACGGGAAGAATGGGTGGTCAATCTCGTCGTGAAATCGGTCACGGTGCATTGGCAGAGCGTGCTTTGAAAGCCGTTATCCCTGATCATGACAAATTTCCATACACGATTCGTATGGTCGGGGAAGTAATGGAATCCAATGGATCTTCCTCCATGGGAACAGTTTGCGGTGGAACTTTGGCGATGCTTGATGCTGGTGTTCCTCTTAAAGGAAATGTCGCTGGTGTGGCCATGGGTCTTATTTCCGATGGAACGAAAACAGCCGTCTTAACAGACATTCTTGGTGATGAGGATCATCTTGGAGACATGGACTTTAAAGTGGCTGGAACTCGTGAAGGAATTTCTGCAATTCAAATGGATATTAAAATAGACTCCATCACTTTTGAAGTTATGGAGCAAGCCCTGAAGCAGGCCAAAGAAGGACGACTCCATATTCTTTCCAAAATGGAAGAGGTAATTTCCACTCCTCGTGGCGAAATTTCTGAATTTGCTCCTCGTATCGAGACCATCAAGATCAAGCCTGAAAAAGTGCGTGAGGTCATCGGTGCTGGTGGTAAGGTCATCAAAGGAATTATTGAAGAAACGGGTGTAAAAGTGGACATCGAAGACGATGGCTCCATCCATATTGCTTCAACAGATCCTGAGATGAGTCGTAAAGCCATTTCGATGATTGAAGATATTTGTGCAGAAGCTGAAATGGGAGCCACTTACAAAGGTAAAGTGGTTAAGATCGTCGATTTTGGAGCCTTCGTAGAAGTTCTTCCAAACACTCAAGGTCTTTTGCATATCTCTGAAATCTCCAAAGAGAGAATTCGCAATGTCAGCGATCATCTGAGCGAAGGTGATGAAATTGATGTAAAAGTTATTGATATTGATCGCGCGGGAAGAATCAAACTTTCTCGTAAAGCTCTTCTCGATAACTAAGAAAAAGGTGCCTGGCTCTTTTTTGGTAACTCATTCCAAAAGCCAGGCATTTTTGCGTTTAGCGCAGAAAATCCTTATTTTTTAGTGAGGCTTAAAAATTTTAGAGCCACTTTTAAAGTGGGCTCGACTTTTGAGGGAATATGAAATTTGAAAAAACAGTATTAGATAACGGTATTAGAGTTCTCTCTGAGAATCACGCGGACTCAAAGTGTGTCGTTACAGGTTTTTGGATCAACTCAGGAACACGTCATGAAACCCGCGAGCAAATGGGTATTTCCCACCTTTTAGAGCATATGGTGTTTAAAGGAACTGAGAAATACTCCCCCTTGCAGTTAGCTCTAGCGATGGAGGCTCGTGGGGGGGATATCAATGCCTTCACGGCGAGAGAACACACTTGCTTTCACACCACCTCGTTAAAAGAGGATCTGGACTTGAGTGTGGATGTTTTGGCGCAACTTTGTGCCTTTGCGAAATTTTCCGACAAAGAGTTTGAAAAAGAAAAACGAGTGGTTCAGCAAGAAATTCTAATGTGTGCTGATGATCTTGAAGAGTATGTTTATGACCTATATTTCGAAAAAATCTTCCCCGATAGTCCCCTTGGATTTCAAATTCTCGGTAATATGGAAACAGTGGACAAGCTGAGCCTCAATGATATTCAAAACTATTATGACACTCACTTTGTGCCCGAAAATATGATTGTTACCGCGGCTGGAGCCGTGGACCACAAAGCTCTGGTAAAAGAAGTGGAAAAAGGTTTTTCTCAGAAAACATGGAAAAATAAAAGCTATCAGGCAAAGCTTGAGGCTCCTGTTCATAAACCCATTAATGACTTTTTTAAAAAGGACTGTGAGCAGTTTCATATCGTTATGGGTTTTCCGACCTGCGCTTTTTCAGATGAGGATCGCTTCAACGCCTATGTTGTTAACACAGCTCTTGGTGGTGGAATGACCTCAAAGCTTTATCAGAAAATCCGAGAGGATCGAGGTTTGGTTTATTCGGTTTTTAGTATGCTAAACACTTTTGTTGATACGGGCTTACAAACCATTTACGCCGGAACCGAAAGAAAGCATGCCGCCGAGGTGATTGATCTAATTTCAAAAGAAGTCGATGAGCTCAGAAAAAATGGACTAAGCCAGGATGAGATTGAGCTTTATAAAACTCAAGCAAAGGGTCAGATTGTAATAGGCGGGGAAGACATCGATAATCGCATGAACTCTATTGCTGTCAATGAAATGGTTTTTGGAGAGTATCGTCCCGTGGATAAAGTCATCTCTGAAATTGATGAGGTGACAGCCGACTCAGTTAAAAATTATATCGATAAATATCTCAAACCTGATAACCTAAGTCTCTATTGTCTGGGGCCCAAGGGCTTGTAGTCGAACTATCGTGAGGTGTTCGCGAAAATTTGGATTTCAAAGTAGGGATTATTAAGGGTGGTAATAAGTCCCGCTTTACCTTCTAGGTGACTGGAATTCCAGCTCATTTTTTTTATTTTATGGCGTTGCTGATAGCCGGTATTCAAATTCTTAGTGATACTGTTAAAAACAGCTTGAGCAAACGAGCTGACAATCTCTTTTTTGGTTTTGTGAGTGTAGAATTCTTTTTCTTTTTGGTAGTCCTCGACCTGTTTAGAATTAAAGCAGATGGCAAAAGTGTTAGCTCTTCTTCCAAATTCAATTTCCAGTTCGAATATTAAGTCATTTGAAACTTTGTCAGGGGCCTTCTTGAACTGTAACTCTCGATCACTACTGAATTCCTCTGATGTGATAGCCGTTATTAGGTCCATAATCGCATAGAGAACATGATTAAAAAGGTAAGCCGAGAGGTATTTCTCTTTATAGGTGCCCTTGTTGTATTTTTCTACCAGACCGACGATCTCGCTCAAATCAATGGGTTTTTTTGCTGACTCAACAAAGTCGAATTCATGAAGAGGGAAGTTTGCAGGATCTTCGGCTGTTATAACAATGATGGGTGTCTCTTGATTAAGATTGCTTGAGCGAATGGAGCGAATAAAGGGAAGCCCTCCCTTTCTGGGAAGATTCAGCTCAGTAAATATACAGTCAAAGCTTTGATTGTGTATTTTGGTAAGACCATTCGCGCCATCGCGAGCTTCAAGTAGGCGGATGGTTTCTCCCCAATTGAGTTCAACTAACTCTTTAAAGGTCTCAACGATCTTTTCATCATCATCTACAATCAAAAAATTTTTTTTAGCACCAGGCCGTGAAACCTCAAAGGAAATGTTCAAACCTCCTGCAGAGTCAGATTTTTCCAACAATAACAGTTTACAGGAGACAGTTGTTTAGTAAATACTAATTAGTTACGGGTCACGAAATATGGTTGAAAGGCTTGATAAGGTCCCATCGAAGTCACTTCAACAAGACTACTCATTCAAGGATAAGCAACACAAGCTCTATGATTTATAATTTTGTGAGAAGGTGAATTAAATTATTGGGCTTTTTTTCCGCGAATACCCATCTCGTAGGCCCAAATTTTTCTGCGACATTCTGTAAAACGGTCGAGAAGCTCGTGACGTGGAATTTTGTAGAGTTTCGACATTTTCGATAACACGTTCATTGGTGGCCAACAGGTTCCTCTTTCGATATTTGAAATAAATTGTGCGTTGGAGTGTCCACAAGCCTCTGCAACCTCATTTTGGGTAAGGAGACTGTCGTTTCTGGAGTCTTTCAGATAGGATCCAAAAGATACACAAATTTTCTTTTCAAATGAATGCATGAGCTTGCCCTTTTCTAATTTATATTTAGGTTGTTTTACCGATATAAACATAAAAAGTTGAGCGGAATGCATCATGTCGAAGAGTATTGGTTCAAAAATACACAATTTCAAGGTGTGAGGTGGCCTTATATTGCTTCTAAGCGCTGCGCTTGTCTTGGTGAGAAACTCCATTGTTGCTGAGTTCAATGGCACTCATTAAATCTGTGTAGAATAGCCCACTCAAATAGAATTGATCTCCAACGAGTCTTTGCTGCTCATCGGTTAGTCCATGAACCACTGAGAAGGCTTTTTTGACGTGCTCTACATCTTCTTCGAAATGAATTTTTAAAAATTGACGTTGGTTCAAGTCCCAAGTTGAGGAAATTCGCTTTCTCAAATTTTCCGAAATATTTGAAGCCACGTATTCTAGAAAGAGTATACGTCCAAATATACAAAGTGGATTGATATTATCAATTTGATAGTACAAATTTTCAGTCATAATTTTGACCTCAGGCATGGGGCTAAACTCACTGATAACATGACCCAAGTTTTTCAAATCATTGAGAACGTCCTCCTCATGGAGATCTTCATCCGATAAATGGGCGACAAGTGTTCTGTGGAAGTCATTTTGGGAATAGTCAAAGCGGGCTGCCGCCAAGCAAATATAACGTGGAGTATGTTGAACGATAAAAAAAGTCTGAGCTAGCCATTGAGAATAGAGAGTAGGGTTTTCCCAGGGAAAGTTTTCCAATGTATCCATTGTGCGGTGAACTATTTCTGGTATTGAAACAAGGAAGTTTGTTTTTAATGAATCAATCATGCGATCGCTTTCCTTTCAGTTTGATAAATAAGGTGACCCGTAAAATCTTGGTTTTTGGCCCAAAGAGATTCCACATAAATTTTTAAATAGGCGTTTTCGGGTGGTTTTAATTTGTTTTTTTCAAAGACGAAGAAACTTCCATCTAGACCATTTATCTTAGTTTTTGAAACCTGGGTGCCGCCAAGTTCGTTGCAAACTTTATAAACTTTTACATCATCTCTGGTTTGTACTAAAGCTGCCGAAAAATCAGTGTTTTCCATATACCTAAAACCAAGATAAGTTAGTGCTCGTGAAACAGAAACCTTAGGATGTCTTCTGAACTCCTTCGGTACGGTTAAATATTCTAAACTGATTACGTTTTTGAGTTGTCGAGCTTTTAAAAACTCTTGATAGGGTTTGTTAAAACGTTTTATAAAATTCGTTTTGGTGCTGCAGACATTGTCAAAGTGATTGAAGGTGATAAGTAGACACCCGAAGACCTCGCCTTGGCTGTTAGTTAACGATAGGGCGCAGTCTTTTGTGAAAAAATCGTTTTCATTGAAATTATAGCTAGTCTTCGCGCCCACCTCTTTCCAGCATTTAGACCATGCATCAAAAGTCTTGTTTAAAAGATCAAAACGATAGAAGTTAGGTTGATAGCGTATGGGTAGAAAATGGCATTGGGCTTTATCAAGGTTTTTAATATTCTGCATATATACATTGAAGATCGCTATTGGACTTAAAGCAAATAGATCTTATTTCTAAACAAAATATTTAGACTTTTTGACATGGATATTTCTTCGCGGGACTTAGATCTAATGATCACTATCAGAAAGGACTTTTCTCGCCTCAAAGGTGGTTAAGAAGGCAGCCATTTCCTTTTTTTCATCAAATAAAGGGCAAAAGACCTTTAACTTCATTTCAAGTTCGATACGATCCATGGAAAAAATTTCTGCACCCCTATGTTTAGGGATGTCGAAGTAATAGAGTCTTTTTTCAGGTTTTTTCATAACTTGACGGACATTTGAAAGAATAGCTTCAGTGGCCCCTTTGTCACGGGTGAATAACTCGTCCCACCGATAAGAGGCGATATCGGACAAGTCATAGGAACAAAGGTCCATAAAGACAGAATTCGCGAAATACTGGGCATTGTTACATAAATAAATTTCGATGATATCGTTGTCCGAAATCTCGCCAAAAAGATCTGAGCTAAAAGACCACCCCTCCTTGGCAAGTAAGCGCCATAGAATTTTACTTTCCATTCTTGGGTCTATATTTTCTTCGATGGCAGATTGGTAAATATCATAGCAAAACTGGAGCTTTTTAGTCTGCAACTTGATATGTGAAAGTGGCATAGACTTTAACTTCTCTATACTATCTCTATTCCAAGCGCGGACTTTCCGTCCATTAGAGCTCAAAAGTTTCGCTAAGTTCTCAGCGCACTCTTTAAAATCAATAATTTCGACTTCATTTTTACTTTTGCTAAAAAAATAATCTTCCATACAAAATGACTATCATTGAAATCAGCCTTTGTTTAATATTTTTTAACAAATAGTAGAGATTTTAAGGGAGCTCTAAATGCCCGTTAAAAAGGGTGAAGTGCTTAAATCCACTCTATTTTTTTAAAATTCGGCAGTGAACCCATGAGTCTTTCTGGCTTTTAGGGTTAGCCACACCGAGGCGATCGGGGACCTTTAGGGCTTGTAGGGTGTTTTTGTTTACTTTGAGATCTGAACTCTCACCAAACGATACAAACTCACACAGAGGAGTGTTCTTAATAGAGGGGTCAAAGACTCGAAATTGCATGCTTCGGCCTCCATAAGACCAACCCGTTATAAAATACTTTCTGCCACTGACCGTTTTTTCTTCGATATTGAGGACTCGCTCAGAGCCTTTCTGAGGGGTGTAGACCAACCTTCTCTTCCCTTGAGTGAAGTGGAGTTGCCAAAGGGTTTTATCAGAGAGCTTCTTTGGCACTTTTTTCACCTGCCACTCCGCCTGAGACGAAATTGCTAATAGGAAGCATAGGGAGAATGTAAAAAGGAACTTTATGGACATTGGCCGTCCTTTGTTGAATCTTGGGATTTTAGTAAACAACTGTACTGGACTTCATTGTTGTTATCTCGGATACAGCGAGAGCAGTCAATTATTCGGGCCGCGTAGCCGGGAGAGGCGGGTAGACCGTGGCCGTAGTACCTTTCTAGTAACTCTCTTACACCATGGATAGAAGAGCGTCCTTCCAAGTTTTTTAACTGAAGAACGGCTAGGCCCACCTCTATTTGCAGGGCAATACTCCCTCGCATGGCTTCATAGAGCTCATCGCCATCTTCAATATGATTGTACCTCGGGAGCCTTGAGTAAAAGTTCAAAGCTTGCGAGTAACGGTCTTCCTTATCCATTAAAGCTTGTGCCGTACTGCGGGTGACCATAGAGAGTCCGGCGGCTGAAGAGCGATCTCCTGGGGCCTCGGCCTGTGGACGAAACGTCGATTCACGAAACATTTTACACACCAAGGTTCTAGCCTCGTAGGTAAACCCCTCGGAGCCATTTTGGGTGGCAAAGCGATAATTGTGAGCTTCAATAATTGTTTCAGCCATACCCATAAGGATATTCGCCCGGCGAACCTGGTCCTGATTAGGGCATTCAAGGGTAGGGACCCACTCGGGATGGGCGCAGGCATCCACTTGGGTGTAGTCCCAATTGTCAGGCTCTATAAAGCGTTCACAGCGCGGGGGGTACTCAGGAAGGCGGGTCAGAGCGATCTGCTCCTGGGAGGGCGTAATAGTAATTTGTAGAGGAGTGGAGCCGCCTGTGGTCTCATTCGAAAAAGACTTCTGTGCGGCAAATAATATCACGAGGAAGATTAGGAGCTTTTTACCCATCGTACAATTGTACCAAAAATTATTTTTATTTAGAAGTTAGGCCTAGCTCTGAGTCTTAAGAGAGCTACTGATTAAAGATTGCATCCACTTCTTTCTCAATATGATCCAAGTCCTGTGGGGTGGAGAGGTCCTGGTGGCTCTGAATGGTGTAAAGATGAATGGCCCAATAGATAAAAAAGACAGAATAGAGCCCTATCATTAAGTTGATCGCCAATTTCCTTGGAATATTAAAGTTCTCAACAAGTCCCACAATCATTAGAAGGGCTGAAATTCCAATTCCGATCAAATCAGAGGGAGGGAAAAAGTAGACAGCAAGATGAAAGATCGCAAACGGAATATGAGCAAAAAGAACAAGGGTGAAAATTTTTAAAAAAGGGAGCTGCCTCTCATAAAGAATGAGAAAAAAGTAGTAAAAAAACAGCGCTGATAAACCAGTGGCAACGATGGCCATTGAAAGAGAGAGAATGACATTGAAAAAGGTAATAGCAAAAGGGGCAAGTAGATTGGAGACAACAACAGAGATCAAGCTCAAACAGAACTGAAAGGCCACAAGGCTTGACCAGTGGATGCGAGGTATTTCTTTTATTTCCTGGAGTGGGTTTTTTAAGAAAGCCCAAAGATAAGTAAATAAACCAGGAAGTTCTTTTTTTGTTTCTTCAATCATCAAAAGTGAGTGTCGACTCTAAACGAGAGGTCGACAGAGTTTTTGTCTATAGTGTCGTTAATCATCGCCGTTTTAAAACTTAAATCGGCTCCCACACTAATGAGCTGGCTAATGTAGCTGTCAACTCCAAACAAAAATAAGCCACTAGGAGTTTTATAAGACTCATTGGTGGCGGCATTAGAAATATCTAGGAAGCGAGAGCTAACTCCCATTCCCATTCTCATACTCCAGGTTTTATTAATTGAGGGTTTATACAAACCCTTAATGGCGAACTCACGCAATCGAATTTGAGTATCGTCCGTATTGGCCGTTCCAAAATTGGAGTAAGAGCCCTCAAGTCCCCAGTTGTGATTAAGAATATCAACGCCCACGTTGATCATTAATCCCCCCTGATTTTGCATACGACTATTTAAGGCCACAGCATCAGCATCATAAAATGTTTGTGATAGACCAAGACCAAGATGAACTTTCGAGTAAGTGCGAATTTCAGCACGATAAGCTTGATTTTCTCTAAGGTCATCGGTGCTGTACTTCGACAATTTATTCACAATATCGTCGTAGTTTTCGTAATCAGAAAAGGCCGGAGCCGCCAACAAAACAATGGAAACTATCGTAAGTATTTTCATAGATTCCATTATAGGAACTAAGAGGTTAAAAATCAGCGAGAAGCTTAATCTAAGCGCGATTTAAGCCTTTTGTAGGGAAAATGGAGAGAATAAAACACTCGACTTTAGCTGGTGGCTAGAATGATTCATAATAGAAGGATGATATTTAAAACATCTGAAAACCGAGTCTGTGCATTTTGTCGATTAAACCATAGGGTGTATTTAAAGAAAGAGGTCTCTATTTTTGACGGCGGTCTTTTGTTGTTCGTCACTGGACTTCTAGCCTATGCCATTTGGGGCGGGCCAGATTTAAGATCACTTCTTATTTTTATGAGTCTTGCGTTTTGCTTTCAGGTGTTCTTAAGAGTCCGTTACCGCGAGAGTCTAAAGTGTCCTCACTGCGGGTTTGACCCTATCCTTTATAAACGAAATAGTGAGAAGGCCGCCGAGAGGGTTTCTGATTTTCTAGAAAAGCGTAAAGACAATCCTCAATATTTACTCAAGCCTAGACCCCAGATAAAACCACGCTTTGTCTCTAAAGAAGAGAAACTGAAACTTGAGTCGACAAAGTCCAAAACACCCATTGCACCAGCGCCTGAAGAAAACAAACCTTCGATCAAACCCAATGAAAAATACCCAGAATTAAATCCTTAAAGAAAGTATAACGAAAACACGAATATTCGTTCCTTTAAAAATTGTCTTTAATTAAGAAAAAGACTTCTGAGATTGCCTTTTTATCCGATAGGGAAAGAGACAATGCTCAATATAAAATATTTAATATCTTTTTTTATCTTAACTCATAGCTTGGGGAAGGCTCAGCCCATTCCTTTTGGTTTTTGGTCACCATCAGGAGAGTGCGTTGTTTCCCATGGCTACTTTATACTTTCTAAGAATTCGAGTACTGGAAATTTAGGAGGACGATCGGGAGCAGATGCTACCTGCTTGATTGAATTAACCACTTACAACTGGCGAGGAAAAAGTTCGGCCTGTGAACTCGATTCTTCGCGAGTGAAGTCCTTTTTATGTGACGGATCCGGCTGCAGTAATTTAAGCCCCAATACCACTTACTATTTTGCTAAAGTTGATAGCGTTGGTATCGGAGGAGCTAGTTTTACCACTAATAGCATGGGACGGGGACCTGGTAATGAAAATGATTGGGATATAACAAGTAACTTTAATTACGATGACAATGTTTGGACTGGGCGAGGAACCGGATCAGACACCCATTGGCCAACAAGTGGTTCCGGCAACCATTGTGAGAATTGGTCATCAAGCTCTTCTGACGACACGGGTGAGGTCGGAGACTTTACATGGGATGATTCGGATCGATGGTCTGACGGTGATGACGATTGTGATGAGAGCTACCCTATTCTTTGTTTTGTGGAGCCCAATAACAATTAATTTCATTGTAACCCACTATCATCCCTGCAAATGAACTAAATACAAAAAGCACAACTGTTGTTTCTTTTGTAAAAAAACTTCAAAACACCCTTTACCTCTTACAAAACCAATGACGCACATTGGCCATTGCCGGAAATTCTCATAAAAGGGGGCCTAGTCGTAAAGAAAAAGAGGAATTTGGGGTTGTTTTTGAGCAAGTTGAAGCTGTCATTTTTTCATAGTTTTTTACTCCTTCTTCTTTCAAATCCGCTGCAGGCAGGGGAATTGGGAGGGGTGAAGTTAGAAGGTAAGTTTTATTCGGAGACTTATTACGACTCTCGTTTTGACGGAGCTGTGACCGATTCCCGCTTTTACAATCGCTTCTATTTTCTTAAAGAACGGGTTCAGCCCTATTTTGGTCTTCGCTTCACCCGTGACCTTTCAAACGAAGGAGCTCCGCTTGCCATAGAGAACGCCGTTATGCCCACCGTGGGCTTATCAATTGATATTTTGCCTTATCCCTATTTTTTGTCCTTGTTTACAGAGAAACGGTTTATCTATCGAACGGAGTCCTTGGCTGGAGACTGGAAAAGCGAAGAACTGCGTGTGGGACTTATTTATTACTATAAAAAATTTCTTTTCAAGAGAGCCTTTTTTGAAACCTATGGTGATTGGATTCAAATAGACCGAGTTAGTGAACGCTCTGTATTTACCACATGGGTTAAGCTTGGCTATTCGAAAGGGCTCAATTCAACTTTCAGCATTGATCCCTATTTTGAAGGCTTCACAAGACAAAGTGGAGACATCGGTTACGGTCCTCTCGAAAACGAGATTCGAGTTGGAGCGCGATTAAATACTCGTCTCGACAAATTTTATATTGGTGCCCTCACGCATTATTCTCTATCGAGTAATATCAACCCTGGCCAGTATGACGCCCTCCTAGTTCTTTCCGGGAGTTTTTACTGATGGAAATTTGGTATCTTCTCTCGGCCCTTATTGTTTTCATCTTCATCATGGATGATCTTTTTATTGATTGGTTAAGTCTCCTGTTGAAATTAAAACCAACGGGGATGAACAATTCCATCTCCGATCGAGACCGAGAGAGAAAGCTTGCTATCATGGTGGCTAACTGGAAAGAAGAAGAAGTGCTTGCTCAAATGGTTCAAGCCAATTCTGGAATTCTTCTTGATGAAAACACCCATATATTCTTAGGTGTTTATCCTAATGACGAGGCCACAAAAACTGTCGCCGAGTCCCTGGCAAACAGTATTGCCAATGTTCACTGCGTGATTAATCGTAAAAATGGTCCGACTTATAAAGGGCAAATGCTTGATGAACTTATTAATGGAATTCTCGATTTCGAAAAAGAAAATAAGCTTCGTTTTGATGCCTTTATTATGCACGATTCGGAAGACCTTATTGATCCGTCGTCCCTACTTCTTTATCGACAGAACTTAAGCAATTACGACTTCATTCAGACTCCCGTCTTAAGTTTCAATCGTCATTCACTTAATTTTGTGGGCGGAACTTATCTTGATGAATTTGCCGAAATTCATTCCAAAGATCTCTTGGTTCGCCAGGCCACAAAAGCGGCGATCCCTTCGGCTGGGGTGGGAACTTGTATGAAGAGAAACCTGGTCCTTTATTTTAGAGACTTACAAGAAGGGGCTTTGTTTCCCCATAAGGATTTAACAGAGGACTATATCCTGGGGTTAAGAGCCAGCCAATTTGGGTTTCGTTCTCTTTTCGCCTGTTATATGCAAACTTTTACCGATCAACTCATTGCGACCCGAGAATTTTTTCCCTCCTCATTCAAAGCTTCCATTCGTCAGAAAGCGCGCTGGACTATGGGGATTTGTTATCAAGGTTGGCAGCGTCTGGGATGGTTTGGAGAGTTTAACCAAAGGTACTTTCTTTGGCGGGATCGTAAAGCTATTTTAGCCCCTTTTGTCTCTATAAACTGCCTAGTGCTTCTGTCGGTGGAAATGATCATCGATCCTGATGTGGATGATATTTTTATCAATGGTTTATTGCTGAGTAACCTTGTCTTTATGCTGTTTCGCATAGTGATGAGAATGAAATGGGTGAAATTCCACCATGGTACGAAACAATCTCTACTCGTTCCCATACGCTGGCCGCTGGCTATCACGATTAACACTTGTGCGGGAATTTTGGCGGGAAAAGATTTTTTCGTAAACCAAGTTCTAGGCAAAGAAGTGCAGTGGAAAAAAACACAACACACATTTCCAATTTTACCTCAAAATTTAATTAAGAATAGTTCGAAAAAGAATAATAAGGAGATCATTTTATGACACGCTTTACTTTTATTTTAAGTATAGCTTTACTTATAGGTCAGCCACTGTGGGGACAGTCCGTAAAGGGCTTTAACCTGACTGAAAATGGTGAGTTTCGCTATAAAGCTAACCCCGCAGGTGAGGAAAAAACCAAAGCTCAAGAGGCCGTAGACCGAGTGGTCGAGCTTGGAGGTAACCATATCATTTTAAACGTTCGCGCGAAAATGATTGGACCTTTTTCCAACTCCATTGAACCAGTCACAGGAAGCGGACCTATAGGAATCGAAGCTCGAGAAATGGCTTCTCTGGTCAGGTATGCTCATGATCAGGGACTCACTGTTGGCATTCGTCCCATCGTTTTTGTGGTAGGACCCAATGGTGAATTTCCAGTGGAAGAGGTTCTTGAAGATGGTACCACCAAAGTTTGGTGGCATGGAAATATTCAGCCCTCAAACCCCAACACTTGGTTCGAACAGTTTCAGCTCTATCTTGATCGCTACGTCACGATCGCTCGTTTAGCAAAAGTCGACGATTTCACAATCGGAGCGGAACTTTACAGTATGACTGTAGGTATTGAGGATCAATGGCCGGAATATCCCCATGGGTTTCCTGGGCGTTGGTTAGAACTTCTACGTTACGTAAAAGCAAAAATTCCGAACACCCGCATTGCTTACGATATTAATTTTACCGACGACACTCTCTCGACTCAAGGACTCACTCGTTCTGGTGGGGAGCTTGAGCGCTGGCGCTATCGTCTCGTCGATCTCGCTGAACCTGAAGATCCAGAAGAAAATGAGATATGGCAGAATCTCATTCAGTTTTGGACTGAGCTTGATCGAATAGGAATTGATATGTACCGGTCTTTTGCCTTTCCATCTGATGATCTACCAGCCGACAGAGATGGGCTACTGGCCTTTTTATCTCAGCGTTCTATGGCCTACAGTGCACAACTGGACACTGCTCTTCTTGATATCGAGATTATGACCGGTGTTGCAAAAAAAGTGGTTTTAAAAGAGGTGGGCTACCGTAGTGTTGAAAATGCTTTTATCAATCCCTTTACCTACGCCACGGCTCAAGGTCCTCTTAATATCGAACACCAAGCCATCTCTTACCAAGCTCTCTTTAACGGTTTCTGGGAGCCGGGCTATCCTTGGTTTGATGGAATCGCTTTCTGGGACATTTCTCTTAATCCTAACTTTCACGGTAGCGAAGATCGTGGATTCTCTCCATACGGCAAAGAAGAAACAGAAGCTGTATTAGATCAGTATTTTAAGGAATAGCCAATGAAACGAATTCTTGTCCTTTTTCTTTTTAGTCATCAAATCTCCCACGCCTCAGGAAAGGTTTACCCCCCTGTGGAGGGTGCCTACGTCGGTGCCTACACGGATGCCGGTGGGGGAGCTAGTGATGTCAGTGTGGAAAACATTAAGGACTATGAAGATCGTGTTGGTAAAAAATTAGTGTGGAATTATTTTTCAAACAATTGGCTGGGCGGCGAGATTCTTTTCCCTCAAGCCAGTGTCGAAGCTTGTGATAGGGCTGAAGTCATTCCCTATATTCGCCTTCTCCCTTGGGTAGAGATGAGAACAAGCGGACCGGATCCTTATTACAAAATGAAGGATTTCGCTCAAGGTGTCTTCGATGAGCCCCTTCGCCGATGGGCCCAACAGGCCAAAGCTTATGGTAAACCACTTATTTTGGAATTTGGGCCGGAGGTCAATGGTGATTGGTTTGCTTGGAATGGCCGATGGAATGGAGGCGGGAAAAGATCCGGTTATGGCGACCCCAATGTCCCTGACGGTCCTGAAAGTTTTAGGGATGCTTATCGTCAGATCATCGAAATTTTTCGCCAAGAAGAAGTGAGCAATGTCACTTGGGTCTTTCATGTGGATACTTCTTGGAGTCCTCATTCTTGGTGGAATGAGGCGGCCTTTTACTATCCTGGTGATGACTACATTGACTGGATAGGCCTTTCTGTTTTTGGCGCTCAGCTACCTACTCACAAATGGTACCTTTTCGAAAATAAGCTCGATTATTTTTGGCCGCAACTGGAAAGTGTTTCATTGTTTAAACCGGTTATGATTTCAGAGTTTGCTGTGATCGAGCATAGAAATGACCAGGATAAAAAAGCCCGTTGGCTGCAGCAAAGTCTACGTAGCATTCGAATGAATCCCAAGTATCAAAGAATTAAAGCCATCACTTATTGGAATTCTCCGGGATGGTTGGAGGACGGGTCTGCGGACTTTCGCCTGACATCCTCTCCACAAGCAGAACGAGCCTACAGGGAAGAAATGTCTCATTCTTTTTGGAAAGGGGAGCGAGTGCAAGAGGAGCTAGGTCAATGAAAACTATTTTTTGTTTTTTATTCTTATTTATATTTTTACCGTTGAATGCGCAGGCGGACAGTGGAAAAAAATGTGTTAATGTCTATTATGATGAAGGCCCGACTGATTACGTATTCGGAAAAACCTACGCAATCTATCTACAGAATCTATTGGGGCACTTCCCCGATTGGAAACAACGAGTCGGTGCTGTTGAAAACTATAAGCCTGGTCAGATCGACGAGTGTGAGGCTACATTTTATATTGGAAGCTATTTTGAAAACGACATCCCTTTGGCCTTTCTTGAAGATTTCAAAAATACTCAAAGAAATGTGGCGTGGCTTGGCTACTCTATATGGCTTTACTCGCCAGAGGCTCAAAGCGAGATGTTCTCAGCACAATACTCCCATCTGACAAAATTGGATCAAGAGAATCTTCATTCCAACGGGAAGCCTAGTTTTTTTCAAAACATTTCTTATAAAGGCGAGCAGTTTAAAAAGTTTGGTGAGTTCGTAGAAAGAGATGGGGAGCAGGTCTTCGCCTCTCCTTTTGAAATGGTGGTTTTAAATCCCACCAAAGAGGGAAGTGATGCTCAGATTCTCTCTTGGGCCCATCAGCCCGTGACAGATGAAAAGGCGCCTTACATTATTCGAAAGAAAAATCATTTCTATGTGGCTGATATCCCATTTAGTTATATTCATGAGTCGGATCGCTATTTAGTGTTCAGCGATTTAATTTTTGATGTTTTAGGTGAGAGTGCTCGTCATCCTAATCCCTTAGCACTGATTCGTATTGAGGATGTTCATCCACTTACAAATATTCGTGAGCTTGAAAGGCTCTCCTTAGTCTTTCGAGAAGAAAATGTGCCCATGCATATCTCTTTAGTCCCCATATTTTATGATCCCCTTTATCGTTACGACCGCAAGCCTGAGCAAGAATGGGTGACGATGACCCAGTACGAACCTTTTAAACTTTGGCTTGAGAGAGAAAAACAACGAGGCTCCGTTTTTATATGGCATGGAGTAACTCACCAATATCGCGACATTCCCAACCCCCATAGCGGTTACAGTTCTGATGACTTTGAGTTCTGGGACGCTAACAACAATCAACCCATTGAAGAGGACAGTGTTAGCTATGTTCTTAACCGTTTAGATCTTGGATTTCGCTATTTTGAGCAAATGGGAATTTACCCACAAGCTTGGTTAACGCCGCACTACCAAGCCTCAGCACTTGATTACAAAATTTTCGGAAAGGTTTTTAAGTGGAATGTGGGACGTGTGATCTACTATATCAATGAGGCCTCCGGGCTCCCTGAGTGGACGACAGAGGAGCTTAAAGGATTACAATTCAACAGCCAAGCGGAAGAAATCCATCAAAGGCAAAAAGACTATTTTGAAAACCTCGAAGTCGAAACTCAAGGAAACTGGTTTGGTCAACTTTATCCTTACGAGATTTTCGGAGATTATTATGGTCAGCGCATTGTCCCTGAAATTTTAGGAAACCCGCAGCCGTTTAAAAGTGATCATGTCGTGTGGCCCCGTTCGGTTGACGAAATCTTAGCGGATGCCAAACGCAACAAGGTTCTTCGCGATTGTTGGGCCTCTTTATTCTTTCATCCCTACCTACTCAATCATTATCTGAATGACGGAATTGGTGACTACCTTGGAGATGATAGAAAACTCAGAAGGCTCGTCAAGGGACTCAAAGAACTCGATTACCAATTTATTAATTTAGATCAATTTATAGAAGAAAACCAAAATATCGAAAATGTAGAAATTGAGGAGTTAAAATGAATAACCGTAAAGTAAAAGGCTCTTCCCTGTTGTTAAGTGTTCTTATCTTTTTGAGTACCCTTAACGTACAAGCCCTAACAAGTGTTGAGGATATCGAGAAGACACAATGGCAGGCCAGTGGACCTTTATTGGAGCAGATTTTAGAAATTCAAGATGGAGTTGGAAGCATTCGAACTTACTCTGAATTTCGTGGGTACTTTAATCTTTTACCCATGTTCAGGGAAAAAGCTCAGGAGTTTGAGTTAGATTCAATCTACCCTGGAGTCGTTGACCAGTTGGCTGACCGCTTGGCTGGACACGGCTTACGTTGGGTGAAGGTGAGTGAAACCCCAATTGAGGAGATAATGGAACTCGTTCGAGTCATGAAGCCTGAAACGGTGAACCGACTGCTCGATGATTTCAATAATGAGCTAGAACTTCTTGGTAGCGACGTTGATGAAGAGGCGATCGGTGACAAATTAAGAACTCTCTCCGCTTACGTAAAAGATAAATATTCCGAAAACCTTGTTCTTATTGGTAAAACAAAAGTTCTGTTATCCAGTCTTTCGGAAAAAGTATTAACCAATAATCCGGAAATGCAAGGTGAAGACTATACCAAATGGCTTAGTGGTCTTGAGCAGGTTCGCTTTGTAGAAAACTATTTACTTTTTCTCTATTCACAGGTGCTGCAAGCTTCCCCTGAGCAGATGGACAGAATAAGCTTCCAAGTTCTAGAGACAGGCTCCCATTTGCAAAATATTTCAAACACTCTTCCCACGGGTGTCACAAATATTTACGGTGATATCTTTGTGGAGTTTCTCGGAAAAGCTCTTGAATCAGCGACTCCTCTTGAGGAAGAGGCTCTTAAAAATTCTATCACCCAATTAAGCTCTGTTTATTTGCAAGGAGTGGTCTATCGTCTCATCGATGCGCGCAATATGCCGCCTTCTGCTTACATAATCGACTATTTAGAAACCATTCGATTGGTTTCAAGTGAACTTCGTAGCCGAGGCTTGATGGACCTTGCTCAAGACCTCAATGAGAAAATTGAAACCCGAATGGCTGCAGCGATTGCCACAGCGGAGAATCATGAAGGGACTTACCGTTTAAGAGATGGAGAGGGTAATTCTTGGACTCTGACATTAGTAAGAGCCACTGAGGATCGCCTCTTAGCCACATTGGGGCTTAGAGATGGAGTTCTCTATCAAAGTCTTTTCAATGTGACTTATTCCATCGACGGTAATGAGTACTTGGCCAGTGATTTTGTCCCTGATGATAATCCTTTTCCTAACTTCGTGGCTCGCTTTCAAATCTCAAAGGAAAAAGAAATTCAGATGGAATTGCCTTTCGCCACTGATGATTCAAGAAAAGAATTGAGTGGTCAAAAAGTGGAGGATTATCCTGACTTTTTTACGATCAATAAGTCCGATGCCACCTACATCACTGGAGAGTACCGTGGGCGCATTCAGCTTCCTCGTGGGCGTGAAAAAGACGTCACTCTTTTTGTGCAAAATTTCCGCGACTACTCCATTGGTCGTTTGGTCATTGATGGAGGAAAGACTCAGGTAGAGCTTCAGCAAGGAACTCAAGGAGGACTTGGGTTTATCTATCTCACCTCGGGTCAAACCCGAGCCCGTTCTTTTATCCACTTGCGCCTAAAACAGTTGGAAGATGATGAAACTCAGCTTACTGGTTTTGTTGTTGTCGGTGGTCAAGGGATTGGAAGACCTGTAAATCTGCAAAAGGTGAATTAAATCAGAGGATTACAGCAGAAAAATGGGATTCCTAATCCAAAAAAGGAATGACTCATTAAAAAGAGGCGGCCAAATATGGACCGCCTCTTTTTTCATCATATACTCGTCCTACCCTTAAATGGCTAAAAAAAGCCCTGAAATCCTTTTCTCAAGGCCTATTCTCAGTTAGAAGGAGGGCCTATGAAAAGGCTCATAATTATTCCGACATACAACGAAATCGAAAACATTGGTCCGATCATGGAAGCTGTTTTCACTGAGCATCCGGATATCCATATTCTGGTGGTCGATGATGGCTCTCCCGATGGCACTGGTGCCTTTGTAAAAAAGCAGGCTGAAACCAACAATCAGGTTCATCTCATTGAAAATAAAGGCAAAGGCGGACTTGGTAAAGCCTACTTGCAAGGCTTTGCCTATGGGATCAAAGAGGGCTTTGATGCCTGCATTCAGATGGATGCCGATTTTTCCCATCGTCCTCAAGATATAAAAAACCTTATCGCAGCTCTTGATCGCAGTGATTTCGTGATAGGTTCTCGGTATGTCACAGGCGGTGGCACTTCCAACTGGGCCTGGTATCGAAAAGCCATCAGTCTTTTTGGAAGTTTTTATTCACGTATGATCCTTGGGTACCCGGTTCACGATTGGACGGGGGGATTTAATGCTTGGAACATTCGAGTGCTAAAGGCCTTAAAGCTCGAAGACGTTCGTTCGGAAGGTTATAGTTTTCAAATCGAAATGAAGTTCCGCGGATTAAAAAGGAATTTTAAGGTCGAAGAGGTTCCCATTCTATTTGATGAAAGACGAGAAGGAGCCAGCAAAATGAGCTTAAAAATTGTGATCGAAGCTTTTTACCGTGTTTGGCAGATCCGCTTTTTAGTTTGATCGGCTGGTGAGCTGTTTTTTAAAAGGGGAGAGCTATGGAAATTCAAAAGCTAAAATCCGATGTTGTGGATAAGATCGCGGCCGGAGAAGTCGTTGAACGCCCAAGCCATCTTTTAAAAGAGTTACTGGAAAACAGCATCGACGCTGGCGCCACAGAATTGAGTGTGGAAGTATTTGAAGGTGGAAAAGACATATGTGTCACTGATAATGGCAAAGGGGTTTTAAAAGAAGAGATCCCTCTGGTTTTTGCAAGGCACGCTACCAGCAAAATTCAAAAATCGGATGATTTATGGAATCTCCACACTTTTGGTTTTCGAGGGGAAGCTTTGGCGAGTATCTCCTCAGTGAGTCGCCTCGATTTTGTCAGTCGGAGAAAGGGGGCCGACAAGGCCTACAAAGTGACCTGTGACTTTGGCAATGTTGGTGAGACCTTTGAAACCTCTTTCCAAGAGGGGACTCAAGTTCATGTGCAGGACCTTTTCTCAAATATTCCAGCCCGCCTTAAATTTTTAAAATCGGATTCTGCCGAGGTCACTCAAATAAAAAATGTCATCAAAGCCATGGCATTACAGTACCCACAGGTAGAAATTAAATTTAAGAACAAAGGTAAAATGGTCTACTTTTGGCCGGCCGAAGAAAAACCCATAGAGCGAGTGAAAAAGGTTTTAGAAACCGAAAGACTTTTTGAAAACTATTTCGAATACGAGGGCTTTAAATCCCACGTTATTTTCTCTGACCCATCGACGGTGGTCAGAGTCTCAAGACAGATTTGGACATTCGTACAAAATCGATGGGTTCAGGATAGGGGCTTGCAAGCGGCCGTAATGGAAGCTTATCGAAGCTTACTGATGCATGGACAGTATCCCATTTGTTTTGTCTCCGTAGAATGCCCAACCGATGAGGTGGATGTGAATATTCATCCCACCAAATCTCAGGTCAAATTTGTCGACGCCAAAAAAGCTTTCCGTGTGGTTCATTACGCATTGAGGGAAGCTATTGAAAAGGCGCCATGGAACGAACAGGGCTTTTCAGCCAATAAGGGCTCAGCTTCTCTTCGCCCCCCTCAGCGCGAAGAGCGTAACGAAAGTTTTCAAGACCATAGCTTTGAGAAAGTTCAGTACCAAAAAAAGAATTTTAGCTTTCAAGAAAAGGCACCTGAACCCATGCCGAGTTTTCAAAACCTACAAGAAGCCGGCGACCGAGGCGAAGAGTTCCAAGCTCTGGAAACGACTCTAGAAGAGGGAGTGTTTCCCAGTGAAGAGTCTTCAGCCGAAGCAAAAGCAAAAACCTGGGCGAGGTTACAAGTGATTGGTCAAATGGATCTCACCTATATTGTGACTCAAGCCGACGGGAAAATGATACTTGTCGATCAGCACGCCGCTCACGAGAGAGTCGCCTTTGAGCGACTAATGAAAGGTTTTAAAGAGGGCGGATTAGAGATCCAGTCCCTTCTTCTTCCTTTAACCATCGACCTTGAAGAAACAGAGGTGGAAGCTCTTTTAGGACTCCAGGAAGATCTAGGAAAAATGGGGATCACCATCGAGCAAGAGGGGCCTGCGAGTTTAGCGGTCAGCACTCTGCCAAGTCTTATTACCGAAAAAGCTCTTGTTGAAGTTTTAGGGGAGTTGGCTAGAGAAGTGCTTGCTAAGGGTGGAAGTTTTGCTCTAGAGACCAAAATCGGAGATCTCTTTGCAACTATGGCTTGCCATTCTGTTATTCGCGCTGGACAATCCTTAAGTCAGAACGAAATGGAGCAATTACTCGAGGATATGGATGAGTTTCCTCTCTCTGGTTTTTGTCCCCATGGCCGCTCTGTCGCCATTGAATTTCCTTTTTCACAAATAGAAAAAGATTTTGGTCGTAGGGTATAAACTTGTCAGAAAATCAAAAAAAGCACCTCTTCGTTTTTATACTGGGGCCCACCGCTGCAGGGAAATCCCGTTTTGCCATGGAGGTTGCAGCCAAGCATGACTGGCCTCTAATCAATTGCGACAGTCTTCAGGTTTATAAAAAATTAGATATCGGTACAGCGAAACCCAGCCTCCAAGAAAGAGACTCTCTGCCTCACTATCTCTATGATTTCGTAGAGCCTCCCGAGACGCTAACAGCCGCCGATTATCTTAAAGAAGTACAAAATTGCCTTGAGACAAATGAACTTGAAAAAGGGCTCTTTGTCGGAGGAAGTGGTTTTTATATTCAAGCTCTTGAAAAAGGGCTTTATCCTGACTCTAAGGTTTCCGAGAAGGTTGAAGCTAAAGTTAAAAAGTGGATCGACGAAGATGGCTTTGAGGCCCTCTACCACTGGATGCAAGAAAAAGATCCTGACTTCGCAAGAAAAATCAGTATCAATGATCACTACCGCATAAGACGTTCGGTTCAGGTCATGATGACTCAAAATAAATCAATGACCGAACTTAAAGAGGAAATGAAAAAAAAGAATTACTCTATCCTTCCTCCGCACCAAAAGTTAAAGATTGGCCTGAAAGCTGAAAAATCTGTTTTGCGTGAAAGAGTGCATCTAAGAACTCAAAGAATGATCTCAGAAGGTTTTGTAAAAGAAGTCGAGTCTTTAATGGCCCAGGGGCTTCAAGACTGGCCCCCTATGAAAAGTGTGGGTTATAAAGAAGTGGTCGCATATCTTAAAGGCGAGCTCCCCTGGACTTCCCTTGAGGACAAAATCGTCACCTCAACTATGCAGCTTATCAAAAAACAGATGACCTGGTTTAAAAGAGATGAGGAGATTCGCTGGTTCGACCTCTCAGAACAAGAGGTCGCCTTACAAGTGGTTCACGATTATATCCGCAATTACTCTTGAGCGGAGTAGAGCCCTGGGAAGGTAGGGACGACCTGCTTATAAACACGTCCAAGCCTTGAGAGAGCATAATCATAAATCTCATCACCCTCAATGACCTCTCCATTTTTATCGATTTTTTTCGATTTCAAGATTCGAATAAATTCGTTGAAGTCTCTTTTTCCACGCAGAGAAAGAAGCCAAATATGGTTAAGTAAATTTACATCGTCGAGCATGTCACCGGCGGTGAAATGTTGAGTCACATAATAGTAGCTCTCGCGGATCGTCTCTACCTCGTCGGTTTCTTTGTTGTCACAAATCATATAACCTCGGGTGAGAGCCTCTTGGACCTTAAAGTCGGTGACCTTTACATCCTCTTTTAGTTCCAGGTGTCTCGCGTTCAGTGATTCTAAAAATTCGGCTCCAAACTTCAAGGTTACACACTTGATATGGCGTTTGATCTTAATATCAAAGTCGGCTTTTTGGACCACTAAGAAGGTGGCCGCGTCGACAGCTGTGGTGGTGGCTTGATTGACACCGTCAGCCTCTGTAGAAGCCCTTGAAGCCACCAGAAGTCCACCACTGGCCGCAACAAAAGCTCCTCCAGCAACGGCTACAGGAGCGGCCGCTCCGGCCATCGCGAGACCGAGACCGATCCCGGCTGCGGGAAGACCAAGGACTGCGGAATCATTGAGCCCAAGGGAGGAAGCCGTACTAACATCATCGTAGGAGCTGATTCCAAAGTTAATGCCGACATTGATGTTCATATTCATACCAGCAATATGCTCGTACGACCCGGTTTCTAAAATCTTATAACGTCGATCAAAATGGATACCATCAAAGAAGACTTCTTTAGAGTTTGGTAGGTATTTAATGCGGTTAAAACATCTTAACTGAAGTTGCTCTTCCATACTGTGCTCAGGCCCACCGCTCCAAGCACTATAGTCCTGATCAACGAGGTCCTTTTCTTTAAGCATCTTTGCGGACTGGCCTGCAAGTAGGGTACAGATTCGAAGGGCGTCTTCTAATTTCATGGAATCCATGCCGTTTTTTAACCAAGAACTGACATCTTCGGTATTCACTACAGGGTCGCTGCCGGGACCGTAGTTTTCCTCGACGTACTCTCTTCCAGAACGGAGGTACTGGTTGCCAATACCACGATCCCGAAAACCCATGGGAGGCAACGCTGTATCAATTTTTCCTAGGAAAGAAAAAAGAAGCCCGCTGTCTTCGGTCGAACGATTCCAAAGTGGCTGTAATTGGTCTCGTCTTGAAAGATCCGAGCGGCTTTCAACCTCCGCATTCACTCGCTCTAATTCCGACTTCGAGTTGAGGTAATAGTATTTTTGAAGGAGTCGAACCAAAGGTTCTCTATTAAGTTCTGTAATAAACTGATCAGAGGGAGTCACACCTCTGGTTGTCCTTGGAAAGCAGTCTTCGCCCTCTTCAAAAGAGCAACCTTGCTTGAAAACTGTCAAAGGCTCTTTATCATCAAGACTGACATACTCAAGATTAAAAGATTTGGTGTAATTGCCCATTTGAGAAAGAGCGTCCATTTCCATTTCGTAACGACGTTCATTTTCCCTGTGGATATCAATGACCTCATCCACGTGCATATTGGCAAAGGGTTTAAGGGAGTCATGATGAGCTGAGTTTTCAAACTCAGAATTATCAGGGAGAGGAAAGCGTGGCTCGTAAAGAGTTTCACCGCAGTCGATACGGTCACAGTACTTCTCGTCCACAGTATCTGTTGGTCTCATCTCTGACATATTCTCGTTTTCGACAAGTGTACATGGTCCAATAAAGGTTCTTCTTTTAAGTCCTGACTTATTTCGATAGAAATTAAGGTCCACTATAGGCGCCACAGGATTTTGAGTGTAATTGTTTAACATCAAACGGTTTCTATCAGACTCTGTGACCACTTGATCAATACCGTAATCAAGTAAGAAAGTTTGCATCATAGCTAGGTAGTCAAAATAGGTACGACGAAAGCTGCGGTCCTCAACGATGTACTCGCCGTGTTCGTAAGAACTCATCACATCTTCCCAGTTTTCATCCCACTGAGACCAATGTTCTTTCATGTCGAGTTCCATGCGACCAATATTGCTGCGAGCTCTTTCTATAATTTCATCAAATTCTCCGCGCGGAAGACTGATCAATGGATCGGGTCTCTCGTACTCTCTTTGAGCGGAGCCTTGAGTCAGTTCTCTTTCAATCTGATCGACTAACTCAAAACGTCTTCTCTGGACTTCTCTTTGTTCAGCTCTTGTGGCTTCTAGGTCTTCGCGAGACTCTCGGATAAATTCTAAGAATTTATCCTTTTCTTCTTCAAATTCCTGCGCTCTTTCAGCCAGAAATCTGGCTTTTTGCTCTTCTGACATTTCTTCAGGAAGATAACCATATCGAGCTTGGAAAAATTCTCGATCCTCATCGGTCATGGTCTCAGGATTGAATTCAAAATATTCTCTTTCAAGCTCCATTAATCGTTCGTTAACAAGATTGTCGCGAAGGAGCCTTTTTTCATCAATGGTTTCAAGCTGCACCATAATGTTCGAACGAATACTCATCATACGAAGATCACGCATGGAAAACTCTAGAGGAGTTGTAATTCTCCCAGCCTGAACCCTTAAAAGTTTTTTAATAACCGTGGTGTACTGACCTTTTCTGGCTTCACCACCAGCAGAGACAGGTTGCACCTGGTAGCAGTTCTCGGAGGAATCACCTTCCTTGCAATCTTTTTTATGAAGATGTAGGCCATTTTGGAAAGGATCGATGTAGTATTTCACCAGAGCAATTTTAACTAAATAAACCCCATCTCTTAGTGGTTCAAAGATACGACCGCGATAAAGAGTGTCTCTTTGCACAAGAGGATCTAGAGCCATAACAACGGCTTTTTTCACGTTGAGAGTTAAAAATTCGTCAATCACATATCGAAATCGAATGGTTTGATAGCGGAAAGCATCGATCATTAGTAAGTTGGGTTTGGCTTCTGCCATGTCAAAATCGTAGTCTTTTTCAACGATACGACTTCGAAGATCGCCACCAAATGTCCACCCTTCATCCCAGGGATTTAGAGCCAAAGTATAAGTGTCACTGCGATTTGAGCGTTTGTGGATGATTTTAAAATCCTGAAGAATACGGTGCTCTCGCTCATAATAAAGGTGAGTGAGTTCATCTCTCCAATAGAGGTAGCCCCTATGGTCTGTCTCCATATCCTCTTCACAGGTACCATCTTGATTGAGACGATCCATAACCTCTCTAACTGTTGCCTCTTGGCAACTTTCTTTAGGGTGCACAATGGTGAAAGGTTGTTTAATAATTGGAGAGCCATCCACACTGTCTGTTACTTGGGTCGCCACCCGGTAAATAATGGTTCGCTCTGTTGAAGTCTCACCCGGTTTAACCTGTACGAAGCGTGGTTCAAGATTTGAGTACTCCACAGGGGGAAGATCATGAACCCAACCAGCTTGAGAGAGCTCTTCAAAATTCTCAGTGTCATTGAGAAGATCAGAATAACTGAAGGTGTCTTGATCTTGGGAACCCTGGACTTGTGAAAGAGAAGTTGATTGAAAGATCTGATTAAAATTCCCAATATTATAAAGGCCCTCAAATTCATTCATCGCAAAAGGCGGATCGATGGGAACCACACGGATGGCCAATTGCACTTGTCCAGTTGTGATCTGACGACTCAAAGGAACATTGTTCTGTCGAAACTGTAAAGTCGACTCAGATTGAATATTGATTTCTTGCGGTGCAAGCTCTGGGGTCAGTATGACTTTTTGTGGATTCTGACTTTCTCCAATATAACTTCCCACCAATTGTACGAACACTCGAAACCTTCCGGTATTTAGAGGAATCTTCGTGCGGTCATTGTTCATGTTTCTAGGCTCGATAAAGGGGCGAAGCTGTACGTTGAGGTTAAAATATTTACCGCTCTCGTGGTCACCAGTCGGAATCATTTGATAGGAAATGTTCCTTTCCACAAGAAGATTACGGCTATTGCGGTGGCTAAAAAGCCCCGCCAAAGAATCATCTTCGGCCTGCTCTGGGATTAAGCGAGCTGACGGAATATTGTTATTTCCGCGTTCTAAGTCGACAACCTCTTTACCACTGTTACCGTGATAGCTTAACCATGGATTGATTGCATAGCGAAGGATAGATGAGCCTCGATAGGTTCCCATCCCAATAAGAGTTCTCTTTTTTTCGATAAAAAAGGCGTCACTCATAAAATTAAAGGGAATCGTTTCTGTCCAGTTGATGCATCCTAAGTTATCAGTCGTTAGTTCTTTAACTTCCCCTTGCGGATTTTTAAGATGGAAAGACTGTCCGATGGGTAGGGGAGCTTCGGTCATACGACTGATCAAGCACACTCTGTAATCGTAGGTTTTCTCGGTGGGAAGTTGCCAGTGAGGATTTCTTGAACTCTCAACAGAGGAGCCATCGATCACAAGAGCTTTAAAATCTCCAGTCACATCTTCGGTCACTCCAGGACTGGTGGGGTCAGAGGCTGAGCGCAGACAAGAAGACAGTGAAAACGCCAAGGCCAAGTTTGAAATAACAATACAAAAAGAGCGCAATTTCTTAGAGGAACACATTCGTAAACTCCAATCCAAGATCAAAAATTTTCATGTCTGCTTGTAGGGGACGCTGTTCAATGAGTTGAGATTCCACGTAGCGGGATCGAATAATAAGATTCCATTTTTTAATCTCTACAGCCAGCCGAACCATTTGTCCCTGACGATTGTTTCGTCCTAGTTCAAACTCACTGTAAATGGCCGGAACTGAGTCAGACTCAGCAAAGAAGCTGGCAAAACTTGGGGAGATATTAAAATCAGCGGTTGTCCAGTTAAAACCTGTTCCTACCCACTGAGAGCGCCTGCGGTCTTGGGGAGCCTCGAAGTTATCAACCATTCCCACCTGAAAACTTTGGGAAAGAAAAGAGGTGTATTGAGTTTTCAGAGTGTAAAACTGGCTCAGCCCTTCAAACTGATAGCGAAAAGAGGATTCAGAGTCCACACCAACTACAGAGTTACCAAAGCGGTTACTTTGAGCAGCTACAACAGCGGGGAGTTGATTGTACTCAAAATGATGTATGTCACTGGAGAGTTGCAACCACTCCAATGGTTTCACTTCTAAAGCCAATCCAAAAGTTTTCAAAGCCGGAAGAGCTTCGGCTTCCGTTCTTTGAGACTCATAACTTGTGGAAGTGGGAATAGAGTATTGAACTTTCGGAAGAACAGAGAAAACCTCACTTTGATAGCCTGATTGCACATACACTCCTGGGAAGCCACGATCAGCGATCAACATGGGATTGCCAAGAAAGTTTTGGTTGATCGCTCCGCCTTTCACACCAAGGTAAGACCCTGGTTTGAAATGCGCCACAAGCTCACGAATGTTCACACTATTGAAGTTCGGATTCTGAAAACGAGTTTGCGATCGACCCGTGGTAAGGTTTAACTGAATGTCACCCTGTACACCGAAAGACTCGGTTAGAAAGTAAGAGCCATAAGGTCTAGCAGAAAGATAAATCAGTTGGGAGTCGTCTTGCCCCTCTTGGAAACCAAAAGCTCCCATATAAAAGTCGGTGAGCAAGTTGAATTTCTTTTCGGCTTTTGCAATTTTTTTAGTTTTTATTTCTGACTGGGGACGTCCGTAGGATGGACTCCACAATAGCAAAACAAATCCTAGTAAAGATAGGAGGGTGATCCCATTTTTTTTCATTAAACGTCCCCAACATTGGCTCCCCATCCCAAATCTAACGTCTGTTTTATTATATAAATTCTTCAGGGGATATTAATACTTAAGTTGCTGTTAATTATTCAGAGTTTGAAAAATCTACATGTCGATTGTATGACCATTCCGCGGGGCTTGGGGCGCATGACAATACCGCTAGCTCGAAAGCTTCGGGCGGCTCGCAAGCCAGGCACGCACCCGGGTGCACTTCGTCTCCCGGATCGCGCCATTTCATGTCGCGACCCGAGATACGCAGCGCTCGTTGCTTGAGCCTGTCTTGCGAGCCGCCCGAAGCTTTCGAGCTAGCGGTATTGTCATGCTTTTCGCGATAGTCATGGTTTGTGGGGTTTATTTAGGAGGAGTTATGGGGTTTTTGTTTTTTGGTTTGGTTTCTTTTGTTTTTGCTGGGGTGCAGAGTTTAGAGGAGGCTTCGGTTAAGAGGCATGAGAAGGGGGCTGAGATTAGGGCACTTGCAGTGCCTAATGTGCATGGCAATGAATCGGCTTTTATTGGACATCTGACTGTGCCGGCTGGGGGGAAAGTGCCTCTTCATCAAGATGAGTCTGAGGAGTACCTTTATGTTCTTGAGGGTGGTGGGGTGATTTTTATTAATGGGGAAAAGCATTCCATAAAAAAAGATGATCTGGTTTTTATGCCCGCAGGGGCTAAGGTGCGCTTTGAGAATGGTGCCAAACCACTTAAAGTTCTACAGGTTTTTGCTCCTGCAGGGCCGGAGTCTAAGTACCGCTCTTGGAAATAGAAAAGGTATTGAAATTATTGACTGTTTTTCACTTCCGCGTATGATGGGAGAATGAAAAGCATGACAGGTTTTGGAAAGGCCGCAAGCCAGTCCTCGGAGTTTCTTCTCGATGTTTCGGTGAAAGCGGTGAATGGGCGTTATTTGGAGATCAAAGTTCATGGTCCCAAGATTTATAACGCTTATGAATCAGAAATTCGTAAGAAATTATCAAAATATTTTAAGCGCGGCACACTCGATGTTTACGTCAATCGCAAAGTCTTTAATGGTTCGGAAACTCTTCTCTTCAATGAAAAGCTCGCCAAAAAATGGCTCGATGGTTTTCAATCCATGGCTAAAAAATTAGGTCTTGAACCTAGTCAAAGTGCTGATATTCTTCTGCAAGGCCCAGAGCTTATCAAAGTGGAAGAAGCGGGTTCCATTACTCCCAAAGAAAAAAAGGTGTTTTTTGAAACTGTTCTTAAAGCCGCTGAGTCTTGTGCCAAAGTGCGCGAAGACGAGGGAGCCAGTGTTCAAAAAGATCTTAAAAAGCATATCGATCTTCTGAAGAAACTCTCAGTGAAAATTGAAAAACTCAGAGGACAAACGGCTAAAGACTTGCAGAAAAAATACCAACAACGCCTTGAAAAACTCAATATACCCGGTGAGGTGGACGAGCAGCGAATGGCGCAAGAGGTGGTCATCCTTATTGATAAAAGTGACATTAGTGAAGAGATCCAAAGACTCAAAGCTCACCTTGAGGCTTTAAGTGATCTCATCAACTCTGACGGGAGTATCGGCAAGAAACTTGATTTTTATGCCCAAGAGCTTTTAAGGGAAGTGAACACCATTGGTTCAAAAAGCACGACCTCGGAACTGACCCAATTTGTTGTTGAGGCCAAAGGAGCCATTGAAAAATACAGAGAGCAGGTTCAAAACGTCGAATGAATAAGATCCGCATGATTCTTATTGCAGCTCCCAGCGGAGCAGGAAAAAACAGTTTCATGGAAAGAGCCATGCGGGACTTTCCTGTGCTTAAAGATATCATCACCTACACCACAAGGTCCATGCGCCACGGCGAGGTTCAGGGGGACCCTTATCACTTCATAACCAGAGAAGACTTTGAGAAAAAAATTGATCAAGGATTCTTTGTGGAATGGTCTCCAGTGCACGACTCCCTTTATGGGACATCGCACCAAAGCCTGGGAGACGCCTGGGCTGAGGGAAGAGTGGCCATTATGGATATCGACGTTCAGGGGGTGGAGAAATTTACCAAAATCTACGCCGATGCTATCAGCCTTTTTATCCTGCCACCATCCATTGAGGAGCTAAAGCGGCGAATTCTTTCAAGAGATAAGAAAGCGCCCGATAATTTAGAGCTGAGATTGGAAAACGCCAAACTTGAAATCGAGAAGGCCCATCAGTTTGACTACCAGGTGGTGAACGACGATTTTGAGGAATCTTATGCACGCTTTAAGAAAATTCTTGAAGAATTGCTGTCATTTGAATAGTTTAACGACCTGAGAGGTGAATTATGGCACGAGTGACCGTAGAAGATTGTCTAAAAAGAGTGGATAACCGATTTGCATTGGTTCATTTGGTATCTAAAAGAGCCAAACAACTCCTTAAAGGAGATCAGCCTGTAATTTCCAAAGTGAAGAACAAATATGTTGTGACTTCCCTCAGAGAAGTGGCAGCCGGCTTGGTTAAATTTGATTCTGAGACTGATATTTCCCGTGTGGAAGAGGATCTCAATCGCGAAAGAGACAACCTCCACTAAAGCTTTTTAAGGCGAAGACCAAGCACTTGGGGGCTTTAAACCTAAAGCTTGGTCCAGGTTAAAAGTGACTTCTTACTATTAAAACCTCCCTTGTTTCCAGAAATTTCCTCTGATTCCTCCTTTAAGCAGTATCTAAGTGCAAAAAAGAAGCAGGATTTCTCAACAATTTCTGCGATTTTCCGATAAAATAGTATTGGCAAAAGTCAGTAAAACCCACTAAGGGTTTTTATTGGATAATCGTCGACCCGCATTCGTATTTGAATGTCGGTTGAGGAATGGAGACAAAGACTTTTATGTCTGAGAGCAAAGTGGATAAAGCAACTTTGGCGGACTTTCCAGAGGAGTGTTTGGAAGTTAAGCCACTGTGCGAGAAAATTCTAGAGTACTATTCAAAGGCCGATATCGGTCTCATTCAAAAAGCCTTTTTATTCTCAAAAAAAGCCCATGAGGGCCAGTTCCGTCGCAGTGGTGAACCCTATATTTCTCACCCCGTGGGTGTTTCTGAAATTTTGGCGGAATTAAAACTAGACCTTCCGAGTATTATGACAGGACTTCTTCACGATACGGTGGAGGACACAGATGTGACTCTTGAAGATATTGAGAAAAACTTTGGCTCTGTTGTGGCTGAACTTGTTGATGGGGTCACGAAAATCACGCAATTGAGTTTTAGAAACACCCATGAAAAACAAAGTGAAAACGTTCGTAAAATGATCGTCGCAATGGGAAAAGATGTTCGGGTGATTTTAGTAAAGCTTGCCGATCGTCTTCACAATATGCGCACTCTTAATCATATGAAATACGAAAAACAAATTCGTATTGGACAAGAAACTCTCGACATCTATGCGCCTCTGGCGAGTCGTCTTGGGATTAGCTCTATTAAGGTAGAGCTTGAAGACTTAAGTTTTCGCTACACTCAACCGGACTTTTATTACGAACTGGTTCAAAAGGTCGCCAAAAAGAAAAAAGAAAGAGAGAAGTACATTGAAGAGGTTAAAAAAGTTCTCGACAATGAACTTGGCGGACGCTTTCGTGGGGCCATTGATATTCAAGGAAGACCAAAGCACTTTTATTCGATTTATAAAAAAATGGCGGCTTCTAATCTTGATTACGAACAGGTTTACGACATTCTCGCTTTTAGAGTATTGGTCGACACCATTCCCCAGTGTTATGAAGTTTTAGGTCATATCCATACCCTTTGGAAGCCGATTCCTGGTCGATTTAAAGATTACATCGCCATTCCTAAAGCCAACAATTATCAAAGTCTTCACACCACAGTGATTGGTCCGGGAGCGGAAAGAATTGAAATTCAGATTCGCACCCAGGAAATGCATCTTGTGGCTGAGCAGGGGATCGCAGCCCATTGGAAGTATAAAAACTCTGGAAAAGTCGATATTAAGCTCGAAGAGCAGATGGAGTGGCTACAAGAACTAGTGAGCCTTCATCAACAAGCGGGAAGCTCGGGCGAGTTTCTTGAAAACGTAAAAACAGACCTTTTTGATTCCCATATTTATGTTTTTACCCCAAAAGGGGAAGTGCGTGAATTTCGTGAGGGAGCCACTCCTATTGATTTTGCCTACTCCATTCATACGGATGTTGGGAATTCTTGTGTGGCTGCTAGGATCAATGGAAAAATGGTTCCACTGCGTACACGCATGAAAAGTGGAGACACCATAGAGGTTTTAACCGCAAAAAATAAAACGCCCTCAAAAGATTGGCTCAAGTACTGCGTGACATCAAAAGCGAAATCAAGAATTAGAGCTTTTGTACAAGAAGAGGAAAGAAAACGCGCCAGAGAAATTGGTGCGGATCTCCTGGAAAAAGAGTTCAGAAAATACGGTATGAGCGTCAATAAGGCTTTAAATGACAATGTTATCATGGAAAACGATGAGCTTCGAAAGTCAGGAGCTAACGACGTTGAGGACCTTTATGTCCGGGTGGGATACGGAAAAATTTTACCTAAACATATTGTTCGAGCTCTTGAGCCTGAAGCTAAGACTATAGATGAGAAAAAAGCGGAGGAAAGCTTTTTAACAAAAGCCTATAAGTCGGCTGTTCAGAGAAAAAAGAAAGCCCGGTCTATTATTACAGTTGATGGCATGGATGATATCTTGGTGCGGTTTGCCAAGTGCTGCTCTCCGATTCCTGGAGACCCCATTAAAGGTTTCATTTCAAGAGGTCGCGGAATAACGATTCATAAAGCTGATTGCGAGAAAATTTTTGCCATTGATAATAACCGTGAAGTGGATGTGGAGTGGACGGTAAAATCAGCGCCTGAAGGAACGGAGAGAATCGTCAGAGTCCGAGTGGTAGCCCAAGATATTCCCGGCTTACTGCGTTTGATGAGTGAAGCCTTTGCCAGCCTTGGCATCAATATCTTTAACGCTCAAATCAGGACCACTAAAGATAAGAAGGCCGTTTGTATGTTTGATGTGGCCGTAAAGGACACCTCACAGCTCACCAAAGCCATTCAAAATTTATCAAAGATCAAGGGGATCTTGGGTGTGACTCGAATGACCCAAATTTAAAGACAATTAAAAAGGGAAGGGCTTATTCAAAAGTCGATCATAAAAGAGGCTCATTCAAAAACCTTCAACTTATCAATAAAGATGAGTGTGTTTGCCTTTTTGATTTTATCCCTTCTTTTCTTCAGCTTCCAGTTCCAACAGAAGCGCTATGCCATCGAAAAAAAGCTCGAGGTTGATAAAGACTTTTTGGTGAATTCCCTAAAAATTGGGGATCTGTTTTTTATTACCAAATACGTTGTCGCTTTTGTGGATTCTGAAATCGTGACTGAGGCTGGAATTAGAAATTCCGCAGACCAGGAGTGGATCAGCTTTTATCCCTCCGATAACGCCCCTAAAGACTCCTTTGAGGGGAGCTTTACGCTTAAGTCCTCCGGAATTCGTGTGCAAGACCATTTTGTATTGGGATCGAATTCTGATAGCCCTTGGCATCTCTCGTATGCTTACAGTATTTCTTATTTCTTTTTAGTTAATGCCTTGGCGCTTTCTTTACTGATCAGTCTTCTCTTCTTTTTATTAATGAGAAAAGTTCTTGTCTCAACAGCCGTCTATTTTTCAAGACCTGTCGAGGCTTTGAGTCAAGATCTTCGTTTCGAAGAAATAAAGTCCTTGGATGAAATTGATTTTAAGCACTATTCGCAGGGGACCCGTTTTAAAGAAACAGAGGATTTCAAAAACACCCTCACCCAGCTACTCTCTGAAATCTCTTTGCAACAAACAAAGCTCAAAGACTTCGAAGTTCTCAAAGCTTTGAATCGTTTGAGTCGGCAGGTAAACCACGATATCCAGTCTCCTCTAGGGGCTTTAAAGATGGCCGTATCTTCTCTGCCAGCAGGAACTGAAAAACATAAAAGTTTGATCGAACGGGCGGCCGAGCGTATTAAGACGATCGCTGAAGACTTAAAAGTGAAAGATCCAGACGATTTCGTAACAACTTCAAAGGTTGAAAACATCGATTTGGTAAAACTACTCGGCTCAATCATCGATGAGAAAACCATGGAGTATAAAAATCGATCGGTGATTATCGACTTCGTGGCGAATATCCCCCAAGCCCCTTTGTTGTTAGATGCAAAGGAGTTCACACGTGTGATCTCAAATATTATTAATAATGGAATTGAAGCTGTGAACGAGGAGAAGGCCAGAATCAAGGTAGTGCTCGAAAAAGAAACCTCGGAATATCTTATCAAAATTTCAGACAATGGCCCTGGGATCCCAGAACAGGTCCTTCCTCAGATTTTTGACCAGGGTTTTACTTATGGCAAAGATTCCGGATCAGGAATGGGTTTAGCTCACGCTAAGAGGAGTCTAGAGGTGTGGGGAGGGAGTCTTGATGTTCAAACATCCCCTCAGGGCACCACTTTATTTCTTCGTTTGAAGCCTTAATCTTTTAAAGGCATAAAAAAAGCCTTTCTCAAAGCGAAAGGCTTATATGTTCTGTTCTTAAAAAATTAGAACTGACAGGTTAATGATTCTTTGTCATTAAAGATAATATTACTAGGAAAAGGCCACTTTTCGTGAGTTTTAATGGCAATGGAAGCAATGCTGCCATTTTGATTAAAAGTGAAAGTGTAGCTAGATTCCAAAAAGTTTTTGTACCTTCTGTTTAAAAGGTGACTGCTGGTGATTTTAATTTCATAGCCTCCGTCCGTTTTTTTACCGACATACTTAATTGAGTTCCAGTCGGTTTCAAACTGTGCTTCTTTTTTCTCAACGAACAAGGTTTGATAAACATTTGTATCCATAAGGTAGTGACCATTGGAAACATCGGAGTTGATGTTTAAAGAAATATAGTCTTGCTCGCCCACGCTGGATTCAAAAACGTAAGCATCGACAGCACAACTGTCTCCTTCCTCATTCCACATCACTTGGTTTTCATCACTGACTGATTCGCACTCAAGACCGGTGTCCATGAGGTTTGATTCAAAAATTCCATGGTCAAAATTGGCTCTTAAGCCCTCTTCACCGTTGATCACACCCACTTGATACTCACCCTGACTGATCGTGTAGAGAATGTCTTCTCCTTGTCCAGGCGTGTATGTGACCTCAGCGTTGGCTGAAAAAGAATCATTGGCTGAGGTGATATCAACAGTATTATTAGTAATATCAAATACATAGGTGTAACTTGTTTGCGTACTCTGACAGACCACTTTCTCCGAAGCCTGGGCTCCAAAAGTGAGTGTAAGAGCGAAAACGAAAAATAGGTGTTTCATTAAAGTCTCCTTCTAGGTTTTGCTTGAGTTATATAAACAACTTAAGACTGACGAGCGCAATGAAGATCCGGTTTTGTAAAAATATTCCAATGAGTTACTGAGAGAATGACTATAGTATTGTCACAAATTGAGACAGGCGAGGCTTTTGCTAAGATTTTCGGTCCTCAATGCCGAAAAAGACATATGTCCGAGGCCCTACTTTATTCCGACATTTTCAAAGAGATCGATGCTCTTATTAACTCTTTTCAAATCGAAGAGGCCAGACAGCGACTCACAAAATTAGACGCCTCAAAAATTCCGAAAAAAGATCGTGCACAAATGGCATCTCTGGCAAGAAGAAGTGGAGAGTTAAAACTTGCCATAAAAATTCTCCAGCCCAATGTTTTTGGAGCGGGAAGACCTGAGTATGACGACCTGATTGAATACGCCAGTTCGGTGAGAAAGCTAGGCTTAATCAACCAAGCTTTGATTCTTTTGGAAAGAGCGCCTGAATACCCGAAAACTCATCTTAATCGAGCCTTCTGCCATATCCACTACTGGAACTACAAAAAGGCTCAGAGTGAGCTTGAAAAGTTTTTAAACCACGAAGAACTTGCCACCAAAGACAAGCTGGTTGGAAATATTAATTTGGTCGTATGCTTAGTGGAAAACCAAGAGTACGACAGAGCTCTAAAACTTCTCGTGGAGTTAGAAGAGGAGTGTGAAAAAAACAGTCCTCACCTTCTTTTAAATCTTAAAGAAACTCGTGGGCAAATTTTCTATAAAACCGGCAAGCTCGATGAAGCGACGAGTTTACTTGAAGAACTCAAAAAGCAAACCGGCCAGCAGGTGGCTCAGACAAGCTTCTTTATTGAAAAGTGGCTTTTATTAGCCAAATTAAAACAAGGTAAAATCACCCCGGAGTCTTTAGAAGTAAAGGCCTTCTTTAAAAATTCAAGAGACAACGGCATGTGGGAAGTGATTCGAGACTTCACCTGGCAACTGGCTCTCATCACTGAAAACCATGAGCAAATGAACCATGTCTTTTTTGGAACTCCATTTCCTCATTTTAGAGAGCATATGCTCAAACAGTGGGGAAAAGCCACCTTCCCCATCATCTTCGATTGGAAAGACGGCAGGCCCTGGCAAGGGGAGAGTCAAACTTTTGATTTTTACAAGATGAAGGATGTGCCAGTTTCCTATGGAAAGTCCATTCATCGCCTCTTAATGCTTTTAAGTGCTGACTTCTATCAGCCTTGGTCTGTTGTTAGAATTTTCAATAGTCTTTTCCCAGAAGAGCTTTTTGATCCGAACACCAGTATCAAAAAGGTTTATCGTTTGGTGGAGCAACTCGGCCAGCTTATTAAAAAAGAGAAAATGCACCTCACACTTGAAACAACCTCCGGGGGCTATCGGCTGAGGCCAACACCGGGTTGTGTTTTTAAAATGCACCGAGAAATGATTTTCTCATCAAGAGAGCAGTTCTTGGCCCATCTTCTTTACCAGAACGGCCTTTCCCATCGGTTTAGGGCCAAAGATGCCTTTGGCATTATTCCTCTGAGCCAGCACCAGTGGTACCGGGCTTTTAAAAATTTAGAGGACCAAGGTTTTATTGAGCCTGTTTCTGAGTCGAGCACTTTCTATAATCTTAAGAAAGTGTCCTAAAAATCAGTCCCAATTTCTCATGAGTTCGTGACGCTTTCTAAAAGCCTCAATGTCATAGTGAAAATAAAGGTCAGGCTCAAAGCTTTCTTCCTCCTCCGTAAAGCTTGCAGAGGAAATAAAGGGTTGATGAGTGGGGGTGACGAGCTCTAACTTTTCCTGAATAAATCGAAGAGTCTGACGGATCTCTCTTTTTAGGCTGGTTAACTTTCTATTGGCTCCTGGAAAGTTACTAAGATCTAATGTTTCAAGCTCCTGAAGAAACCTTCGATAGGACCTTGTCACTTCACGCGCACTAAAACTCATGTAAAAGTAAGCCTGCTGCATATTAAGACTTGGATTCACTCCAGTGATCTCTCCAGCCCGAAGTTTTTCTACCAATAAGGATTCAATAGTAAACTCTTCAAGCGCTGTTTGTTCATCAAGGCTTAGGTTCGCCTGCCAATAACTCTGGTGAGCTTGTACGAGCTCTTGGGCTAAACGGGGGCGAGGTCTGTTATCAAATTTTTCCTTCGCCTCTCTAGCCTGTTGTTTAAACTGTAGCGCCTGCATTTGAAGATCCCGTGGAAAGGGCATATCAAGTTGGGTGGCTCTGTTTTTAGCAAAAAGGTAGTGAGTCATTTCGTGAATAAGGGTCCATTTTTCAGTATCGCCACGAAGAAGAATTGTGGGTTGGGTGAGTTGAACCTGGAGGGAGGCCGTATTCTTTTCATAGATTGTCGAGAAAAGCCCAAGAAGTCTTCCTCCTGTGGGGGATTGACCTTGCACTTCATTCCACTTCTGTTCAAAAGCTAAAGGGGCTTCAAAAATAAAATCAAAATACTGGCAGCGGCCTTGGCGGCTGTCGGGGATGCGGTAGACATTCACATTTTGATTAAAATAAAGAGCATCGACAATCGAGTAACTATTGGTAGTGAGGGCCTCGTTAAAAGCTGTGGCTGTAAAACTCTTATTAAAATAGCCTGTTGCTTGCGTAGCCCCTTGGAAGTTAATGGTTTCGTAGTCTCGTCCATCAAGAGGGGATTGGCTGCAGTCACCAATATCATAAGCGGTGGGGCCAAAGCCTAAGCGTTTGTTGGTGTTATCCTCTGATTCTGAAGACCCACAGTGGGTGATTAGAAATGACAGACCTAAAAGCAAAAATAGACGTGAGAAACGGATGTGGTTTTTCATATATAATCCCCCCAGATTAAGTAATGACCTCTCTACTTCCATGGCCTTTTTTAGGCGACTTCTGAGGGGTGAGCAACGAGGAAAGGTGCGTCATTTCCCGAGAGATGAAAAAATGAATCATTTAAAGTAATTAAAAAGGCCTCATCCGATTAAATTTTAAAGATCGTACACAAATGGGGGAGGCGCATTGGCTAAAAAGGGAACCATCTTTCGAAATGCAGGGGAGTTGATGACTCTCTCAGGAGTCCTCCAAAAGCAGGGCCGAAAGCCTTTAAAAGAGGATCTCGGTGTTGTGAAGAAAAAAGCTTTCGCTGTAGAGGACGGTAAAATCTCTTGGATTGGAAACAATGATAAAATCCCTAAAGCTTACAAAGCTTTGAAAGAGGTAGACTTAAAAAAGAAAAACGTCTTTCCGGGATTTATCGATTGCCATACCCATTTTGTTTTCGCTGGCGATAGAAAGCACGAGTTTGAACTTCGAAATCAGGGAACCAGCTATCAAGAAATCGCCAATAAAGGCGGAGGGATTTTATTTACAGTCGAGTCCACTCGCAAGGCCAGTGAGAAAAAGCTCACCGAACTCGCTCAACAAAGGGTGAAGGAGCATCTCAAACAAGGTGTTACAACAGTTGAAATAAAAAGTGGCTACGGCCTCAATTTAAAGACCGAAAAAAAAATGCTCAAAGCCGCCAGAGCCCTGAAAGGTATCCAAGTGGTTACCACTTACCTAGGGGCGCACGCCATTCCCAAAGAAATGAATGAGGAAAGCTACCTTGAAACTCTCAAAGAAGACTTAAAAATAATAAAGAAAAACAAGCTTGCCGACCGAGTGGATATCTTCGTTGAAAAGAATTATTTCTCAAAAGAAAAAGCCAAAGACTATCTGAACACAGCCATAGAAATGGGCTTTAAGGTCACCATTCACGCCGATCAACTCAATCTCACCGGTGGTAGTGATTTGGCTGTCGAGTTAAAGGCGCAATCGGCTGACCATGTGATCTGCCTTGATAAAAAAGGCAAAAAAACTCTCGCTCAGTCTCAAACAGTAGCCGTCCTTCTTCCAGCCGCCGACTTTTACCTTCAATGCGATTACCCTGATGCCAGAGCTCTCATTGATCAAGGCGGAAGAGTGGCTCTAGCCACTGACCATAACCCAGGCTCTAGTCCCACTCAGAACATAAGCTTTGTCGGTCTTCTTGCAAGATTAAAAATGAAAATGTCTCTACCCGAAGTCTTCGCAGCACTCACCTACAATGGCGCCTGCGCTCTCGGTCTAGAAAACCAAAGAGGATCACTCACCCTAGGAAAACAAGCCGACTTCTTCATCACAGAAAAACCCTGGCAAAACTTCTTCTACTCGATGGAAAATCATCAGGCCGAAAAAACCTATATAAAAGGAAAAGCAGTAAAACCCTAGAGGGTACCAGGTTCTTTTTTCGGAAGCACAACGTCAAGATTGCTTTTAACATCATTGTCCCGGTAGTGAATTTGGATTGCCATTTCTGTTTCCGAAGCCTGGCTATTAGGGAGAACCAACACCAGACTTGAATTTTCAGTGAGGACTCGTCGGCATTAACACCACGCATACGAAAAAAGAACCAGGTACTTTCAAGGTACTTTCAATTTACTTTTTAACTTCAATAAGCATTTCATTTCTACGTAAAAAGGGGAGAGTCCAAGGGGGATCGTAGCCGGCATACACTGGGGACGCGACTTGTTTGTATTTAGGTTGCTTTTTAAGCCAATCTAAAAGTTCTTGAGCTTTTTTTTGATTGCGCTCTTTATTTTCTGACCAAGTGTAGCGGATAGCGGCCATGGTTCTTTTTGGGACCTTTTCAAATTCGATTCGAGAGTCTTTGGGTGCAGGTAAAGACTCCATCGTATATTCTTTTGGCATAATGAAGCTCATGGTCCGAGAGTTTTCACCCTCAGACTGCAAAACGGGAGCTGTCATTTCTAATGTTTCACTGGAATTATTTTTTTGTGTCACAGGAGTTGTCATTTTCATTTCGGTATTCGTTTTATTTTTTCCAAAAATATAATCCGCCAGACGTCTAAAGGCTTTGTTCTGGGCATCATCGTAATTAGATTCTGAGACGGTTGTTTTGGCTACAATATATTCGTCGTATTCTCTGATTTGCTTATCTTTATCTTCAACGAGTACTTGGTAATCAGGTGTGGGGGCTGAGCGAACACCAAAGACCGAGCAGCCTAAAAAAATAATGGATAAACTCATGATTAAAACCACGGTCGTAAATTTCATTTTGCCCCTCATAAAGTCTTCACTCTACATCGCACTTTAATTTTGAGCATGGAGCAATCGAGAAGATTTCTTGTCTACAATTGCACATTCTTTTTGGGGTCAATTCAAGACCTACTTTTTTGTAGTATAAATTTATAAAAGAGGTGGAATGAAGAAAAAAACCAAGCCTGTCGTGGGTATGAAAAGACCCAAGATTTAACCACAAAAAAATCCGAACGCGCAAAGGAAAATAGCAATATTTTCGATTGTTTACTGAAAGGTCTGGCTTTTTGTTAACGCCTTGTTTAAAAGGCAAAAAATAATAGACTTAGTGTTTTTAACAGTTCTAGCCTTGAACTCACAAACGGGGGTTATAAACATGGATCGTTACATAACCAAAACTAAATACTTCTCTTCTGATTTTAACACAGCTATTTTTTCTGACCCAATTCGTATTTACTTTTCAAACGAACAGGAATCACAAGCTCTTGAGATTTATTTTAAAATTCAAAGCCGCAAAAATCAGTGGGAGCAGTTTTTGAGAAAAAAGGGCACGGATAATTACTGCTATATAATGCTCTACAATAACTCAGATGAGTTCCAGTCACGCTTCGCAAGTGAGGCCAACACTTTTGCTCCAGGTGAAATGGGTGAGGATTTAATCTTTGGAATCCAGGGGCCTATGACTCCAGAAACCGTCGATCACTTTTTTGCTGATATCGATAAGCAAATCGGTTTTGATGAAGAGCCGATCGCTCAAGCCTAAAATTTTTTATCTGTGATAAGACTCTTTGATGATTTCAGAGAGTCTTTCGTAATTGTCTTCAATTTCTCCCCAATAGCTATAAAGCGCTTTATCTTTTGGTAAGATCAAAAACACCATAGCACCACCCCTTACTCTAAAACTTGTCTGAAGAAGTTCTGTTTCATCATAAACAAGCTGAGCAACACCTGGGTTTAAGCTAACCCACTGCTGTCGAAGGTCACTCTCTTTGAGATTCTTATCATAAAGGTGGATGGCGTAAGGCCGAATGGAGCTAGGCAGTTTTGAGAAGAAACGGATGTTTTTACGGCAGTCCTCACAGCCCTGTTCCCAAAACGCAATGAGGGTAGGAGCTGAGGGGTTGATTCCTTTTACTTTCAGTCCCTCTAAAGCATTGGTATAATAATTTGAGTCCTCTCTGTCCCATGCCGATATATAGGTGGTAGAGGTCACAGCTGTAATATAAACGAGAACGAGGAAAGCAAGACCAAGGCTCAGTTGGGCCCATAAAGGAAGGCGTTGAGATGAAAGATCACCGGGATCAGTATCATTTTGAGACACAAGAAAAGCCTACAGTAAAGTCGAGTTTGCGTCAAAATAAAGGCCAGCTTGTGGTGGAGTATATCCTCTTAATGTTTGTGGCTGTATCGGCCTGTGCGCTCCTTACCAAAGGTTTGGTAGGTCGGGGTGAAGGGAACAATGGTGTTGTTATCACCAAATGGTCTCAGCTTTTACAGCTGGTCGGTAACGACCTTGGCGACTAATTTAAAAGTATAAATTCTTTCTTTTATTCACTTCATGACTCAGGCGCTTTTGCATTCGCTCTCTAATGTCTTGAGCCAAATCTTTTATTAGCTCCCGGTCGCTCACTTGCGACGGTGTGTAGGGCAGATGGATGGGTTCCATAAAAATAATATGCCACTTAGCAGGCAGTGGAAGAATATTGAGTGGTAGGGGCAAAACGGTCCCCCGAAGATATTTACTAAATTTGAGGCGAGCGAGATTTATATGAGTCTCTTCTGCTCCTAATATAAGTGTAGGAACAATAGGGGCCTGTTGAGTGATGGCCATTCGAATAAATCCACGACGAAACTCTTGCAAATGATAGGCTTTACTAGATGGCTTAAAATTGCCGTACTCTCCTTCAGGAAACAAAACCACAAGTTTATTTTTACCGAGAGCTTTCGTGCCATTGGTTTTGGTAGCTTCAATAAAGCCTAGGCGCTTCATAGGTATCGCCGTTGTGGGGTTAATAAACCAGAGCTTATGGGTGAGAATGCGGGCTTTTCTTTGGGTGGCCTGATGAATATGGTGCCCCAATAAAAAAGCATCAAAACCCATATAGCCAGAATGATTGGGCGTGATGAGGGCTGGGCCTTTTCGTGGGATATTCTCTTCTCCCTCGATAGTGATACGAAAATACTTGGTCATGATCTCACCGAGCCAATGAGGCATGACTCGATACATTAACCTTTGTGGGTCAAGTTCTTTAAGGTTGAATGTTTTTTGGTTATCTTTGAAAAACCAACCCATAGATCATCCTTTGAGGAAAAAACATGAAGCAACAATACTTATTATCCATCGACCAGGGTACCACGGGAACCACAGTCTCTCTAATCAACACGAAGGGGCAGTTAAAAGTAAAGGGAAACCGGGAGTTTCGGCAAATTTTTCCAAAACCGGGTTGGGTGGAGCATGATCCTAAAGATATCTGGAAATCTCTGCGTCTTTCCATCAAAGAGGTCTTTGAAAAATCTAAAGTAGATCCTAAGAGTGTGATTGCAATAGGAATCACCAATCAAAGAGAAACCGTAGTCGCCTGGGATAAAAAAACAGGGGAGACCGTTGGAAACGCCATTGTTTGGCAGTGTCGTAGAACCACTGAGTTTTGTGAAAAGCTAAAAAAGAAAGGTGTGGAAAAAAGCTTACAAAAAACCACAGGGCTTGTTCTTGATCCTTACTTTTCGGGGACAAAAATGCACTGGATTTTAAAAAACAATCCGGAGGCCAAAGCTTTGGCTAAGAAAAATCAGCTCGCCCTTGGAACCATAGACGCCTATTTGATTTGGAAGCTCACTGGCGGGAAAAGTTTTATGACTGACGTCACCAACGCTTCCAGAACACAGCTCATGTCTTTAGACACTCTTTCTTACGATCCGGGCCTGTTAAAACTTTTCTCTCTAAAAGAAAACATGCTCCCTCAGATCAAGGCCTCTGGTGGTCACTTTGGAAAAACCGTCCGTGTGGCCGGTCTTCCCAGTGGCATTCCCATAACAGGTGTTCTAGGAGATCAGCAGAGTGCCTTATTTGGTCAGTACTGCTTTGAAAAAGGTGAGGCTAAGATTACCTTCGGAACGGGTAGTTTTTTGTTGATGAATACCGGCAGCAAAAAAGTGATGAGTCAAAAAGGACTTCTCACCACTGTGGGTTGGCAGTGGCCGGGAGCTAAAGAAGCTAGCTACGCCCTTGAGGGGGGAGCATTTATTTGTGGAGCCGCCGTGCAGTGGCTCAGAGACAATATGCATCTCATTCATAACAGTCCCGATATTGAAAAGCTCGCCAAAAAAGTCGAGGACTCAGGCGGCGTGGAATTTGTCCCAGCCTTTTCAGGGCTTGGAGCCCCTCACTGGGATCCTTTGGTGAGAGGAACCATGTTCGGTTTAACACGTGGAACGACCAACGAGCACATTGCCAGAGCCACACTCGAGGCCATGGCGCTACAGAATGTGGACATAATGAACACAATGGTGGGTGAATCGAAAGTAAAATTAAAAACAGTTCGTGTCGACGGGGGAGCGGCCGCTAATAATCTTCTTATGCAGCTGCAGGCCGATTACCTCGGGGTGGGGGTCGTGCGCCCTAAAAATGTAGAAACCACCTCTCTTGGAGCGGCCCTCATGGCAGGACTCGCCGAAGGTGTTTGGTCCGACAAAAAAGATCTTAAAAAAATGGACCAGGTGGATAAACCTTTTAAGCACCGCTCATCGGCCACTGAAAGAGCGAAAAGGCTTAAACGCTGGCACAAAGCGGTAGACAGCATGCAGGCTTACTATCAGTCTGTAAGGTAATGTAGACTAAAGTCTAGTGCCAGCAAGGCTTTTAAGCAGCAAGCACAACTTTAAGAGAGCAATTGCGATCTGGCCTTAGCGTTTGCCCTGAGAATCGTTATGATTGAAAGGATGAGACTTTACCTGAAAAATTCCGATGAAAGACTGATGAAAAAAGCGCTGATATGCTCAGCGCTTTTTTCATTCCTATTAATTTTTACTCAAGGAGCGGTGGCAAATACCTCCAATCTGGATGAGGCAAAAAAGTTCTTTAATCAGCAAAAGTACAAAGAGGCTCACGCCCAGCTTAATAATATCCCTCTGGACCAGCTTGACCCCAATCGTCTGTCTTTGATTGAATTTTTTCGAGGGATTATTTTCTTTGAACAAAAAAACTTTAATTTTGCCATTCGTCACCTGGATAAGTCCCTCAAAATTGGAACCAGGCTTGAAGACGTGGCCCAGTATTATCGCGGCCTTTCCTATTTAGAATTGAACAATTCTGAGGAAGCCTTAAGTGCCTTCAAAAAAGTGCATAAGAAAGATCCCTCACAGATTCTCGAGGAAAAAACAGATTTTAAAATTGCCGAAATCTTGTTTGAGACTCAAAAGTATAATGAAGCAAAGGATCTCTACAAAAAACTTGAGCGCAAAATGCGCAATACGGAAGTTTATCCCGATATTCTTTGGTCTCTTCTAAAAATCAATCATATCAAGAAAAGAAGGTTGGATGCTTGCTACTGGGCAAGAAAGCTTTATAAAAAATATCCAATCTATGAACCAATCTCTCACTGGGGACTGCGCTGGCAGGGAAATCTGGTGGATGGTAAGGCTCTAGCTTGCAAAGACACTCTTGATGACCAACAAGACCGAATTAAGCGCTTACAGTGGATGGGTGCCAGCGAAAAAGCCTACACTGAGTTGCAGGAGTTTCAAAAGTCTAAAGAGGATCAGTTCACAAAAGATATGACCATGGCTGAGTATTTAGTGAACGAAGGGATGGTTCAAGAAGCATTCGATCGCCTCAAGGTTTATTATAAAGATCATAAGAAGCTAAAAGACGATGACTACATTAGCCTTTTTGGAAAGGCTGCAGCGAGAGCTGGAGAGTATCAGACGGCCGCCGGAATTTTTCTAAAAGCCAGCGAAACATTCCCAGGGCATAAAGGTAGAAGCTATCTTTTTAGAGCTGGGTTCTTAAGTTATCAAAATCAGGATTACGACAGTGCTCTAAGACAGTTTGAAATTTTAGCAAAAAAGTATTCTTTTACCTATTATGGAAAACAGTCTAACTGGTATATTCCATGGGTTTATTATTTAAAAGGGCATTATCAAAAGGCCTACGACAAATGGAAGTGGGCTCTAAAAAATAGACGTCGTAAGCTTCACCGTTCAGTTTCAAAAGAAAAAATTAAATACTGGATGGCAATGAGCCTCAAGAGACTTGGCAATAGAGAAGCTGCTAAAGATATCTTTTTAGAACTCTCTCAAGACGAGTACATTGATTATTATTCCATTGCTTCTGTTCAAAGACTCAAAGGTATGATCGGCTCAAGAGCCCTTGCGAGTGTTCAACATAATGATGCCATCACCCTTCACGAAAACTGGCTTCCTCATTTTACCGATGGTCAGGTCTCACCGGGCCATCTCGAGCAAGCCGAAGTTTCAACAGTGGAAAAGACCAATGATGTTTTTCACGCGGAATGGGAAAAACTTCCCTATATGAGAGAGTACGTGAACCTTGGTAAACCCACAGAAATATACGCCACCGTGAGCGAGCCGGAGTTCCGTCGTCACATTGCGCGAGCCAAAGACTTAGCACTTATGGGAATGAAGGAGCTTGCCAAGTGGGAGCTCTACAGTATTGAGGGAAGAACACGTAACGAAGATTATTTGAAAACCCTAATGTTTGAATATTTCAGAAATGATATCTATCATCGCTCCGCCTACATTGGCACCCGTCACTTTGCAGGCGACCGGACTCATCTGGGTCTTCATATTGGAGCGGCTCTTTGGCAGTACGTTTACCCAAGAGCTTTTGAAAGTGAAGTTTTAGCCAACGCGAGAAAATACAATGTTCCTGCTGAATTCATTTGGAGCATCATGAAGGCGGAAACTAATTTTAGGCCCGACGCCATGTCTCCTGTTGGTGCTCGAGGCCTTATGCAGGTCATGACTCATACAGGAAGAAAAGTGGCTGCTATGATCGGAAAAAAAATAGAGGGACCCGATCTTTTTGAGCCTCCGGTAAGTGTAGAGATTGGAGCGCGCTATTTGCAAAGGAACTTGAAAAAGTTTAAAGGAAAAATTCCTTTGGCCGCCGCCGCTTACAATGGCGGTCCCCATAGAGTGCATAAATGGCTTTATCAATTTGGAAGACTTGATATGGACGAGTTTATCGAGCATATTCCCTTCAGTGAAACTCGGAAATATGTGAAAAAAGTGACTCGCTACTATACGCTTTACAACCTTCTTTATAATAAAGACGCCAATGCTTCCTCTTGGCTTGCTGAAAACGTCAATGTGTATCTGGAAGGAACTCCGCCGACTAAGGAAACTTGGGAAGTTTTATGAGTGGAGTTCAAAAAGGCAAGGTGAAGTGGTTTCGAGAGGACAAGGGGTTTGGTTTCATAGAAATTCTAAATGGTGATGATGTCTTTGTTCATGTCAGTCAACTCTCAGAGCCAGTAGAACCAGGCGATGAAGTTGAATTTGTGATAAAAGAAGGTAAGAAGGGGCCCGTGGCCACAGAGGTCCGGGTTGTTAGTAAAGGAAACTAAAGGGAGCTTTTAAGCTCCCTTTATTGCTTTTAGACATCATCGTAAGAAACTTGTCCGCGACTAGGATAGTTTTCTTTATTGATAAATTTCAACGCACTTAACATATCGTCAAATTGTGGGCGACCAAAGGGCATACTGTTGGTTGCACAATAAAAGAGTTCATTTTTACTGTTGATCAGGAAAAGTCCCGGCTCGCCAAAATACTTCGGTTCACTTTCTTTGATTCCTGAGGAAATAAAAAGACCCCAGTCCTTCATTTGATCGGTCGTTTGCTCAAAGCCAATTTCTAGGTTAGTGAGTTCCCAGCCTTTTTTAGCTTCACGTGCCTTTTCCTCTGTGTCTCCACTGATGGCGATCATTGAGGTGACACCCTGATCTTTAAATTTTTCGAAATTTTGGTTTAGAGACTGTAAGTAGCTCTTGCAAACTGGGCAATGAAGCCCTCTGTAAAAAACCACCATGGTGTACTTTTCTGGCGATTGATCGGCTAAATTCCATTGATCCGATTCCGTTGTTTTAATCTTAAGCTCTGGCGCTTTTGAATTTGGTCTCATCATAGATTTCTCCCTTGTTGTGTGGGGGATTCTAAAGCAGAGAATTAGTATTTTAAAGTTTACTTATTTACACATTAGATTCATGAAAATGGTCATTTGAAAGAGGCTTAAATTTAAAGAAAATTAGATGTAATAGACGCCCAATAGAATTTGGGAAAGGAGAAAAGTCAGTATAAAGCTGCCGGCCAGGACGAATAAGTACACATCCACACGGCGGGTGTTTTTGGCTTTGCGTTCCACCGAAAATTTTATTTCTTTGAGTTTCTGACTTCCCATACATGAGCCTTATCGGCCAAAAACCAAAGAGACTAAATTCCTGGACTTTTTGGCTCTGCTGAGGGAATCTGATGACTCAAAATGAGAAGATAGGTGGAGGCGTGTTTTGGAATTTCTACAAGAGGACTTCGAATACAAAGATCTTTATTCGGAAAATACTTATTTATCAGATGTTCTAAAAGCTTATTGCGATAAGAAGCACACAGGTAAAATTGAAACAGATCTTAAAAAATTTTCCCAGCGCGCTAAGGGAGAGATTCTTGAATTGATGTGGCAGGCCGAAGGGCAACCACCCACTCATAAAGCTTTTGATCACTGGGGCAAGAGAGTGGATGAAATTGTTATGCATCCAGCCTGGGATCAATTGCATGAGGTGGCTGCTCGCGAGGGGATTGTGGCTATTGGCTATGAGCGTGAGTCCGGTTCTGATTCTCGTCTTCATCAGTTTTTAAAACTGATGCTCTTTCACCCCTCTTCAGCATTTTATAGCTGTCCTCTTGCGATGACCGATGGAGCGGCGAGAGTGCTAGAAACCAACATGACAGACTCAAGGAAAGCGGCTTTCAAACATCTCACTCACCGGGACCCTGAGGAGTTTTGGACAGCCGGTCAGTGGATGACGGAAAAAGCAGGGGGCTCTGATGTATCCCGCTCCGAAACCTATGCCGAACGAAAAGACGGGCGCTACTATTTGTATGGAACCAAGTGGTTCACCTCAGCGATTACGGCTCAATTAGCGATGACATTAGCGCAAACTGAAGTCGATGGTAAAAAGCGTCTGAGTTTATTTATGGTAAAAATTCGAGATGAGAACGGAGACCTTAACAACATTGAAGTCTTAAGGTTGAAAGACAAATTGGGAACAAAGGCCATGCCCACCGCCGAATTAGAACTGAAAGGTGTGGAGGGGGAACTGATCGGAGAGCTTGGCAGCGGCGTCAAAAATATTGCTACAGTTTTGAATATTTCAAGACTTTATAATTCGGTGTGTGCGACCGGAACGATTTATAGACTCCATTCTTTGCTCTTAGACTATTCTCAAAAGAGAGAGGCTTTTGGTAAAAAGCTCATTGATCATCCTCTGCACCAACAAACACTTATGAAAGCTCAGGCGGATACGAAAGCTTGCGTTCACTTCATCGCACAACTTGGAAAGGCCTTAGGGCGCTCAGAGGTGGGCGAGGCCGATCAGGAAGAATTGGCTTTTCTGAGAGTCTATACTCCTGTCGCCAAGCTGTGGACGGCCAAAAAATCGGTGAATACGACCAGTGAGTTAGTGGAGGGCTTTGGCGGAGCGGGGTATATTGAAGACACTCAAATACCTCGTTTTTTAAGAGACGCCCAGGTCTTCTCTATTTGGGAGGGCACAACGAATATCATGAGCCTTGATACGTTAAGAGCCTTGTCTCAGGGCGACAATGCTAAGGATTGTTTTACCTATCTGGAAAAAAGAATGAGGTCGCTTAACGAGAGCCCAGAAGCTGGGAAAATTAAGAAACTCTTTGGGGAAATTCAAGCTTGGTTGAGTAAAAATAGGCAGAACCAAGACATTCTTCAAAAAGGGGCTCGAACTCTTTCCTTTGCCCTTGCCGATGGTTTAGCTGGACTACTCTTATTCGAGTTTGCCATGCACACTAAGAAGAGTCGTGATGAAGAAATACTTCGTCTATTTGTTGGAAATATCAATTGGCCCCAATGGAGTGAGTCTGGAGACCTTAAAGAGCAAGTTAAACAAACCCTCCTTTCTTGAGGAGCTTCCTAGTCATACTGAGAATTCGAAAGTGCTATTATGTGCTCATGGTCTTAATCAAAAACCAGAAGCTCTAAAGTATTTGCTCAAAGATCTCAACGATGAGGGCTTTCGCTGTTTCTTGTTCCATTTACCGGGACACTTCGGTAACGAAAATTATAGGAGTCTGAGTGCGGAATCCTACCTTGAAGCTCACAAGAAAGCCTATGATTATTTGAAAAAAAAGTACGGAGACGAAATATTCTTTGTGGGCTATTCCTTTGGTGGCTTGATCGGAGTGCATCACTTTGAAGAATGCCCCTTTGAAAAAATGGTACTGATTGCCCCAGCCTTAAAACTTCACGGTTACACCTCCCTTATTAAACCCTTTTTACCGCACATCAACCGTTTGGCGTCTATTTCACTCCGAAATCCAGAGTTTGAAGCCAGGTATCGCTATCATGAAATGGGGGTGCCAGCAGAAATTTACACAAGCTTCTTTACTATTTACTCCCAAAATAAATTCAAAGATAAAAGTCTTGCAAAGAACTCTGAAGCTTTGGTTTTAGTTCACCCCAGAGATGAATTGGTAAGTTTTTGGAAGCTTAAGCGTTGGGTTTTAAAAAAGACAAAATGGAAGTTTAAAAGTCTTGATAACAGAAAAGCACCTTTTAGGCGTTACAATCACTTGTGTTTTGACCCAACCACACTCGGGGAGGAATCATACAAGGTGTTTCTAGAAGAAATTGTCAATTTCTTATGATTTAAGCTTGTAACCAGTTTTGAAAACCCAATAAACCAGGCTGACCGTTATACTTAGAACCACTCCAATAACACCTAAGCTTATTCCAACCGAGACATCACTCTGTCCGTAGAAAGACCAGCGAAATCCACTGATTAAATAAACCATGGGGTTAAAGAGAGAAACTTGGTACCAAAAGGGAGGGAGCATATGGATAGAATAAAAAGCGCCTCCCAAAAATGTGAGCGGTGTAATAACAAGCAAAGGAAATATTTGTAACTTTTCAAATCCGTCCGCCCATATTCCTATTAAGAATCCAAAAAGACTAAAAGTAAAAGCTGTCAGAAAAAGAAAAAAGAGCATCCACAAGGGATGAAGTATTTGAAGCTTTACAAAAAAAGTCGCGGTGATCATGATCACAGTGGCAATGATAATGGACTTTGAAGCCGCGGCTCCCACGTAACCAAAAACGATTTCAAACACCGAAATGGGGGCTGAGAGGATTTCATAAATTGTGCCGGTAAACTTTGGAAAATAAATTCCAAACGAGGCGTTGGAGATACACTGAGTGAGCACAGTCAGCATAACAAGCCCTGGAACGATAAAAGATCCATATTCAATACCCTCAACTTCGTTAATCCTTGAGCCAAGGGCTGAACCAAAAACCACAAAGTAAAGGCAAGTGGAAATAACAGGGGAGGCGATACTTTGTCCAAGGGTTCTCCACATTCGTGCCATTTCAAACTTGTAAATTGCTAAAGCACCTCGGTAATTCATTTTTCCCTCACAATATCCACGAAAATATCTTGTAGACTGCTCTGTTGAGTTTCTACTTCTTTAAAGGGGATGTCTTTTTTGACCAGCATTTTGAAAAGATTAGGTATCTGGGGTTTTTTAGAGTGACTGCTGTATTCGTAAATCATTTGTTTGTCTCCCCAGTGAACATCAAATTGATTTTCGAAGTCTTTTTTATTTTCTGACGAGAGGTCAGTCTCAAGAGTAAGCACTAGTTTTCTTTTCCCCAGTTTTTCGATCAAAGAGGATTTTTCATCAACTTGCACAAGGGATCCTTTGTTGATGATGCCGATCCGGTCGGCCATTGTCTCGGCCTCTTCAATATAATGAGTGGTTAATATAATAGTGACCCCCATATTTTTGAGTTCACTCACTTGTTCCCACATGGATTCTCTGAGTTGCACATCGACACCTGCGGTGGGCTCATCAAGAAAGAGAATTTGAGGTTCGTGGCTTAGAGCTTTGGCAATCATCACTCGCCTTTTCATACCACCAGAAAGAGTAAATAATTTGTTGTTTTTCTTGTCCCCTAGAGAAAGCTTATCCAGAATTTCATCGATATAGGCTTTATTTTTTTTATAGCCAAATAGTCCACGGCTAAAACTGACAGTATCGTGCACTTTTTCAAAGGCATCGGTAGTGAGCTCCTGTGGCACAAGACCGATTAAATTTCTGGCTTTCCTAAAATCTTTTTGATGATCGAATCCATCCACTTTAATTGTGCCTGTTGTAGGATTGACCAAACCACAGATAGAGTTGATCAGGGTGGTTTTCCCAGCGCCATTAGGGCCAAGAAGGGCAAAAATCTCCCCTTTTTTGATTTCCAAATTGATGTCCTTAAGAGCTTGAAACCCACCCTGGTAGACCTTGGATACATTTTTGATTTCTAAGATGGCTGACATGGAGAGATTCTCTCTCTGAATAAGAAAATTGGCAAGGTGAGAAGGAGCGGGCACTTATATTGCACAAAAAATAACTATGTTATCAAATTTCCGACCTCTAGGCCTTCTTCTTGCATTATGGCTGATTTCAAGTGTGAGCTCAGCCAATCTTTGTCGTGAAGTGTTTAGAACTTTTCCAGAAGCATCGATGCCACAACGGGCCTCCGTGGCCGCTCTTCCACTTGGGCTGTCTTTGGACGATTTTCCGGAAAACACCACTTCAAGGGTTTTTGTGGAGTACGCTGTCAGAGATAAGCTCCTGCAACAATCCGAGGAGGGGCTCGGTCACCTGGGACTCCTTGTGCCCAACGGCGGGCTGTGCGCCTCAGCTTCTATTACCAATGTCCTTGGTGCCATGATGGCCACAGAGGAAAATTTTTTGGAAATTTATCACGGTGCCCCCTATGCCACAGAACAGTTGGTCGATTGGTATGAGGCTGCAACAGGGCGTGATGCAAGGCTTGGAGCCAATGTTCCAATTCTCACCGATATCGTGTCTCAGCGTTGGCAAGAATTAAAAAATATCTTTTTTTTCAATAATCCCTTTGAGGAAATAAGTCTGAGTGTGGCCCGCTACACTTCTGAGTTTTATCCTTATCGAATTCAGAGATACCTTCGGGGTGATTCCATCGGCATTATGGTGGTGCATCCAGTGGAGGGGGGAAGTCTCTCAAGAGAAAACTATCACGCCATGGTGCTACTGGGTTTTGACTTAGAAAAACAAAAAATTATTTTTAGTGATCCCAATAATCCTAACCAAATCCTATCGGCTCCCTTTGAATACACTCGAGGCACTGATATTCGCTTTCGCGCTCCTTTCACATTTGGTGAAGAGTTCGTGGAGATCTTCAGTCTTGATGTGCTCACCCGCTATGTGCACTCTTTAAATTAATACATTGTTTGGCCCTCCTTTATATCATGGGCGCGGGGGTGTCGTTTTTTTAATTTCAGTAATTTAGAGTGTTTAATTAACTAAATAATTAATTTACACCTCCGAAATTAAGTTCAAAAATCTATTTTTATCGGAAAATAGAGGTAAATTAATCCTGAACTTAACAAAGGAGAAATCATGAAAACTTTAATAATTTTAATAGCTTCACTTGTAATGACCCAGGCTCAAGCGTCCGAGAAAAACAGCAAAGTCCTTGAGATTGAACAGTCCTACTTGCAGTTGGCTGAAGACCTTTCTGATATTCATCAAACCGATGGCCCCTGTGGAGGAGTGGTGGAAGTTTACACCCCTGAGATCGCCAAACTCGTTCAACAGGCTCGCTACGCATTTGATAGCAACAGAGAATGGAACAATGAAGTTGGAAGACTTTTTACTCTGCCCTCAAGTGTTACGAAAACTCTGGCGGATACGCTTTTCCTTAAAGACGTTATGAATATGCTCGATCCAAGAGATCCTTCAAGCTTTGAGCACGCTCTTAATCGTGTAGTAATGTGGGGACCCGCTCCTGGTGTTTATGGAAATACAACCTTTTACCGTTTTAAAGAGGGAAACAAGGTCGAATACCAATGGCTTGAGTTGCTAGACTCTGAGCCTTATTGGCAGTGGCATAAAGTAGAAGGGAGTTTTCAAGTCACCATCGAGTCCCATGTAATTATTGTTTCCGTTGAGGTTGAGGGAATGGTCCGGGAGTTTGAACTTTTTAAAAGCTACGATGCCTACTCTGGAGCAATGTGGGTGATGATTCCAAAAGGAGAATCTAAACAGCATTACTATCGCAATGGCTTTGTCGACTTTCCTAGTGAGTGTGAAGCCTAAGGCTATTCGTTGAATTTTTGAAAGGACCGCAGTGACCACTGCGGTTTTTTTATCGTTCAGGTAAACGGCCCGCTAAAATTTCAGCCAAGGTTTGTGTGGCCTCAATCTTTGTAAAGATAATTTTTAAAACGGCTGTAATGGGAACAGCTAAAAACATACCGGCAATCCCCCAAACCATTCCCCAAAAAATTAAACAAATTAAAACTGTGATGGGGTGAAGATCCATGGAATCACCCATCATTTTGGGCTCAATCACATTTCCAACAGTAAACTGAATTAGGCCTGAGAGTGCTAAGACCACCCAGAAGACCCAACCAAACTGGTATTGTAAAAATACTATGGGTAAGGGGAGAAGAACGGCCACAATGGATCCAATGTTCGGTATAAAGTTGAGAAGAATAGTGAGTAAGGCAAAGATAAAAGCAAGCTCAACTTGAAAAATTAAAAGAACAATCCCTACGAGTAGACCGGTTGCCAATGACAGAAAAAATTTGGAGACCACATAAGAGGAGACTTTGTGAAGCACTTCTTTTAAAAAGGGACCTTTCTGAGTGCTTCGGGATTCTCCGGTCATCATAAAAACCGTGAAAATAAACACGAGAAAAAGATTTCCTAAAAAGGAGAAGAGTTGTGTGGTCAACCTTTGCGCATAATTAAAAAGGGGTAAGCCTCTAACGAGTTCTTGGATTTTTTGTAGATTGATATCCACATCAAAGCGGTCCAACTGAGTTTGAACAAAGTAAATTGCGGTATTCAAACTTTCTTTATACTTCGGCACACCTTCCACAAAGTTTTCAACAGATTGAATGATGATAAATACAATCATGGTTAAACCCAAAGTGAAGAGCCCCATTGAGATAAGTACAGCTAAAGATTTAGGTAGCCTTGTCTTAACTCGAATCCAGCGCACAAGGGGAGTGAGAATAGCATAGACAAAAATGGCGAAGATTAAGGGGATCAGCATAGGTCTCATATAGACCAGAGCCACAGTCCCTGTGACGATTGTTAAAAAAACCAAGCAAATATTATTGGTGCGTGCGTAGATGTCGTTCATATAAAAAGGGTAGCGGAGGAATGAAGGCTTGTGAAGAAGCAAATAAAAAAAGCCTTTCTTAATGAAAGGCTTTTTTAGAAATTAAATTTTTTTGATCTCAGGCTTAGAAGCTTGGAGCGTTAGGATCGTCGTAGGGGTTGCTTCCTAAGTCGATACGACTATGAGCTTCCTCAACGATGATTTCACCCTCATCAGCCATGCGGTTGTATTGAGCAATGTACCAGTCCAGGCCTTCATCAGAAAGCATGCTTGAAAGAACTTCGGGTTCCAACTGATTAAGTACCTGGAGGAGCTGAATTTGTTGCTGGGCCGTCATAAACTCAGGATTAATGCCCTCACGAGCTTGGGCCAGTGAGCTAAGTCCGATAATCAATGTAAAAATAAGTGCTTTCATTCTCTCCCCCTTTGGAAGAAGTTGTTATAGAGTTGTTATACAGATTTCCTAACATTAATGAAAATTATTCATTATATTAGACTCTCATAATATTTATTAATCATCTAAAGTGTGCTCCTGCCTTAAAGGTAAATACCTAAAATAAGGAGAGATTTTAATAAATCCTTGCCTAACAAGAGAGCTTGAAGCACTCTTGAGAGTGTGAGTTTTAGGATAATTGTATTGGTTTTTATACTAGCAGGCTGCACCTGGGGAGGGACTCCCTCCATTGTTTTACCCAGTGGAGAAAGGGTAAAACTACAAGATGACAAAACCCTAGCCACGGTTATCACCTCTGAGCCTCCAAAACTCGATTGGCTACTTTCCTCTGATACGGACTCCAGCTGGATTCAAGAAAACATAATGGAAGGACTCGTCCGTTTTGATCTTTCAAAACCGGGACTGGAATTAAAACCCGCTCTTGCAACAAGTTGGCAGGAAAAAGACGGGGGGCAGAAGTGGGTATTTCAGTTAAGAGAAAATGTTCGTTGGACTGACGGAGTGGAATTTACTTCTAAGCATGTTCTTGATTCTTTTGAGTACATTCTGACTCCAGAGTCGGCCGCCATCGCCGTCGACAATATTTTTCCCATTAAAAATGCGCGTGCCTTCAACTCAGGCAAACTCAATGACTTCAGCCAAGTGGGAGTCAAAGCCCTTGGCCCTTATCAAGTGGAGTTTACCCTAAAACAGCCCATGGCCTTTTTTCCGATGCTTCTCACTCATCACACCACCTTTCCTGTAAGACGAGACGTTATTAAAAAGCATGGCCCACTTTGGACCGAGCCTCAAAATATTGTGACTCTTGGACCTTACAAATTGGTGTATTGGCACCATGACAGCCGCATAGTACTAAGAAGAAACGAAAATTACTGGGGTAAAAAGCCCTCCATTGAGTTCATCGTTTATTATATGATTGGAAAACCCTCGACCGCATTGAGAATGTTTCAACAGGGGAAAATAGATTTTATTCGCGATCTTCCCAGCTCAGAGATCCCCAGACTTCGTAAATGGGAGGAATTTCGAACTCATCCCGGTCTACGACTTTATTACTATGGAATTAAAGTTGGTAAAAAGCCTCTTGGTAATAAGTTGGTTCGAAGAGCCCTTTCCTACGCAATTAATCGCAAAGAAGTGGTAAAAATTCTTGGAGGAGGGCAGAAGCCACTGACAAGTTGGGTGCCTCAGGGGATGTTCGGGCACGAGGATGATATTGGTCTTTCTTTTGATCCTCAAAAAGCCCGAGAACTTTTAGATCAGGCTGGATTTAAAAATAGAAGCACTTTTCCAACACTGGTTCTTGGTTTCAACACCGAGGAAAAACACAAACGTGTGGCTGAAAACATTCAGGCCCAATTGAAAAGAAATTTGGATGTGAAAGTCGAAATAAAAAATGAGGAATGGAAAACTTTTTTAAACGGTCTAAGAAGTGCTTCGGCTTATTCTATTTTTCGCTTGGGTTGGGTGGCCGACTACGCGGATCCCCATAATTTTATGGCGATCATGACAAGTTTCTCTGAGAACAACCGTACAGGCTGGGAAAACAAGCAATACGATAAGCTAGTTGAACAAGGGGTTAAAGAAGTCGAGGCGCAGAAACGATTAGAGATCTATCGAAAAGCGCAAAAGCTTTTGGTAGAAGACGAAGTTCCTGTTATCCCTCTTATGACTGACGTTAACCAACTGCTTGTGAGTCAGAGAATAAAGAATTTCAGTAATAACGTTTTAGATCTTTATCATTTTTTTCTGTTTGATTTGGAGGCTCAGAAATGAAGCTTGTCGGGCCCATTTTATTCTGGTTTACCAGTCTTCTTGGAATAAGCTTAGTGCTCTGTGATCTTAGCATGATGTACGTTCCCAATTTTTTACTTTACCCTTTTTGGTTTCTTTTTGCCGTTTCTCTTTTCTACGGCATTTTTATGCAAGATCTGACTTTGTTCTTTATCAAAAGGCTTTTCTCCTCTTTGTTTGTCATCTTTGTCATTGCAAGTATGACTTTCCTTCTTTTGCGTTTGCTACCGGGTGGCCCCTTTGATGAAGAAAAAGCTCTACCTCAGCATGTGAAAGCTAATATTGAGAAAAAGTATGGTCTTGATAAGCCTCTTATTGAGCAATACGCCGATCATATGATTGGCATTGCCACTGGACACCTCGGGTATTCTTATAAATATGAGGGGAGAGAGGTTGTAAGTATAATTAAAGATGCTTTTCCAGTATCCTTTAAGTTAGGATTTTACGCCTTAATCCTTTCTTTTGTGATTGGGGTTCCCTTAGGCCTTCTGGCGGCGGCCAATCATGGTACCAAATGGGACAGTGGCGCCATGATTGTGGCCATTAGTGGAATTTCCCTTCCTAGTTTTTTGGTCGCACCTATTCTAATTTATATCTTTAGTTTTGGTTGGCCTATTAATGTCCTTTTCCCAAGTCTTTACCAATGGCTTTTTGAAAACGATATTCTACTGCCAGCCGCTCTCTGGCACTCACCGAGGCATTATATTTTGCCGGTGGTGACTCTGGGAGTGCGGCCGGCGGCCTTTATTGCTCGACTCACAAGAACCAGTGTTCTTGATGTGATCCATTCGGATTTTGTTCGCACGGCTCGCTCGAAAGGATTGAGTGAAAAGGTGGTTCTTTATCATCATGTCCTAAGAAACTCTCTGGTACCAGTGTTGACCTACGCCGGTCCTTTGGTGGCGGGAATTCTCTCAGGCTCTTTCATCGTAGAAATTATTTTTGCTATTCCAGGTATCGCTAAATATTTCGTACAGAGTGTGTTCAATCGAGACTATCCTTTGATTATGGCTCTCACACTCCTTTTTTCATTAATGCTGATTTTCGCCAATATGGTGGTCGATATTCTCTATAAAGTGGTCGACCCAAGGATTGAGGTGTCATGAAGTCAGACAATTGGTTGGTGGAAGGATTTTATAATTTAAAGAAAAATAAAGTGGCCTTTGTTTGTCTGATCTTTATTGTTTTTCTTTGTTTTGTAGCCTTGGTCGCCAAATGGATCACTCCCTATCCTTTCGACGAACAACATATCGATCATCTACTAGAATCTCCCAATTCACAGTTTTGGTTAGGGACGGATAAATTAGGCCGCGACCTGTTTAGTCGCATTATTTATGGAGCGAGAATGTCTATGGCCGTTGGAATTATAACAGCGGTAATTTCTCTGATATTTGGCGCGATCTACGGTGCACTTTCCGGCTGGTTTGGTGGCTGGGTTGATAGTTTTATGATGAGGGCTGTGGATATTGCTTATTCCATTCCTTCGTTAGTTATTATGATTTTAATCAAGGTTATTTTTGATAGTCTTGATCTATTCTCTCACCCAGAATTGAAAGCTCTTACCGGAACTTTAATTGCCCTTAGTATTGTGGGTTGGGTGAGTTTGGCCCGTCTTGTGCGAGGGCAGGTTCTGCAAGTCAGACAAATGGCTTATATCGAGGCTGGAAAAGCTCTTGGATTTGGTCATGTTCAACTGTTGTGGCGTCATGTGTTTCCAAACATTCTGGGTCCCATTATCGTTATGCTCACCTTTAGAATTCCAGGTAATATTCTCTTTGAAAGTTTTCTGAGTTTTATTGGTCTTGGCTTACAACCTCCTTACTCCTCGTGGGGTGTTTTAGCCTCAGATGGAGCCGATTTACTGGAGAGCTACCCTCATCTTATTCTCTTCCCAGGAGCAGCCCTCTTTTTTACACTCATGGCATTCCAGCTCCTGGGTGATGGTTTAAGAGATGCCTTCGATCCAAAAATGAAACTTTAGTAGCCTGTGAGTTCTCTGCTAAAAAAAAGAACGTTCCATTCTTTTTTTGTTATTCTTAACAATTAAAACCAAATCCTAAGGTTGAAAGCTCTCTAAACCCTTGAACACAGGTAAACTTAAGCACTAGCGAACAATCCACTCACTAAGTTCTTATAAACTTTTCAGAAACGAGTAGATAACTTGCTGTAATTCCTCAACTTATCTAATTTAGGCCAACTGCCATACGGTGGATCTTTAAAGATGTCGTCTTGAGCCGTGTCGTCTTGAGCGAAGCGAAAGACCTAAGATCCTTCGCTACGCTCAGGAGGACATTGAATCCTTTGCTGCGCAGGAGGACATTGGGCAAGCTACCGGACAGCAGTACATAAGGGCGAATTTAAAACAAGCCCGGGAGAATATAAAATGATTCAGTTTCTAAATATCTGCCTAATTGGTTTGATTATGCTGGTGAGCTCTATCTCGCAAGCCGATTTTGGGGAAAGATCTTGTCACGATTATTATTACCGAGGAAGCACTCTATCTGCCGCTTGGGTTGATGGTTTCGCTTACGATGAGAGAAGAGGAAGTCCTGCGGAATTTGATCCGGGCCCCTATCAGGAAGAAAGTGAATCTTGGTTGAAACTTTTTGGACAAGTTCCCAATTACCGTGAAGTGGGTAAAGAAATCATGGGCGGAGAGGATGAAAAGTTTCGTTGGCAGATGGGACCGATGTGGTATCGCGGTCGACTTGGAAAAAACGAAGTTAAAGTATTTGTGGTTGGACAAGAGGGAGCGCAAGACGAAAATGTTACCAATCGTGCGTTCACTGGCTCAACAGGAACTAATGTGCAAAAGTTTCTCAATCACATGGGAATCTATGAGAGCTATTTGTTTCTTAACACTTTTGTTTACACAATCTTTGGTCAACGTGTGACAGAGAGAAGTGATGAACAGTACGACAACTACGTTGCCATGGAGCAAGGTTACAATAGTCCAATCGTGCAGTACCGCCATCAACTTTTTGATAATGTGGTTAAGCAGAACCCAGAATCTCTGGCTTTGATAATGGCCGTGGGTGGGGGAGCTAAAGACTCACTGGCCACTTGGATCAACTCTCGAAGTGGAGATATGGCTTGTGACAAAGACGCTCTTGAAGATTGCAAAACCGATAAACTTGTAAAACACTTTGCTGATCAAGGTGTGCTCGATGGAGACGAAACTATTCTTGTGTTTGGAGTTGTTCATCCTGGCTCTGCAAAATTTGATGGGGGCGCTCAAATGGTTCGCTCCTCTTTCGGGAGAGCGGCTAAAACGGTGGCTCAATACATAGAAAATAATCCAGGTTGGCTCAAAGCCGATCCTCAGGAAGAGAAGTTTGCACAATGTTACGGTGGTCCTAGAATGGAGAGGCTAAATACTGGCTATTTCGAGTACGGCTATGCTCCCGTTCCCTTTCGCGACTTTGCTTTTGCCACCAATTGGAGAATGGGACATGCAGGAACAACATCGAATCGAAACGGCCAAGATCAGATTTTAATTTTTAGTGAGCAAGGCGATTACGAAGAGTCAAAGACGAGCAATGCTTTAAGAGTGATGGACTTTAATGATTATTTCGCGCCAGAGGCGACTCGAGCCCAACTTTTAGATATGGCTGAGGGCCGAGTGTACGGAATGAAAGAAAACGAAGTTCCCTACGAGCCTCCTCGATACTCGGAGTTTGGCGAAGAAGAAGGGGATCTCGAGCATGTGCAGCAATTTGATCCCGGACCGACCAATCCCAAGATGGCGGAGGCTCTTATGAGTTGGCCTAACTTTCAAGAGATCGATACAGAAGCTTACGTTAATCATGAATCTTTTGGATTTGGCGCGAGCTACCGTGGAAATCTTGAGAACCCTGAAGTGGTGATACTTGCTGATCAAATGAGTCACACAGATATGTTTTCCACTCGGGCTTTAACAGGCGAGGCTGGTCAAACTTTACAAACCTGGTTGCAGAAGGTGGGCTTAGAGACTGCCGATTCCTACCTGATTCTTAGACCCCTACCTGTCGATACTATAGGGATTGAAACTGAGCAAAAAATAGCCTTGGCCAAAACAGAAGACAGCCAGGGTAGGAGTGCTGTTAAAACTCTTAAGGCTGTATTAAAGCAACTTAAGGGAGATAAAACCCTTCTTGCTATGGGGCCGGTTTCCCAAGCTTTGGCGAGTGAGCTTAAGTCAACCGAAGGGGGCAACATTTTAGAAGTCATTGAAATGGATCAACCGACAAAAGAGTTTGACCATGTTTCCAATTGGATCGGTGTGGCGAGTGTGATGGGTGTGAAACTCAATCCAGAAGATCTTGAAGCGATGTTTGTGATACCTCGTAAAGATCTGCCTTACTCAAGCCGCTGGTGGATGGGGACCACAGGAGACCTTGCTCAAAGAGGTGAGGCCAAGTCAGAAAGAAGCTCCAGTGAATACAATGGCAACTACTATCGCTTAGAGGCTCCGTGGTGGATCAGAAATCTTTATAACGAGGATCCAAGGGAGCTCAACAGTACAGAGAAGTCTCTTATCGAGCAGCTCTTTGAAGACTACGATCTATAAAATAGTCGAGCTTTTAGAAACTAAAAAAGGACTCCAGATGAGAGTCCTTTTTTTATTTATATTTGCATTTAAAAATTAGGGATTGGAGTTTTTAGTGCGATCTTCAACCCCCTTGGAAAGGTTCTTGATCAACTGCCTTTCTTGGGGCCCTAAATTTTTGTAAAAAGCTTCAGGATTTTTCTGTCCATTATTGATCTGCTCCATCATCTTCTGGATATCACCGTTATTTTCCGCAGCCAGTTTTCGAAAAATTTGTGCAGCCGCTTTGTAAGCAGCATCAAGCTCGGCTCCATCTCCAAAAAGTTTTCTTGTCATATCATCGGCTTTTTTAGCTCCTGGATTATTTTCAATCATTTCATTTCGCTGGGAGCGATTGTTCATCAAGTCCACAGTTTTTTGTAGGGCTTCTGAGTCCACTTTGGAGAGCTCTTCAGCAAAGACTTGCACTGATAGAGAAAAAACAGCGGAGAAGAATAGGGAATTAATAACGAATTTGAAAAAACCTTTAAAAAATCTCATACCTCATTATCGGTAAGAACGGGTAAGAACCATAGCAATGATTGCAAATTTCTCGAATTGAGACGAGAAAGAGGCCCCATTTTTTAGGCCCACCTTTATAAAGAGGACCATAATAAGATGGAGGGTTAGGAGAGTCTATTAAACGTTAAAGCGAAAGAAAAGAACATCACCATCTTTGACGACATACTCTTTACCTTCCAGGCGATATTTACCAGACTCTTTCACGGCCTGTTCTGATTTGAGATTAAATAAATCCTCACAGTTATAGGTCTCAGCGCGAATAAAGCCTTTTTCAAAATCCGAGTGAATCACACCGGCCGCCTGCGGGGCCGTCATGCCTTTTTTGATTGTCCAGGCTCTGACTTCTTTTTCACCGGCAGTGAAGTAGGTTTGAAGTTCTAAAAGATTGTAGGCCTCTTGGATAAGACGGTGAAGTCCTGGCTCACTCACTCCCATGGACTCTAAAAATTCACTCTGTTCTTCTTTATCAAGAAGGGCGATCTCAGCTTCCATGGCACTACAAATGAGGAGAGAATTATTGCCTTCAGACTTTGCGAACTCTTCAACCTGTTTGCTCCAGTCGTTACCGCCATTGAGAAAGTCGTCTTCACTGACGTTGCAAACATAAAGAGTCGGTTTCGTAGTAAGCAGCTGAAGTTCTTTAACAAACTTTTTGTCTTCTTTAGGAACTTCCACAGTTCTAGCCGCTTTTCCATCGGAGAGGGCCTTATGGATTTTTTCAATAATTTCGAGCTCTCCGAGAAGCTTTTTATCTTTAGTGGCACGTGCTTGCTTATCGAGTTTCTGTTTTCTTTTTTCAATGGATTCAAGGTCGGCCAGCATTAACTCCGTATTGATCACATCAATGTCTCTTAAAGGATCGACAGAGCCAGAAACATGCACCACATCGGAGTCGTCAAAACAGCGAACCACTTGAATGATCGCATCGGTTTCTCGAATGTTAGCTAAAAACTGGTTTCCGAGCCCTTCACCTTTACTGGCTCCAGCCACGAGCCCTGCAATATCGACAAACTCCATCGCTGTGGGGATTTCTTTTTGGGGCTTTACGAGTTCCACAATTTTTTTGAGCCTGGGATCAGGCACGGTGACCACGCCGACATTCGGGTCAATCGTACAAAAAGGGTAGTTTGCTGCTTCGGCTTTGGCGGCCGTAAGGGCATTAAAAAGGGTACTTTTTCCAACGTTAGGAAGTCCAACGATTCCACACTGCAACGCCATGATCATTCTCCTAGAGCCATGTCTTGTCAAAATTGAGAGTCCGACTATACGATATTTTTTGGATAAGAGAAACTCCTGTCTGGCTCGAAATTGAGCCGTACAAAAGCTTTTTTTGGTTGAAATGATAAGGACTGGCCTTGCAAGAGCCAGTCATACTTAGAAAAGAGGAGTTTAATCACTAAAATCACAGATCCCAATACTCAGCTGGTCTGGATCGAAAGTGCCCGCTCCACTAGGAGCTGTATCGAAAATAGAGTTGTAGGTTGCTGTTGAGCCATCGATTGCACAAATTCGATTATTATGCGCCAGGCTTAGGTTGTCAGCGAAATCTTCATTCGAGTTCACCGAAATAGAGCACCCGGGCTCGTTTATTGTAATCGCAGCTCCATTGCCATTTGTCCCGTCGTCTTCCCTAATGATCTCAGTATTGAAAAGGTTAAAATTTAGAAAGTTCCCTGAGCCGAGACAATCCATTTGAAGGGCTGAACTGTTTGCGCCTTGGATTCTTGAATTTCTGATTTCTGCAGACCCTCCGCCATAAAAACTCATTGTTGGATCATTACCATTATCTCCTGAGCCAAAAACTTCACTGCCGTCCATTGTAAACCATCCAGCTCTTGATGTGAGCGCTTCGGAGTCCGATTCAATAAAAGAGTCTATTAAAGTGAAATCAAATTGCTGCTGCTCAATATCGATGGCGGGGTCAGAGCTATCATCCGAAACAAAGCGAGAGTGGAAAGTTTTGAGGTGTGTTATGTTAGTTCCTCCCGAGCTCCGGGCCCTTAGTACTTCAGCCCCGGTTCTGTTAGTTAAAATAGAATCATCAAAGTAAACGTAGTAGTCGTGAGCTCCACTGGCATTGTAAAGGTAAAAAAGAACTTCACCAGAGGAACTATATTCCACATCGACACCAATCATTTTAAAATACGCATTTGCAAAGTTGGGATCAAAGTAAAACAGGGAGCTTGTTGACATTGGCGTGACATCTATCCTAGCTCGAGAGTGGTCGTCAGCCTGGGGTGAGATGACGACAAGATCACCGCCCAAGTTAATCGCAGCGTTCAATATCCCTGAAATTGTGACCTTGGGATCAATACAGAGAGTGGCGCTAGAAGAACTAAAATAAGATTGTACATCGTTGATCGAGTCGTCAGCTGATATTGTATGGTCACAGCCAGCTGTAATCCACTCGATATCTGGATAAACTTCCGAAGGAGTAAAGGTTTTAAAATAGGATTTGCCATCTTGCATTCGTGTTTGGACAACATGCTGTTGATTGTAGTCTTCTTGTCTCCAAATCAAGGTACTAGGAGTGTCGCAATTTTCAAAGGTGGAGCCCCCATCCCTTGAACAGCGAACCTCTTGGCCTTCGTGCTCAATTCGTATAGTACGAGGAACTTCATTGCTGGCTAACCAATACTTTCGATCGGAATCGTAACCTATGATATCAAGCTTCTTATCTTCCATAAAATTACAGGTAGTAATTCGGTTAGATTCCGAGAAATCTCCTTGCAGTCTAATCTCTACCACTTCTTCAGATTTAGCCAAGTTGGCTCTTGCTTTACCCAGAAGAAAGGGGGCTGAGTAATTTTTCGCCTCAATGTCAGCGTTGACGGCGAAGTCGGATTCACAAGTTCCATCGGCAGAGGCCATTCCGAAAAGATAAATTTGACGATTTTCTCCTGCGGGGACTTGAATGGAACCCTTTGAGCGAATGTTGAAAAAACCGGCGCGCGGGCCAAAAGCAAAACGTTGACCGGAGCCCAACTCACAAAAAGATTGTTTTAGACTGTCTTCAGGACCACCCACAAAAACAGCATAACAGCCAATTTGAGTGATTTGGGTCGGGTTCTGCACACCCCAATCAGGTCCCGATTTCCTTACAGTTTTCCCGTCAGGCTTCAATGAAAGTTGATGAGCTTTGCTGGCAAAGATTGACTCGTCAAACTGGATAGATACCTTTGAATGAGAGCTGTCTTTTTTCGAACAAGCTCCTAAAACCAACGTCACTGCTATTAAAATAAAAATTCTGAAACAATTCATCCCTAGTTAACCTTTCAAGTTAACAAACACTCCATGATCTTTATCGGCAGATTGGCTGTGAACCTAAGACATTCTCAAAAGAAAAGACTCAATATATTTATTTGAGACATTAATAATCGGAAATAAGAGAAACGGTCGTGCTTTTTTTGGGGGGGCTCAATCAAGCTTTACGATTGACGAGAGTGGCTGCTTTTTGGAAGCCTTCACAAAGGAGTGTTTCCATTCCATCGCTCACTTTTTCGAGAACATCGGGGAGATCTTTTTGCTCTTGTTTCGAAAAGGGGCTAAGCACATGGGCGGAGACATCTTTCTTTCCCTCAGGGCGTCCCACACCGATACGTAGGCGATAGTATTCGTTGCTTCCCAACTTTTGATGAATGTCGCGAATACCATTTTGTCCACCATGGCCACGGGCAAATTGCATTTTCATTTGTCCGAAAGGTTGCTCGATTTCATCATGGAGAATTAATACATTTTGTGGTTTCACTTTGTAATAATGGCAGAGTGCTTGAATGGCCTCACCTGAGTCATTCATATAAGTTTGTGGTTTAGCCATAATGACTTTTTCGCTCTCGATACTGAAGGAGTAGGTCAGTGATTTGTGTTCTTTTTTTTCGGGAGGATTGCCAATGTTATTGAGGTAGTAGTCAATCGCCATGAATCCTACGTTGTGCCTGGTTAAAAGATATTTTTTTCCAGGATTTCCTAGGCCAGCGATTAACCACATTTTTTAGAGTCCTCTATGGCGTAAAATGAATGCAAATTGAAAAAGGAAGAACTAAAAAGTTCTGGGGTTAAGTCCTTAGGACTCTTCCCCTTCTTTTTTCTCGCCCTCTGCGGCTTCACCTTCAGCCGCTCCGTCAGCGCCCTCGGCTCCTTCTTCACCTTCAGTAGCAGCGGCTTCCATTTCTTCACCTTCAGCAGGTTCAGCCGGCTCTTCTTTGGGAATCGTGACGTTACAAACCGTTCTTTCAGGAGCTGTAACAGGTACGATCCCTTCAGGGAAAGTCATATCAGAAACGTGAACGGAATCATTGAGCTCAAGACCGGAAACGTCAACTTTAACAGAATCTGGGATATCCGATGGGTTACACTCAATTTCGATATCACGCATGATCACAGATAGGATGGCTTCTCCATCAGTCACTACAGCGGGCTCACCTTCAAATTCGATTGTCACATTCACTTTAATTTTTGATGTCATATCAAGAGCGTAAAGATCAACGTGGATTGGGTTTTTAGAAACAGGATGAACATCGATCTTTTTAAGCATCACTTTAAGAGAGTTAAGTGGCTTGGAATCACTTTTTGTTTGAAAGATCGAACTCTCATGGCGGGAGCCGCTGTGCTTAAGAACAAACACTTCATCAATCAAGCAATTGTGGTTTTCCATTTTTGGACCGTAAACAACGGCAGGAATCTTTCTTTCTTTACGAAACTTTCCAGATAAACCTTTTCCAGGTTGTCTTTCTTCAACTTCAAATACTGTATGTTTACCAGCCATCGTCTACCTCTTATTTATTCCTTTTTAATCATCAAAAAGTGATGAAACTGAAGCATTTCCGTAAATTCTAAGAAGGGCTTCAGCCACAACGGGAGCCATACTAATGACTTCCATTTTTCCACAAGCCGCAGCTTCTTCACTCAATGGGATGGTGTCTGTCACAAGGACTTTTTCCACACCTGATTCCTTTAATCGGCCCACAGCGGGACCAGAAAACAGCGCATGAGTGGCTACGGCGAACACCCTTTTTGCCCCATTATCAAGGAGACTGTCAACAGCTTGTGTTAAAGTTCCTGCAGTATCACACATATCGTCTACAATGATCGCCGTTTTTTCCTTCACATCACCGATAAGGTGGAGAGCACGGGCTTCATTGGGGCCGGATCGTCTTTTATCAATAATGGCCATAGAACAATCAATTTTCTTAGCAAAAGCGCGGGCTCTTTCTACCCCTCCCGCATCAGGGCTCACAACCACGAATTCAGGGCCTGTGCCGTAACGCTCGCGCCATTGTTGAGCCAAAGTTGGGGTGGCGAAAAGGTGATCCACAGGACAGTTAAAAAATCCCTGGATCTGAGCGGCATGTAAATCCACACAAACAACTCTTGAAGCTCCGGCGGCCGTCAGAAGATCGGCCATACATTTTGCAGAAATAGGAGCTCTAGGAGCCACTTTGCGGTCTTGCCTAGCGTAGCCATAGTAGGGGAGAACGGCCGTGACTTCTTTTGCTGAGGCTCTTTTCAAAGCATCCAGCATGATAAAAAGCTCCATGTAATTTTCATTAACAGGCGGACAGCAGCTCTGGATGACAAAAACAGAGTCGCCACGAACACTTTCGTGGATCTCGGCTTGAACCTCTCCATCCGCAAATCTGGTAATTTCACAGCTACCGAGTTTGACCCCAGCGGATTTCGCCACACTCTTGGCAAAGTTGAGATTGGAAGTTCCTGAAAATATTTTTATTTGGGCCATGACTCACCTTGTTATCACTGTTGGTAGGGGTTGTAAACAACTGTGTCCTTTTTTCTTTTGTAATTCTTTTATAGGCTCGTCTTGAGAAATTCAACAAAAGCCTTCAGTGCTTTTGAGCGGTGAGAAATTTGGTTTTTGTGGCTTGCCGGAAGCTCTCCCAGAGTTTTCTCCTCTCCCTCAGGAACAAAGACAGGATCGTAGCCAAAGCCACCTGCTCCCCGGGCTGATTTGGCAATCTCACCTTGCAGGTCACCAGTGAAAACCTTCTCTTCTCCTTGCGGAGAAATGGCGACAAGTGTGCAATGGAAATGCGCCTTGCGGTTAGCTGCACTTCGAAGTTGCATCATTTTTAAAAGCTTGGCGTTGTTTTCAGAGGGCTGAGCTTTGGGGCCGGCGTATCGAGCGGAGTGAATTCCAGGGAGACCGCCAAGGCCCTCGACCACAAGGCCCGAGTCGTCGGCAAGAACCCAAGAATCAGACTTCATGGCGTGCAGTGCTTTAGCTTTGATTCTGGCATTGGCTTCAAAGCTATCCCCATCTTCTGGAGGTTGAGAAAAAAAGCTCAACTCCTTTTGGGTGTGAACTTCAAGATCGAGATCTCCAAGAAGCTTTTCAATTTCATTGACCTTTCCGGGGTTGCCCGTGGCTAACCATAATTCCATTAAAAAGCTCCTCTATATTTTTTGAGACAAACACTGCTCTTGTATTTGATGAAGGTTTTCACAACCAACAAGAGCGTAATCTAACATTTGGTTGAATTGATCTCTGGTAAATTGGTTTTCTTCAGCTGTTCCTTGGATCTCCACCAATCCGCCTTTGTTGTTTATAACAAAGTTGCAATCCGTTTCGGCTTGGCTGTCTTCGATGTAACAGAGATCGAGTAAGGGTTGGTTTTCAAGAATACCCACACTGATAGCTGAAACTTGATTAAGAATAGGATTTTCTAAAACCAGTTTCTTCTCCATCAGGTATTCGACAGCCAAAGCTAGGGCTACAAAACCACCTGTGATAGCGGCTGTGCGAGTGCCTCCATCGGCTTGGAGAACATCGCAATCCACAGAAATCTGAATATCTTTGAGTTTTTTTAAATCAACGCAGCTTCGAAGGGACCGGGCGATGAGTCTTGAGATCTCTTGCGAGCGCCCCGACTGACTGGTTTTATCTCGCCTCATGCGGTCATGAGTACTGCGAGGGAGCATGCCATATTCAGCGGTCACCCAACCCTGCTCTTGGCCTTGAAGCCATTTGGGAATGGAGGTCTCCACACTGGCCGTGCAGGCCACTTTGGTATGTCCAAATTCAATCAAAGCACTTCCCTCGGCATAGCGATTAAAGCGGGGAGTGATGATCACTTCTCTTAACTGATCGTTTTTTCTATTATCGTGTCTTTGCATTCTGAGGTTTTAGAATGCCGGGCGGAAGTTTGTCCATGTTTGTCGCATAGTCCTTTAGTGCTTTATGGATTTTTTTGACCATGCGATCTTGATAGGCAGGATTTAAAAGCTTTTGTCTCTCTTTAGAGTGACTTAAATAGCCCACTTCTAAAAGGATGGAGGGGACGTCATTGTGACTAAGGACAAAAAAGGGTCCTTGGCGGATCATTTTTCTTTTTTTGCTGCTCCAGTGTTCCCTTAGGTACGTGCTTATCTGATAACTTTTAGTAATACGGTGAGATTTTTCAAGATCGTAGACGATACTCTCAATGTCTCCTGCCTTTTTTGGTCCTTCGAGTGGATCTCCAGAAAATTCATTGTGAGCCAAAAACAAAGCCTCTTCATCAACAGGAAGCTGGTTTTGAATATAGAACTCAGTCCCTCTGGCTCTTTTGTTTGGATTGGCATTGGCGTGGATCGATAAAAATAAATCGGGAGAAAACTTTTTTGTATTTTTAACTCTATCTTCCAGAGCCAAGGACTCATCGCTTTGTCTTAGGAGTTGCACATCGAAAAAAGGATCCTTCCTCAAACGGGTGTATAGTTTTTTAGATATTTTTAGAACAAGATGAGACTCCTTGATGCCAGCGTAGATAGCCCCTGAGTCATCACCTCCTCCATGACCAGGATCGATACTCACTTTGAAAGCATAACACGGGCTTAATATAACAAGGTTAAAGACAAAAAATATTACGAGTTTCATCAGAATCATTTTACTATAAATCAGAATAGGCTTTGAGAGAGGGGCGCTACTTCCAGACTTACGCAGAGGGGACACTAGTCTAATTAAGAGGTCCTAAAGATTGCGGGGGCGTAAACCTCTCTAAGACCAGGGATCCGAATCCAATCCTAAACGATTCAATTGAAGGATTGGATAAGGCCCGATATTGGTGGCAGCATTTAAGAGGTCAGCTTTTCTTCTTCCTCTATGACGGAGAATCTTTTCTCACGCCATTCAACAATTCTACGCATGGTTAAATCTTCTAAGCTATGCATAAGAGAAAGCAATAATTCTCCATTAGCTTCCTCTGAAAAGTTCTCACTAGGAGAGTTTAATTGTAGTCTTCCTTGAAAACCAAGATTGGCTTTGTGAAAGTCTACAGAGATAAAAGCATCAGAGGGGGCACATTCTGATAGATGTCGCACAATTCTCTTAATGGCAGGTAATTCTTCAGCGGATACGACAAGGTTGTTAAATCGAATTCGATTTTTCAATAGGTACTCCTTTTGTTGAAAGGGAATATCAAATTTTTTCTAGATATTCTCATTGATTTTTAAATGTCATTTCGGATTTGATCCCGATGACATAATTTAAAAATCCTTCGATCTCTTGGTCCTTGAGTCTTTGGAAACAATTAAAAAATCACAATGGCTAAGTCATAACTGTAAAAAGAAATGAATAGCACTTACCCTAAAGGCTGCTGATTATTTTTGTTGTTTAATAAAGAGAGAATCTATTGACAGTTGAATACTATTCCAGTCTCATAAAACAAGAAAACCAGCCTCAGTGTAACACAGCTTAAGCTTCTCTCCTATTTAATTACTTCTGCTAGAACGCGTGTGAAGCAGATGAGAAAATATAATCTCCGTTTAGTACTAAAAAGACCAAATGGTCTAAGTTTTGTTTTATTTTACTCTAAACCGTCCCGCTTCCTGTTAAGATGAGTCTGACTCTTCGTATATGAATAAGCATGTAACTGAGTTGTCTTGAAGGTGGTCAAATGAGTTCTCAATCAGCAATAGTGTCAAAAAATAAAAAAAGCTTTCATAAGTTTATGAAAGGAGAAGTGAATGACCTTCTTAAAACTTCGAAACGTCCCCAAAAAGATGTCAAAAGACTTGTGGCTAAAGCCCTAATCCTCTTTGTTTTATGGCTGGGTAGTTATGGTGTTTATTTAACTTTCGGAGGAGAGAGTTTGTGGGCAAACATTTTGTTGGCCTTGCCTTGGGCTCTGATTATGGTTTCCATTCAAATGTCCGTCATGCATGATGCCAGTCATAAAGCGACAAGTGACAATAGTTCAATCAACAATCTTTTCTTAAACGTTATTTCTTTTTTAGGTGGTAGCCCAACCTTGTGGGTTCATCAGCACTGCGTGGCCCACCACAGTTTCACTAACGTGCCTGGAAAAGATCATGATATAAATACCAACGGTTTGTTGAGGCTTTGCGAACAGCAGAACTTCCACTCCAATCACCGCTTTCAACATATCTATGCTTGGTTTCTCTATCCGCTATTTATTTTAAGCTGGGTGTGGTGGGGTGATTTTCGCGACATCAAAGGCAACACTTATAGCCTAAAACCAAAGGTTCTAAAAAAAGTAATTTGGGAAACCTTGTTCGTTAAACTCTGGCACGTTTCTTTGTTCTTGCTCCTTCCTCTTTGGACCATCGGTGATCCACTTCTAGTATTGACTGGCTACCTTGTGAGCTTCGGATTGATGGGATTTATTATGGTAGTGGTGTTTCAATTGGCCCATGTCAGCAACGTTCAACAATTCTCAAAAAAGGGGACCTCTAGTGATTGGGCGGAGTTTCAATTAGCCACAACAGCGAACTTCGCTACCAAAAATAGATTCCTGTCCTGGTACCTGGGAGGTCTTAATCATCAAATTGAGCACCATATCTTTCCCAATTACAGTCACACTCATTACCCTCAGATTCGTCCAATATTAAAAAGAGCCTGTCAGAGTCACAACTTCCATTACCATGAATTTCCAAGTCTATTTTCTGCTGTAAAGGCCCATCAACACCATCTTATCGCGATGGGAAAACGGCCTTTACCAAGGTCGCAGTGACAAAATTGGGGCGCGGAAAATTGTTACTGGGCCCAAAATTGTCACAAGTAGAGTCGCGTGAGGTTGGATAAGTCACTAATATTATTAGATACTTGGTTCAGGGGGCTAAGATTTTTTTGGGCATAGGGATTGCTTCATATAGGGGTACGATCCCATATCCCCCTTTTTCGACCTGGCTCCCCAAAACCAGGTCGTTTTTTTTTACTTCAATCCATCTAAACACATGGTGAGTTGTTTGTTTTCATTCATGCCGTATTGATCTCTCAACGCAGAACGAGTGTTTACGTATCCACAAACGAGAATTTGAAAAGTATCGTCAGTGACAAAAGGAGGGCCGCAGGAGGCTCCCCAATCACATCCAACTGCTCCGAGGGTCTCGGTGCCGACGTTTCCTGGAATTTCCTCCCACTCTCTATAATTAGGGCAATCTCCCCCGCAGTCGCAAGGCTGGTCTGTATTCAGGCAGCCATCATCATTCGGCAAAGATGGAATAAGAGTTCCGTTCTGTGTGCGAAGCCGGTAGCCCAATCTTCCTTGGGGTTGGAAACCTGTTTGTACGAAGTCTCCTGGATAAAAACCAAACTCGGTATGGGTCGCTTGGGCCGCAGTGTAAAAGGTATTTGCCAAATGGAAACCTTCTTTTTGTCTCGCTCGGGCTTGGAACCCTTGATAGGCGGGGACAGCCATCAGAGATAAGATGGCAATGATCGCTACAGCGACCATGAGCTCCATTAGCGAAAAACCTTTTGTTGAACTCTTTGCCACAAGTTTCTCCTTAAATTTCAAAAATTAAGCCAAGTTTACCGGAGATCACACTAGTATCCACATCTTCTGAAGGAGGGAAATAGAGGTAATCACCCCCGAGAAAGATCTGCCAACCTCCAAAAGGAATAGCGACACCACCCCCAAAAATAAGAAGACTTGTTGTAGAAATCGAGTCCTCTTGTAAGGCTTGGTTGGTTCCCAAATCTGTCGACATTGGTGAATAGATTCCCATTCCTCCATTTAAGAAAAACCCGAAACTGTCGTCTCGGTAGAGGTAGTATCGTAATAATAAATCAATGGTGAGGTAGGAAATAGAGGTTGCGAAATCTCCGTTATCACTTGAACCTTCCACCGACAACATATCAAGACCTAATCTTGCACGAACTCCGAAGTCGCTAAAAAGTTCATAATCAAAAATACCTTTAAAACCTGTCGTAGACCCAGACATATCTGCCACACCGGTGACGTTTTGAGTGGCCGTTCCAAAACTTCCAAGAAGTCCGATCATTGTGTCTGAACGTTTTTCAACACTTTCGGTGAGAGCTACGTCACTAGCAGTTTCCATCGGACGGCTTTTGCTTCGACTTTTATTAGATTTACGCAGTTGAGTGTACATGCCTTTTTTGGCATTTCCTTTTCCCAGTTTCGCGATAACTAAGCGGCCCTTCTTTTTCCTGATTATTACGATCCCGTATTTTTTTCCGGACTTTGAAGTCATATAAAGATAGTCGCCTTCGGCCATGTCACCGGCTTCGGCAGCATCCAATTTGATAAAGACTTTTCTTCCCTTAGTTTTCACAACTCTCCCGGCTTCAGACTGTTGGGGAAAGGCGAAAAGAGCGACCGCTATAAGTGAAAGAAATTTGATAAAGCTAATTCGAGGCTGCATTTTCACTCCTTGATGAGCATCCTTTTTGATACTTCTCTCATGATAAGGAAATTGCGAGTATGGGCCAAGTCCTAAGTGGACGATTGATTAGCTATTACAAGAACTTAAGCCACCAAAAGGACATTGGTGGCGTAAAAGAGGGTTTAGAACGGAATTTCCTCATTACTATCAAAAGAGGGTTCTGGACCAAAATCTTGGTAATCTGATCCTCCGCCGCTACTACTCTGGGATTGACCACGGCTATCATTGGAACCAAGAAACTGAACGGTCGTTGCTACGATTTCCGTTGTGTACTTTTTAACACCTTGTTGATCTTCCCAAGAACGCGTCTGTAAACGGCCTTCAAGATAGACTTGGCGTCCTTTGGCAAGGTGCTGACCGCAAACCTCAGCCATTCGGCCCCAGACAACCACTCGGTGCCATTCGGTGCGCTCTTGCTTTTGACCATCACGATCCGTCCAGTTTTCGCTTGTGGCGACACTCAAACGACAAACGGTTTGCCCAGATGAAACTGTTTTCACTTCTGGATCGGCACCCAAGCGTCCGACAATAATTGCTTTGTTAACTCCTGACATAAATCAAGCTCCCTTCTCGAGTTTCTGTTGTACGCGAAATGCATCCCCCTGGCCATAGATCTAGCCGAAGAACTTTGAAAATTACCCGATTTTATCCAGAGGTCGCAAAGGAATCCCGGATTTGCCGGACCGCACCATGAAAGGTACCAGGTTCTATTTTCGGAAGCGCAGCGCCAATTTTAAAGTATCGGGTCTCTTTTAAGTAGATAGTAGCTACAGATTGTCACTGTGCTTCCGAAAAAAGAACCTGGTACCTTTTAGTAGGATTTGACTTGGGGGGCTGAGCTGAAGTTGCGGGCAGAGATGCGCATGGAATAGCGCACGCCTCGAAGACTTTTAAATTTGTATTTATCACCAATGCCTTCATGCATATCGAGAACACTCAGAAAAAGTTTGAGCTGTCTTTGCAAATTCTCACTGATGTTCAGGTTCACTTTTAAGTCGTAACCACCGGGAAGGAAGCGGCCCCCAGGGGCCATTTGGAAGAAGACATCACCAGTAATAGTTCCGTAAAGGTCATTTTTAGTTTCGCCAATTTTTCCCTCGCGAATAAAGAACTTTCCATCATCGAGGTTGCCTTCAAGCTTTAGCTCCGAGAGTTTTAAAGCGGGAAGAGAAAGGCTCATTTGAACCCCATTCATATTGATAGGGAGAGTAGAGGATGGAATGTCTAAGTTTTTCACAGCTAAAATGACTGTGCCCTTTGGCTGTTCTTTAAAGCTTGGGTCCACATAAAAACTAGAATCCAATTGCGTGGTTCCATTCATGGTGACAGGAAGTTTCTTGGATTCATTGATAAATTTGGTCAGTTCCTTGAGATCGACATTTTCTAGCTCAACCTCAAGTCCCATCTCTTCGCCTTCAATGTCGAGTTCATTACTTGGGCCAAAATCAACAGAGGCTTCGCCGTCAAAGAGACCATAGGCAACGAGCTTTCCTGCTGCCGAACCGAGTAGAGAGGAAATTTTGGGAGCAAAGCCAAGAGTCTTGACCGACATAGTCGGGGCGTAAACGGTCTCGATTAAAACGTTTTCCATTTTAATACCCAACTGAGGCATGAGACCAAAAGAAAGCCCGTCAAATTGCAAATAGACATTGCTTTGAGTTTCTTGGGTCACCTGTTGAGTAATGAAGTCGCTCAAATCATCGTAGGGAAACAAAACAATGATTCCGAAAACAACAGAGCCAAAAAAGAAGAAAATCTTTTTTTTGTGGTACTTAAAAACATTCAATAGGGATTGTAAAACTTGTTTTGAGTTCATTTTATCCTAACTTACTTTTTCTTTTTTTTGCCAAATCTTGAACGACTTTTCTTATCCTTGCCAACAGGTTTCGTGTCCCTTGGAACTGAGAATGAAGCGATTTCGTAATCGACATTATAGTAATGAGGATCTTTACTGTCGGCTTGAATCACCATATTCATGAGTTGTGAGCTATTGATTTCATTCATGTCTTCGCCCAGTTTTATAACCTGTCTTAAATTAAGTTTTTTGAGACTGGCTTTGATTCCCGATTGCTCGATACTTTTTGGAACAATAGATTTTGAAGCCACATTTTGCATCGGTGTAATGCCAAGCTTTTGTTCCGGAAGCACCTGTTGGGACTTTAGGTTTCTCTCAATGTTGGAGGTGAGTTGCTGAGGGCTCGGCGCGGGCGGTGGAAGTTGTGTTGTCTTAGCAATTCTTCCAGCTCGGATAAGGTCTCTAGTGATTTCTCGATTTTCTTCAAACAGAGACATCTTTTCCTCAGCCGAAGAAGTGTAAGAGGCCGGGATGCTGTAAAAAAAGTAGAGCACTAAGAAAACTCCGAAAGCCTTTAGTAAAGCTTGAATATTGGGTGTGAGTTTATCATAACCCTCTTTGAGCTTAATATAGGACTCAGAGTCCTCAATTTGATTTTTATAACTCTTAAATTGCTCAATAAACTGTTCTTTGAGTGATTCAATATCCATATCAATTCTTTCTCTTCACATTAAACTTAAAGCCAAACTTTTTCTTGCCAGCCTCATCAGGAATCGTAGCGGGCGCTTTTGAGACCTTGCCATTGAGAGCGACACCCTTTAGAGCCTTGTCGATGGATTTTATTATCTCATCGGATTTTGCCACCCCTTGAAGAGTGATTTGGCGATCTTTGATCATCATGCGCCTAACATCAAAAGACTCATTGTTTTTATTTGGAGGTAAAATTTGGCTAATTTCATTAATGAATTTCATGGGCGAGTTGATCTCATCAAGTTGGTCATAGACTTTTACCAAATCCGCCTCTTTATTTTTATCTCGAATAAAAGCCTTTATTTTACCAGGCGTCGCACTTCGTCCCTTAAGTTTCGCTATTTTACTGGCTTGATTCATCATGACATCATAAGAGGCCTGTTCAAGCTGGGTGCTGACGGTATCAATCGCGACGGCGTAGACCACATAGCAGAAATAACCAGCGGCCATGAGCTTTGCCGTATACCCCCATTTTTCCCAAAATTTTTCAAAGGATAGGTTCTTCTTAGCGTACTCCATTTGTCGAAAGTTGACTGGAGGATTGAAGGGACGTCTTAAACCTTCAATACATAAACCAAGGGCCATTAAAAAGGCGTCCCCCAAGCGCTCATGATTTTTAATGTGACGATCACTAAAGTGATGGGCGGGATTTGAGATGTTGGTAGACTTCTCAAGTTCTTGGGTAAAATAGGGCGCAATATTTTTGATCTTACTAGGTGAGCCAATCAGCTCCACTTCAGAAACGTTGGTGCCGTAGTCAGTATTTGCCAACATGATCGTAAGCCTTAACGATTGAATCAATGGTTCGAATGCTTTAGTTACGGCTTCCGACATTTTGATATGCTCTTTACTGGCGTCAGTTGTGCTGAGAAGTACAAAGGCCTTGTCTGGCATCATGTCGTGGGCGGTGGTAAAGGGGACTTGAAAGCTATTGGAAATAGCGGCGGCCACTTTTTCAGCCCCCCACATAATACTACGCCCCCAAACAAGATAGCCTCGACTCACAACTCCTGCAAAAGTCTTTGAATGCCCAATGTGAACGACAAGTTTATCAGGCTCTGTGGATTCGTTGGTTTCCTCAGTAACAGCGTCAGGCGCTTTGTACCATTTTTCATAAAGATTAGCGATCGCACAAAACTCAGGTGTGATCACATCAGGATCAATATGACCTCTCTCCATGATATCTAAAGTCTTTTCGATTTCCTCGCGCACACAGGCCATAGCAACGACTTCTGCTGACTTTTCGTGAAATTTAATAATTTTAGAATCGTAGATGGCTTTATCAATCGTCAGAGGGATGTCGTCTTCAAGTTCGAAAGCTAAACTTTTATGGATTTTCATGCGCTCTTTGAAAGGGAAAAAGACCTTTCGAGAGCTAATATACTGTTGGCGGATCGAGCAAATTGTTTTGGCAGACTCAGTATCAAATTCTTTGGAAATAGTGTGAAGTGTTTGCAGGATATCTATTTCTTGATCACTGCTTTCCATATTGAGAATTTTGTATTCTTTAGCTTTTGTGATTTCGTAGGTGCGATTGCTGGCAAGAACTTCCACAACCTTAATACTGTTTCTTCCAATATCAATTCCAACACTTCTCATAAAAATCCTTTTTTAAAAACCAAAAGCTAATTTTAGCTTTTAAACTGAAGCTCTGCCGCTTAATCATTCTATGATATCAATAGTTTGCTGTCCATATAAGCCTTTCTATACTGAAGAAATCAATCACTCGTAGGTGAGAGAGGGCAGTCTATGCCAAACAAGGAAGCGAGCACCGACTAAGGTCTAAATCAGCGCACTCTTTTTATGATCATACGAGGCGGGCCAGGGGGTAGGGGAGTGGGTTGGTTCGTTTGTTGTTCTTTCTGTTGGGCGGCTTTCTTTTTATTGGTAATACACTGCTGCCTTTTGGCCTCACTCTCTTCGTTCTCACAAAGACATTCGTAAAGAGCTTCGCCCGTTTCATTTTGGCATTGAGGATTTTGGTTCACGTCCTCTTGTTCTTTCATAAGGGCTTCTTGCAAGCGAGTTTTGACGGTGGTGGCATCGTAAACAACGGCATCAATCTCTCGGGTCATATTGCCCATCACTCCGATACAATTGATACGGAAATTGAGTTCGGCGCCAAAAAACAAGGGCACTTTATTTTCTTCATTGTTGAATGATTGCGGATCAATGTATCCACCCAAAAAGCCAACGAATTCCTTTTCATCACGAAAGGGGCCTCCGAGGTCCGGATCACTACGACGTTTCAAAATCTCTGTCACCAGTTCATCAGCCACTTCAGGAGAATAGTTATTAAAAAGACTAAGAAGAACATCCCGTTCGGCTTGGTTCACATTAATCCCTTTAACCCCATAAAGAGTGATGTGTTTTGTGAGCTCCTCATAAATTTCATCGGTCATGCCCGCAACCATATGAATCTCTTCCATGGTTTTAAAAGGTCGGTTGGGAGGAATAAACTCATTGCGATAGTCAGTATAATAGGCCTGTTCACTGCCTCCGTTGAGACTTTCTTGGTCACCATCGACCCAGTCGGCAATATTGTTAATGAGCTCTTGAAAGTTAAAATTGGCGTATCTTTCCGAGAAGATATCCTCGCCATTGAGAATGCGCGCTTGGAATCTTTGGAGAAGTTGAATCTTAGTTTTCTCACGAAGCGCTTCTGACAAAGAGCCCAAGTCATTGATATCAATCTTTCCACCTTCAGAAGTAATGGAAGAAACAAATTGTCCTTTTAAAATCGATCCACCCACAGTTTTCTTAATGGTGGAGCTGTCAAAATTACTGAGCTCTTGGGGTACTTGTGGTGGCCACGACAGAGGAAACTGCCAGATCATATCAAGCATCGTCATATCGGGGATGGCGTCTCCAAGAGCTCTTGTGGCTTGTTGATAGCCTTTGATTCTCAAAAGATTAAGCCGCAAACAAGCTTCAGCCATATAATGAGCTTGCACTTTTTTGACCTCAGTTGAGGAGGTGAGGTACTCCATAATCGTTTGCTTAGAGATTTCTGTGGCCAAAAAAATAACAAAGGTCACAGTGAAAATAGCGAGCATAATGGCTGAACCCGTTTTTTTTCTTAAAAGGGCAATAAGCTTCATTGAAAGGCCCCCGAGTTCTGTTGAAGTTGTTGTTGTTGCTGCTGCTGTTGAATGTGAGTTTGATTATTGGGGAAAGCTAAAGAGACCACCATAGTTTGGCTTACTTTTCTGGACCTTTTATCGTCCTCATCTTCAATTTCAATTTCGACTTCCACAAAGTGGGGAAATTTATTGCGATGATCAGAGCGTCCCTTGTTGTCCGAGCGCCACTGATCCACCCATTCGCCATCTTCTCTTTTATCACGGTAACGAAGCTGAAACTTTTGGACGTGCTCGGCCACAACAACTTTTGTACCACCTTTATCCACTTCATCATCAATTTGCGGAGAAGACCGTCTCCATAAACATTGCGTGTTTCCTTTACCGTCTCGTCTTTCACAAGACTCTAAGTAAAAGCCCACCTCCATTTGATCACTCTCAGGCGCATTGTACTTGGTGCGAAAGTTATTAAGAGAAGTAAAATGCAGACTGTTTTTCTCCCCTAAAAACTGTGTGAGTTGAACCGGAGGCTGGCGTTGCTGCACATTAGGATTGGCTCCAAAAGCCGGCTGCTGCGTTCTCTGAAAACCACCCTGTACTTGCCCTTGACCTTGTCCTCCGGGATTCTGCTGCTCATTTTCAAGTTGTTGTATGGCCAAATTCTCAATTTCCCAAAAAACATCTTGGTAATGAAAGGCCCGCTCAATATCAAGCTTCAAGACTCGAAGAGTATCATAAAGAATAGTCTCGGTTTTAACTCGATCCTCAATTTTCTTCTTGTTTTGCACAGCCGTACGAATGGAAGTTGAAACCAAAATGGTCAACATAGCCATAATAAACATAGAAATCATAACTTCAATAAGGGTAAAGCCCTTACGGTATTTCTCTTGAAAAACTGGCCAGGAGATCTCAGCAATAAAATTCGCGAAGCTTTTCAAAGAGGCTCGAGCAGCGAGCGCTGCGTATCTCGGGTTGCGCCACGAAGTGGTGCAATCCGGGAGACGAAGTGCACCCGAGTGCGTGCCTCTTTGAAAAGCTTCGCGAATTTTATTGCTGAGGGCTCTTGGACAGGCCCCCGAAAGCAAACGAGGAAGTCCGGTCATTGCCCAAAACCTCCCCCGGCTCCCCCAGGGATGCCTCCTCCAATAGGAATGCTTTGATTGTAATCGACAAGAAAAGTGGTGGCCGTATAGGAGGTTGTTTGTTTACCGCGCTTGTAAAAGACTGTGACTTTCATTTCTTTAACACTTTGATTCAGATATTCAGTGAGTTTATCCACCACGAGAAGCATGGCTTCATTCCCTTGATCTCCTGAAATCAAGACCGACCTTAAATCCGGCATTTCAAAATCGCGAGATTCCATTTTCCAGCTGTAACGGGGATTGCCTTCGAATTCTCCACCATCATTTTCAGGAAGCTGCGTGATTCTCTCAGAGTATTCGATTTCAAGGCGTGACATGATTTGGTCTAATAGAAGAGCCGCTTTATTGTTTATGGCCATTTTTTGCACTCGAACCTGGTTACCGTGCCAAGACATATACATAAGGATGGCGGCCGACGACATGATCGACATGGCAATCAGTACTTCAAAAAGTGAGAATCCTTTTTCACCCAGTTTCAATCTCATCAGTCTTCCACCTTGAATTCCTTGAGTTCTCTTTCCTTGTTAAAAATATCGACCCGTCCTGTGAGTCCTGAAATAACAAGAGTCCAGTTCAGGGTATCACGGTTTGTCAGGTGAATCGCACTTTTCTGAACATAGCCTTGGGGGAAAAAGTAGATATAAACGCGGCCTGTTTCGACTTTTTCTATAGGGTCACCATCGATTTCGATAGACTGGAAAAAAAGTCCATCGGGCAGGGTAGCCGGAGCTTTTTTAATGACTCCATTGTCTGTGACAAAACCTTGTGGGTCTGGTTTCTGCTCGTTACCTTCTTCATCTTCTACAGTTTCAAGGTCTTCTTCTAATTCCTCCCGTTCTTCGCTTGAGAGGAGAAGGGCGGGTTTGCTCGTTGATTCTACCCAGTAGCTTTGAGCTTTTGATTTGTCCACGGGTAGGTCAAAAACCAGCCGATAGGTTTTATTATCAAGCCTTGCACGGTTGCGTAGTTTTTTAGTAATCGCTGAAAAATCGCGAACGGCCGCTTTCATTTGGGTGCTTCTATTGACCAGCTTTCTTGCACTGAATGTAATAAACATTCCCACGATAATCAGAACGATCATAAGCTCCATTAAGGAGAAGCCAGCTTCGTTTTTGTTAGATTTTCTAAATGTCTGGAAAAGATTATTCATTTTCGTCCTTTGAAATCAGTATAAAAGCTCGAAGGTTGAGCGGGCTCAGGCGAAAATGCAAAGAGTGGGTGGGGACTTGCTGTTTTGTTTTAAAAAAAAGGATCTCACACCATGGAGACCCTTCTTTGTACTGATCGAATAAAAAATTACAGATCTTTGTAACTAATGTCCTCGCCAAACTCTGAACCACCTTCACGTTTGTCTTTTCCAAGGGAAATGATGTTAAACTCCACTCCATCGGAATCGTATATATACTCTCGGCCCCAAGGATCTTTAGGTACCTTTTTCAAATAGGAAACGGGACCCCAGTTGTCACAGCTAGGCTCACCCTGAGGCTCTTGCATGAGGGCATCGAGTCCTTGTTCTGATGTGGGATAAGTGTTGCAGTCCACATTGTACATTTCCAAAGCGTCCGCGAATTTCTGCATCATGATTTTTGCATTTTTCACTTTCGCTTTATCCAGTCCACCGAATAAGCGGTTACCCATGGTCGCCGCAATAATTCCGATAATCACAACAACAATCATAATCTCGACAAGTGAGAAACCGCGTCTATTATTTAAAAGCATAAGAAAACTCCTCAAAATTTTTGATTCTTTATATTACTCCGCGATATTGGCGAGTTCAAACATTGGCACCATGAGTGAGAACACAATCGTACCAATGACGCCACCCATTACAATAATCATAATGGGTTCCAGGATCGAAGTGAGTCCTTCCACCTTGTTTTTGACCTGAAAATCGTAGGTATCACTCACCTGATTCAACATATTTTCAAGATCGCCTGTTTTTTCACCAATTCCAACCATATGAATCACGATGGGAGGAAATTGCTGAGACTTCTTCAAGGGGCCTGCTATGGACTCCCCTTCACTGATATTATCTCGGGCCTCGCGAATGGCTTTAGCCAGAACTTCATTATTAACTACATTCTTAACAATATCCATAGCATTCAGCATGGGAACTCCTCCAGCCAGTAGGGTTGATAGAGTTCGGGTGAAGCGAGAAACCGCAATCATTCGAGTTAATTTTCCAGAAACGGGCAGATGTAGCTTCATATAATCCCATTTCGGGCGTCCCGATTCTGATTGAGTCCATTGTATAAACCCAAAAACAACCACACCTATGCCTAGGAGAATCACCCACCAATAGTTCACTAAGGTCCCACTAATGTTGATAACGAGCATGGTGTACCAGGGCAGTTGCATCTCGGCGTCGTCAAAAATACTCATCATTTGCGGAATGACGAAAATGAACATCACCGCGAGAATCAAAATCATGAACAAGAACATGATGATCGGGTAGAGCATGGCCGACTTCACCTTGGAATTAAGCTCGGCCTGGTCCTCTTTGAATTCGGCCAATCGAAGGAGGATCACATCCAGTGTTCCCGACATTTCACCGGCCTCGACCATGGAAATAAAAATTTTATCAAATATTTTAGGGTATTTTCGAATCGACTTATGAAAAGTGCTTCCTTCATTCACGTTGTTTTTACAATCGGCCAGAACCTCTTTGAGCACCGGGTTTTCCATTTGATCCGAACAAGCGCCAAGGGCATCAACGAGGGGGATATTGGCTTTAATTAAAGATGCCAACTGCCGCGTCATATTCGACATATCGTTAATGTTTACGCCAGAGGTCGTGCTTGTTTTGGATTTATTTTTCTTACGTTGTTTTTTAGTTTTGTCAGCCAGATCGACGACATAAATCCCATCTTTTTTTAATTTTACACGGGCCGAGCGTAAATTATCAGCATCAACAGTTCCTTTGATGTTCTTTCCTGATCGGCTAAGGCCCTTATATTCATAGATAGGCATTCGATGTGTCCCTTTCCTATTCTCAATGCTCAAGTTTAATCCTAAACTTCGGGGAGTTCAAATTCCAATCCCCCTGTGGGGTGGAATCATGGGCAGGTGGTCGGGGGCCTCCCAATCTTAAGGTCGGGTGTAGTCTTGATTATTGGACTTGGGTTATCAATAATAGGTTGTGATTCGCGCCTTATTGTTTTTTCTTTTTATTCCAACGCTCGCCTGGGGTCAGTACGAAGAGTATGAGTCCTACCAAACCTTCACTGATCTTGACCGCGATCAGAGAGATTATGGTCTCGTTTTCTCTCCCTCGCTTATGTATCTTTCTATGGATGAGAGTAATGATGTCACCGGTAATTCGGTTAATAACCGTAAAAGAGATGTTTTTCTCTACGATGTGAAGTTTGGCTACATTTTTCGCAAAGGCTTTTACTTTGGAATTTTGTACGCAGGAGAGTCTCAAGATATCAATGAATCGGCACCCAAAACCACTCGAGAGTCTGTGGGAGTCAGTTTTGGCTACATTCATAGAGGGTGGTCCTTTGTGGGAACCTTCTTTCCCTATTCGAAGCAAGAATTAGAGAATACTGCTGATATTAGTCGCTACTCGGAAGGCTTAGGTTTTCAGCTTGAAGCGGGTTATTTTTTCCGTCTCAACCGGCATTTCTCCATTGGTCCCCATTTTGTTTACAAAAATATTCAATACGGGGAAGGGGTTGATGCTCTGACCAATGTTTCAGGGGATGCTAGCTCAAGCCACACGATTTTCACTCCTATGGTGAGTTTTCTTATTAATCTTTATCGCGGCTAGGTCCTGAAAAAGGGAGCCCTCTGGCGGTAAGGTAAAAACTATCCTACAGTCCAGAGAGTTTTTCCTAATATTTGTTTTTAGTTTTTGATAGACTTTTATCTATGGCTGGTCGATTTAACTTTTCTAAACTCTCTAAACTTGGAGATAAGCTAGGGTTGAAAAACCCACGGCCTCCTTTTGAAGGGGCCTACATTTATATTTTGCTCTTCTTTATTGGTGTTCTGATTGCGGATTTCGGAACGACATTTATTCGAGCGAAGATGCTTCCTGTTGGGGGAGTCACCCGCGTGCGCCCTGGAAACAATCGTTTTCAGCGTCGGGGCAGGCAAGCTTCTATTTTCACCAGTGTAAAAGACAAAAACATCTTTAACTCCGATCACTTCATTCCCGATTCACTGGGAGAAAAAAACACGGAAGAGTCTGGAGAGGAAAATACCGATCCGGTCCCAACAAGTCTTCCATTAAAGCTTGTTGGAACCATTATTCACGGCGCTCCCCAGTTGTCTGTAGCGACTGTTGAGGTGAATGGCAAAGACATTCAGGCTGTTGTTATTGAGGACGAAGTTGAAGACATGGCTCGTATCAGAGAAATTCAAAGGTTTAAAGTCATCTTTCGCAACCTTCGAAATCGTAAGCTTGAGTACATTGAAATCAAAGAAGAGAATGCCCTTAAGATGGGGCTTGCGAGCCCAAACACTGGAGGGGTGCAGCAGCCTCAGCCTGAGCAAACAAACTTCAGCTTCAAAAGGGCAGAGATTAATAAGTACTTGGAAAATCTCCCACGAGTCTTACAAGACGCCAAAGCTGTTCCTTATGTGGAGCCGGGCTCTGGAGGTGAGGTCAGTGGTTTTAAATTGGTGGCTTTGAAATCGGGAAGTATTTATGAAAAGCTTGGCTTAAAGCGTGGAGACATTATTAAAGGAGTCAACGGTGAAGCTGTCGACACTCCTCAAAAAGCCATGGAATTGTACCAAGCTTTGAAAAGTGCAGACGATATCCAATTAGAGATCACTCGTGGCGGTTCGCCAACAACCCTTAACTACAGCCTAGAGTAGAATCAGAGATACCTTGAAAGCTGACCGGTGAGACTAATCATCGGTTCACCTTGGGAAAGCTTTTCTTCATTGAAAAAGAGCGTAAAACTTTCAAGAAACTCAAATTTTCTCAAAGTCGGAATTTTTTTGTGAAGGTTGCCAGGCACCTTTTAGTATCGGCTGTCTGGGGAGGATGGGGTTTTTCCCCGTTTTTTATCAGAGTAAAATAAGAAGGGAGAACTTTAAGAGTCTTCTTTTGATTTTCATCACTTGAGTCAATAATGCACTGCGATCTTTAAGGGTGCCAAGATCGCTCTCGACCTTTGGCGCGATCCGGGCCAAGGATTTGGGAAAAGCTTTAAGTTCTGAATATTTATGGGTTTTAATAGATATGTTGCACCATAGGAAGGTCATAATGAAGATATTGCGAATCATGATGATAGCACTTCTCACACTCGTGAGTTCTCCCTTTTCACAGGCTATGGAGAACAACCAGTCATCAGATATAAAGTTAAACGATCCCCTTTGGACGATCGCCCAAGCCCCCGAAGAAGAGTTTTTTGATAACGAACCCATCGATGGTGAAATTATCGATGAAGTCGATATCGAAGAAGAAATTCCCGTAGAAGAATTCGAAGAAGAACCACCTCCTCCTCCCACTTCAAGGTTCCGACGTAGCCGTTTTCGTCGTGGTGGTGGGAATGACAATACCAATAACAACACCAACAATAACAACAATCGTCCCTCGTTTGGGCGAAGCAATTCAAGGCCACCTGTTAACAATCGTCCGACCACGCCTGTGGGTGATATCAAGGTTAAAAAAGTGGCTAAAAGTGATTCCAATAAAAAAGGCAAAATGACTTTTGCTGAAGCACAACCGGAAGACATCACCGATGAAAATTTCCCAGATATCATCGAGAGTTTTAACTACCCCAATGCCAATATTATGGACGTGGCCAACGCAATTGGGAAACTCACCAAAAAGAACTTCATTATGGAACCAGGGGTGAATGGAAAAATCACCATCGTAGCTCCAACACCGGTGACAGTGGCTCAAGCTTGGAAGATGTTTCTCTCAGCCCTTGCCATGAACAACTACACCATTGTACCAACAGGCGATGGCTACTTAAAAATTAGAAAAGAGACAAACGCCAAGAACGATTCCATTGAAACTTATGCCGGTGCTTATTTTCCAACCTCCGATCAGTTGATCACCCGAATTGTGCAACTGAAATATATCAATGCTGAAACTTTGAAAAAGAGTTTAGAAAAATTCGTTTCGAAAAAAGCAGGGGATGTTGAGTCCTATGAAAAAACCAATTCACTGATTATTTCCGGCTACGGTTCCAGTGTGGAAAGAATTTCTCGCATCATTGAGGAGCTCGATAAGCCTGGATTTGAAGAGCGTCTTGAAGTAATTCCTATTAGACATGCCAAAGCAAAAGATATTTCTGAGCTTATTCAGAAAATCATAAATGAAGGTGAAGAGGAAAGTGACAGTAAGAGTCGGTTTCGCCGTTCTCGCTTTAGTAAAGGTGATGAAGGTAAAACAGAAAACCTTAAAATTGTGGCTCCTGATGACCGTACCAACTCCATTATTGTGGTTGGTAATTCTCAGGGTATTGACCGAATCCAAGAACTTGTAAAGCGTCTGGATTATCCCCTTGATCCTGCGGATGCTGGTGGGGTGTATGTATACTACGTGAAACATGGTGAGGCTGTTAAAATCGCTGAAACGCTCTCAGGAATTGCCGAAGAATCAGAAAAAGCGGCCGAGCAGTCTAATAAAAGTAAAGATGACAAATCTTTTCAAGCGCCTAAGGTGCAAAAACCGATCTTTGGTGGAAATGTTGTCATTAAAGCCGACGAAAATACCAACTCCCTTATTGTTACCGCGGGAAGACAGGACTACAAAGTGGTTAAAAATCTTTTAGCCAAGATTGATATTCCTAAAGATCAAGTTTTTGTTGAAGCCATCATTATGGAAATGGAAGCCAACAACTCGAATGTTTGGAATATGAACTATATGAGATTCTTCAAAAGCGAAGATCCTAATAACCAGACCACCAATGGAGAAGGTGTGGCGCGTGTTGGATTCTCTGGTGGTTCTTCCTCTTTGGCTGATCTAGTCAATCCTGTCGGAGGAAAAGGGGCTATTCTCAACCTTGGGGATCCTAGTGAAACCATTCAGATCAATGCGGGAGGACAGGTCATTGAGATCCCAAGTCTTATTGCATTGATTAGTTTTCTTAAAGAAAAGACCAACGCCAACATTCTCTCAACTCCAAACATTTTAGCTATGGACAATGAAGAGTCGGAAATTGAGGTTGGAGATGAGGTGCCTGTCGGAGCAACACAAAGTGCTTCCAATGCTGGACTTTCTACTTTTACTCCACAGTTTAAAGACGCCACGATCTTACTTAAGATCAAACCCTTTATCAGTCCAGACTCTGATATCGTGCGCCTTAATGTAGAGCAGAAAATTCAAAAAGTTTCGACAAAGGCCATTCAAGCACAAAACCTGGCCGATAATGCTCAGGCCTTGACCAAGAAGTCTTTGAAAACAAATATTGTTCTTGAGTCAGGGCAGACTGCGGTCCTTGGTGGATTGATGGAAGACGAAGATTCCATTACTGAATCGAAGATTCCACTTCTTGGCGACATTCCGATTCTTGGGTGGTTGTTTAAAAACAGCACAGTGAGAAAAATTAAAAAGAACTTGGTTGTGTTTTTAACTCCAAAAATTATTAGAAATTCTCAGGGTCACAAAGACATTCTTAAGCAGAAAATGACTGAGCGGATCGACTGGATTAAAAAGAACTCTGGAGGGCGAGATCCTTACGGCGAGCGTTTTAATAGTTTGATCCAAGACGCAGAAGCTTCTTCAAAAACTTTTGTTCCAAATACCGAAGAAATCGAATTGGATTTGGAAGAGGCTATCCCAGTGGGAGAAGAGCCCGCGCCGACAGAGAGCTTTGATGACTCAAGCTTTGACAATACAGCCGATGAGTTTGAAAGTGAATTTGAAGGATTTTAATAAGGACATATGGCAGCTTCCAATCAAGTGATTGAAAATATCATTCAGAAATCAACAAGCCTCACCGACGAGCAACTGCAAATATTGCTCGATTCCGATTTTGGTGGCTCCAAAACGGTTAGGAAAAGTTTGGAAGAGATCAGTGATCCCACCACGGATCGTGTGATGGAGAAGCTCTCTGAAAGAATCGGAATTCAGTTTGCAAAAGATATCATTATTAACGATATCGCAATGGACATGATTCGAGGCATTCCCATAAATTACGCAAAAAACTTTGAGATTCTTCCCTACAAAGAAGACAATAGGCAAGTTTTGGTGTTAACGACCAACCCCCTTAATATCACAGTCCTTGATGACTTAAGGCTTTTGTTTAAAAAACAAATTGTTCCTGTCTTAACTACGAAGGTTAAGCTTCTTGATGCCATCAACAGGGTGTACGAAAAGGGTACGGCTGCTCTTGAGGGGCTCGATGAAATTGAAGAGGATGACTATGATCTTGATGAACCGATCATAGATTTGCTCGAAGCCGCTGACGATGATGCTCCTGTGATTCGATTAGTGAACACTCTTCTTTCACGAGCCGTCAAAGAAAAGGCCTCAGATATTCATATCGAACCTTACGAAAAAGATATGGTGGTGCGTTTTCGTGTGGATGGTGTTTTATATGATGTATTTAAGCCACCCAAACGATTACAGAATTCGATCACCTCTCGTATTAAGGTAATGGGAAATCTCAACATCGCCGAAAAAAGACTTCCCCAAGATGGTCGTATCCCCTTAAAAATTGGGGGTAAAGATATTGATGTTCGTTTGAGCACGGTTCCCACAGCGCACGGGGAGCGAGCAGTGATGCGTTTACAGGATCGCTCCAATGTGGTGTTAAGTCTTGAGCAGCTTGGTTTTTCTGAGGAGAATCTCTCCAACCTAACTAATTTACTTACAAGAACCTACGGTATTCTTCTTGTCACCGGACCGACGGGAAGTGGTAAATCGACAACCCTTTACGCTTCTCTACAGAGGCTCAACGCCATAGATACCAATATCATTACTGTTGAAGATCCTGTCGAGCAACGAATCCAGGGTATTGGCCAGATTCAGGTGAATTCAAAGATCGGTCTCACTTTTGCGGGAGGTCTTCGAGCGATTCTTCGTCAGGATCCAGACATCATTATGATCGGGGAGATTCGTGACCTTGAAACAGCAGAAATTGCCATTAACTCCTCACTAACAGGTCACTTGGTTCTCTCCACAATTCACACCAACGATGCGGCGGGGGCTTTCCCACGTTTGATCGATATGGGGTGTGAGCCTTTTTTAATTGCGACCTCACTTTTAGGAGTTATTTCTCAACGACTGGTTCGTGTGCTTTGTCCTCATTGCAAGGCCCCCCATGAGCCTTCCGACCTTGAGATGAAAAATCTTGGAATGACCCAGGCCGACCTTGCTGATGCAAAAATTCACAAAGCTGTAGGTTGTAACAAATGTAATAACAAGGGTTATATTGGTCGAACTTTGATCCAAGAACTCTTGGTGGTTACCGAAGAGGTAAGAACTCTCGTCATGCAGAGACAAGACTCAGGGTTGATTAAGAAAAAAGCCATTGAACAGGGGATGAAAACTTTCCGTGATCACGGGATTCAAAAAGTCATCCAAGGGATTACAACAATAGAAGAGCTTCTCTCCAATACTCAAGAAGATCTGTAGTTATTAAAAAAATAAATCGATAAATTTCAGCCGGGCGGCAGGCACTTTAAAAAGGCTGAGTGCCTCACTGAGCTTGCCCTATTAAGCTGACTTCCAAAAAGAATTGAGAATTGGGTCGAGATCAATAGAGCTCATGGAAGCTAAAGTGTTCATATCTTTTTTCTCAAATTCACTCAGCCAAAATTCGTAAGTGGGGCCAACGTGAATGCACTGAGTGAGGATATGAGTTTTTGAAAGTTCACTAAGAATGGCGACCGCTTCTTTTTGCTCCATTTGCACCTCTTCGTAGTAACCATCATGGTTCCATGCAAGCACCCCATACTCTTCAAGCTCTGTCCCAAAAAGTTTAGAGTTCTTCTGATTGGCGAATCGGCCCATAAGCGTATTTTCCTGACAGAAGGGGCTTGTCACAACGAGATCTTGAAAAGACTGCATGCCGGCGGAAACTTTCATTGCGGAAAGCCCGTTGACTCGTCCAACTAGAAACTGAGGGCGACTGCGATATTTAATTAAACGATCGAAAAGACCTACTTGAACACAGGTGGCTGCAAGAGATTTTAAATTAGAGTGGCTTTCAAATTCGTTGTCTAGAGAATTGACGAAAGAAAAGAGGTCGACATAAATGTCTGAGTCAATCGCCTGATCTAAAATCCTCTGAGCTTCTTTGAGTCGTCTTGAAACCTCCGGAATCCTTAGTACCGATTGTCGAAAGTTCACGTCGTCTAAGCCTTTTTGTCCCGCAAAAAGCAAACAGATGGATTGCATGGATGCCCCTTTTTAATGTGCCCTCAAACTTTAAAAAGTTTGATTTTGTTTGTTTAGTCCCGCCCACACACAACCAAAGAATAAGGAAGTTGAATACGAAAAAGATTTCAGGGAGAGTAGAGAAATTACAAAAGATCTATAAATAAAGCTGCAAGCTAGCGAAATATAAGACTTTGCAAACAAGTATTAAAATTTATTAGAGTTCCTATAAAATTGCGCGCAACGGCAAAAGCCTGAGAGATCAAGGGTTTAAAGCCACCTTCGTTGGTTTTGAAGCTGTTCATTTAGAATGCATAAACTTGAAAGTCTGGTGCTGGGATAAAAGGATTGGGGTGTAAAAAGTGAGGCAGTTTGGCTTCGTGATCAAGAACCGAGTAAAAACCATAAGGAATTTTTATGTGCATAAAAGAGCGAGGCGGGCGAGTGGGGAAATCTCCAAAATAATTTTGATAAACTAAGAGCTCTTTGTTTTGGCAGTCATAGTAAGCCCGATTAAGAAGGGAATAAAAAATATCAGGGTTATCGTAAGCTCCATGAGTGATGTATTTAAACTGAAACGCCTGGCCTGGCTTAGGAAGAGGTCTTGCTAACCCCAAAAGTCCAAGCGTTTGACTTGTGGAGAAAACTTGAAAACTTTGACGTTTGTACTTATGGGCAATAACTTGTTGAACATCGCGATTGTTCCAAGGAGCCATGCACCCAATAATTTGACCCTGCCTATTGCGAGCCACTAAAAAATTCTGAATGGAAAAGTTGGGCCAGATTCTAAGTCTTCTTTCAAGCTCTTCAACATTGGTGTTGTAGCGTAAGGGGCGTCGAACGGACTTGCTCTGCAAGTACTGGCAAAGAGGTTCGATGTCTTCGGTTCTACCGTTTTCAATCTTAATAGTTGAAAGCGGATAGTCTGCAAAAAAATGTTTACCGTAAATAGCGACCAAATAGAATTTCCGGAAAAGATGATAGCGCGGCATATAGGTCGTACGGCTGCGTCGACGCAACAAAGTGTTGTAGGCGATGTTCTCGAATTGCTCCAGTTCTGAAAAAATAAATTGGCAATTTCTCTTTTCCCTTTCGGCTTCAAAGGCAGGAACAAACTCCTTGGTCCATGTCAGGGTTGCGGCTCGAGATTTTGAAACACGAAGATCAGTGACATAACCAATGGTTTGCTCTTGATCGTGAATATAGCCTTTTTTAAATAGCATAGAGGCCATGGCTTGGATTTCCCCGCTACGGTCCTTTAAAATATAGGTCTGATAATCATCAGTCGAGATTTTGTACTGATCAAAAAAAGAGTTTGAGCGTACCAGGCGATAATCGTAAACGCCCTCTAAGACCTGTTTGTTAAAAAAACTTTTCAGGTCTTCATTGTCTTGCTCAGTGGCCAACATTAGTTTCATTCGGGTTTCCACTCATGCGAAGGGATGCCCTTTTGGTGATTAATATGTCGAGCCAGGACAAAGAAATAGTCACTCAAACGATTTAAGAAGACAATGGCAGGAAAGCGGAGCTTTTCTTCTTCATCGAGTTTGACACTAAGACGCTCGGCGCGACGACAGATGGTTCGACAAACATGGGCCTGGCTAGCGCCTTGATGTCCGCCGGGTAAAATAAAGTTTTTAAGCTCCGGAAGTTTTTCATCCATTTTATCAATTTTTTCTTCGATTTCTGATACGAGAGACTCATCAAACTGGGGGAGTTTTTCTGCCATTTTTTCATCGATACATGCCAGCTGGCTTCCCAGTTGGAAAAGATAGGTTTGCAGGTGCATGACGTCATAACGTGCGATGCTCAATTGTTCATCACCCTCTAAAAGTGAGGAGAGGATACCCAGATGAGAGTTGAGCTCGTCCACAGTCCCATAGGTTTCAATGCGGAGGGTGGATTTTTTGACTTTTGAACCGTCAACCAGTGAGGTTTCTCCCTTATCACCCTGTTTTGTGTAAATTTTCATTGAGGACTCCTTGATTCGCTAAAGCTTCAATTTATCCCATGCGAAAATCAGGGTCAATTTGGCAAAAGCTATTGTTTTTATTAGTGATTCAATCTATTCAACGGGTATGAAAATACATCCTGATGCACCCTTATTTCTCTCCATCCCCCATTCTGGCGAAATGATACCTCCTGAGGTCACTTGGTTGGCGGGCCTTTCTGAGCCCACTTTGATGCGAGATGTGGATCGCTATGTTGATAAGCTCTATGAAAAAGCCATCAAGGAATCCGAGCTTCCCGCACTGATCACTCCATGGCATCGCTATGTTGTGGATCTTAATCGCTGGCCTGATCAGTACGATGGAGCAGCTGTTGAAGAGGCCGAGCAACCGGCCGGAAAGGAGCCTAAAGGACTTCACTGGAGTGTGACCACTTTTGACGAGCCTTTGATCGAAAAACCCATGAGCCAGAGGCTGCATCAAGATCTTGTCGAAAAGTATTATCAACCCTTTCACGATCAGCTCAAAGAGTTGCAAAAAAAGATCATTGAAAAATGGGGGGTGGTTTATCATCTGGATCTTCATTCTATGCCCTCAAAGGGAACTGAACTACATCCTGATCCGGGAGAAACTCGGGCTGAGATCGTTGTCAGTGATTTTCACGGTAAAAGCGCGAGGGGAGAGTTCAAGGATTTAGTTATGACCTCTCTTCAGAAAGCGGGTTTTCAGGTGGCGTACAACTGGCCTTATGTAGGGGGTGGAATCACCCAAATGTATGGGTGTCCAGAGGAAAATAAACATACGATACAAATAGAAATGAATCGTCATCTCTACATGGATGAAGACTCAAAAAAGTTAGATAAAGATAAACTTGAAGGCATGCAGAACCGACTTTGCCGTGCTATTCTTGAAATTCAAAAGCAGGTCGGGAGTCTGAGTTAAGTGAGTTCCAAAAAGAAATCAAAGTTTAAAAAGTTTGTAAAACCTTTTGCCTCTCTAAGATTAGCCGTTTTCGTAATTTTGGCTATTGGGACTATGTCCGCATGGGGTACGATTGTTGAATCGATGTATAATGATGCAAAGCGAGCTCAAGAAACCGTTTATCATTCCTGGTATTCCTATACGATCTTTGCGCTTCTTGCGATCAATCTTATCGCCGTAATCATTGATCGTTATCCTTGGAAAAAACATCATATTGGTTTTATTAGTGCGCATGTGGGAATTCTCATTCTTATAGGCGGTTCTCTTTTGACCCGCTATACAGGTATTGATGGGTCCATGGCTTTCAATATGGGGGAGTCAAAAAATAAGGTAACTGTGGGTGCCACTGACATTATTGCATACAGTGGCCTTTTAACGGGAGGGGCCCGCCCTGTCTTTGAAGAAGAGGTTAACTTTATCAGTAACCCACCCACTGAAGAAGACCCCTATATCGTTAACCTTGGTAAAGATAAAATTGTGGTGGATAAATTTCGCCCTTACGCCATTCCTCAGTTTAAAGTGGAAGCTTCCGAAAAAAAGACGGATGGAGCGGGTCTACGTTTTCAAATTGCCAACGAGCGTGTCAGTGAGTCCGATTGGTTACTGCTAGGAAAGAGTCCCTTTGAAGTTAAAAACATGGGGCCTGCTAAAATCGTTCTTTCAAAAAAAGGGGCTTTTAAATACCAGGGGGGCAATGTTCTTCTCCTTGAGTCTGATCGAGAAAACGAAGAGCTCACTTACAAGGTTTTTACAGCTAGTAAAAGTGGACTCACCAAAGAGGGAAAAGCCTCATCAGGAGACTCCATTGAAACAGGATGGATGGGTTTAACCTTTAGGATTTTAAAATACTTGCCTCACGCAAAAGACGTTTGGACCTATGAACCCATAGAAACGTCTGTAGAAGGAGCCATTCAGGCCATTCGCTTTCAGTTTAATGGCAAAGAGTATTGGACAGGACTTAACTCATCGGTCCGACTTTTTTCCGACGATGCTTTCCATGTATTTATATTTGCCAATCGACAAATTAGTCTAAACTTTGCTCTTCGCTTGGATGATTTTCGAGTGGGTCGTTACCAAGGGACTATGCGTGCAGCCACCTACGAGAGTGACGTCACTGTTCTCGATAAAGAAAAGCAAACGACCTCTGACACCACAATTTCAATGAATGAACCCCTTTATTACAATGGAATCACTTTTTACCAGTCAAGTTTTCAGGAAGATGAAATGGGGCGACCAACGATGTCGATCCTTTCAGTGAATCAAGACCCAGGTCGACCCTGGAAGTATTTAGGAAGCCTTCTCATTGTCTTTGGGATCATTCATCTTTTTTATTTTAAAAAAAGGAAGAAAGTATCATGAAAAATATTCTCTTAATTTTTGCTATGTTCTTTTCGCCCTCCCTCTGGGCCCAAGGACACAGTTTTGAAAGTTTGCCGGTTCAAGATGCTGGCCGAGTGAAGCCACTCATCACAGTGGCTCAAGAATCTTTACAACTCATTCATGGGAAATCGAAATTTGAAGGTAAGCCAGCTCTAGATATCTTCACCACTTGGATGCTTGTTCCTGAGCCCTGGATGGATAAAGATTTTATCAAGATAGACCACCATGGTCTAAAAGAGGCGCTAAAGTTTCCTAAAGACAAAAAGTATTTTTCCCCAAACACCATTGGCACTCATAATCGTCTCAATATTTTGTTTAGTGATTTGCAGGTCCGTTTAGGGCGCAAAGAAAAGCTCAATGCCTATTATCAAGCCATCCAACGCTTGCAGAGTCAGTTGATGACCTTTCACGGTATCACACAAGGTGGGATTAAAGTTTTTCCCCCAGAAAAAGGCGGAGAGTCCACTTTCTGGATTCCACTCAGAGATCTAGATTCGGAAAAAAGTGAGAGCTTTTTTAAAATTTTAAGTCTCTATAGTGAAACCTTCGTAAAGCCTGATTCAGGAGAGGGGTCTAAAGCGAAACTCCAAGAGGAAATTGATAAGTTTACAGCTCAAGCAAGAGAGCAAGGCGGAGATATTTATCCCACAGCTAGTGATATGGCCACAGAGGTTCATTATCAGAAGTTAAAACCATTTCTTTGGACTTGGATTCTGTATCTTTTAGGAAGCCTCCTGATGGCCTTCTCTTTCATTGCTCTTCCCGGTTTACTAGCAAAGCTTGGAATCGGTGTAATGGCGCTGGCCTTTATCTTTCACACTTATGGATTTGCATTAAGGTGTATTATCACTTCAAGGCCGCCTGTTTCTAATATGTATGAAACTGTTGTTTGGGTGGGATGGGGTGTTTTTCTCTTTGCTGCGATTTTTAGTTTTCTTAAAAAGAAAAAATGGATTGTTTTAGTTGGTGCCATTGTAGCGACTTTATGTATGATTGTAGCGGATTTTGCTCCTGTTATTCTTGATAGCACTCTTCAACCCTTAGAACCTGTCCTAAGAAGTAATCTGTGGCTCACCATTCACGTAATGACTATCACTTTGAGTTACGCCGCTTTTTTCTTGGCTTTTGGAATTGGTGATTATGGAATTTTTCTTCATGTTAAGGACAAGAAAAAACACCGGGCTAAAATCCGAGAGCTCGCTCAGGTTTGCTATAACCTCATTCAGGTGGGAGTGGTTTTATTGACTGCGGGTACGATTCTCGGCGGTGTGTGGGCTGACTACTCATGGGGACGTTTTTGGGGATGGGACCCTAAGGAGACGTGGGCCTTTATTGCTTTGATGGGTTATCTCGCCATTTTACATGCGCGCCTTGTGGGATGGGTGAAAGATTTCGGAATGCTCGCCGGAAGCATTATCTCATTTAGTTTAGTGATCATGGCCTGGTACGGAGTAAACTTCGTATTAGGTGCGGGACTCCATTCCTATGGTTTTGGAGCGGGAGGCATTCAGTATGTGTCTGGGTTTGTGATCCTGCATGTGCTCTATGTTGGCTATGCTTACTTTGTAGAAAAAGCTTCGTTGAATGAGGCTAAGTAAATTCGTTCTTTCATATCGATCCTATCGGATGCAATTTTATGAATATCAGAACATAAAGTCTTTCACTTTCTGCCAAGGACCTCCTTGGTAGTGATGAAGGCTTAAGCCTATGGCCTCTCCTCTAAATCCTTGGAACTTAACCTTAAAATCTTCGAAGTCTTTTTTAGCTTTGTCGGGAGAGACTTTGTTTTGAAGAGTGACGTGTAACTTCTTTTTTTGCTGATCCTGCTTTGAGAGCTCTGAAAAATAGAGTTTTTGAAATCTATGGTGAAATTCTAAAAGGGGAGGGCAGAGAGCTTCAATAGCAAAACCTTTGCCGAGAAAATACACTTTGTCGAAATTTAATTCCAAATTGTTTTTGGGTTGAGCCGGCAACTCATCCATCGATTCAAATTTTTCCAAATCTAATTTATGAAACAAAGTGATATGGGCCTGTAAATAATTAATCGATTCAGGAAAATATTGCTCACGCCACTGATTTAGGTATTGCTGAGTCTTTTCATCCATCAGCACACTCAAGATTCCAATGGGAGGGTGAGTTCCGGGATTTTCTACTGTCATACCTATTACCTAACTGACAGCCTGTAAAAAAAACAGAAAAAAATTCATTTCATGACTCCTAAGAGATGTTCTCTAGGGCTTGTGCTAGGTTTTCCACTGTTTAACAAGGGGTCAAAAATGAATAGGGGTTTATTTCTCATCTTGAGTTTGCTCATGAGTTTTCAGGCTATGTCTATGGAAATTCTCTGTCCGGATCATCCTCTCGGTAATGAAGAGGATAGATATCGCAACTACTGTAACGAGTCTGGTGAATTGGTTCGTGTCGACCGATTGTTTTCTGACCCATCAAAGCTTTCTAAATCTGTTTTCTACGAAAATGGTCAGAGGGTTAGTGTAAAGATTTATAATATCGATCAAGAGCAGACCTATGAGGGGGATATTGAGGAGCTTTCCGATGGTAGCTATATAAAGACCTCTTATTCTGTTGAGCCCTTTCGAGCCTATATTAAAAAGAAAACCCATGTGCGTGATATTCCAGGGCAAGTCCTTCCACTCAAACTTGCCGAATGGATATACGAAGAAAATGAAAATAAAACGGACTCTCGCTTGGTTCTTTACCTGGAGTATGTAGAAGGGACCGACATCCCTCTTTTCAAAATTTTCTATGACGATAACGAAGAGGTGGAGTTTTATGAAGAGTACACTGTCAATGATCCCAGCGCGCAGGTTGTTTTGGATGTACGGGTGGTGGGTGTGCGAAGACTTAACCGAGATCAACAAGTCATCAGTGATTATTCCAGCCAGGGACCAGTAAGATTTGATGAGCTGTATGAGGAGAATTCATGGCCTGCCCCTAAACCCCTAGGTGTCGTGGTTATTGATTCTGGTTTTGAAACCGATCACCCGGATTTAGTTTCTCACTGGTATCAAAACCCCAAAGAGACATTCGACGGTTTTGATAACGATGGTAACGGTCTTGTGGATGACGTTTATGGGGTGAATCAGGTTCAAGGGGGAGAGCCCATAAACGATTTAAGAGAATCCTTTCTCTTTAACGATAAACTCCGCCCCATTATTTCCCATGGAACCCATGTGGCCAGTTTGGCAATGGACGGAATTGAAAGATGGTCGCTGGCCGGTTTTGCTGGAAATTACACCAACCCCGCTCAACTTGCGCGCATAGGAGAATTTATCAAAACTCATAAAGCCCGCTTTGTGAACATGAGTTTTTCCTTTGAAACTCCCGGAGGGATGGCGCCACCACGGGAATCCTTTATTGCTCTAGAAGAGTTGATTGAATCCCAATCCGACGCTCTTTTCTTTATTGCCGCTGGTAACTCCGTTAGCGATTTGGACGAGTTCCCCAAATTTCCAGCAGGATGGCAGCACGATAATATGGTCGTGGTGGGGGCCCTTGCGGCGGCGGAGTGGCAGGAGACTCCGGATCCTGAATATGCCATAAAAGCCGATTTTTCCAGTTACGGAAAACAGTCAGCCGATATTTTCGCTCCAGGAACGGATGTGATGGCGGCCTTTTTAGGTGGAAGTTACGGCCCGCTTTCTGGAACATCCATGGCAACACCCAAGGCACTCAATGTTGTGGCTCGCGTGGCTGAGAGCTTTCCAGGGGTTAGCGGCAAAGATTTAAAAACAGCTCTACTAATAAGTGCGTATATACCAGATATCGAAAACCCTCTGCCCTGTGTGAGTGGAGGCGTTGTTTACGAGAAACGGATGAGAGAGGTTTTAGAACTCAAAATCAAAGGCCTTAGTTTCAAAGAGGCGGCTCTGCAAGTTCGTCAAGAAGGTGCGCCTCTGGTTGGAGAGTCTCAGGATGAAACATATTTTGCAAAGTTAGAGAACTTTTGGAGTCAGGCTCAATTGTTTTAAGTCTTGGCAGGGGGGTGCCGTTTTAGAGCGTCTTGCTAAATTTTCGAGTGAGAGCCAAATGGGAGAGCTGTTAATTTGAGATGAGCATTCAAAATTGGCACTAAAAATGAATATATATAAAGTCAGAAGGTTGGAGACAGTGTCGAAGGCCTTCATAGATCCCAAATCCCCATATCCCATACCCCGAAAGCATCGTGCCCCACACGATGCTTTTTTTTATTTTGCTTCCTTCGGCTTGGAGAGTGTTGAGTGATTTTTGCAAAAAAAGACAAAATCGTCTCTTTTTCACAACAGCCCTCAGATTGATAGTGCGCGGCATAGCCTGCACAATCTTAATGCAGATTCGTAAAATCCTTAACAAGCACGGGTATTTCTTTTACAAGTGAAAGGCTTTTGAAAATTAAATCGCGCCCTTGATCAGTACGATTTTCGCGTACTCTTGGGTCTACTGAGTTGGTCGCACCGGTGAACGGTGCAGTTGAAGGAGAGTCGATGTTCTTGATTCAGCGATCGATAAAATTCTTTCCCTTGTTATTAATTATGCTTTTCTGCAGTCAATGTGAGTGGGGAAGCATAGGATACAACAAAGGGTATAAACCAGAACAACCCATCAAGTTTTCTCACAAACTTCACGCGGGAAAATACAAGATGGCTTGTGTGTACTGTCACACACAAGTGGAAGTGGCGAAGCACTCTGCTGTTCCCAGTCTTAATATTTGTATGAATTGCCACCAGGTTGTTGCGATCGACAAACCAGAAATTCAAAAACTAAGAAAGAAGTACTTCGATGGGGAGACGGTGAACTGGGTGAAAGTTCATATGTTACCAGACCACGTGAAGTTTAATCACAAACGTCACGTTCATCGTTTTAGCACCCCTGATGATCGCTATCCAGCCTGTAACACCTGTCATGGTGATATTAAAAAGATGGATGTGGTTGAGCAACATAGCAGCCTCTCCATGGGTTGGTGTGTGAATTGCCACAGAGAACAAGATCCTCAAGGCCCTTTAAACTGTTCAACCTGTCATAATTGAGAGAGAGGTAGTGAGTATGGATAAACAGCAGCAAGAAATGAAGTCGACTCGCAATTACTGGAAAAGCTTGGACGAAAAGTACCAAACCGATGAGTTCCTCCAGCAGGCCGAAAAAGAATTCCAGTCCTCTCCTCTTCAAGCCGAAGATGATAAAAGCGGACTGGCCCGAAGACAATTTATGAAACTAATGGGAGCCAGTATTGCTCTTTCCGGTGCCGCCTGTGTCAGAAGGCCGGTTCAAAAAATCATTCCTTATAACAAGAGACCCTCAGAGGTTATTCCGGGACTTGATAACTTTTACGCTTCAAGCTTCTTTGATGGGCGCGAGGGTTTTGGTATCACGGTCAAGACTCGTGAAGGGCGTCCTCTTTTTGTAAAAGGCAATAGCGACTACCCAGCCAACGGCCCGGGGATGAGTGTTCGTGGAACCTCTCAACTACTTAGTCTTTACGATCCAGATCGTCTAAGAAATCCAACGATCAACTCCCAAGACCCTAAGAAAAGAGGAAACAAACTCTCTATTCCTAGAGACTGGGAAAGTTTAGATAAAAAAGCGGTGGAAGGTCTCAAAGAGGGTGGTGTTCACTTTCTAACCGGTGAAACGCCGTCCCCCAGTCTCAACAATATTATCGATCGTTTCGTGGAAAACACGGGTGCGACTTTGCATCGTTGGTCGCCTGTTAACCAGGAAGATATTCTACAGGCATCCAAGGAAAGCTTTGGAAAAGCCAGTGTTCCTAAGTATCGTTACGAATTAGCTCAAATGATCGTTTCGATTGACGCAGACTTTTTAGGAACTCACCTCAACCCTATGGAATCCTCAAGGCTTTTCCAAAAGGCACGTGATCCTCAAGGGAATATGTCAAAGCTGGTATCCTTTCAGTCGGTACCGAGTTTGACCTCGCTTAACTCCGATGACAATTATCCGATTAAGCCGTCTCAACAGTTGCCACTTGTGCTGGCCATGATTCATGAGTTGACCGCTGTTCAAGGTCACGGTTCTGTTTCAGGCTCTTTTGGATCTCTTGTTAAAAAATACGCCTCAACCTATGAAGAAATTGGCATGAGCCACGAAGACTTTGCTAGAGTTGTTGAGAACCTTTGGTCCAATGGCGGTTCAAGTATCGTTATTGCTGGTGGTCTTCAGGCTAAAACGAAAGACTCTGTCTCTCTTCAAATCGCGGTCAATTACCTCAATGATCTCTTAAATAATAATGGTTCCACCATTCACTGGTCTCACGGTTTATTGACTTATCAAGGTCGAGACACCGACCTCACTCAGTTAATTGAGAAGATGAACGCTGGTGAAGTTAAGACTTTGATCATTAATGACGCCAACCCCATGTACAACTTGCCTAACAGCGATGAGTTTAAAAAGGCGCTTGGAAATGTAAAACTCGTCATTTCTACCAACAATTGGATGGATGAAACGACAAGCTTAGCCGACCTTGTTGCGCCGAGTGGGCATCAAATGGAAAATTGGGGTGACAACGAATTCGAACCAGGTCTTGTGACTGTTCAGCAGCCGACCATTCGCCCTCTTCATAACACTCGCTCTCTAGGAGACAGTTTAATGGCTTGGTCAAAAGGTTTAGAAAAGCCTGTGACTAGCGAAGAAACTTTCTATGACTATTTGAAAGCCTCTTGGATGAAGCAGGTGGGGAGTGAAAAAGCCTGGTACAGTCTTCTACAAACCGGTTTCCAAGGAGACACCTACGGAGGAGTTGAAAGAACTCTTGGTTTCAACCCTTCGGCTTTAAATAAAGTGAAGGTGACCCTTGAAGGATCAGACTTAGAATTAGCACTCTACACCAAAGTGGGTTTGCACGATGGTTCAATGGCCAACGTCTCTTGGTTGCAAGAGTTACCAGATCCCGTTTCAAAAATTTGTTGGGACAACTACCTAGTGATCTCTCCCGTTCTTGCGGACAAAAAAGGTCTGCGTGACGGTAGCATGGTTGAAGTAAAAACTTCGTCCCATAGCATGAAGCTTCCGGTTTATATTTCTCCTGGTCAAAATCCTGGGGCTGTGGCTGTGGCCATTGGTTACGGGCGACGTGAAGGGGGAGAGTTACAAAAAGGTGTTGGCTTTAATGTTCAAGACTTTATCCAGATGGACCGAGGGCTTTTTGAGTACTCAGGTTTTCCTGTTGAAATTTCAAATGTCGGTGGCGAGACTTATCAATTGGCGCAGACTCAAGGCCATCACACCATGCACGGCCGACAACTGGCTGTTGAAACAACGGCCGATCATTATAAAGACACTGGCAATGTTGGTCTTCATAAACACAAGGTTTTCAGTATTTGGAATAAACACAAATATGAAGGTCATAAATGGGCCATGGCCATCGACCTAAACTCTTGCACTGGTTGTGCCGCTTGTGTGGTTTCTTGTCAGTCAGAGAACAATATTCCAGTCGTTGGTAAAAAGTATGTCCTTGGTGGACGTGAGATGCATTGGATTCGTATCGATCGCTACTATAGCGGTGATGAGAAAAAATCCGTGGATGCCATTTTCCAACCAGTGACTTGTCAACATTGCGAAAACGCTCCTTGTGAAACGGTATGTCCGGTTCTAGCCACTGTTCACAGTGACGAGGGACTCAACGACATGGTTTATAACCGCTGTGTGGGAACGAGATACTGTTCCAATAACTGCCCTTATAAAGTTCGTCGTTTTAACTGGTTCTATTATGATGGTCACCACAGAAAAGAACCTCTTCATATGGCTCTTAATCCTGACGTTACTGTCAGAACTCGAGGGGTTATGGAGAAATGTACTTTCTGTGTTCAAAGAATTAAGGCTGGAAAAAATACAGCCAAAGATGAAAACCGTCCCCTTAAGGATGGTGACATCACTCCCGCTTGTCAGGAAGTCTGTCCGACTGATGCAATTACCTTTGGTGATTTGAATGACAAAGATAGTAAGGTTGCGAAGTATTACGAAGAAAAGCGTAGTTACGCTCTTTTAGAAGAGTTTAACGCGGCTCCTCGTGTTCGTTACCAGGCAAAAATTAGAAACACTCATAGAGATCTTGGAGGCGGGCATCACGGTGGTGGTTCCGGCCATGGCGATAAACACGAAGCGACTGAGCACAAGGAAGGTCACTAATGATGGATCGTAATCCTTTAATTCTTGGCGATAAAACGTATAAAGATATCACTGACGATATTTGCGAACCCATTGAAACCGTTCCTGGTAAACAGTGGATGCTGATGTTCTTCTCAGCCAAATCCCTTTTGATCTTTTATTTGATCAGTGTAGGGGTCATCCTTTTTACAGGGATGGGGCTTATGGGAACCAACCATCCTGTCGGGTGGGGTACAGATATTGTGACCTTCGTTTTCTGGATTGGTATTGGACACGCGGGAACTTTGATTTCAGCGATCCTTTTTCTTTTCCGACAGAAGTGGAGAACCTCGGTGGCACGAAGTGCAGAGGCTATGACCGTTTTCGCGGTAATGACAGCCGGGATTTTTCCACTCATTCACACGGGAAGACCTTGGCTTGATTTCTGGCTTCTTCCTTATCCGAACCAAAGAGGCCCCCTATGGGTGAACTTCCGTTCGCCTCTTTTATGGGACGTTTTTGCGGTTTCCACTTACGCCACAGTTTCCATTGTTTTCTGGTATGTGGGGCTAGTTCCTGATTTCGCCACAGTTCGCGACCGCGCCAAAAATAAAGTGCGAAAGACCGTTTACGGTGTACTTTCTCTTGGTTGGAGAGGGTCGGCAAGACACTGGAGCCATTACGAAATGGTTTATATGCTTCTTGCAGGTCTTGCGACTCCACTCGTTCTTTCGGTTCACACTATCGTATCTTTTGACTTTGCTGTGGCCTCTCTTCCTGGCTGGCACACAACAATCTTTCCGCCTTATTTTGTGGCGGGAGCGATCTTCTCTGGATTCGGAATGGTGGTAACACTGCTCACTCTTGTTCGAATTGGTTTTCCCAAGTTTAAAGACTACATCACCATCGATCATATGGAGGCCATGAATAAAATTATCATGTGCACGGGGATGCTCGTTGGTTACGCCTATTGTTCCGAGCTTTTTATTGCTTGGTACTCAGGGGTGAAATATGAGCAGTACGCTTTTATCAACCGAGCGCTCGGACCTTACTGGTGGTCGTACTGGATCATGTTCTCTTGTAACGTGTTCATTCCACAGATTTTCTGGTTTAGAGCCGCAAGAAGAAGTATTCCTATCATGTTTGTCATATCAATTTTCGTAAACATCGGTATGTGGTTTGAGCGTTTCGTAATTACAGTGACCTCACTTCATAGAGACTTCCTGCCTTCCAACTGGGGTATGTATGACTGGTCTTTTTATGATGCCGCAATTTTATTTGGAAGTTTTGGAATGTTCCTAACTCTGTTCTTACTCTATCTAAGGGCCTTCCCTGCGATCTCTATCGCTGAGGTCAAGCCGGTTCTTTATGTTGGTAAGAAAAAAGGAGGTCACTAATGGCAAAAAGAAGAAGTGGCGTGGCTGGTATTTTCTTAGATGATGATAAAATTTTAATTGCCGCAGAGAAAATGAGAAAGGCTGGCTATAAAAAGTTTGATGCCATCACTCCTTTTCCCGTGCACGGCATGGAAGAAGCTGTGGGGATTAAGAGATCAGGGATTCCATGGGTCACTTTTGTTGCAGGAGTGACCGGTTGTGGAGCGGGTCTACTATTACAATATTGGACCAGTGCTGTGAGTTGGGCGATCAATGTGGGAGGAAAGCCTTTTTTCTCTATTCCGGCTTTTATTCCCATCACCTTTGAAATTACAATTTTATTTGCAGCCCTTTCATCAGTGATCACCATGTTTATTTTAAATGGTCTTCCTACGATTAACCCACCCATTATTGACCCAGATTTAACCTCTCATAAATTTGCGCTTTGGGTCCCTGATAATGAAGAGGGCTATTCCGTAGAAAAAGTAGAAGCTTTTATGAAAGAGCTTGGTGCAGATGAAGTCAAAAGAGTTTCGGAGTATTAGTATGAAAACAGCGGTAAGTATTCTCGAGTGGGTAAAGACTTTGTTCATCTTTAGTTTTGCAGGGGTGGCGTTTTTAACAATGTTAACTTTTGCGGGACTCGTGCTCACAGGTTGTGGGCCCGATGGCAATAAGCCCAATGTCGAACTGATTCAAGATATGTTAGAGCAGCCAGCTCTCAAGGCCCAAGACTTTCACCCTCAAAATAGAGAGAAGAGCTCTATGCTTGTTCCACCCGAGGGAAGTTGGCCAAAGAATGTAAAGCCTTATCTTTACAAAGGCCAGCCTGTGAAAGCGGGGCAGGAGCTCTCTAACCCTTACACCAGCAAAAAGGACATGGTTCAGCTTGGTAAAAGACATTACAAAAACTTTTGTCTTCTTTGCCATGGACCGGGTGGACAGGGCGATGGCCAAGTGGCGGATAAATTCGTAGGTATTAAACCTCCCTCTCTTGTGACAGACAAAATTAAAAATTATCCCGATGGAAGAATCTTTCATATTATTACTGACGGTCAGGGTCTGATGGGAACTTACATCCATCAACTTCCAAAGGAAAAAGATCGTTGGGCTGTGGTTCTGTACGTTAGAGAACTTCAAAAGAAATCGCGAGGAAAATAATGGGTAATCATACAGTCGTTGAAAAAGTGGAGCCAAAAAAGTTTGAACTGCCAGGAAACACCAAAGTGATTTTCTTTGTTATGATGGGTATAGGCTTAGCCTCATTGGTTGCCGGATTCATCCTTAATAAAGAGAGAGTTTGGCACTCTTACCTCACTAGCTATTTTTATTTCTCATCTCTAGCGATCGGAGGACTCTTTTTCTCTGCGATCCAGCATGCGGTGCAAGCCGGATGGAGTGTTAATATTCGTCGTATCTCTGAGAGTATGACAGCTTTTCTTCCCGTGGTTTTAGTGGGAGGGCTTGTTTTATTGGCCTCAGGCTCGGACCTTTATCTTTGGCTAGATAAAGAAGTTTATCTCAATGATCCTATTATCGCTGGTAAATACGCCTATTTGAATTGGGGTTTTTGGGCCGTTCGTATGGTTGTCTTTGCACTGCTTTGGTGGTTTTTCTCCACTAAAATCGTTGGCTACTCTCTCAAGCAAGATGAAGATGGCGACGAGGCTTGGACTCATAAGCTCACGCGCGTATCTGTGGCTTTCCTTTTGGTTTTTGCTTTAAGTTACTCTCTTTTCAGTGTGGACCTTTTAATGAGTCTCGAACCTCATTGGTTTTCAACGATTTGGGGAGTTTATTGTTTTGCGGGACTGTTTCAGTCCACTCTGGCTTTTACAATTCTCATGATTCTTTACTGTCGCTCTAAGGGTTGGGTCACTGGCCTTATGACAGAAGAGCATGTCCATGATGTGGCCAAATTTCTAAAAGGCTTTACTGTTTTCTGGGCTTATATTGCCTTTTCTCAGTTTATGTTGATTTGGTATGCCAACCTTCCTGAGGAAACGGTGTTTTACCTTCACCGTAGCCATGGTGGGTGGATGGAAGTCTCTTTGGCTCTCCTCGTATTTAAATTTATTGTTCCTTTTGTAGCGCTACTCCCAAGATGGGCTAAAAGAACGCCCATGCACTTAGTGATGGTATGTATTTTAGTATTGGTCATGCAGTACGTGGATCTTTACTGGGTGGTTTACCCTAATTATAAAGACCATGTGGTTTTCTCTTGGATGGAAGTGGGTGTGTTTATTGGTTTCCTTGGAGTGTTTTTATTCCTAGTTTCAAGGTTCCTTGGAAAGCATAACCTTGTGCCTGTGAAAGATCCTAGAATTCATGAGTCACTCTCTCATCATGTGACTTACTAAAAGAACCCTCTATTTAAATTGTTAAAAAAGGCCCTTAGAGGGCCTTTTTTAATAGTGCCTAACAGGTGAGGTCATAACTCTTTTGCTATCTCTAAAGATCGGAACTAAGCTTTTAAGTTATGAAGTTATTTTTAAGCCTTTTTCTTTTTTCATTCCTTCTTTCTTGCCAGAGCGAAGAGAGTTCGTCTGAGACCCTAACAGGTGTTCAATCCTGCTCTTTTTTCGAGGACAGCCAAAGCTGTTGGAGGCAAAGTGTCGCCTTTGCGGAAACCTGTTTATGGGGTGTTGGAACTCAAGGGACACTCGCTGGAGATGGTTCTCAGTGCACTCAAGGGGGGCGTACGATCACGTTCAATCAGGCGGTGAACACCTCTGATCCTACGGCTACAGAAGACTGGAATTTCGAAATTAACGATGGTGCCTTTTGTTTGGCCTTTGAGGAAGAGGGCTCAGATTTTACCCTTCACACCAGAGACTACGGGGTCTTTCGGGCTGAATCCTTTGGATCCGTCATTCGATACACTTGTCCGGATGAGTCGACATTCACCGTCGATGGCCTCTGGGCTTTAGAAAACTGTGATCTCTCTCTAATGCCGGGAACCTCCACTTCCTCATCGGGGGCACCTTCCTTTAGTTTTTCGTTTCTAGGGGCTCCTGACGTCAGTAATCGCGGCTTTTCTTGTCAGTAGGGCAGAATTCTCGATGATAGTTGAAATTTGAGACCTAATGCCCTTCCATATTGCATCTCAGCTATTAAGACTTGCAAAATGAGCCATTTTTAGAGATAAAAAAAGGAATGAATCAATCTAACTACGATCTTTTTACCACCTGTTAATCCCTCGATGTCATCGATAAAGATCCGTTTACCTGATAACTCCATAAAATCCTTTGATCACGAGCCAACTGTACTAGAAGTGGCCGAGAGCATCGGTTCGGGCTTAGCGAAGTCCACTGTTGGTGGGCAAATCAACGACTCAAAAGAAGTGGTGGATTTGCGCACAAAGCTTAATGATGGCGATCAGCTCTCTATAGTGACTGCGCAATCTCCTGAGGGCAGAGAAGTGCTCAGACACTCTGGGGCTCACATTATGGCGCAAGCCGTACAAGAGCTCTTCGATGATGTAAAAGTGACGATAGGTCCTGTGGTTGATTCCGGTTTCTATTATGATTTTGATCCAAAAACTCCTTTCTCCTCTGACGACCTTGCTAAGATTGAAAAGAAAATGAAGGAAATTGTTAAAAGAAATCTTCCTGTGACAAAAGAAGTTTGGTCCGCCGAAAAAGCGATTAAAATTTTTAACGACATGGGTGAAACCTATAAGGCAGAAATTATTCGTGACCTTGGAGAAGACGAGGTTTCTGTCTACTCCCAAGGGGAGTGGTTTGATCTCTGTCGTGGGCCCCATGTGCAGCACACCGGGCAAGTCAAAGCTGTGAAGGTGATGAGTTTGGCTGGAGCCTATTGGCGCGGAGACCAAAATAACAAACAGCTTCAGCGTGTTTATGGAACGGCCTTTAACGACAAGAAAGAACTCAAAGAGTATCTTCATTTCCTAGAGGAAGCTAAAAAACGAGACCACAGGAAGGTTGGAAAAGACCTAGGTCTATTCATGTTTCATGATTGGGCTCCGGGGATGCCGTTTTTCACCCCTCGTGGAACAACTATCTATAATGAACTGACGGGCTACATTCGCGACTGTTACAAAAAATACGAATACAGTGAAGTGATCACCCCTCAAATATATGATGTGGCACTTTATAAGGCTTCCGGCCACTACGATCATTATCAAGACAATATGTACTTTAGTGAGCTTGGTGATAAAGGGGTTACGGGTGTAAAACCGATGAATTGCCCTGGTCACTGTCTTCTTTATGCTTCTGAAAAACACTCCTATCGTGAGCTACCGATGAGAATTGCTGACTTCGGCCGTCTGCATCGCTACGAAGCCAGTGGGGCTTTGCATGGGCTCACTCGTGTGCGTTCGATGTGTCAGGATGATGCTCATATTTTTTGTACTGTGGAGCAAATGCAAAGTGAGATTCAGTCTTTTATGCAAATGCTTAAAGAGATCTACGACACTCTTGGTTTAGCGGATTTCAAAGTCTATGTGGCCACTCGCCCAGAAGATCGATTAGGGAGTGACGACATATGGGATCAATCGGAGCAAGCTCTTGAAACAGCTCTCAAGTCACTTGATATTCCCTATGAAATTAGTCCTGGTGATGGTGCTTTTTATGGTCCTAAAATTGAAATTCATTTTGTAGACGTGATGAAACGGACTTGGCAGCTTGGAACCATGCAAGTGGATTTTAATATGCCTAAAAACTTTGAGCTCTCCTACGTGGGAGAAGACAACCAAGAGCATCAACCGGTTTTACTTCACCGAGCGATTCTAGGAACTCTTGAGCGTTTTATCGGTATTTATATTGAACATATGGATGGTAAATTTCCTTTATGGCTCTGCCCAACCCAGGTAAGCATTCTTAATGTGACCGACAGGCAAAAAGAGTACTGTTTGAAAATTAAGAAGCAATTGGAAGAGCAAGGTGTTCGTGTTCACTTTGATGATCGCAATGAAAAGCTTGGCTACAAAATCCGAGAAAACCAATTACAAAAAGTGCCCTATATGATGATCATTGGGGACAAAGAATTAGAAGACAATCAAGTTTCTGTACGAGTGCGAACAGGAGAAACAAGTCCTGCCATGAGTATTGAGGACTTTATTAAAACCGTTAACAAAGAAATCGAAACAAAAAGTAGAGAAAATCTAATCAAGGTTTAACCAAAGGAGGACCTTATTCGCAGACCACGTGGCGGGCGTCAGGCCCCACCAAAAGAAAAATATCGAGTCAACGACCGGATCACAGCCCGTGAGGTTCGTGTTATTGATGAAGAAGGGCAAATGATGGGAGTACATTCCATTCAAGAAGCTCTTAAATTAGCCGGTGAAAAAAATCTGGATCTTATTGAAATTGCACCCAACGCAAAACCACCCACCTGTAAAATGATGGATTATGGTAAGTGGAAATATGAAAATAAGAAAAAGGCCCAGGCTGCTAAGAAAAAGCAAAACGTGATCACCGTTAAAGAGATCCAAATTCGACCTCGCACCGATGACCACGATCTGGAAACCAAGCTCAATCATGCTCGAAAATTCTTACTCTCTGGCGATAAGGTTAAAGTGAATCTCCGCTATCATGGTCGAGAAATGGCTCACAAAGAAGTGGGTGCAGAAGTTCTCAGAAAAGTGATGGGTAAACTTAGTGATTTAGCCACAGCAGAAGTGGAACCAAAAATGGAAGGTCGCCAACTTTTTGTGGTGATGGCGCCTGATTCCGCTAAAATCAAAGAGTATGAGCAAAAGAAAAAACAAGAAAAGAAGATGGAAGAAAAACAAGCTTCCAATTCTTAAGATTTTTCCTTTTAGTCTTTAAGATTTACCAAAAGCCTCTCCACTCCGAGAGGCTTTTTTTGTTTCTAATACTCGCCAGGCAGGAAGACTTCATTTAAATAACAATTTGTTTTTAGAACAGACCAAAAGGGCTTGCCTGGCTGGCTCTTCCACCGCCTCATTTTAGTGGAAAATGGGTCTTTCAAGAGCGCAAAGAATCAACCTGTCAGCAGTACTTAGCATCGTAGTGGGGCAGGCTTTGATCCTTGTGTCGTTTGCCTGAGCCTCCTATTTTTTCTGAGACTTTCTCCTCGTCGAGAGCGTTCGATGAGGTGCGGATCAAAAGGTAAGCAAAATCAGTAATTTAGGGGAGGGTTATTGTGTTTAACGGAGAGGCCTGACCCCCTTGAATTCCCAGTAAAGGTATGGACAAACGCGGCATAATGGGCTAAAACCTTCGGCACAATCTACTAAAGGCTCATTATAAGTGGATTTCCAATTAAGGAGATTTCGCCTTCAGGGAAAGGAACCATCATGAAGCAAAAGACCCACTCTGGTGCTAAAAAACGCTTCCGCGTAAAAAGCCGTGACAAGATCAAGAGGAAACAACAAGGTTTACGCCACATCCTTAGCAACAAAAGTGCTAAGAGAAAGCGTCAACTTGGTCCTAAAAAATATGTCGACCAAGCCAATCTTGATAACATTCAAAAGTGTTTGAATCTGTAACGGGAGTATAGAAAATGCGTGTAAAAAGAGGTGTAAAAGCTCGTCGTCGTCGTAATAAGGTTTTGGATCGCGCGGAAGGTTACCGCGGAGCCGGTAGTCGTCTCTATGCTGTCGCTAAAGAGAAAAACGACCGTGGTCTTGTGTACTCATACAGAGATCGCAAGGCTAAAAAGCGTGAATTCAGAAAGTTGTGGATCACTCGAATCTCAGCTGCGGCAAAACTCAACGGAACCAGCTACTCCAAGTTAATGGGTGCCATCACTCAGTCTAATTTGGAAATCGATCGAAAGATTCTTGCTGATATCGCTGTGACAGATCCCGATTCATTTACGGCCTTAGTAAAACAGGTGATGCCCCAATAAGGGAGACTCCTTTGCAACAGCCATCCAGTTCTTCCTCTGATGTATTCACTCAGAGGAAGAGAGATCATATTGATATTTCTCTCAAGGAGAATTCTCAGGCTCAAAATGATCAGTTCTCAAAACTGGAGCTGCAGCACAATCCCATACCAGAAATAGATTTTTCCGATGTGGACTTGTCCACAAAGGTTTTTGGACATTCGCTCAATGCCCCCCTTTTTGTAAGCTCGATGACACTTGGTCATACGGGTGCAAAGACTCTCAACGACACAATGATGGAGCTTTGTGAAAGAAAAGGTTGGATGATGGGAGTGGGTTCCCAAAGAAGACAACTTTTTGATCCAGAAGCTTTCAAAGAGTGTGAGACCATTCGCGAGAATTTTCCGAAAGCCATTCTTTTTGGAAATATTGGTCTTTCCCAAATCATCGATTGCCCTATCAAGAATTTACAAGCCCTTGTCGACTCGCTCGGAGCGCAATTTTTAGTTGTTCACACAAACCCTCTGCAGGAGGCGATCCAACCTGAGGGCACACCCCAGTTTCGAGGCGGCCTCAAAGCCCTTGAAAAACTTTGCTCACAATTAAACGTTCCCGTTGTTTTAAAAGAAACGGGTTGTGGTTTTTCTAAACAATCCTTTGCGAAATTAAAAGATGTTGGTTTGAAGGCCATTGATGTAAGTGGCCTTGGGGGAACGCACTGGGGGCGGGTGGAAACTCTTCGTATGAAAGAGGGAACAACGGACTATTCAGTGGGAGCTAGCTTTGCTAATTGGGGTCTATCGACTGTCGACTCCCTTGAAAATGGTTTATCCAGTCCATTGAATTGTGATCTTTGGGCCTCTGGAGGGGTAAGATCAGGGCTTGATGCAGCGAAACTTCTCGTGCAGGGAGCGAAGATGGTGGGCTTTGCGCAACCCATATTGAAAGAGGCTCTTAAAGGAACAGAGTCTCTTGAAGCCAAAATGGATCAGTTAGAAAAAGAACTAAAAATTGCTATGTTTTGTTTAGGTATCGATAAAATAGAAAACCTCGTTGGAAAAAGGGAATTGCTGCTATGGAAATAGAGAGTTTATTTAAGGGTTTCTCAAAGCTTGATCGCGACGAAAGATTTGAACGACTTCTCGCTATGGGAGCCCTGACAAAGTCAGATATCGATTATCTCTCTAAAGGGGGAGTACAAGATCCTAGTCTTGCCGACAAATTTATTGAAAATTCAATTGGTTATATGCAGCTTCCTTTAGGAGTAGCCACGAACTTTAATATTGATGGGACCGATCGTGTGATTCCTATGGCTGTGGAGGAGACCTCAATTATAGCGGCCGCCAGTAAAACGGCCCGCTGGATTCGTCAAAAAGGTAAGATATCCACAAAAACTGTGGGTGGTAATATTATCGGACAAATTCAAATTGGCCGAACCAAAGATTTCAAAAAGCTTGAGACAATTCTAAAGGAGAACAAAGCGCAATTGATTCAGGATGTGAACCAAAACGTGGCCTCTTCCATGGTGGCTCGTGGAGGTGGGGTTGAAGATATCCTGCTAAGAAAGGTTTCTAGGGAAGATGGTTTTGAAATGGCCGTATTCCATGTCCATTTTAATCCTTGTGATGCTATGGGTGCGAATATGATCAATCAGGTGTGCGAATTTTTGAAAGCTCCCATCCAGGAACTCTCCGGTGAAACTGTGACAATGTGTATTTTATCAAACCTTGTTGATAGTAAGCTTACGGTCGCCGAAGTAGAGATCAACGATGTGGAAGCCGAGATGGGGGAGAAAATCGAGGAAGCCTCCATTTTTGCTGAAAGTGATCCCTATCGCGCGGCCACTCACAATAAAGGAGTTCTTAACGGGATCGATCCAATCCTTGTCGCTACTGGTAATGACTGGAGAGCTGTCGAAGCAGGGATTCACGCTTATGCCAGTCGTGATGGTCAGTATCGGGCGATCACCCAGTGGCGCTATAACAACGGCAAACTTCAAGGTGTTTTCGAAGCCCCCCTTGTGGTGGGCACTGTGGGTGGGGTGACATCTCTTCATCCCACGGCAAGACTTTGTTTAGAAATGCTGAAAGTTAAAAGTAGTAGTGAACTTGCTCAAATTTGTGCCGCTGTAGGTTTAGTGCAGAATTTAGGAGCCCTGAAAGCTTTGACAACAGTTGGTATCATTGAAGGGCATATGAAATTACATATCAAAAATTTAACTCTCGGCGTGGGAGCCAATGAAGAAGAAAGCCGACCATTGCAGAAAAAGTTAGAGCAGCTCTTAGCTGTGAAAAAACGAATCTCTCATACTGATGCTTGGCAAATTCTTCAAAGTCTTCGTAACCGCGCTCCGGTTCAGGAAAACCCGGCGATCCGATGAGTTCAAAAACAGATTTAGCCATAGAAATTCCAAGTAAGACATTCATCATTGGCGAGTATCTGGCCATCAATGGAACAGCTTCGATGGTCCTAGCCTCTGAACCAAGTTTTTTCGTGAAACTCATTGAGGACAAAAATTTTGGTTTCCATCCCGATAGCCCAGCCGGCCGATTACGAAAAGAGCTCTCTCAAGATTCCGTGGGCTATTCTTTTGTAGACCCTCACCAGGGGCGCGGTGGTTTTGGTCGATCAACAGCTGAATATCTTTCCGTCTATCTTTACGATCAATATCATGACGCCCAAACTGAGGATTTAAACGAAAAGATTCTGGATGATCTCGAAGACTTCGTTCAATCCTACCAACAACATGCTGGTAGTGATTATAAACCTAGTGGTGCTGATTTAGTCGCTCAAGTCTGCGGTGGTCTTTGCTGGTATGATGGCATGAACTACATTGCCGAAAAATTGGCTTGGCCTTTTCCGGGTTATGATATTTTTATTTTTCATACTGGGCAAAAGTTAGCCACCCACGAACATCTAAGGGATCTCAAAAGCAAAGACTTGAAGTCTCTTATTCCTATTCTCTTGGCAGCTCGTACAGCCTTTGATCAAGAGAATCTCAAAGTGTTTTCTGAGTCTTTGAACTACTACTATGACATTTTGGGAGAGATGGGCTTGAGTGACCTAAGGGTTCAAAAAAGTGTTCATAAACTAAGGAAAAATCCAGAAGTTCTAGCCGCCAAAGGTTGCGGGGCAATGGGTATTGATACGGTTATTATTTTAGCTGAGTCCTCCAATGCTGAGAAAGTAAAGAGCCTCTGTTATAGCGAAGACTTTCAATACATCAGTAGTCTTAGTCAGTCTCACCCAGGTGCGAGACTAAGGCGGCCAGTATGAAGCTCTATGTCTACGATCACTGTCCCTACTGTGTAAAAGCCCGCATGATCTTTGGACTCAAGGATGTGGCCGTTGAAGTCGTTGAGCTTTTAAACGACGATGAAAAAACACCGATTGAAATGATCGGAAAAAAGATGCTGCCTATCCTTGAGAAACAAGTGGGACAGTACGTTCCAGAGAGTCTTGATATCATCGCGACAATCGATCAGTCGGCAAGTTATGGTGAGCCCATAGTTCATACTGCGCCAGAGTCGGAAGAGTTAAGCCAATGGCTCAAGGAATCTCGTCAGTACACATATGCTCTTGCCATGCCTCGATGGGTGGCAATGGGCTTAGGAGAGTTTAAAACTCAAAGTGCCATCGATTATTTTACCCATAAAAAATACGATTCCATAGGACCCTTTGAGCAAAACCTCTTTATCACAAAAGATCTTATCAACTTTGCCGAAAAGCACTTACAAAGATTAGAAGAGATTTATCAAGACGGCGAATATTTTTGGGGTGATGATCTCACCTGGGATGACTTTCATGTATTTGCAACCCTTCGGTGTTTAACCACAGTGAAGGGCCTTGAGTTCCCGAAGAACCTGGATGCTTACATGAATCGGCTTTCTGAAAAGAGTGAAGTGCCTCTTCATTGGAATAAGAGTTTAGGAGATGACTTGAAATGACCTCTTGGACGGCCGAGAAACCCTCCAATATTGCTCTGATCAAGTATATGGGGAAAAAAGATAAAGAAAAAAACATCCCCAGTAATTCCTCTTTTTCTTGGACTTTGGATCATTTGACCTCAAAGGTTGAATTACAAACCCACGCTGGAGACTCCGATACTTGGGAGCCAGGAGAGAGTGATTTTCCTTTTGAGATGAGCCCCCTTGGTCGGGAGAAGTTTTTAAATCACCTGCAAAGAGTCAAAGACCTTTTTGGCGTGAAAGAAAAGTTTAAAGTAAAATCAGCCAACAATTTTCCGGCCGATTGCGGGATCGCCAGTTCCGCTTCAAGCTTTGCAGCCCTTACAGAAGTGGCCTTCAAAGCTTGTGAAGATTTGTCTACAAAGAAATTTTCAACGAAAGAAAAAGCGATGATGTCCGCTCGAGGGTCAGGTTCTTCTTGTCGATCCTTTTGGTCAGGTTTTGTTCTGTGGGAAGAGCAAAGCTTGGGACCAAAAGATTTTGCCATAGATTCCTTGAATCACATGGTGGTGATCGTAGGTGGTGGGGCGAAAAAAGTTTCTTCTAGCCTGGCTCACAAAAAGGTAGAATCAAGTCTCTTATTTAAGGGGCGAGCGGAACGAACAAGCCAGCGCCTCGAAAAGGTTCTAGGAAATCTGACCAGTGGAAATTGGGAAAACCTTTATCAGGTGGTGTGGGCTGAATTTTGGGATATGCATGCTTTGTTTGAAACCAGTGAACCGAGCTTTAGTTATTTTCTCCCTGGAACTTTTGAAGTGTTAGAAAAAACTCGGAACTTCTGGGAAGAAAAAGGGGATGGGCCGGTTGTTACTATGGACGCTGGCCCCAATGTGCATCTTCTCTGGCGTTCGGACCAGAAAGACTTGGCTCTTGAATTTTATAATCAAAATTTAAAAGGCCATTGGACGACTCTCAGTAATATTGAGGATATCGGTTTTGCTCGAGTTTAGAACCCATGGAAAGTGGATTTTTGCTGGGGAGCATACAGTGCTTAGAGGCGGGGAGGCCCTAGTCTTCCCTGTGCAATCTCGCTTTTTAGATTTCAAATTTGAAGAGGGAGGGGGCAGCTTAGAGCTTGATATCGCCTCTCAGCAACCGGGGCTTGAAATGGCCTTCTGGGGAGTCCTAGAGAAAGCTTTGCAGTTTCTCTCTATTGACCGGGAGGAGTTGAAGGGACGAATCTCTTTAAAAAGTAATATTCCTGTGGGGGCAGGTATGGGTGCTAGTGCAACATTGTGCGCGAGCTTGGCTCGTTTTTTTGTTGCTTTAGGAAAGCTTAACAAATCGGGCGCCTACGAATTCGCAAAAAGCCTTGAAGACCTTTTTCACGGTGAGAGTTCAGGTGTCGATGTAGCTGTTGCTCTTGAAAATAAGCCTCTGCGTTTTAAGCGTCCTAATTTTATGGAGTCTTTTACTCCGTCGTGGAGCCCCCATTTCTATCTCTCTTATTGTGGAAAAAAAGGTGTGACTTCTGATTGTATTAAAAGAGTGCAGACTTTTATTAAAGAAAAACCTCGCCTTGGAGAGGATCTTGATCAAAGAATGAAAGATGCGGTTAAAAAGGCTTTTCTTGGACTTAGGGGTTCCCAAAACATTGAATTACTAAGGGAGTCTATTGATCAAGCCGGATCCTGTTTTCGCGAGTGGGGACTGGTGAGTCGGGAGCTTGATAGTCATATGCTGGCCTTAAAAAAAGCGGGCGCTCTTAGTGTAAAGCCTACCGGTAGTGGAGACGGAGGTTTTGTCCTAAGCCTCTGGGAAACACCACCTCGTTCCGAGAGTTTTGATTTCGAACTAATAAAAGCCTAAAAAATCATGCACTCAGGTAATGATTGGCAGCTTATCATCCAGACTGTCTCTTAGCTCTTTGGGGTAGGGGACATGACCGTTGGGATTGGCGCGATGGGATTTACCACCCTCTACGAACTTGCTGCTGTCACCATAACCAGGTCTATTGAATCGGCGATAATCACCTGGGACATGTCCATAGGCTTGTGCGATATTGGCAAGAAGTCTTGAAAGAGGAATTCCAGGGCGGCTTCTGTGGCCCGCTTGATGATTTTTTAACAAACCAAGGTTTTCAAGATTTCTGTAGTCGACAAGATTTCCGGTTTTGAAAAAACCATCCACAGATCCGAAAGTTGCAACCCCAATATTATGATGGGAGTGTGTGACGTCGCCGGCCTCATGCACCCATGCCACCATACCTTTATCAAGAAGTTTCTGTCCATTTCCGGCACCAATGGCATCAAGTTTACTAACAAGATTATGGACTAAGTTCTCCGCCTGCCAGCGGAAATCTTTGTTGTGAAGAAGTTGTTTATCAGGCTCGTTATTAGCCGCATGAGCCACTTCCTGGTGGTAGTCACCCTTGTAGCGGAAGTGAGAATTGCCTGTCATTATTCCAATGCGACTACTACCACACTGGATAGCCGCGACCATTAGGTCAGTGGCCAAGTTCCAGTAGCGTTCAGCCTCCGGACTTCTTTTGATACGAATATCTCCGTTGGGCTGAGAAACTTCACTACAAGAATTGATAATTGATTTAAATTTCTTCTGAGTGTCTTGCAAGAAGTCAGCGTGATCTTTTAGTCTTGAGCGATCCTCTGACGAGATTTTTCGTGCGAGTCCGTAGGCGCCATCAGTGATTCTCTTGTAATCTTCATAGACCTTATCAAGGAGGTATTGTCTTTGTTGTCTGGCTGCTATCACCTGAGGGTCCGAGGTCTCCTGATATTTTTCAAAAAGATTTCCGTAGAGTCTTTCGATGTTGAGACCATCCTGCCTTGAAGCCCCGTAGCCTCCTTCGTAATAAGAGTTCCAGCGGGTAAGATTCACCACGGGAGTGGAGATCGCGTCGCGATCTTGATAAAACTTAGGGGATCGTCCCAGAAATTGATCGAGAGTTTCCCATGTAAGTTGCGGGTTGGGGTCTCCTGAACTCGTCTTCTCGTTAAACCAGGAATTACCAGCGTAAACGCCTCGCGAGTGACCGTAGTAGGACATCGCTCCGTCGATCCCAACAAGAAGATTCATTTTATCAAGATAGGGATTTAAAAAAGATCCCAAAATATGAGAGAGTCTTTGGTTATTATTGTCGACATTTCCATTGGGGTGACTAGGATCAGCGCTAAGGATATTTCTTAACAGCGCATGTCTCATGATATGTGGGAAGTCATTCTCCGCATTGGCCGCAAAGAGCTGTCTTTTGGTAAACCAGTTTCCTTCAAAATTATTTATAAAGGGAGCCGGGTACCAGTCGGTCGAATGGCCTTTGCCACCATGGCCTGAAGTGACCATAATAAAAAACTTCTGTTGATCGGAGACCGTTTGAGCACTGGCTTTGGGAATCAAAGAAGGAAGTATTGGCAGAGCCAAAAGACTTTTACCAAGTCCTTGCAAGAAATAGCGGCGACTTTGAGAATTGTATATCATTGCAATGTCCTTTTCATAAATTCCGGCTGCAGAGCGATCTCTTTGAAAGCTTCAATAATGCTTGATTCACTCGACGAGACTTTCGCGTAAACAGAATTGACTGCACAAGGGTCTGTTCCAAGTTTTGCCTCTTGCTTTTGGGCAAAGTTCCAAAGTTTGGTGGTAAAGCAGGCATTGGCCTGAGCGCTTTTTCCCAAGTGATGGGCGATGTCCACCACACTTTCAAATTGCCCTTCAAGACGGTCGGTCAAATTGATCTCGGCATAGGTAGAGATTGGTTTCGTGGTTAAGACCTGTCCTGCCATGGGCGACTCTTCTGGCTGAAAGACTCTCTCCTGAGTTCTAAACTTTCCAAAGGCATCGAAGTTATCAAAGGAAAAGCCTATTGGGTTGATAATGTTTTTATGGCAACCCACACAGCTTGAGCCTTCCTTTTCTGTAATCGCACGCACATACTCTTGATCGGTCATGTCATCTGTGATCATCACCCCCTCAGGAGTGTCGTTATTTGGTGGCAGGCTCAGATCTCCGCAAAGAAAATCCTCATAAACGTGAACTCCTCGCATAATCGGTCGCGTTCCTGCAGAACCTGTATAAAGGAAATGCGCCTGAGTAAGAACCCCGGCTCTTTGACCTTGAGGAGCGCGCACAAGCTTGGCTAGGTCATAAGAACCATCCCATTGATCAGTTCCGTAAATATTAGCAAGCGCTTGGTTACGAGGAAAAACTAAGTTACTTGTCATCAGTTGGTTGAAATTCGCTTGTTGTTCCCAAATTAGATAGTCCATAAAGTCATAAACTTCCGCGATAAGGCTATTTTTTAAATCATCACCTTCGATATTCGGATCGATGTCCTGCAAACGCGCTTGTACCTCTTGGATGTTGGTGTTGAGATCGGATGTTGCTTCAATGTGAAGCCATTCGTCAGTAAAGCTTCTTGTGAGTCTTTTGCGTACAAGAGGATCTTTAATGAGTCGCTCCACTTGTTTGCTCACTCCAAGCGGAGTCATTATTTCACCACTTCGAGCGGATTCTAAAAGCTCGTCGTCAGGAAGGCTTCGTAAAAAGAAAAACGATAGTTTTGAGGCTCTCTCATAAGGACCAAGAGAAATCACAGCATTGTCAGTTGAGGAGGCACTATCTCCAGCTTGAATATGGTAGTAAAAAGCAGGGGAGTTAAGGATCGCAACCAAAGCGTTTTTAAAGGGATTGGAGTGCCCATCCATGACACCGAGAAAGTGGGCGATATCCTCAGGACTCAAAGGACGCCTGAACGCACGCAAACCAAAGTTTTTAAGGAAGTTTTCCTTACAGTTCTCATCCGGGTTACTGTAGCAGGAGCCGATCAGATTGTTCATGACTTGGTTTTGAGTGGATAGATGATCAACAATGCTTTCGCTTAATAAAAACAAAGACTCCACGTGGTTTTTGGAAACTCTAAAGTCAGCAACATTAGCTCCTCTGTCGACATGATCGTCTGGTATGTTTTCTAGGTCGGAAGCAATGGCATCCAAGAGGTTCTTCAATTGATTTTGATTCATATATTTTTCAAACAAGTCTTCGAGCATATATTTCAGTTCGACTTTACCGATTCTTCTTAAAGGAGAGACTTTTGGAATACGTGGGTCGTTTGCTTGGCAAGTTAGGGACTCAAGACCTGATAGGCTCTGCGCTTGAAACTCATCAGAAGAGTTAAAAGGCGAACAGTTTTGAAACAGCGGAAAGCTGAATATCAAAAGAATCAAAACAAACTTTTTCATTGATTTCCCACCCTATGAATTATCCCTGTCTATTATTATAGGAAAAAAACCGTCGTTTTAAAAAAGTGATTCTCACTATGAAACACACCTGAGAAGAATGGATTTGATTGAGCTCTGAGATCGAGTCGACGGGTAAGTGTAGGGAGATTTGTCTATTTTTTTGCATGAATATAAGAGGTGAAAAAAGAAAAAACGATAATACCGCACAACGTGCCACTGATGAACGAGCTAAGATGCATATCTGACTTCGTTACTTATCCCCCAATAGGCGGCGATTACCGTTATGATTTCCTATCGGCGTTTGATGCCTTCACTTAAGTTTTTTACAAAAAACTAAACCATGGTCTAAATCAGCAGACCCGCTAGGCAAGCGGTTAAGAAGGCCGCAAGACTCCCTCCGATGACAGAGCGAATGCCAAACTGGGCCAGCTCTCGTCTTCTCTCAGGAACGAGGGGACCGATACCGCCAATTTGAATAGCAATGGATGAAAAATTGGCGAAACCACAAAGGGCGTAGGAGAGAATAATAGATGTGCGGGGATTGAGCTGATCGGTGAGTTTGGCCAAATCAAGGTAAGCAATAAATTCGTTAAAAACAATTTTTTTACCAATCATAGTGCCAGCCATTCCAAGGTCACTCACCGGTATTCCGATGAAAAAAGCAATCGGAGTGAAGACCCAACTTAGGATCCAGGAAAGAGAGAGTTCGGGAAGTGTGGATTTATAGTTAAAAGCTGTCCATCCAGAGGCTTCTGTCTGGCCGGTCCAGTTTGCAAAAGTGTTCAGAGTGAAATCAATAAACCAGTAGGCTTGCTCACCCAAATAAATAAAAAGAGCGTCCACCATGGCAATGAGAGCCACAAAGGCTAAGAGCATGGCAGCCACATTGGCAGTTAGTTTTAGACCGTCACTGGCACCACTGGCTGCCGCATCAATCAAGTTAGCGTGACCTAGGACTTTTTCTTGAGGAATTCGCCCAAGGGTTTCAGGTCTCTGGGTCTCTGGCACCATGATCTTTGCAATGATCAGTGCTGCAGGAGCTGAGAGAAGACTCGCTGTTAAAAGGTGTCCGCCAATATCAGGAATGGCGTTTTGCAAAAGGCCAACATAGGCGGCCATAACTGAACCTGCGATGGTAGCCATTCCTCCTGTCATAAGGGAGAAAAGCTCAGAAGAGGTCATTCTTTTTAGATAGGGGCGAATAATTAAGGGGGCTTCAGTTTGTCCCACGAAGACGTTGGCCGCAGCAGCCAGAGACTCGGCTCCACTAAGTTTTAAAAACTTTTGCATCACCAAAGCAAAAAGATTCACAATTTTCTGCATCACACCCATGTGATAAAGAACAGTCATAAGAGACGAGAGAAATATTATAATGGGGAGGACTTGAAAGACGATGATAAATCCGCTTTTTTCAGGGTCTACGAGATCTCCAAAGAGAAACTCGCTTCCTTTATTGGTGAAGCTCAGCAACTTCAATATGGCATCATTGGCGGCTCCAAAAAGAAAGCGGAGGGGACCGTTGTAACCAAGCTTTGGAATGCCAATTACGAGAAGAGCCAAAAGCAACTGCATTGCAAGGCCTGAGACAACAATTCTCCATGAAATTTCACGACGGTTATTGGAGAATGCGTAGGCTATGCCTAGGAAAACAAGAATCCCAACAAAGCTCTGGAGTTCTAGCATCGCTCTTTCCTATCCATCAGTGGTTTTTACTCCACTCATAGACCAAAAAGCTAGCAGCAATTGTGGCGTTTAAAGACTCCACTCGATTGGAAATCGGGATCTGCACCTTTCTTCCTGGAAAAGTACTGGGCACCCCTTGTCCCTCTTCACCCACAAGAAGTTTTAGATTTTTTGGGATGTCTGATTTTTTCAGGTTACGACCCTCCATATCCAAAGCTAAAACCTCTGGATCGGAGAGGTCTTTAATTGAGGGCCCTTCAAAAAAGCGGGAGGCAAAACAAGTGCCACTCGCTGCGCGAATGGCTTTGGGTAAAAAAGGGTGAGCGGCCTCTTTTAGAAGAACAATTTGTTGCCAGTCAAAGGCGGCACAGGTTCGAATAAGAGCCCCCAAGTTGGTGGGATCACTTAAGGCGACAAACAATGCTGGCTCCTCTGGATTTAGACTTTTCATACTGTTGATTTTTGGAACGTCCACACACAAAAGGGGTTTCTTAGTCCCACACACATCAAGAGCCTTGAATAGTTTTTTTGAAATTTCAATATCCTGTTTCTTGGGCGTTTGAGGGTGGTCCTCTCCTTCAGGAAGGATCCAAAAAGAGTCTCTTTTAGCCAGGCGTGAAATTTCGGCCGTAATTTTTTCTCCGCTGACTAAGCTCTGAGAATGCTCACGAATTCCTTTGCTCTTTGTAAGGCTTAAAAGCTTTTTATAAGTTTTATTTTGAGCACTCTCAATTTTCATCTCTCAATTCCTTATGTTTGATTTTTCGATAAACTAGAAGTCTTCTTTTGTGAGGGGTTTTAGGAAGACTATAAGATTTGTCTTTTTCTAATTTATAGTACTGACCCCAAATTTTTTCCGCTTTTTTAACTTCAGGGTCCACTTGTGGGCCTTTCATTAGGTAAACGCAGCCCCCAGTTTGCAGACAATTCATTACATTGCCTAGAGTGTTAGAGGCGTCTTCGACCGCTCTTGTGATCACACCCTCTACCGGGTAGTGAAACTCTTCGTTGACGTTACGTCCGATGATGTCCAAGTTTTCAAGTTTTAGTTCCTCTCGCACTTTTTTAAGGAAGCTGACCCTTTTTTGCACCCCTTCAGCGAGAATGATTTTTTTCTCAGCCCCGATCATTATCTTAAGAGGGACTCCGGGAAAGCCGGGGCCTGTTCCCATATCGAGGAGAGGAAATTTTAAAGGGGTGTGTTTGTCGATGATGATGGAGTCAATAAAATGCTTAATGGCGATATCTTTGATGGAGGTGAGCCGAGTGAAGTTTTGCTTTTTTTGATTCTCCATAAGGAGAATATAAAATCTTGCAAATTGCTCTCTTTTTTCAATATCGATTTTTTTATCAAAGCCGTGATTGAAAAAAAGATCTCGGAGCCGATCGCTGGCTTCGCCAAACTTAAAAATGCGAATGGGTTTCTTGTGAACGCCCTTTTTGGGAGTGTTTTTGTTGCCCTTGTAGGGGCTCCAATTAGAGGAGTTTTTATGCGCCACGCTACCACCGAATCAGTTGAAAATATTCACCAAATATCGAAATATGGGGCATGCTAATAGAAAAGTTGCAAAAGATCAAAGACGAGGCTCAAAAAGCCATTGGGGAGGCCTCTTCGAGTGATTCCCTTTACCAGGTAAAAGTACAATTTTTTGGAAAACAGGGCTCCCTTTCGCTACTAATGAAAGAGCTTGGTGGTCTCCCTAAAGAGGAGCGTCCCGAATTTGGTAAAAAAGTAAATTTGGTGCGCGCGGAGCTGCAGGGTCAGTACGACAAGCAGGAAAAAAGCCTCAAATCCAAAGAACTCAATGAAAAGCTTAAAACTGAGACCCTTGATCTCTCTTTGCCTGGCCCAGCCCTTGAAAAAGGAGCCACCCATCCCATCCACCGAGTCATCCGTGAGATTGTGGATATCCTCAATCGCGTGGGTTTTTCCGTCCGCTCAGGCCCCATGGTAGAAACCGACCATTACAATTTCAATGCTCTTAATATTCCAGAAAATCATCCCGCCCGTGATATGCAGGACACTTTTTATGTCGAGGGTGGGGCCGTTTTAAGAACCCATACAAGTCCTGTGCAAATTCACACCATGGAAAATGAAAAGCCCCCCATTCGGGTGCTGGCACCTGGCAGTGTGTTCCGTCATGATAGCGACGCCTCCCACTCTCCGAACTTCCATCAAATCGAAGCTTTGCTGGTTGATAAAGAGGTTTCTATGGCGGACCTCAAGGGGACGATTTCCTTTTTTGTAAAAGAGTTTTTTGGTCCCGAAATTAAAACAAGGTTTCGCCCCAGCTTTTTTCCTTTCACCGAGCCTTCGGCAGAGGTGGATTGCTCCTGTCCCTTATGTAAAAGTAAGGGGTGTAAAATGTGCTCACAAACCGGTTGGATTGAGATCGGTGGCAGCGGTCTTGTCCATCCCAATGTTTTAAAACAGGCGGGGATTGATCCCGAAGAGTGGCAAGGCTTTGCCTTTGGGTTTGGGATTGAGCGCATGGCGATTATTAAATATGGCATCAATGATATTCGCCTCTTTGTAGAAAATGATTTACGTTTTTTAAGGCAGTTTGAAAAATGAAGATTTCACTCAATTGGTTAAACCAGTATATAGATTTAAAAGATTATAAGACAAAGCTTGGTGAGCTTTCCTCTGTTCTGACCAAAGCGGGACTTGAAGTCGAAGAGATGCAAAACCCGGCCGAGAATTGGGATAAAGTGGTGGTTGGAAAATTGATCGAGGTAGGAAGTCACCCCGATGCCGATAAGCTGACCCTTTGCCAAGTTGATGTGGGTAAAGACGAAAATCTTCAAATTGTTTGTGGAGCCAAAAACCACAAGCAAGGAGATTTGGTGGCTGTGGCTCAGGTGGGCGCAGTCCTTCCTGGAAATTTTAAAATTAAAAAATCAAAAATTCGCGGAGTCGAATCCTTTGGTATGCTTTGTTCGGACTCTGAGCTTGCTTTAAGCGAAGAAAGTGATGGAATTCTTATCCTGCCAGACTCTTTAAAAGTGGGCATCCCCCTTTCAGAGGTCGACACATTGGCGGACATTATTTTCGAACTGAATGTTACCCCCAATCGTGCGGACTGCTTGAGTCATTTGGGGCTGGCTAGGGAGCTATCCTCGTTACTAGATCGCCCTTTAAAAAGACCAGAAATGAGCTTTGAGGAAACAGGAAAGTCGATCAACGACTGGATTCAGGTGGAGCTTAAAGACTCTCAAGCTTGTCCCCGTTACTGCGGTAAAATGATAAGTTCCGTGAAGGTAGGGCCGAGTCCGGATTGGTTGAAAAATGCGCTTCATAGTATTGGCCTTAATTCTGTGAACAATGTTGTGGATATCACAAACTATGTTTTGTTTGAGTACGGTCAACCCCTGCATGCCTTTGACTATGATGAAATCAAAGACGCTCGAATTGTTATCGAAAAAGCCCAGGACAAAGAAAAATTTACCACCCTGGATGGAACTGAAGTGGAGCTTTCTGAGTCCGACCTTGTGATTCGCGATGGGCAGCGCCCTGTGGCTTTGGCCGGAGTGGTCGGAGGTCAAAACTCCGGGGTGACAGAGAAAACAAAAGACATCTTTTTAGAATCTGCTTTTTTTGCGGCCGAAGGTGTAAGAAAAACCGCAAGAGCTCATGGGATTGAAACCGATTCCTGTTACCGCTTTTCAAGAGGGGTAGACCCTGAGCAAACTCTTAATGCCATGAAGAGAGCGGCTTCTTTGATTGCCGAAGTGGCCGGTGGAGTTGTGCAAAAAGGGGAAGTGGATATTTATCCTGAACCCGTTCAGTCTCCTGTGATCGAAGTGACCGCCCCGTACGTCGCGCAAAGATTGGGTTATGAGGTTAGCGAAGGCGAACTTAAAAATTGGTTGGAGCGTCTTAATTGTAAAGTGGAAAAAAAGGGAGAAACCCTTTTAGTCACTCCTCCCACTTATCGTTTTGATATTAGTATCAAAGAGGATTTGGTAGAAGAGTTTGCCCGAGTGAATGGTTACGATAAAATTAAAGAAAGACTTCCCGTTCTTTCTACAGAGCCCACTCGTCACAACTTTAATTATGAATTCAGCCACAAGGTCTCTGATATTCTAACGGGAATGGGCGTTCAGCAGGGGCTCAACTATGCCTTTATTGCTGAGGGCCAGAGTGAAGAGATTTGGGGTGAAAAGGGAAAGACTCTCTTTGGAATGAACTTTTCCAAAGACTCCGTCAAACTCATAAACCCCATCAGTGAAGAACTGGCCGTCATGAGGGAGTCATTACTTCCTTCTTTGTTAAAAAACTTGGTTTATAACGATCGCCGCGGCAATTCGGTGGGAAGACTTTTTGAGCTCTCTTCCACGCACCAGAAAACAGAAGACGGTTTTTCTGAAGAAAAAAGACTGGCCCTTGTTTTTTGGGGGCAGCAAGAAGGGCTTTGGAAAGCTAAAAATAAAAACGAAGTGGTCTTTGAGTTAAAAAGTACTATTGAAGCTTTGCTTCGAAGCATCGGGGGGCGAAACTGGCGCTGGGATCAATTAAAAATGGACGAGTGTCCTCCAGGTTTTCATCCCAGCCAATCTGTGGGCCTTTTTTATGAAGGTCAGGTGATCGGTGTGCTGGGAACGATGCACCCTTCCATTAAAGACCAATACAAATTGCGACAAGAAGTGGCATGGGCTGAGTTTAATTTCGAAGCTTTAAGTAAGCGTCAGCCTCGTTCGCCTAAGTTCAAAGCTTTGGCAAAGTACCCGGCTGTGGAAAGAGATATTGCTCTTGTGGCCCCGGAAGATGTGCAGGCCAGTTCCATGAGCTCTGAAATTAAAAAATCAGCTGGACCACTGCTTGTCCACCATGAAATTTTTGATATCTACCAAGACAAGGCACTTAAAGAGGCTGGTCAAAGGTCTGTTGCCTTTCGATTACGCTTTCAGAGCGCCGAAGAGACCCTCAAGGATAAAAAGGTCAACGAGATCCGTGACAAAGTGGTTAACTCCCTCTGTCAAAAGCTAGGTCTGGAAATCCGATAAAACTTGAAAGTTTTCAGTGACTTGGTAGCCTATACATAGAACTCATCGACCCCGGGAGGCTCTCAAATGGCAGGAAAGAATATTTCCAAATCAACAATGACAAAAGCCGACATCGTGGAAAAGGTCTACGAAAAGATAGGCTTTTCCAAAAAAGAAGCCTCCGAATTGGTGGAGATGGTTTTTGGCTCCTTAAAAGACCGCTTGGTTAAAGGAGAAAAGGTCAAAATCTCAGGCTTTGGTAAGTTCGAGGTTCGGGAGAAAAAATCCCGCATTGGTCGTAACCCCCAGACCGGGGACCGCATAACGATCAGTGCTAGACGCGTTCTTAACTTCAGCCCCAGTCAGGTTCTTAAAGCCATGCTCAATGGTCAGGACATAACGGGTACAGAAGATGAATGAGTGGAAACAACTTTTAAAACAAACTCACCCGCAATTTCAAGCCGTCATGGCCACCTCAACAGAGGTGGATCCAGAAAATCCTCATAACGAAATCGAATGGATTTCTCCCACTCATAAGCTTCAAGATAAAATTGAAAACATCCCTGACAAATTTGGTTTCAAAATAGGGGAGGCCGCCGAGTACGTCGGTGTTAAACAGTACGTGCTTCGTTACTGGGAGAGTGAGTTCGATGTTCTCCATCCTAAAAAGTCAAAAAACGGTCAGCGCATGTATACGAAAAAAGATGTGGAAACCGCACTGATGATTCGTAAACTTCTCTATGATGATCGCTTTTCCATTGAAGGGGCTCAGGCCGCTATCAAAAAGCTTCGCCAACAGGTGAGGGAAAAGGAAAAAGAAAAGCCCACCGTTCAAAGCAGCGAGCCTAAAAGCACTAACATGGATTTTGCTGAGTCTCTTCTAGAGCAAATCCGTCAGGCGAAATTGAATTTAAATTTATAGACAAACTTTATTAATGAAAACGGGTCCGCTTTTCTTAAAAACTTTCACCCAGTTTGCATTGTGAGCTTCCATCCAAAGCTTTTTACCCTTAGGAACCGTTCCTTCTTTTGAAGCGCTTGTGCTTGGTTGAGCTCTCATCGTGCAAGCACTGCCCACTCGGTACATTCCATTTTTAAATTTTGGAGAGACACTTTTAGTAGGAAGTTCTGTTGCCGGCTCCGAATTTCCAAGAGTTTCAACGGGAAGGGGTTCTGACCCCATAGAAGCGGGTTCACTCTGATCTTCGATATCGGTTTCTGAACCAGCGTCATCAGCAAAGATGTTTGATTCATCATCACCTTCAACGGCACCGTAATCGTCATCAGAGTATTCTGTGGAGCTTACGTTTCGAGATTCTCCCTCGATGTCTTGATAAACACCACTGGAGCTGTATTTGTCATATTGCGGATTTTCAAAATCCACTTTTTCATCTTCTTTTGGAGTCGAGCTACAAAAGCTCAAAGAAATTCCTAAAAGAGTCAAAGCTAAAACCTTAAATGCAGTTTTCATGAGGCCTCCGAAAATTGAGTTCGTCTATGTTATCGGCCGGGATTGAGACGATGATAAGGTTTCACCCCTATTTTAAGTCCTAAGAAGAGTTTAAACTGGCAGAGAGTCCAGTCTGTCTAAGAGGTTTACAATTTTAAGGAACTTCAAATAGCTGAAATCAGATAAGGTTTTTGCAAAAGAGAGGGAGGGGCAATTGTTTTGCCTGAAATATAAGCTAGCTGGGGAGGCCAGAGGTAAAACCATTGACTTTACTAGGGATTTTTACGAAAAAGGTCCAATCACCTTTCACGTCGGCCCGTGGCGCAGCCTGGTAGCGCGCCACCTTGGGGTGGTGGAGGTCGCTGGTTCAAATCCAGTCGGGCCGACCAACTTTAATTCACCATTTCTGGTCATTTACATTTCCCATTTTCTTAAAGTTGTCTAATGTCGTCGGCGGCGCGGGCCGCCTCCATTATTCGTCGTCCCCTTACTTGTCGTCCCGAGCGACGTATTTGTCACTCTGATTGAGGTAGTTGTCGTCCCGAGCGACGTATTTGTCACTCTGATTGAGGTAGTTGTCATCCCGAGCGACGTATTTGTCACTCTGATTGAAGTAGTTGTCATCCTGAGCGAAGCGAAGGATCTAAGTTTTCCATGTCGCCCCCAAAACTTCAGATATCCGATAGTTTGATATCAGATATCTATAATAGGCGACTTATGCCAAATTCTTAAATTCAGATTCAATTCAAAAAAACAATTTCACTAGTACTCCCCCTGAAAGCCACAGGTAAGCGAGCATAGCGCACCAGAAAAGAATTTTCTCACTCATACTAACGCTGCCTCCGCTACCGTCTTTATTTCTTAGGTGTAAGAAAACTGCCAATCCCGAGAGAGCTAAAAAGAGAATATTAAGAAAGAAAGTATAATCAATCTTGAAAAACTCTCGGTCAGTGACTTTTTTCGCTGAATCGGAATCAGGGAGGAAATCGAAAAATGAAAATCCCATATGCATTATCAACGAGGAGCCCACCAAAATAATAAGAAAAACTCCTAAAATATAGAGAGCCATTTTCCATCCGTAGTACTTGGCTTGAATGCGCAGAACAGGAAAGACGACTAAGTCACTAAAGATAAAAGCCATGATTCCGGCAAAGCTGACGCCGTTAGAAAAGAGCACGGCGGCCAGTGGAATATTACCCATTGAGCCTATAAAAGTAAAAAAAGCAGCCACTGGACCGACAAAGGTTTGTAGGAGGATTTCAAAAAAAGCAGGATCTTTTGAACCAGCGCCGACAAAGAGAGCTTCAAAAAAGGTCTTCGGAACAAACGCGGCAATGATTCCGGCAACGGTAAAGCCTATGGAAACATCCTTCCATACCATAAGCCATTCCATGACATATTTTTGAGAAACTTTAAGCCATCCCTCTTTACTTCTTATTAATTTTTTCCAGTCGGGAGCGTCCTTGTCGTCTTCTTTATCTCCTTCACTTTCTTGAGCATTTTCTCGGGCGTTTTCCTCTAATTTTTGAGGCAGAGTCAATTTTACTATAATGGCCATTAAAAGAATGAGTAGAAGACCACCCAGATACTCTCCCACCACGAACTGCCAAGAGAGGAATATGGAAATAATAATTCCAAGTTCAACCACTAAGTTGGTGGACGCTAGGAGAAAGGCCAAGGAGGGCACAAGACCGGCTCCTTTTGCGAAAAGCGCTCGAGTGGTGGAAAGGGCTGCAAAAGAGCAAGAGCTAGAGATAAAACCGAAAAAAGTGCCAAGGCCGACACTTTTAATGCCAGCCTCTCCCATCGTCTTTTTCATTCTTTGTTTTGTGACAAAGACTTGTATCATACTACTAATGACATATCCCAAGCCAAAGGCCCAAAAGGCCATCCAGAAAAGACCCAAAGAGGTCATTGCAGACTTTGCCCATAAGTTAAAAAAGCTTTCCATTTTTTCCTCTCTCCTTTCCCGTCAATTCCTTAAAATTATGAATTAACAAAGTGAAAGTTTAAAACAACAACAAGACCCAGCCATATGATGGGAATGAATGAACCGATAAAGATATAAACGCGTTTGTAAGAGCTCAGTAAAACCCCCAGTGTGGCCAATGAGGTGGCGGTGGGGTCCCACCCTAATAGTAGTATTTGCTTACTGGAAATTGGTTGAAGGTAACTTAGGGGGAAAAGAATTGAGGCCCAAAGCAAAGCCATTCCAAAGCGCATGAAAATAGATATTGGTTTGTGTCTCTTGAGACTATTCATAAAAATCAGACATGATAAAACCAAGGCCTCCATGAAGAATAACCATCCGGTCAGGTTTCCGGCCCAGAGTATGTTTTCTAAAAATTTTAAATGAAAAATATACCCAATGAAAGCCCAAGATAGAGCCAGAGGAACTAAGAAAATCTTTTTGTGGTGGGTTTTGGTCAAAAGAAAAAAGAGAAAAATAAAAAGAATTAAAAGTTGAGAAGGCCACAAAGATTCGTTGTAGCGTCTAAAAAGACTGACGAGGACTTCTTGAGAAAAGGGGATGAAATCAGTAAGAGAGTAACTTGTTAAATCAGAGATCATAAACTCGCTATATAGGTTATCATTTTTTCTCTTGTTTTTTGGTCGGGAAGGGGACCGTAGCAAGCTCCCATATTTTCTTCCATGTGAGCGACTTTAGAGGTAGCCGGAATAGCGCAAGTCAAAGCGGGATGAGAAATAATAAATTTCAGAAAATATTGCGACCAGCATGTGATTTCCAATTCCGAGCACCACGAGGGAAGTTTTTTGGTTTGGAATTGATCCATCAGCCGACCACCATTAAGGGGGCGATTGGCAATAACGGCTATTTTTTTCTCCCGCGCTAAAGGAAGTATATCTTTTTCAACCTCTCGGTGGGTGATGTTGTATGTTAATTGTACGAAGTCTAGAGGCTCTTTTTTAAGAATTTCTTTGAGCTCAGAGTGTCTTCGACCATGAGAGGTGGTAACCCCAATGTATTTTACCTTTCCCTGCTTTTTAAGTTCTCTCATAAAGGGAAGGTGGGCTTGCCAGTTCACCAAATTATGGACCTGAAGAACTCCAAATTGTTTGATGTTCCAATCTTTTTGCATGTCTTTAAATTGTTCAGGGCCCTCACTTTTTTCTTCGGTCCAAATTTTGTCCGCTGCTATTAGCTTTTTAGGAAAACCCAGTTGTTTTAAACCAAAGCCTAAAACTTCTTGGGAAGAGCCATACATGGGGGAGGAATCAATAAGTTGGCCTCCTTTTCCGAAAAACTTTTTAAGAACCTCTGTTCTGTCTTTTCTTAGGGAGAGGTCAGAGCCAACATTAAAAGTGATCCAGGTGCCCATCCCAATGGCCGCAATTTTTTGGTTTGTGGATGGTATAGTTTTTTCAACAAATGAGGGACTTTTCTCGGGTTTTGCTAGGAGAGAAGGTGCATAGAAGGAAAGTGTTAAAGCTCCAGACCTTTCAAGAAAAACTCGTCGATCCATTTTTTTATTCACCCGCTTCTTGTTCTAAGACAGGATCTTTCCCAAACCGATTTTCGAAATCGAGAAGAAAGTTTCTGAGATGTTCGGTTTGTTGATAAAGTGATTCTGACTGATGTTCATAGTGAGTGGCCATATCGTCGTCCAACTCTCGTTTTGCCTCTTTCGAGATAGTTTTAAGAGTTCTTGCTTTTTCTTCAAGGGTCCGAAGGGCGGCCCAGAGGGACTCTTCTAAAGCCTCTTCTTGCCCAGCTGCCAAATTTTTTAGGGAATAGGCGTGACCTGTGTGGCAGCGGTAACGTTTTTGCCTTTTTTCTTTCATTTCCCATAAGGGCCCACTGCACTCAGGGCAAATGTAGGGAACCTGATTTCCCAATTCATTCTGTAGATCGATATCACTTTGGGAGCGAATAGAAATTTTGACTTCCGCTTCTAAGTTCTCAGGAATATGTTTGGGGGGAGCCGGTGCTGGGGATCGCGAGATTTCGTAAATAAGTTGGCCTATTTCCTCAGGGGAGGCGATGTGATCAATTGAGGCTATGGCTTTGGCGTTCTTAGGCATTTCTTTAAACTGTGCGGTTTCAGGGTCTTCGACAATCGATAAACCTCCGCAATCTTTGACGGCAAGAAGACCGGCTGAGCCATCATCGAGTGTTCCACTAAGAATGATGCCCGTTGTTTTAGAGCGATGATAAAAAGCTGCGGACCTGAAAAGTGGGTCGATCGCAGGTTTAACACGATTTTCCCTAGGCCCATTGGTGAGAATGATTTTTTCTTCATCCACTAGAATATGACGGTTTGGAACACAGAGATAGGCCTTTCCTTTTTCCAGAGTTTTTCCGTGGGTGGCTAATTCGATGGGAATTTCTGACTTTTCCGCAAGAACCCTATCTAAATGAGAACGCAAGTGAGGGTGAAGATGGATGGCTACAAGTATGGTTCCCTCAAAATCAGCTTTGATTTGGCTAAAAATAGCTCTGAGACTTGTGATAGAGCCCGCTGAGCCTCCAATGACGAAAATATTTCGGTTTCCATAGTCACTCACGGTTTCACCTCTCCTTTTATGACGATGATAAATTAACAAAATTTATCGATTTATCATTATCCAAATGTTTAGATTTTGAGAAAACTCAGTTCTTTGGATCTAAGGAAGTGATTTTTAGTGAATTTTGAAAAGAAAGGGGAAACCGCTCTTAGAATTGTGTTGAAAACTTAAAATAGTACTCTCGGCCTCGATTGGGGCCCCAAGTATGAAGTCCGTCGAAATGGGCGTGGTCGAAGTGCCAATGCCAAGAGGAAGGGTTGTCTTGATAGGCCACCTGCGTTTCGTTGAGAAGATTGTTAATACCGAGGCTGAAAAGGTAATCTCCGCTCAAAACATAGGTAAGGGAAGTGGATAACACGAGATAGCCCGGAGCTTTTTGATCCTTGAGTTCATCGCCCCTTTGTTCCGGGGGGGGGAACTGATTTCGATCCACATAATAATTACTGTACTGTCCGTAGCGAGACAAATCTCTTGAGCCTACGAATGTGGCTGAAAAATTGTGCCTCCAAGTGCCCGTGTCGATATTTGACTGTAATTGAAAGCGTCTTTCGATGGCTGCTGTAGGTAACTTTTGGGTGTAACCGTTTTCGTAGGTAAAAAACTCGATGCTTCCCTCAATCATCCACCAGGGTTGTACCTGGTAGCCTAATAGCAAATCATTGGTCCAAATATCGTAGGTCTCAGAAGTGTTGCGATAAAAAATAGGCTGTCCTTCCGACTCAAAACCATAGGCCATATTTTCAAGCTTGGTGTAATGAACGCCCCCGGTAATATAGTAGGTGGGCGTGTTGTAGCTGAGGGAGTAAACAAAGGAATGAGCTTTCTCAAGGTCGGTAATATCAACCTGGTAGCCATGTTCGTTATTACCATGCTGGGATTCGAAAAAAGTCAGTGGGGCCCGGTAGCCCAGTCCATAAGAGAAACGTTGAGAGAGATGCTCGTTGAATTCATGCCGAATCTGATAGCGAGGGGCTGCGACAAGTTCATTGATCTTGTTAGAGAGATCTGTCCAATTTATTTGAACCTGATCAAGCCTTAAAGCAAAGTCCATTTCAAGAGAGTGGGAGTGGAGATAGCTGTATTTAAAGTAAGTCGCATAAGATGTGTTATCAAAATTATCTTTTGGGATTCCATCTTGTTCAAATAGGACTTCGGAGGCAGATCTTAACCTCTGGGTTTTATGAAAGAGACCTGTTTTTAAAATATGAGAATCACTCATTAGCCACTGCAAACTTAGGTCTGAGACGAAAAGATTGTCGTTGTGTGCGTAATCAAAGCCATGTTGGTAAATGGCTCTTTGTTCCTGACGGGCATATCCTGAGTTCCAGGAAAGAGTCATTGATTGGGATAGGTAAGAAGTCCAATGAAAGGCCCCTTCGTATCTCTTCAATGAAATCCAATCTGTCACTTGCAAAGGATCACCAATAAACTTCTTTTCAACACTTCCATCCACGAAGTCTGATTCCTGGGCGGGAATGGGGCGAACTTGATTGGGTTTTGAGGCATTAACCGGGCCTCCTAAAATGGTGAGATCCGAGGCTCCAAGTCTAATTTGAAAATCGTTGTTGGCATTCGGTAAAAAGCGAGTTTTCAAAATCCCACTGAGGTTTTCCCTAAGAGGGGATTCGGCAATTCCATTTTCGTCTTCATCCCATGGATTGGATTGAGTCCATTGCCCTCCAAAACTAATACCAAATTTTTTATTGTTTGTTGGTAAAGAAACAAGGGCAGAGTGATTCTGGGCCGTGCCTTCAAGCTCATCGTTTACACTCAGTGAAGTGCTGTAAACTTGCTTTGGGATAAGAGGGTTGACTGTGATGAGATCGAGAGTCCCTCCGATGGCTTCAGGATTGGTCATGGAAGCCCCAGTCCCGCGCATCACATCAATCTGCTCGAGGCCATTTACTGGAATACTGTCGACACCATAAAAACTGGAAACAGCCGAGTGTAAGGGGAGGCCATCGACAAGAATTGAGGTGTGCTCACCTTTTAATCCATTGATGGTGAGTCTTTTCGCTCCACAATTGGAGCAATAGGTTTGAGCTTCGACACCCACTTGGTCTTTAACAAGATCGGCAACAGATTGACGATCGGGTTGGGTGAACTTCTGCTCGGACACTTTTTCAGTCTTATAAGTCGAGTAGGGGTTCAGAGGGGAAGTCATTTCCCCCTCTGATTCAATCACAACAGTGGGAACACTTTCTTCAGCCAGTAGAACTGAAGAAAATTGAAACACAGATAATAAAACCAACACCCAACGCGAATTCATAGATTTCTAGTGTCCGTGGTCGTGATCGTGATCGTTATCATGGTCATGGTCCTCTTCGAGGTCATGATCTTCTTCTTCATCATGATCATGTCCAGCCAATTCAAAAAGAGTTTCCTCTACACTGACGGGAGCAAAATTCAAGCAAGCAGGAAAGTGATAATGGTCACCATGGGCTGTACCCATACTGAGCAATTGAACGGAGCTGAACACATCGAGGTTTTGTTCAAGAGTCGTCCCCCCAGCTAAGACGGATTCGAGAGCTTCTTCAAAAAGCTCAACATCGGCATTTTGGTTAAACTCAACGCGTAGGTATTGATCAAGCTCAACATTGGCAATGTAATCATTAATAAGGTTTGGATCTGCAACAAGGTCTGGATCTTTTAAGGAGACTGAAAGTAAAGACAGGGTTGTGTTTGGTTTGTTTGAATCTTCTGGGTAATAAGTTCCGTTTGAGCTATCATAGAGATAAAACTGAGCTTCACCAGCATGAGGTTTATGTCCGTCTAGAGTTGTGTAGTTCATCTTTAGAGCAAGACTATGAGCATGGGCTGAATGGTCACCTTCTTCTTCCATGATGGTTACGAAAAAGTCGCAAGTTCGACCTTGAGTGTCTCTGCCTTCGTACTTTACAGCCATAGCAGTTAAGTTTTCACTGGTCTCTTGACCTTGTCCTTCTTCTTGTTGCGAGTTATCACCGCTAGTACCAGACACGGGACTCTCAGGACTGTCAGCGCAAGCCGTGGTCGATAGTAAAAAGCACAAGCTGAACACTTTTAATAAATATTTAAAATGATTCATAAATTCTCCTTATAGCAAAAACTTTTATGTAAATGCAAAAAACTTGCATTAACGACAGGATAGTGTATATTGCAAATAATTCGCATTAGCAAGGAATTTTTGGTGAGATATTTTTTAGTGAGTTTTTTACTGCATGGCCTTCTGCTGGCTTTTGTCTTTTATAGGCAAAGCTCCAGTTTCATGTCCCAAACACCCACAAATGTGGTGGTGGAACTCTATGTTCCCGCTAATGAACCTCAGTCCTCAAGTGATGAACTAAGCTATAAGGAACCACCAGCAAAGAAACCTAAAGAAGTGAAAAAAAAGCTATTGTCTCAAGAGCCATCGGTAAAACCGAAATCGACATCAAAGACAATCGAGAAAGCCCCGCTTTCAGAAAAGGAATCAACTGACAATGCCCTTTCTTCGATGAGTGAAACAGAGCGATTTTTGAAAAGCCAAGAGGGAAAAAAAATGATGGCTTCTTACGTTCAACAACTCAAATTATATTTAGAGCAAAATAAGCGCTATCCCCGAACGGCCTTAAGACTAAGACAAAGTGGCACTGTGAAAATTCGACTTAAAATAAAAACCGACGGTGAATTTGGCGAGGTGGAGGTCATTTCTCCCTCTCCTTTTAAAATCCTAAATAATGCCGCTGTGGATCTTCTTAAAGGTTTAGGGCGTTTTAAACCTCTGCCGGAGAAATTAGACAATGATGAAGAATTTGTCATTCCTATTGCCTATCAACTGAAAAAAGGCCGACTATGAAATTATTTTTTTCACTGGGTCTAATTTTTTTGGTCGCTTCACCCTCTTATATTAAGAGTTTAAATAACGCTGATACAGTAGCCCTTACTGACTTTTTTAAGACACCGAAATTAGCATTGGTTTTCCAAGCCGATTGCAGTGCCTGTCAGAGGCAAGTTCATCAACTGTCTTGTCTAGAAAGTAAGTATCCAGTGGTACTGTTGGGAGCTTTTAGTGGGGAAAAGTCATTGAAGGCTGAGTATCAGAAAATGAAAGTTTCTTATCCCGCTTACCACGTTAGTTCAGACATTCAGAGCGAAATGGGGATTTCTAGAGCGGCGACACCACAAATCTTGATCCTTTCTCAAAAACCTAAATTGCTTAACATTGGGCTCTCTTCCTGCGAGAAGCTGAAAAAAAAGATAACGGATATTTAAAATAAAAGATGGAAATCAGTACAATCCTTAGGCAGAACAATCTAAAAGTCACACCTAAAAGAAAGGTCATCTTCGAAGAACTTCATCTGTGTGAACAAGCCCTCTCGCCTCGAGAATTATACGAGAAGCTTCTCGATCGGGGGCAGCAGGTTGATTTAGTTTCCGTTTATAGGAACTTGGATAAATTTGCGCAAATAGGCCTTGTTCATAAGTTTCAAGACGGACGATGTGTGGTGAGCTCTCTCGCGTCGAAAAACTCAAACAGTCTGCGAGTGTTAGTGAAATGCTTTCTCTGTGGACAAAGTCATGAAACTCTTGCGAGCCCTACGGAGGATAAAAGTCTTGAGATGGTTCTGCAATCCTATTCCCAGCCTGTAAAAGAATTGCGATCGGTTGTTTTGGAAGGGCGTTGTGAAAAATGTTAGCTTTGAAGCTGCAGTGATTTTCCCTCACAGACAGGAAACCAAAGGCTCCAAAGTTTAGATTTTAGCAAGGCGAAAAATAGAGCAAAAGCACTATTTGTTTTTAAGAAACAACATATTAATTCCTCAACTGATAAAAGATAAATAATTGGGTCTCGTTAAATACTTGATGAATCCTGGAGGATCCCATGAAAAACTATTTCTCTCGATTTTTTAAAAAACAAAAGCCGAAGGAATACAGTATTAAGGACTGGTCGATGACTCCTAATGAACCCTATGGTTGCGACATCGATCCTTTAAGATTTCCAAAGAGGAATTCTTCTACGACTAAGACGAGCTTTAAAAATAAAAAATAATGTTTGAGTAAATGGTATGAAAAAGATGGCGCGAATTTTTGTTAAAGGTGAAAACGGTGTTCTGCAAGACGTGGTGATCGTTGAAAAAGGAACCAATTTGCGCAAAGCCCTACTGGAGGAATACCGTCATTTTCTCTACCATAAAAGCTTTCAAAAGCTGAATTGTCATGGGTTTGGTTCTTGTGGGACCTGTGCTTTGAGGGTTGAAGGGTTGACGTCAAAACGAAATAAGATAGAAGCTCTACGCTTGTCTCTCCCACCTCACAAGAACAGTATCAAAAAACATTTACGCCTTGCTTGTCAAACTCGTGTACTAGGAGACGTGTGGATTGATAAACTTCCCGGTCGCTGGGGGCAAGGGGATGATTCTAGCATTAGGAACTCGTTCTCATTTAAGGATATCGTTCAGAAGAGGGCCGCCGTATATCCCAAAGCTTGGCATATTGACCCCGAAGCCCGTAGCGATGGTCCGGTAAAAGTCTGACAAGGCGGTAAAATCGGTCATCCTGCCGTACCAATCTTTTGTTTCATATCGGATATACTGACCACCTGTTTGGAAGGCCGGGTTTGTTGACCAAATAAAGATAGGGGAGCGACGGGAACCATGATGGTTTCCAGCAGACATGCCACGATCTGTAACGAGCATCACAGTTGTGTTGTCAGGCATAACTCCTTTTTGTCCTGAGAGATTTTCCATCATACGAGCAAGAAGTTGGCCATAGAAATCAACAATTCTTCCATTGTTATCATTCCATTGCTCACCGCTATTGTGGTAGTGCCAACTAGAGCTATAAAAATTAGAACCACCCGATGGAGAGACCGAGGCATCAGACCAGCGATCTCTCACCTTTTGATCGACGTTCTTTTTATACCCTATGTCTGAGGAGTGTCCAATCTCCACACCCATGCCCATTCCTATTACGCGTGTCATTCCGCATTTCATGGCAAGGGTGGAGGCATCAGCTAAGGCTATAAGCTCATCTTCAGCGTTGTCCCCTTTGCCAATTCCAGAAGGACCGGGAAGTGTACACTGATTCTGCTCTTGGGCTTGTTTTTTATTATCAAAATTTTCAAAAGACTCCAGAACTCCATAGACCTTGTCTTTAAATTCAGCCGGTGTTCTTTTTTCTAAGCGATTAACATCGGCTCTAAGAACATCAAGAACCGATTTACGTCGATTGGTTTTGAGTTGTTTGGATCCGTCATCTCCCGTTTTGCCATCCACATAATCTTGTCCAAAGAGAGAACGTTCCAAGGCCTTTACCCTTGAAAAGTAGGGGAGGGGAGAATTGGCTGCCGAGGCAAAACAAGCCTGCGTGAGTTCAATGTCTTTTTTCTGCCAGCTGTAGTTGGCTTGTCTCATTCCAAAAAGCACAGAGGGATGGGAAACATTTTTCCCAGAGGGGCCGCCAGCAATAATCTGATCGATCGTGGGGCCGTGGGGAACATCCAGTTCATCCTTTACTTGTTGGTCTCTCAAAACATTTCCACAAATTCCATTGAGTCCAGCGTAGCGCATACCATGCATGGTTTGGCCGGGAGCATCGTTACAACCGTGGTAAACTCCATCCACAATCAGCGAATTATTAAAGAAAGGTTTAAGGGCATCAAGTTTTGTGGGCCAATCACTGGCGTTCATTTTGATAAGTGGCTGACTGGATAGTCCTTTAGGCCCCTTACCAGCTGCCACACTAAAATTATTCCCTTTCGGCAGAAAGTCACCAGCCCCTTGGCTGAGCTGAGGAAAAGCATTCATATAAAGAAGAATTAATTTTTGTTCTCCACCCGCTTGAGCGTGAGCCTTGTTAAAAAGGTCGATAAGCAGGGGATTAAAAATCATGGCTCCAGCGCCTAAGCCCATTTGTTTTAAAAAGAGTCTTCGTTGCTCGTTTTTTCGACTTGCCATTTTAAGGTCCCTTTCTTGTAATTGCGGCTTCTGAACTGATCATCTCAATAAGGACTTCTTTAAAGTTTCCTCCGGATTCGTCATAAAAGTTTATAAAAGGCTGTAGTTGGTTGGATTGAATTTTTGGGCGATGGGAGGCTCCCATAAGATACTGCAAAGAATGAGCAAGAAAACAGGCCCGAGTTGTTTTTGAGTTCGAAAGTTGTGTCATCAACCCCTTGTGGTCAGAAAACTCCCCATCTTGATCCCCTGAGCCTTCCACCCAGCCTGAGGCATCAACAGGTTGCCCCGCTTCGCTTGTACGAAAACGACCAAATTGGTCATAGCTTTCAAAGCCGTATCCCAAAGGATTCATAGTAACATGACATTCATAGCAACTGCCAGACTCAGTAATAGCCATTCGTTCCCTTAGAGTCGCGTCGGGCTCTTCTGGGATCGGAGGAACATTGTCGATTTCCCTGTTAGGAATTTCTCCACAGAGGACATCTTCTCTGATAAATTTACCGCGTCCAATGACAAAGTTATCTTCATCTTTAGAAAAATGAACCAGCCAACTGGGCTGTGTTAGGATTCCAAGACGGTTGTCTTTTGAAGTGATCACTCTTCTTGTATTGTTGATATCTGAATTACTAAGGCCGTAGTTTTCAACAGTTTCAGGGCTCGCTGCAATTCGATTAGTGGACATTATCTCTTTCCAAAAACCTTTTTCGGCATTGGATTCAAGAATGGATTGCACTAGAAAATCGGTGTCCTTCACAAGTTCATCGAAATCAAACTCAGGGAACTGTTCCATATCTTTATTGGAATCCATGGTGGAGTATTTGAAATATTCTTGTAGAAAGTGAAGCACACTCGAATTATTTTCAATCTCTCCTAGTAGTCTTCGGGCCTGAGCCTCTCTTTCGGCTTTGTTTTGAAGGAGTCCCTTCTCGGCCGCTTTTAATAGTGGACCGTCTGGGGGATTGTCTGTGAGAGTATATGCCAAATATTTAGCAATCTCGTAGTCTCCCATTTTATTGCCACCGGTATCGGCAAGCTCTGTACGGTAGTAAAAGTGAGGAGACATAAATAAAGATAAAAAGAGACGGGTGAGTGCTTCTTCTTTATTGGATTCATGTATACTGTTTTGCTTCATGGCCGGGAGAAAGGTATTTAAATCCTCCTCAGTCGCAGGCCTTGAAAAAATAAGATTGGTCCAGTGAGCAATCCTTTGTTTTAAACAATCATCGGAGGTATCGCCTTCGAGAAAGCAGCCTTGGTTTAATGAAGCCACGGCTTGCGCTTTTCTCTCAGCGACAAACTCCGCCATATCCCAAGCCAAGTCGATATCTGTTTCTGTGACAGAAAAAGAATCTCTATGAGAGCTAAAGCGAAGGGCCGGATCGGTTCTGTTGAAAGGTAAACTCATCTGTCTTAGCTGACTGCGATCACTGTCATTGGCTAAATGTTGAGAGAGAGTGTTGAAATATTGGTCTTTAGTGAGAAGGACCATCCTCTTTTGCAAGCGAATCTCCGAGCCGTCACCGAAAGAATTGCTAGAACTCTCGACACCAGAATTCGATTGGAAGCCGCCACAATTCTGAAAGAACAAAATCGTGAAGAAAGATAGAATTAACAATGTTCGATTTTTTATACCCACCATCCATATTATTAAACAGCAATTTGTGTACCACGAATGATTCTCGTTTTGAGAGCTAAAAACAATACAGTTGTTTCTGAGTGTTTCATTTCTGAACAAGACTGCTCAAAGCTTTTTCATGTCGGATTCTTTAACAGTATTTTATAAGTTCAAAATGCCTCAAACAAAAGTCCAGGCTTTTCAGAAAAAAATTAATTTTTACAGTAAGATAAAAATCGGATGAGTAAAGGTGGGCCTGTGAAAAGTCATAAAGATCGACTAAAAGAAATAGAGAATATGAAGGGTTGGACCAAGGGAGGCCTTCGTTTTTTATTTCCCGATCAAAATTATGCAGAAAACTACTTTAGCTTTGAGGCTTTAAAGTTTTTGTACCAACTTCGTCATGATTTAGAGTATTTGACCCACCAAGTAGAGAAGACGAAGCAACCTCAAGAGAAAACTCGTTTGGAAAAATCAAGAAAGGCGAAAGAGCATTCCATACAGGCTTTCAATTCATTGTTAAAATTTTTGGAATATAGCGATATTCAATCAGAAGAGTTTCAATCCTATCTTTCTCAAAGCCCAGAGCCGAGTGCCTTAACTCCTAATCTAGACAATGCCTTTAGGGACTGGAGTTGGGGAGATGATGAGGTGAGTGATTATCACTCCTTAGTGAACGAGGTTCTTTCTGAGCAAACGGATTTCGCTGAAACTTTGTGCCTCGGAGCGGGATCAGGGCGCCTTTGCTATGAGGTCGTAAAATCCCGTTCTTACAATCTCGGCGTATTGAACGATTTTAATCCCCTTTTGCTCAAAATAGCCGAGCATACAATTAGTGGAAATAAGCTTGAGCTTTTTGAAAAACCCGTTCTTCCTGAAAAAAGTGATGATATTTATCTTTTAAGAAAGTTAGAATGCCCAAAACCTTTAAAAAACATGAACTATATTGTGGCCGATGCAAGAACGAGGTTTTTAAAAAGCCATTCTTTTAGTTTTCTTTTTACTCCGTGGTTAATTGATACTATTGATTGGCCATTGGACTTATTTTTTGCTCATTTGAATCAATTTTTAAAGCCTGGTGGAATCTGGGTCAATGTTGGACCTCTTCATTTTCAGAGTAAAGATCTTAAAGACCAAGTCCAGTCTGGCGATATCATAGACTTTGCAAGAAAAGCAGGGTTTGATTGTGAAGTGGAGAGGACCAAAATGGCCTCTTATATGAAGTGTAGAGAGTCTGGTTCCTACCGTGTCGAACGCATCCATGCTTTTCGCTTTAAAAAAATCAGGGAGAGTGAGTCGGTAGAATTCAATCCCGTGAGTCTTGAACCCACATGGATGCAGGACCCAGAGAAAAAGATTGTTCTACCAGTGGATCGCCAACGTTTGGCCTCAGGGCATGAGCTCAACGCCCGAGTCCTTAAGCTTGTCGATGGAAAGCGCAGTCTAAATCAGATTGCAGAGATAGTAGCCAAAGACTTCAATGCCACTGCTGATAAAGTGATCTTTCACGTGGCCCAAATTATAAAAAACTCGGTTTTGAGGGTGGATTAAGGCTCTAACGCAAGTTCCCACCTACTTAGTAAGAGTGATATTGACCCATTTGGGTAAAAAAAACAGCCAGCGAGACTCTGTGGCTTAAAATCTTTTTGCACTGTCTTTAATCCTTTGAAATGACTCTCGAGCAGGCTAGATTGTCTGTCTTTTCGTATCAGAGGTCATTTATGAGTCTTAAAATTCAGGGAATTTCGAAAACCTATTCAGACGATCTAAAAGCTTTAGATCAAGTGAGCCTAGAGGTGGGCCGAGGTATCTTTGGGCTCCTAGGACCCAATGGAGCGGGGAAGTCTACACTTATGAGAACTCTGGCCACTTTACAGGAGCCCGACGAGGGTGAAATCCTTTATGAAGGGGAGAGTATCTTAGAGAATAAGACTTACCTCAGGGACCGACTCGGTTATTTGCCCCAGGAGTTTGGAGTTTATCCCAGAGCTTCAGCCGAAGAATTAATGCACTACCTGGCCTCACTGAAAGGGGTAAAAAGCGGGAAAGAGCGCTCTGAGTTAGTGGCTGATCTTCTAGCTTTGGTGAATTTGAGTGATCAGAAGCATCGAGCGGTTTCTAGCTATTCGGGGGGGATGAAGCAGCGCTTTGGAATCGCTCAGGCTCTGATTTCCAATCCCTCGCTGATCATTGTGGACGAACCTACAGCGGGTCTTGACCCTGAAGAAAGAATTCGTTTTTTGAACATCATTAGTGAAATTGGTAGCGAGAAAACAGTTCTACTGTCGACCCATATCGTTGAGGATGTCGCCAATCTTTGTGAAAACTTTTGTATTATCAAAAAAGGAAAAGTGATCGTCTCGACCAACCCAACTCAAGCTTTGAGTGAAATTGCAGGTAAAATTTACTTACAAGAGTTTGATGAGTCTCGGCAGCCAGGACTTGTTTTGACGGAAAAGTTTATGGGTGGGAAAAAGTACCAATCCTTTTATTCCGAAGAGCCAATGACTCCGAGCCTGGCCAAAGACCCAACCCTTGAGGACTACTATCTTTATCAGATGAAAAAGGAGTCGCTGACGTGAACCTGTTCTCTGATGTTTTAAAATACGATCTGAGAGATCGTTTTAAAAGAGTTTCAACCTATATTTATTTTTCCCTGTTTTTTATATTTTCAGTCATTCTTGTCCTTGCCGGTGCTGGTGCTTTCCCCGGAGTTCAGGTTAATTTTAGTGGATCCAACCGCGTTGATATCAACTCACCTCTCACCATTCAAGCCCTGACTCTTATTATTTCTTTTTTCTCGGTTTTTGTCATAGCCCCCATTTTTGGTCAGAATGCATTTAAAGATCATCTTAATAATTTCAATGAGCTCACCCATTCAAAAAGTTTTAATCGAAACACTTATTTTTTCGTCCGTTTTTTAAGTGCCTTTATTGTTAGTTTTTTCATTTTATCATCCATCGGTTTGGGACTTTATGTTGGTTCTCTTTTGCCTTGGGTGGATGAAGCCTATCTGGGGCCCTTTCAACTTTTTGCCTATATCAAGCCTTACCTCACAGGAGTTTTTCCCAATTTAATCGTCTTTGGTGGAATCTTCTTTTTTATGGGAAGCTTCTTTAAACGAATGACCTTTGTGTACGTCAGCGGAGCGGCTGTTTTTCTGGGTTGGATGCTCTCGGGACAATTGGGAGGGGATTTAGAAAACTATATGCTCAGCGCCCTGACAGACCCTTCAGGTATGCGAGCTTCAAGTCTTGTTGTCCGCTACTGGACGGCCGCACAACAAAATTCCCAATTTGTGCCTCTAGAAAGTTTCTTTCTCTATAACCGTATTCTTTGGACTCTAGTGGGATTATCTTTTCTAGGCCTTGCTCGTTTATTTTATGAGCGAATTCCCAGTCGCTCATCAAAGAAAAAGAAACGAGAAAAAATCCCATCTTCGACGGCTCAAAGTCTTCATTTCAAAGACATTAGTTTTGTTGAAGAAAAACGCTACGGATTTAGTGAGTTTGTGAGTTTAACAAAGCATGAGTTTCTGCAATCGATAAAACATCCTGTCGTTGTCACATTGCTTCTTCTTGGATGTGGCTACATATTCTTGCTTTCTCCCAACATTGGAAAAATGTTTGGCACACCCACATTGCCAGTCACCTATAAAGTCGTGGATATGTTAGGGGCGGTTTTTAGTCTCTTTATCCTGATCATATTGACGTTCTGGAGTGGGGAGATGCTTTGGAAAGAGCGTGGTAATAATTTTGATGAAATCGTTGATTCAAGTCCTGTCTCCTTGATGTTACTTAAGCTTCCAAAGCTTGTGGCCCTTAATCTTTTGCTCTTTGTTTTGTTTCTCCTACTGACTGTGTGTGGAATAATCATTCAAAGTTTCAAAGGTTACTATAATTTTGAAGTGGGCCTTTATTTACAGCAGTTCTTTTTTGTTCACTATCCAGCTTATTTTGGAATGAGTTGTTTAGCATTCCTCGCTCATGCCTTGATCAATAATAAATTTATCGCCCACGGAGCTATGATTCTTTATTATATCTATTTGGTGTATGGGTCTAGTTTTGGAATTGAGAGAAACATATTTAGAATCAATAGTTCTCCAACTATTCTTTATTCGGATATGAATGGATTTGGACCCAATTTGTATGGACATATCGTATTTTCAACAATGTGGGGTTTTCTTTCTATTCTTTTTGCCGCTCTGGCTGTTTATTTATGCCAGCGAGGAAAAGAGGGGGCTCTAAGAGAACGTCTTTCTCAGTTGAAAGAAAAATTTCATGGTCGCCTTCGCTGGGTGAGTGTTTTCTTAGTGCTAATATTTGCAAGCCTATGGGCTTATGCCTACTACAACACCAGTGTCCTCAACGAATTCCAGTTTAACAATGATCGTATTCGAGCCCGTGTTGAGTACGAAAAAAACTACCGTGAAAAATGGCTATATGCTCCTCGTCCTGATTTTACCAAGGTTGACGTTGAATTTCATTTGTACCCCGAAGAGAGACGGGCCGAAGGCACAGGGAAGTTTATAATTACCAATCGTTTCGAAAAACCTATGAGTGAAGTTTTATTGAGTTTGCCGAAAATTCATTTCCAAAAAATGACTATTGAAGGAGGCTTTGAGATCTTAAAAGACAATGAGGCTCTAGGAATACAGGTCATTAAACTCAAAAAAGCACTCATGCCTGGCGAAAAGAGAAAGTTGACCTATGAGTACGAAATAAAGAACCAAGGCTTTGAAAATGAAGAGAATGATACTTCAATTGTAAAGAATGGAACTTTCATAAATGGGCGAAATATTTTCCCCTCTTTTGGCTACGATATGGGGCTTGAAGAATCCAATATCAAAGAACGCAGACGTTATGGTCTAGGGGAACAGACAAGGGTTCTGGACATCGACAATCCGGTAAGCTCAAAGTATACCTATTTAGCGCCTGATGCTATGAAGATTGAATTTAATGCTTTAGTAAGTACCAGTGAGGATCAAGTCATTGTAGCACCCGGCTACTTAAAAAAAGAGTGGCAAGAAAAGGGACGTTACTACGCTCAGTATCACACCGACACTCCGATCCTGCATTTTTACTCTTTTCTTTCCGCGCGCTACGAAGTTGTTAGAGATCAATGGAAAGATGTAAAGATTGAAGTCTTCCATCACAAAGGACATGATAAGAATGTCGATCAAATGATTGCCTCAGCCAAAGAATCCTTAGCCTACTTTTCTAAAAACTTTAGTCCCTATCAGTATCGGCAGTTTCGTATCTTTGAGTTCCCCCGTTACCAAACCTTTGCGCAAGCCTTTCCTAACACCATCCCTTTTTCTGAAGGCATTGGATTTATTGCAGAGTTGGAGGACGAGGATAGTATCGATTATCCTTTTTATATAACTTCCCATGAGCTGGCTCACCAATGGTTTGGCCATCAGTTAGTGGGAGGATTAGTGCCGGGCGCGACCATGTTGGTAGAGTCACTCGCTCAATACGGTGCTCTGATGGTTATGGAAAAACATTTCGGCAAAGACCATATGAAAAAGTTCTTAAAGTACGAGCTGAATCGATACTTAAGGGGTCGCTCACAAGAAATCAAAGAGGAAATGCCGTTGGCAAGGAATGAAAATCAAGGCTACATTCACTATCAAAAGGCCTCCCTAGTATTATATCGCCTCAAAGAAGAGATTGGAGAAGAAAAACTCAATATTATCATTGCAAATTTTATCGCTCGTTACGGCCTTGAGCAGGAACCAAAACTTTTACCGCACGCCCAGATGCTTGTGAGTGAAATTAAAGCCCAGGTCCCTGACAAAGCTCAGTTGATTGATGAATTGTTCAATCAGATTGTTCTTTATGAGAATCGAGTGATGAAGGCTGAAAAAGAAGTGGTTTCCGAAGGTCAGTATAAGGTCACTTTGAAATTAAACCTTAAAAAGATTAAGGCCACTCCTGAAGGAGAAGAAAAGTTTGTTGATTTCAACGAAGAGATCCCTATTGGCGTTCGCAATAAAGAAGGGGAGTTTATTTATTACCAGCCTCATAGACTTAAAAATGGTGAGCAGACCCTTGAATTAAAATTAAGTGAAGAGCCATTTCAGGCCGGTGTTGATCCATTGAACACTTTTATCGATAAGTCGGTGAAAGATAATGAGGTCTGGCTTTAGAAAGAGGGCTCCCTTAATAGGGAGCACCTGGTTAGGGTTCATTTGAATCAAACGAGGGTCCACATTGAGTGGCAGAGTCAGAAATCTTTTCTGCAGTAAAGGGGTAGGACACCTCCTCACTGAGTACAAAGTGACCACCGAATTGCAATTTTTCTTTTGTCGTGAAGGGGATTTGGTAGGTCCCTTGCAGAGTGAATTGCAAAAACTTCCCGTTTTCATAAATAGCAAAAGGCATATTGAAGCTATAAATACCACCCCATGGGTGAAAGCGGAACTCACTAGTAGTCGTTGAAGCTCCTTGAGCCGTCGGTACGATCAGGCGTGCTTTTACTCTTCCAGGGTGAGGACCGAGACCACTTCCTGTAGACTCAATGATATGAAGATAATCGGTGAATTCCTTTTCTCCAATTTGAACTTTCAGACGAAAGCAAGACGGGTCAACTTGCCCGAACGAGCTTTGGGCCCTCAATCCAGGCGAAAGGATGAGTGTGGCGATAATGATCCATTTTTTCATGGAAACCTCCTTGGTGAGAGGTAATCTAGGTCGATTTTTACTTGAAAAAAAGTGAATAATAACTATAAACCCATAACCAATGGATATAAATCGCTTGCATTATTTTTCTGTTCTCAGCCGAGCCGGTTCGATCACAAAGGCTTCCGAGCTGCTTAATATTTCTCAACCTGCTCTTTCTAAAGCTATTAAAACCTTAGAAGTTGAGTTGGGGCAAAAGTTGATCGTACCGTCTGGGCGAGGCATCGTTATCACTGATTACGGTCATCAATTAGTAGCACACTGTGATCCCCTTCTTGAGCGGTTGTCTCAAATATCAAGTTTGAATCAGAATCAGAAAATGGAGAGAGATCTTAAAATTGCGACCTTTGAAGTTTTCTCGACTTACTTTCTCACCCCGGTTATTCGAAAGCATTTTAGTGCACAAAAGATGACTGTTCTAGAGAGAGTCCCGGGTGAAATTGAGGACGACCTTCAGGCTCGGCGTGCAGACATAGGAATTACTTACCTACCCATTCCTCATCCTGAGTTAGACACTTTAGAGGTGACAAGTATTGAAATGGGGATTTTTGGCCATAAAAATTTCTCGAAAAGTTCTTTTGAGGATTGGCCTTTTATCGTTCCAGTGACTCCTGTGAGTGGAACCCCTTCAAAAGCTAGGGGACTCGATGGATTTTCCGATGACATTATAACAAGAAATATTCGTCATAAGACGTCACTTTTGGAAACAGCTCTGCAGTGGGCTTCGGTGGGAATGGGGGTGGTGTTATTTCCCCAAGTTTATCGTTGAGCTGTTCAACGCCTCTCGTACGAGTCGCTACCATTTGAAAAGATTAAGGGAGCCTAGAGAGTTAAAGGGGAGAAAATTTAAGGTTTATCTTGTTAAACGTAAATCGGAGTTGGAAAACAGTGATTTTAAAAAAATCGCAATGGAATTGCGTAAGCTTCATTGAGGCGGAGGTGGAATTTCGTCAAGTCGTTGTTTTAGGATTTGGTTGTAGTCCTCTTTTAGAACGAAGGTCACTTTCATCCAAGACTGACGAATTTTAATTTTGCCTGGAGGTTTAAGTGTTGTTTCACAATCCCAAAGTAGACCCATAAAAGGCATTTGATAGTGGGCATTGGTCGTTGTTTTTGTGACAAAGCCAATCTGCGGATCAAATGGAACACCTCTTTTCAGGTTGGGAAAACAATATTCAGCCCCCCTCAAATTCATATCTTTTCCGTTAGAACTTAGGGTGACAGTCACAACGCTTTTGTAAAGGGTCAATCCCCATTTTTTCAAATGAGTGGTATAGGTAACGCCATCATCCGAGGGATTAATGTCCACATAACTGTGCATTCTTGCCGGACCAAAAATGTCTTGAGTGAGGGTTAAAGACGTAAGAATCGCTTTATTAGAAAAGCTCAGTTTCGAATTTTTCAAAGCCTTAAACGACTGAAGGCTAAAAAAAGTCTGCCATTTCCACAGCCCGCGCACGCGATAAAAATAGATTTGATTGTATTTTAACATGAGATTCCTATGGGGCTTTGCTCGATTATTTAATATATTTACTTGTTCTTCAAGAAATCTGACGCCATTACTGTGGACAAGCCATTATCAATATATGGTCCGTAGATTTTCAATAGGATTTCATTTATCATTTAGTTTTCGAAAACTTGGCTCTTTCTAGTCATTTAGATTTTTATTCCCCCCTTTATTTGACCCTGAGGGTATTAAACCCTATTTAAACTGAGAGTAATTTTCGTTACCAACTAAATCATGTCGTAGTGAATGGTTCAGGTTGAATAATCCGTTGGGGTGGTCTTTGAAAAATAAAACTTATAAAAAATTCCACAAGATCCATACTGCCGTTGGACTTTTCATAAGTTTTAACTTTCTCCTATTGTCACTCACTGGAATCCTGCTACTTTTCAAAGACGAGTTCAGTCCTTCTCCTTCAAAGCCACTCGGTGAGCCTTGGGTGAACTCACTTTCCGCTGGCTTAACGGAAACAAAAGCCCAGTTTCCTAAGCTTTACCCTTTAGCCGCTTTTCAAGATCATAAAAAGGCCCACTGGATTCAAATCCGTCTGGGTGAGAGTGCTAAAACTCCTTTAAGGGAAGCTCGAAAAATCACATATGATATTCGGGAAAAAAAGATCCGAGGAGAAGCAAAGAAAGAGGAGTCAGGCTTTTTCCCCTGGCTCTTGGAGCTTCATCGGGAACTGTTTCTAGGTTTCTTTGGCAAAATGTACATTGGGTTTGTCGGTTTTCTTTATGTGTTTCTACTGATCAGTGGATTCTTTATCTACGGGCGCATGATGAAAAAAAGAAGTTTCGGAGATATTCGAAACCCTTTTAAGCTTAAGCTCGCCGATCTCCATAAGTATCTAGGGGTGACCAGCTTTGGATGGGCTTTGATTGTTGGGTTTACCGGGACCCTTCTTGCTTTTAATAGTCTGATTATTAAAGCCTTTCAGTATTCTACCTTGAATCAGCTCATCTCTAAATATGAAAACAGTGTGAATTCTGAAGTCTCAGGCAGTGGGGTCTTAGGACATGCCATTGCCAACGTCCAAAATCAGAATTTAGAAGGGGAAATCTCTTTTGTTTCCTTTCCTGGGACAGAGTTTGGAGTCCCTGGCCATTTTGTATTTTTGATGGAAAAGTTTTGGTTAGGACGTCAGCAGGCCAGCCAAATTCTCCTTTCTAGCGCAGACAGTGGAGGACTCAGAGAGGTGGTCAACCTCCCTTTCTATTTAAAAGCTCTGATTCTTTCCGAGCCCCTTCATTTTGGTAATTATGGTGGCTTGCTCTTCAAAATTATCTGGCTTCTTTTTGCACTTTGCTCGTTACTTGTGATGATTATGGGTGTAGCCACCTATTGGAGCCGCACCCGAAAAATGAAAGAAAAAACACGGCTTAGCCCACTGAAGAATTCAGTGCCAGGAAAAGTGGCTTACGCTTGGCCGTTGGTTTTCATATTCACTATTGTTGCAGGGGTCGTGGGCTGTCTCTTTCAAGAAGGTCTTTATTTTTTTACAAGCCTTTTATTGTTTTGTATCCCTCTGGTGGTCCTTGTTTCCAAAGCGAGGTTCCGTGTTTAGTGAAACAGCTCTTAAGAGAAGCTTAGCCTTTGGAAGTTCTTTCTTGTTTGCTTTCAGCCAAGGAATCTTACTTCCGCTTTATCCGTATTTGGCGGATCAACTCAACCTGTCCCTGTCTCAAGTGATATTGTGTTTTAGTATTGGAACCCTCCTGTTTGCTTTCACTGGACCTTTTTGGTCCACAAAAAGTGAAAGTTTAGGAGCCTTGCCTGTATTGATTATTGGAATCCTGGGCCTTTTGCTGTCTCTTTCGGTGATCGTATTCATGTTTTATTTTCCACCAGCCATGAAAGTTTGGTCTCTAGCCTTTTTGTTGTTAAGTCGAGTCATTTATGGCTTGAGTGTTTCTGGAATCAACCCCGTTTCACAAAGTCTTCATGCTCGGGTACCGACCACCAGCTCAAAACCCATGATCCTCCATTCTTTGTGTCTAAATTGTGGTCGTCTTTTTGGTTTTACTAGCCTATTTTTTCTAACGGAAAATTTAGGAGTTATATTTTCGTTCCTCCTGATCGCTTTAATCGTTTGCGCCTTGTCTGCTCTTTTCCTGCCCTCAGAGCCTACTTCTCAAAAACAAGTTCCCGTTTTGGGTTTAGAGTTTAAAGAAATGGGTTTTTTAAAGAAACCCTTTCTTGTTGCTTTCTGTTTCTCGATTTATTTAGAGCTAATTAATTCTTCACTGGCTGGTCGTATTCAAGAAACTTTTTCAGTCACCGGCCAGGAGGCTGCTGAACAGAGTGCCCTTCTTTTTCTTATGGCCGTTACGATCATTGTTGGAGTGCAATTGGCCTTGATTCTTTTTAAAGAGATTTCCGTGCAAGTGGGTAAACTCATTGGTGGAATTTTTTTAGTGGTAGGGGGGCTTCTGTTTGGCTTGTTTGAAAATAAGTCTGATCTTTACCTTGCCATTTTTGTGATTTCGTTTGGTCTCGCAATGGTACCAGCCTTCAATCTTGCAGACTTAAAGAGAATTTTTGGACTCAAAGGTTACGCAAAGAGAGCCGGTTGGATGGCCTCCTTTTATACAACCGGCTACGCGCTTGGGGGAGCTTTGGCGGCTTTCGCTTTTCGATTCAATGAAGAAATCTTTATCTTTATTCTTACAGGGGTCGGTGGAGTATTGATGTTTCTCTGTCTGCCCACAGGCCGTGGTTCAGAAAAGGTTATGAGGAGAGAGAACTATGGATAGTGCAGAAATAACGGACATGGCACAAAGACTCTCTTTCGATGCTTTTATGAATTCCTTCCTGAAAGAATGGAATGATCATTGGGTGGAAGATAGTGGTGGCGAGTCTGTTCTAATCATTGCGATCAATCAGGTGAAGTTCCACGTTCCCATCCTTTCTCGACGTAAACTCGGCAAGTTTCAAACCAAATCTTTTGTTCAAAAAACCGATTCTCACGGCCTCTTTAAGTTAACACCCCTTGATGCCGCCGGTGATATCATACACTACCTCTCCCTTGATAAGAGAGAAGAAGGGGAGCGTTTTTACGCTCGGGTCAAAGCCAGCTTTCATTCCATGGAAGAAGCCCTAAGAGTTCGTTTGCAAGAGCCTCCAGAGGTTTCCTCCCCCAAGTCTAAAAGTTTTATAGATTTTGAGCAGGATCTGATTCTAGGGCATCCCTTTCATCCTACACCAAAAAGTCGCGAAGCTTTGAGTCGAGAAGAAGCACAAATTTTTTGTCCTGAATATCGCAACGCCTTCGGACTGACCTGGTATCTAGTCGATCCTGAGGTGCTCTTTTTCCAACATTCGGAAAGCTTTGCTTATGAACGCCAAGAAGAAGAGGTCTTTTGTAACCCACAAATGTTACATAATAATTTCTTTTATAAGAAGGGTTATCGCTTGTTGCCGGTCCATCCCTGGCAAGAGAAAGCTTTGTTAAATCGAGAGTATTTTCAAAAATACTTAAAGACTGAGAGGGTCGTACTTTTTCATAAAGAAGAGCCGAATTGGCGAGCGACTTCCTCTCTGCGAACGGTTTTCTCTGAGAGTTCCCCCAATATGTTGAAGTTTTCTCTGAGTCTTAAGCTCACCAATTCTGTTCGTCATCTCCTTCCTAAAGAAGTGGACCGGGGTCTACAGCTCTATGATGTTGTCAAATCGGCGAAGTTTGAAGAATTTAAAACAGATCACAATGGCTTCCATATCCTCTGCGAGCCTTTTTATCTATGTTTAAAAGATGAGTCGGGCGAACCAAGCTCTGATTCTGTGGTTGTTTTTAGAGAAAATCCCTTTCGGTCCGTACAGAAATCAAAAGATCAGGCTGTTTTATCTTCGCTCACACAAGAAAACCTACAAACAGCCGGCAATGGAATCTTAGATCTTGTTGCAGAGTTTATTGGTCCAATAGAAAACACTGAAAACCTAAGGGGTTGGTTTAAAGCTTACTGCCAGAATGTGCTTAAACCCTTTATAATTTTACAAGCGGACTATGGTGTACTTTTGGGAGCTCACCAACAGAATTTAGTGATCAGCCTTAAAAATGGAATTCCTCAGGGTTGTTACTTTAGAGACTGTCAGGGGACAGGCTATTCGGAGTTAGGCTTTAAACTCTACTCGCAGTCTATAGCGAGCATCCGTGAAGAAAACGAAAATGTGGTTTCTAGTGAAATGGGGCATGCTCTGTTTGGCTACTATCTCATAACCAACTCAAGCTTTGGAGTGATCTCCGCCTTAAGCCAGCTGAATCCAGAAGTTGAAGAGATTCTTATAGAGGATTTGCGTAACTTTCTGATTCCCCTGAGAGCTGAAGGCGTAAAAGATCCTAGCTTTCTTGATTATCTTCTCAAGGAAGAGCGTTTGAAGTTTAAAGGCAACTTTTTTTGTACTTTGAGAAATATTAACGAAAACACAACTCTTAATCCTCTAGAAATCTATACCCTAATACAAAATCCCATGAAACCTCTGCCAAAGGAGAAAGCATTATGAATCAAATGGAAAAGACACGGGAGTATTTCGAACAAAATCAACCACTTCCCTTTAGAGTCCACTTTGGAGAGGGAGAAGTTGTCGTTGAGAGTGCTGACCGTCAGTTGACTCAACTTAAATATAAAGAAACCGAAGGGGGCGTGAGTCTGAGTAGCGAATATCTTCCCAATGACGCTTTATTTTTTAATAGCCTCTTTCAATTCGTTTTTTCAAAGAGTGGAAACGCTGAGTATGTGCAAATCAAAATGGAGGGCCGAGGTCGTTGGCCTGAATTCCTTAATGAGTTTTTAGAAAGCGAGGAAGACTCTCTGGTGATGACAAGGAAGCAGTACTTTCAGCTTCCTAGTTTTTGGTTAAAAAATCCTGCGGTTGAAAATCGCGCAGAAACCTGGACACAGACCGGGGAGCAAACTCATCCTGAACGTTATTCCCTCGGGGATGGTTGTCTTTATAAAAGACGAATGAGCTCTATCCACAAAACAATCAGTTTCAGAGCCATTGATATCGAAAGGGATCTCGATATTTTCCATTATTGGCATAACAAAGAAAGAGTATTTGACCTTTGGGAGTTGAATTTTAGTAAAGAGCAACTCAAAGAATATCTTGAAAAAGCCCAAAAAGACCCACACCAAACACCTCTCATCCTAGAAATCGACGGAGAGTGTGCAGGGTACTTTGAAATCTATTGGGCTAAAGAGGATCGAATCAGTCCCTTTTACGATAATCCCGAAGCCTATGACCGTGGCTTTCACTTTTTAATCGGTGAAGAGAAATTCTTGGGGCGCAAGAATACCAAAGGGGTACTGACCTCAATCACTCATTTCCTTTTTCTTCAAGACTGTCGGACTCGCCGGATCGTCGCCGAGCCTCGTAGTGATAACAAAGCTGTCCTTAAGTACGTTGAAATGGTCCCAGGGTGGGAGTTTATCAAAGAATTTGATTTCCCCCATAAACGCTCAGCCCTTTTATCGGTGAGACGAGAAGATTTTTTCGCAGGAGTGCATGAGCTATGAACACTTGGACTCAGGTGAATCGACAACTTATTGCAAAATCAATCGGAGAGCTCTCCTACGAGCAAGTCCTTTATCCCTCAGTTAAAGAGGAGGATTTGTATTCTTTAAAACTCGACAGTGGTGTCGAGTATTTTTTCCGCGCTTGGAAGAGTATTTGGGACTATCTTAGAGTCGATCCTCTCACTCTTGTGCGTAAATCCCATGACGGAAGAACTCTTTCGGCTGGACAATTTTTTATAGATGCCAAGGCTGAGCTTGCTATGGATGAGATTGAGTTTGGATCCTTCTTAGAGGAGATGAGTTCGACTCTTTACATCGATAGCAAACTTTTTGAAAAGAACAGCAAGGTGAGTCTTGAGCAACTGGCTGATATGAAGTCAATCCAGAGACAGAGCTATTACAATGGTCATCCTAAAATTCTTTTAAACAAAGGTCGCATGGGGTGGGGCAGTGAAGAATTGGATCAGTACGCGCCCGAGATTAGCCAGGAAGTGTGCTTTGATTGGATTGCTGTTTATTCAACTCAAGTTGTTGTCGGTGTCGAGCAAGGTAAAGAGTATAATGATTTCGTCGAGCAAAGTTTAACCTCTTTTGAATTAAAGAAGTTTCATCAAAAAATTAAAGCTCTAGGTAAAGCTCCCAGAGACTATTATTTGATGCCTGTGCATCCATGGCAATACAGTCGCTATATAAAATTACAATTTCAGGAAGAGATTCATAACCAGAAAATTATTTATCTGGGTCAAGCAGGGGATCCCTATCTTCCCCAGGTTTCTATCAGGAGTTTTTCCAACACCGAAAGGCCACAGAAATGCGACATAAAGCTATCTCTTAGTATACTAAACACCTCGGCTGTGAGGGGACTCCCTTCACAATATCTGAAGGTGGCTCCCAGTACATCGAGAAAATTAGAAGAACTCTGTGAGCAAGACCCTGTGTTAAAGAAGCGAGGAACCCAGGTTCTAAAAGAGCCTGCTGGAATATCCTATGTGCATCCTCAGTATAAGCAACTTAAAGAAGTTCCCTATAGGTTTCAGGAGTATTTAGGGGTTGTGTTTCGGGAGAGCCTCTCGTCTAAACTACATCCTGATGAAAATGCCATTATGACAGGCGGACTTTTCCATCAAGATAGTGAAAAAAAATGTCTCCTTGCCGTTTTTCAGAGGCGCTCAGGTCTAAGTATGGAAGAGTGGTTACAGAGGTATTTTGAGAGTGTGGTCATACCTCTTTATCATCTTCAATTGGAGTATGGCGTGGGGTTGGTGGCCCATGGCCAAAACACAATCTTGAGATTAAAAGACAATATTCCCTCAGGAGTCATACTAAAAGACTTTCAAGGGGACTTACGTTTTTCTGAAGAGCTTAAAGAAAAGTCCCATGTTTTCAAAGATGTAATCGACTCCTACGAGACACTAAAGCCTGAGTATATCATTCATGACTTGGTTACAGGTCATTTCGTTACAGTTCTTCGCTTTATTTCTTCGGCACTATTTGAGTCAGAGGGATTTGCTGAGGACAAATTCTATCAAATTTTAAGTGAGGTCATTAAAGGATATCTCGGAGAGCAAAAAGGCGAGTCAGTTGATCAGACCCATAATCTTCTCAATGAAAAGATTAAAAGAGTGCTTTTGAATAAAGTCCGCTTTTCCATAGGCTATGGGGACTCAGCTATGAGACCCAAACCCATGCTCGGCAGTGACCTCAATAACCCATTATATAAGGGGGCGCAAAGTGTCAGATTGTAAAGAATTAGTCGGTATCGGTCTTGGACCATCCAATCTTAGTTTGGCGGCTCTTCTTCATCCCGTTGAGGGGAATATTCACTTCTTGGAAAAGAAGTCAGAATTTCAGTGGCATCCGGAAATTATGTTTGGTGACTCCACAATGCAGACCTCTTATCTAAAAGATTTGGTCACGCCTGTAGATCCCACCAATCGCTATTCGTTTCTAAACTATTTAAAAGAGAGTGGTTTATTTTACTCGTTTTTAAACACCCAGCGGAATTCGATCACTCGTCTTGAATACCAGCAATATGGACAATGGGTGAGCCAATCGCTTAGTGAGTTTATTGAGTTTGAGACCGATGTCTATGCCATTGATTTCGACGGAAGTCAGTTTGTGACCCAAACCAATAAGGGTGAGTGGAGAAGTCGAAATATTAGTGTTGCCACGGGAAAGAAAGCGTGGACGCCAGACTGTGCTTATTCTTATCTTGGAGATAAGGTTTTTCACGCCAAATCTGGAAAGCTTGATAGTGCTAACTTCACTGACAAGAAAGTTGTGATTGTTGGGGGCGGACAAACCGGTCTTGAGATTTTTAGAAACGCTTTAAAAGGAAAGTGGGGAGATCCCAAGTCTTTAAATCTCGTTTCACGCCGGCATAACCTGGAGCCACTGGATGAATCGGCTTTTGCCAATGATTACTTCACCCCAGACTACGTTGGCCAGTTTTGGGACTTGGATCAGCCCCGAAAAGATGAACTGGTGGCTCAACAAAAGTTAACCAGTGACGGTAATACACCTTATTATTTGCAGGAACTTTATAACGATTTGTATCTCAAGCGCTTTGTTGAGAAAGACACTCGGGAAATTAATATTTTACCTCTGCGCTATCTCGAAGGCATGGAAGAAAGAAGTGGTGCCTACAGCCTTAATATTAGAAATCATTTTAAGGGTGAAAAAGAGACCCTGGAGGCTGATATTGTGGTTTTGGCCACGGGTTTTAAGGAAGGCCTCCCTCCAGTACTTGAACCTCTTTTTTCAAGATTAAATCTGGACGAGAAAAAGCGTTTTATCTTCAACAAGAACTACTCGCTCACCTGGGATGGCCCATCTGATAACAAGATCTATGCATTAAATTTCAGTCGTCATAATCACGGGATCGTGGACCCACAGACCAGCTTGATGGCCTGGCGTTCTGGACAAGTGGTCAACGATGTGATGGGTAGGGATATTTATCAGACTGAATCACAGGCTTCATGCTTTTTAAATTATACAGGAACTCAGAGAAACAAGAGGTAAAAAATGTTATTTTTCATGTGGATATTGATGTCGTTCGCTCCAGCTCAGGAGCTGACGTCTGTTGAGACGATCGAGGTTAAAGGGACCAAAGAGCGCAAAACTTTTTTAGAAACCATAGAGAGTGTTTCAGTCCTTGGTAGTGAGGAGCTTCCGGCGACAGGGCGTGAGAATGATTTAGACATTCTCAATGCCCTCCCGAACGTACAGGTCAACAACAACAACGAATCTTTTAGTATTCGGGGAATCAATAGCTCGGGTGTGACCGGTTACCAAAAAGACGATCTGGCGAGTCTACTGATAGATGGACTCTTTCAAACGGATTTGGCTCAACAGGCGGGCAGTTTCAACCTTTGGGATATGGATCGCATTGAGGTCTTGCGTGGGGCGCAGTCGACCAATCAGGGAATAAACTCTCTAGCTGGTTCAATCAATCTTTTCCATCAGGCTCCTATTTTCAGCTACCAAGGGGCGGCCCGAATAACTCTAGGAAATTTTGGGCATAAAGAGATGGGATTAAGCCTAAACACACCTTTAAGTGATTCTGTGGCCACTCGTCTATCCGTTGAGGGAGAAAACAACGAGGGGTATATTACCAATGAAACTCGAGGAGACGACCAGTGGGGAGAACGCACACGTCAGAGAGTGGATGGGACTCTTCTTTACCAAATGAGTGAAGACAATGAGTTAAAAGTAAATGCAAAATATAATAAAAATGACCAAGGGGGAACTTATACCCAGGGTGACGACCCTTTCGCCTTTCAAGTTTTTGAGGATGAAGATTTTGTGACCACAACTGAGAATCATCAAGTCTCTTCTCTTTATTCTACTTATTTTACCGCTGAAACAAGCAACGAATTTTTCGCGGGTTACTCTAAAAGTCGGCAGCATCATTTTTCCGATGCCGATGGCTCGCCTCAGAATGTAGCCGGGCGAAGAGATGAAATGAGAGAGGATCACTTTTTCACTCTAGAGAATCGTCTTTATTACGAAACCGAGTCCGTTCAGAATATGCTGGGACTTCATTTTCATGACTTCAGACTTTCTGAAGACTATGGCTTTAATTTGTTGTTCCCCCTCCCAGGCAACCAGTCCACACCTGTCAATGTCGGCCAGGATGTGAAAAGAACACGCAAGGTCTATTCTGTCTTTGATTCCTTTACCTATCGTTTTAACGAACACCACTCTTTGATTCTGGGAGTTCGAGGGGAGGCGGCTGAGTCTGTGTACGGAACTTTCGTTAACGGAGAAAGGCTGCAAGATCTAGGCGGACCGACCAATGGAGCAGTGGATGCTTATATCGCTCAGGTCTCGGGATCCTATTCGGGCTTTCAGTCAAACTTTGTCTTTCTTCCAAAGATTGGATACTCGGTCGGGCAGGGAAGACATCGCTGGGGTGTTTCCTACACGAAAGCTTATCGTACTGCCGGAGTGAGTATTAATAGGCAAAGAGCTACGGCTGTTGAGTACGATCCAGAATTCACTGACAACTATGAGTTATCGTATAAGTATATGAACCCTCACTTTCAATTTTCTGCCAATCTTTTTTATATTCAATGGAAAGACCAGCAAGTTCAAATCCAGCTCTCAAATAACTTTTATGACACCCAAGTTGAAAACGCCGCACGCTCAAACCTCCTTGGTGGGGAGCTCGAAACTCGATTCCTTTTAACTTCCAATCAAAAAATAAATTTTGGTGTGGGTTTTACTCAGACGGAGTTTGAAGACTTCGAAACTTTGAGTGAAAACTACGACGGCAATGAGTTTCCCTACGCGCCCCAGTTCACGGGGCGACTCTCTCACATTCTGAATTTAACGGAGGACTTGCAGTTTTTGACAGTCTTTCGCTATCTTGAGAAATCCTATAATAATGCGGAAAATACGCGCGAGTCGGATTCTCAGTTTTACATCAATTTAAATGCTCAATACCGCTTGGCCTCTTGGGTCTTTCAGGCTTATGTTAACAATCTTTTGGATGGACGGTTCTTGATCTATGATGGACGGCCAACGAGCACGACATCTCCCTATCAAAGCAATTATTTTCAGACCAGCACCCCAAGAGAGTATGGTGTGAGGGTTCGCTACGATTTTTAAAGCGAGCCCTTTTCGTTTTTGATTTGCAGTAGAGTCGGCGTTCTTCTGTCGACCCTATTTGATTGCACCTCTAGAATTTGACTTTTCAATTTAATTTTCTAGTTCTACTTAGATTTAGACCAATGCAAAATAGGTGATCCAGGCGCTTACAAAAGCCAGAAGGCCATATCCAACGGTAATGAGTGTGGGCCCTTTATAGTTTCCTAATTCACTTTTAAGAACAGCAAAAGTCGAAGCACACTGTAGAGCAATGGCGTAGAAAATTAAAAGCGCCATACCTGAAGCAAAGCTCAAGCCAGCATTTTGGACGTTTTCCAAAAGGCCGGCGAAATTTTCTTCGGCATTCTCGATTTCAAAGAGAGTGCCTAGAGTCCCGACAAAGACTTCTCTTGCTAGAAATGAGGTGAGAATGGCGACCCCGTATTTCCAATCAAGACCGAGGGGAGCAATAAGTGGTTCGATCCCTTGGCCGAGATAACTCAAGTAGGACGAGTTTAAATTTCCAGAGGGAAAATACCCTAAAATCCAAACCACCACAGTCACTGTAAAGATCACGCCTCCCGCACGTCGGATAAACTGCCACACACTCATAAAGGCTCGGGAGATCAAAGGTCTCCAGTGGGGCAAGCGGTAAGGGGGAAGTTCTAAAATAAACGGGATGTCTTCTGATTTAATATACCGAGACCGAGACAGAAGCCAAGAGACGATCAAAGCCACGAGGATTCCAAACAAATACATAAAAAAGAGGGCTAAACCTTGAAGGCCAATAAGACCTCCCAGAAAGGTGGTCTGGGGGATAATCGCTGCAATGAGAAAAGCATAAACGGGAAGTCTTGCCGAGCAACCCATAAGTGGAATGATCAATAAGGTGAGATAGCGTTTTTTAGGAGAGTCGATCATGCGAGCGGCGTAAACGGCAGGAATAGCGCAAGCGTGGCCCGTGAGCATGGGAATAAAGCTTTTTCCCGATAAACCAAAGTAGCGCAAAGGACGGTGGCAAAGCATTGCGGCGCGAGCGAGATAACCCGAATCTTCGAGAATCCCAATTATAAAGGTCAAAAAGAAGATCTGGGGAACGAAAACGAGAAAGGAACCGATCCCACCAAAAAAAGCATCGACCACAAAATCTTTGAATGCCCCATCGGGGAGTGTGCTGGAGGCTAGATTGGCTAGGAAGCTTACCGCCGCTTCCGTAAAATCCATAAAGGGGACAGCAAAAGTGAAAACGGCTTGAAAGAGGACGGACATAATGACCAGAAAAGAAATCAATCCAAATAAGGGTGATAAGAAAAAGCCATCAAGACCTCTTTTTTTAGAAGCCGCGCCTTGCAATGAAGGCGCATGTCGATTGCATAGGCTCTGAGCCTTAATGAAATAGTCCTCCTCTTCTTCTAAAGGCGGAGGATTGCAATCTCCGTCGAGAGCCTGAAATAAATTATTGAAGCCTTGAGAGGTTTTCGCAGATATGGGAATCACTGGCACCCCGAGTTCTTGCTCAAGAGCTTTCCAGTCAATGGACTCCTTTTCACCCAGCTCATCAATCATATTGGCGGCGAAAATCAGTGGTACATTCATTTGAGCGGCTTGCTTTCTGACTTCCAGCCCCATGCGGAGACTTGATTTCAGTTCTGTGGAATCGAGAACACAGAGGATTTTTGAAATTTCCTTTTTATCCAGAGCCTCTGTGAAACGCTCTACAGAGACGATCTCATCTTGGGTAAGGGCTGAGAAACTGTAGAACCCCGGAAAATCATAAAAGGTTTTGTCTTTGCGATGCCCTTTTTTGACCTCAACGGTGATTCCAGGAAAGTTTGTCACTTTTTGGTTGAGACCTGTGAGGCGGTTAAACAACAGACTTTTTCCAGAATTCGGCTTTCCGACAACAGCAATGGAACTCATTTGGAGTCGACCTTCTCTACTTGAACTTTCTTACAGATCCAGTCTTCTAGAGCGAAAACGCCATTTGTGAGTTGATAAGAGCCCACTCCGCCCCATGGAGAGCCCACAAGACAGGTCACTTCTTGCCCTTGCTGCAGACCAAGATCGGATAAGCGCTTGCGTACGGCTTGGTGGTCCAGGTCGACACTTAACACTTTGGCTTTTTCAAATTTCTTTAAATCACTGAGCTTCATATCTAAAATAACAACCTGTTCTAGTACTGCTGGAGAGTAGAGCCAATGAAAAAAATAAATCTATAGGTAAAGGAAGGATTTACAAAGGCTTGGGCGGATATTGAAAACTAGCTGATAGTGCCTTTATTAGAATATCTTAAATGTAAGCAGGTGCCCAAGAGTCATGGTTATAAAAAGTGCAATGAAATTGAGAAGTATTCCGGCTCTTAGCATGTCTTGAATCCTAATAGCTCCAGTCCCAAAAACAATAGCATTGGGAGGTGTTGAAACAGGCATTGAAAAAGCATAGCTCGAACACAGGGCGGCAGGCAGTGCCACTAAAAAGGGATCAAGCCCTTGCGACTCTCCGAGTTTCATCAGCACGGGAAGAGCGACAACACACAAAGCGACATTGCTCATGATCTCAGTCAAGAAGAGCACCACAGCGGCCAAACTAAAAATTAAAAAATAGGGGTGGGAAAAGCCAAACTCAGTAAAAAAGCGAGTGACAAGCTGAATGAGGCCTTGATCTTTTAAGGCACCCGCCAAAGCCATTCCGCCCCCAAAAAGAAGGACGATATCCCATGGGAGCTTTGAGACGTCCTCTAATTTTAGCACCGTATTATAGGTTTTGATGGATGAGGGAATGGCAAATAGCAAAAAACCACAAAAGATCGCAATCGAGGCATCATTTAAAAATTCGATGGCAAAGACATAATGGATAAGGCCTTTGAAAATCCATAAAAAAGCGGCCAAAAAGAAAAGAGCGATAGTTATTTTTTGTTCGGCCGAAAGATTTCCCTGACTTCTTAATCTTTCACCAATGAAGGTTTTAAAATCTTTCGGAATGGGAAGGGTAAAGGGATTGAGCCACCTCAGAAAACCGAACATTACAGCAAGAAGAGTAAGAGCGACCGGGGCTGTGGCTACTAACCAGCGCCAGAAATCTATTTTTTTCGAGTACAGTTCATCCAAAAAGCCTAGAAAAACAACGTTCGGCGGAGTTCCAACGGGAGTCATTATGCCACCAATATTAGCGGAGTAGGCAAGGCTTAGAAAAAGAACAATAGCGAAATTTTGTAAATTGTTTGATTTCCCAAGTTGATCTCGCAAAAAATGCAGCACCGACAGAGCAATGGGTACCATCATAACTGTGGTGGCTGTGTTCGAGATCCACATACTGAGAAAAGCAGTCGCTAATACAAATCCAAGAATGATTCCCTGGTCAGTGCGACCTGTGATCTTTAGAATATTCAACGCCAAACGCTCATCCAGTTGAGTTTTTTCTAGAGCTCTAGCGATAATAAAGCCTCCAAGAAAAAGAAAGATCACAGGATTGGAGTAAGAGGGTGTGACACTTCCTATTTCCTGTATGTTAAAAAAAGGCAGGAAGAAGAGGGGGACTAGCGCCGTGATTCCCAAGGGGAGAATTTCAAAAATCCACCAAAGTACCATCCAAGCCGCCATAAAGAGGACCAATCCCATACTTGGATTTTCAAGTTGGTGGGAGAGCCCCATTAGAGCTTCAAATAGTAAGAGGAGTGGGGGGAACCCCAGCATTAAAATTCTCATTGGCATAATTCTTAGATATAGTAACCGATAAGAAACTTTTCTAGTACAAAATGACTCTTTGCTCTAATCCTTAACTTTTTTTCATTCCTCGTCATAATTATCTTAAACATGAGGTGTGACATCAAAATCTTGAAAAAATCCCTATTTCTAAAAGTTATGCTCCCTTGCTGTTTGATTCTTGAATGTGCCAGCGCTCCTAAAGACTATGCACTTCGCTCCCAGGATGTTGAGCCTCTTTATCTAAAGAAGGAGAAAATTGTTATTATTGCTCACCCCCATTGTCATTTCAGCCGAAAGGCTCTAAGCCAGATCGATCAAGAGACCAAGAACTATATCAATCAGCATGGCCTAATACTCACAAAGGTCAGAGACTCTCTTGCGGCCAGTGATTTTGAAGCCATCCGGGAATGGAACAATGAACATCATGAATTAATCCATGTACCGGTAAAGGAGGGTGAGTCTTTCAGTCAACTCGACTTCACATCAACCCCTCAGTTCTATTTCTTCAGTAATGGGGATCTTGTGGCTCAATTTGTGGGCTGGGCTCCTGACGGCTCTTATAAAGCAAAATTAAAGAAGTATATTAATAAACTAAAAAATATCCGCAACTAACCCATCTTGAGTGGATTTGTGTCGTCTTGAGCGAAAACATGTCATCTTGAGCGAAAACATGTCGTCTTGAGCGAAGCGAAAGATCTAAGATCCTTCGCTGCGCTCAGGATGACTATAGGGAAAAAGAGGGGAATAGAGATCTTCCTTGGGGGATATTTGAATTTCTTTTGCGGAAACCTTTTTAAAGCTCACCTCTGTTTTTATAAGGGCTAATGGTTTACCTTCAGCCCCTTCTCCCATTAAGAGTACGGCGGCTGCCGCTAGTGCATCCGCTTGGTTTATTTCGGTTACTTTAAGAGGGCGATCAAAAAGATCAAGGCTTCCCCGTTTGTTAATCACACCTTGAAAGCCGGCGTAGGCTAGGGCCGTGCCCGTAACTCCTCTTCTTAGTGGAGTGGTCTTTGAATCGGTGATTATAATTCCCAACCGATCCAATTTTAGCCGTTTTTTTACTTCCTCTAAAATTTTCTCAGCCACTCTATAAGGATCTTTTGGAAAAAGAATCCAGTAGTCGCCTTGGCAGTTGGATTCGTCAATGCCACTAGAGGGAAAAATTTGATTTTCTTTTAAGGTAAGGTGGACACCATATTCGGTGCATCCCAAATACTGGTCCGCTTCTTTGCGAATAAGAGCCTCTTTACTGATCTCGTGTTTAGGAATCACTCGCTTCACCCAAAGCGAAACAATTTTTGAAGTGATTGCCAGAACATGTTCTTCCTGGATTTCATTACCAATCTCACCAATAATAAAGTCGATAAGGTTTTCACCAAGACCAAAAATCTTTGTTTTGTAGGCTTTAACTGCGAGCATGGAGCCAACCCCTTATCGCTTTTCTATGGTTTTTCACATCATGAACACGAAGTATATCGACCCCTTGATCGAGCAAGGCCATCGAGGTGCCAATCGTCTCGATGTCTCTTTCTTGCGGCGGTGCAGGGGTGAATGTAGAGAAGAAAGATTTTCGAGAATGACCGACTAGAATTCGAAATGGAAGTTCTCTAAACTTTGACATATTTTTAATAATTTCTTGGGACTGTAGAGAACTTTTGCCAAAACCAATTCCAGGATCAAAAATAATACGGTCAGCGTTGATATTGTTTCTCTGAAGGACATCCCATTTCGATTCGAGCCAAATTTTTAAATAGTCGATAGGGTCTCCTTCGATGTGGTTTTCAGGATTTGCAGGAATATCAAGACTGTGACTGAGTACATAGTCAAGATTTGAGTCTTTTAAAACTGAGATCATTTCGGGATCATTCAACCCACTGACATCATTGATTATATTAACTCCATAAGGGATCGCTTTTTTTGCGGTTTCTGGATGGTAGGTGTCCAGGCTAATCAGTGGGAAGAGCTTTCGATCATTTTTAAGAGGCGCCAATTTTTCTAAAAAAGGTTTGAGTCTTATCCATTCCTGCTCAGAGGTAAGAGGCGTTGCCCCAGGGCAGGTCGATTCCGCACCGATATCAATGATATCAACACAATTTTCCACTAAAAGATCGAGACATCGAGAAAAATTCTCATAAGAAAAAAACTCTCCACCATCAGAAAATGAGTCAGGTGTTACATTCACTATTCCCATGAGTTGGGGGCAGTGAGTTCTCAGACGCCGAGCGGCTGTAATAAACTGTGCGGAAAGATCCTTTAAAGGGTCGAGAACAAAGGAGCGTCTATTCATTTCAGGATGAGGTATTTTTAAGTGAGAACTATTGATCTCGACATTGTCCCATAGGAGTATATCAATATCTAATGGGCGGGGAGCCCATCTCTTATTTTTGACTCGGTCCCTTTTTTTTTCGATTGTTTGGATGATCTGTAAGAAATCCTCTGCACTCCGATCAGTTGAGATTTCAACAGCCAAATTGAGAAAGGGACGATTCCAGTCTGACGGAGCTCCTGTAGGTAGTAGTGCAGGTGTTTCATAGACAGATGACTGTCGTTTAATCAGAGCCACTTTATTGATTTCATCTAGAGCAAAAATAAGGTTCTCTCTGCGGTTGCCTTGATTGCTTCCAAGAGAAAGAAATTTAGCCTTCTTCTGGGGAATAGAAAATTTCATAGGTGACTCCTCCTTTGAGTCTTTCAATAGGGGGGCTCACTTTATGAACCTTAAGATGAAAGGGTCTCATTGCAAAATGCATTTTAAGTTCATGAGATATTTTGCAAGCGATATGTTCAACAAGATGAAAACTCTTGTTTTCTATTGTTTTTTCAACAAGCTCACAAACCTCTCCATAACAAAGGGTGTCTGTAAGCCTGTCGGTTATTTCGCCAGGAGGAGGTTCCTTAAACGGAAAATGAATATCGAAAATCACCTCTTGAGGAGAAGAGCGTTCCTCTTGAGAACATCCAAGAGAGACTTTTGTCACATAGGAATGGATTGAAAGTTGAGAGTGCACTATGCGACCTTCTCTAGGCGATGGGCTTCCGTTAAAAAGTTCCAGAGTGATTGAGAGGCTTCTTTTGCCGATTTAAGGCAGAGATCATGCTTTTTCTCAGGAATTTGGTCTAAGAGATCTTCACAGGCTTTGCGGTGGTAGATGTCGGCCTGTTTGTGGACCTCAAAAAAAGCCAGTGCTTTGTGGTTGTCCATATTATAGAATTTTTTAAGGCCCTCGATTTTTGTTTCAGCAACTTCTGGAACCTGTCTTTCGTAGGCATACAGAGCTGCAAGTCCTTCTTCATAGGAGGAGTAGGCGCTCTCAAAAAAAGTTTCGATAATGTCTTTGATAGACTCAAAAGGTTCGTCTTGGCCAAGTTCTTGGTCGGAGTAACCGAGAGCCCTGCAGAAGTCAGCCCACAGGTGGATATGAGCTCTTGCCTCGATTCCATCTTCCTCCATTAAATTTTCTAGGAGTATTTTCCGATTGTTGATGTTTTCACACTGGGAATGGGTGGCGCTAATGTATCGAGGAAAGCTGTCGACGTGATAGTAGTACTGACCGGCATAAGTTTTTAAGGTGTCCAAGGACAATTTCCCCTGGTTCCAGTCTTGATAAAAGGGGTGGTTGAGCAGTTGCTGGTTTGCAGTGGCTTTTTTTATTTTGCTTGAGAGTGTCATATTTTCTCCTCTTCGTTGAGGTGTGCAGTAAGCGGGAAAAGTATTGATTAGTAAAGTTAAATGAACTAATTCAATTGTTTAATGAATTTAAACAATGTCGATTTAAACAAAATACGTATTCTCAGAGCCGTGGTGAACAACGGTAGTCACCAGCGGGCGGGGGAGGAACTCGGTCTGACCCGCTCGGCCATCAGTCAGGCTTTATCTGTCTTAGAATATCAGATGGATTTAAAACTCTTTTTACGTAAAGGGCGCCATCTTTACCCAACGGATGACGCTCGTAAGATTTCTCAACTTTTTGAAAATTATGAATTCGACCTTGGACATTGTTTGAAGGGTATTCGAGGCGAGTTCTTTGATTTAGAAGGAAGCGTGCGTATAGGCTCTAACTTCGAATTTGCTAAACATCATCTTGTTCCAAAAATTGAAAACTTTTGTAGAGAAAATAAAAAGGTGCAAATAAGAATGATTTTCGACTCGCCCTCGCGCCTACTGAATTTGGTAGAACAAGGACGACTTGATTTGTGCTTTTCGATTTTTCCTTACCAGGGGAGAAAAAGAGGAATGGAGTCGAAAAAAGTTTTTGAAAATGAGCTAGTAGCACTTGTTCCTAAAACTTTTTATCACAACGAGTTTTCTGAAGAAGACATAGTTTCTTTACCCTCGATCGAATACTATAAATCTCATCAACTTTTACCTCGTTGGTATAAGATTCACTACGGTAAAAAATATCGAGGCAGTGAGGCCCGCATTTATGGAGCCTCATCGGAGATGCTCTTGGAGCTTGTTTCGCAAGGCCTTGGTTTTGCCATTGTGCCGAAGTATCTGGTGACAAAAAAAGTTTTGGAAAAAAGTTTTGTATTTCAACCTTCGAAGAAAAAACTAAAAGGGCCCACCTGGATGATTTACTTTAAAAATCAGTTCCAAAACTCAGCCCACGAAGCCCTGTTGCAGTGGCTTGCGCAATCTTCGTTTTGATGAAATCAGAACCGTCCTTGTAGACCTAGATGAATCCCTGGGTAAATTTTATCCTTGTGGAAGGGGGGGGGAAATGGGTTTTATTCCTAGAGAAAAGAGGATAAAGTGAAGGATCTTGTTAAAAAAGAGGTCTAAGTGTCTGAAATTATTATATACGATTATTCTGACTATCGAGAGTATATTGAATTAAAACTTCGTAGGCCGGAGTATGGCCGAGGCGCCAAAGCCCAATTGGCAGAGCATCTAGGCTGTCAGCCCAGTTTTGTCTCGCAGGTCCTTAAAGACAAATCCACTTTCAGCCTTGAGCAGGCCTTTAAATTGAATCGATTTTTTAAGCATAATGCCCTTGAGCAGGAGTACTTTATGGTGCTGGTTGAGTGGGATCGTGCCGGGACATTTGAATTAAAAAAGTACTTTCAATCCAAACGAGAGGCGCTGGTTGAAAAGTCAAAGTTGATTGAAAATCAAATGTCCTATGATGAACTTTCTCAAGAGGATGCGATTGCTTATTTTAATAATTTCCATCATGTGCAGATTAGAAACCTCATTGATATCCCGGCCTTCAGAAATAAAAAGAACCTGCGAAAACAAATGGGAGTCACTGTCAAAGATTTTGACACCGCCTTGGGCTTTCTAAAAGAAAAAGGTCTTATTAGCGAGAATGAGCAAGGCGAGTTATTTCAAGGGCAGACACGTATTCATATTAAAAAAGAATCTCCTCTTGCAAAATATGCAAATATTACAGCGAGAATGCAAATCATTAAAAAGTACGACGAAATCGGCTATGATTCACTCAATTACGGAAGCTATATGACTCTTCCTAAAAATAGTTTTGAAGAGTTTAAAAAGCGGTTTGTCGCTCTTATTGTAGACCTGAACAATCATCTTGAAGAAGAACCTGAAGCTGAAATGATGGCCGCTTTAATCGTTGATTTTATGGAGATCAAGTGAAACCTGTTTTTTTATTTCTCGCCATTTTCCTAGGCTGCTCACTAGGAAATGCGCAACTGGTACCGATTAATACACTGTTTTCCGCAGAAAGTTCCTCATCGCCCTTTGTGGGTCCTCCCACAGCCGGTGGTGATAGTTTTGGTGGTGGGGATAATGTCGATATTAGAAAGCACACCGCTTGGTTTTATGGGACTGATCCTATTTCCACTTGTTTTCATGTCACTAGTGATTTTGGTTTGGATTCTTCACAGATTAGAAGTCAATTAAATGAAGTCGTAGGGAACTGGCAAGATTACTTTCGCTTGAAAAAAATAAACCTTAAGCGTGATAAAAAAATTAATACTCAGTTCCTGATCAAAGATGAATGCGAGGGAGGTGAGAGCCTTGTTCTCTATCTTGGAACCGGTCCTATATTTTCTAGTCATCTGGATCTTAGAGCCAGACAAAATCTGACCCGCCCTGTGGCTTACGTCAATAAAACTCACGTGAGCACCGACTACACTTGGTCCAAAGGTTATATTCGTTTTGTAGGTCCTGAAGTCTACTCCCTTGGAAATGGAATTCATTTTCCCATTTGGACCCAGCACTATAGTTTCACAAATTTATTAAAACATGAAATTGGCCATATACTGGGCTTTACTCATGTGCCAAACACAATCATGGACAAAGGGATCTCGAGCCAGCAATTTGTTGTCGATGATGTCACAAAGGAAAAACTTGATATCGATGGGCTTGAGGAGTTGGTTCCTTGTTCTGATTGTGACATTCACTACAGTTTACAAGACTCGGAAAAATCGAAATGGCAAAAGGTCGTTTTAAAATCAAATGATGAGATTGTTTTTCAAGGGCAAGATATGTCATTGGTCGCCAATGTTCAAAGTATTGTTTATCACCAAGATTACGAGGCTCATCTTCTCAGTATGTTTTCAAACAACAAAGTCGAGAACCCTCGCCCCCATGTTGTGTTTTTGCGTCTAAACGGGGAGCCACTGAGCCTAGAATTTGATAAATCAGAATTAATTCTGCGCGCTCAAGGAGAAAATATGACCCGTTATATTAGGGAGGCTCATCAATGAGGCTATTAATTGTTTTCTTTGTTCTGTTGTCTCTATCAGAAAAGTCATTTTCTTTAAGCCTTCTTCAGGAGGAAAAAGCTATAGCCTGTCAGTCTGAGCAATCGACTGTTGTGATCGAGGCTAGAGATAGATATTTTGAGGTGAACTCTAAGAGGTTTCAATTGGTCGAGTTTTTAGACTCGGCCATTTTAGCTCGCTCCCATGACAAAGAATACGCTCTTATACAGTTGCTTCCAAAAAATCAGGCTGTAGTCATTCAAGGCGCTTTGCTAGATTTTGTGGAAAGAGATTGTCGCCAAGTAAAAGCTCACAAAGTCTGTCGCAGTGGAAGCGTAGAGATTGGGTGGGCCCCGACATGGCTTGAAGCTGAGTCCGGGCGTCTGCCGCTTATTCATTATCAAGTCTATCCCAATGATGGTACAGGATTTGTCGCTATGAAAAAAGGAGAGGGTTTAGCCTTAATTGATTTCGGGTCAAAGTTTCAGATTGTTTCTGGACAAGCTCAAAGACTTGATTGTCACTACCAAGTCAATTGACCCCTTATTCACCCTTCGTTAGTATTGGACACACAAAGCAAAATCTCTAGTTTGACTCGATCAGGAGGAGCATCATTCAAGAAACTCAGATCAATAAACCTGTTTTTTTCACTTCTTCTTTTATCATTTTCCTGATCACCGTTACAGGTTCCATTTGGCCTAAGTTCGCGGAGGCCTTCTTCAAATCGATTCAGGATTGGTTGGTGGCGCAAGCCAGTTGGATTTATATTTTAGGAGTCGCTGGAATAGGGATTTTTGCCATTTACCTTATGTGCAGTCGAATGGGTGATATAAAACTAGGACCCAACCACTCAGAGCCTGATTATTCCTATGGGAGCTGGTTTGCTATGCTCTTCTCCGCAGGGATGGGAATTGGTCTTCTCTTTTTTGGAGTTGCTGAGCCTATTATGCATTTTGCCGCTCCTCCTATTGGGGATCCACAGACTGTCGAGAGTGCCAAAGAAGCGATGAGAATCACCTTTTTCCACTGGGGGCTGCATGCATGGGCGATCTATGCACTCTTAGCCGTGATTTTGGCTTATTTCTCTTACCGAAAAAACCTGCCTCTTTTACCACGTTCCATATTTTTCCCCCTTTTGGGAAAACGAATTTATGGCGGCTTTGGTCATATGGTGGATACCTTTTGTGTGATTGGAACACTTTTTGGGGTCGCAACCTCTCTAGGATTTGGAGTCACACAAGTCAACGCCGGTCTGTCTTACCTTTTTGATATGCCTCAATCCGCAACAGTGCAAGTTTGTTTGATTGCAGGAATCACCTCTCTTGCCACTATCTCGGTGGTCGCTGGACTAGATGGGGGGATTAAAAGACTCTCAAACCTTAATATGGTTCTGGCCGTGGTCCTGCTTTTAACCATTCTTTTTTTAGGGGACACTGGGGCTTTGATGAAATCTTACGTAGAGAACACAGGTTCCTACCTTTCAGACATTACTCACAAAACTTTCAATCTTTATGCTTATGACAAAAAAGACTCCTGGATTGGAGGTTGGACTCTTCTTTACTGGGGATGGTGGGTTTCGTGGTCTCCCTTTGTTGGAATTTTTATTGCTCGGATTTCTCGTGGTCGCACCATTCGTGAGTTTATGGCTGGTGTTTTGTTTGTTCCTACAGGATTCACCTTCTTTTGGATGACTGTCTTTGGAAACTCAGCGATTAACCTTGTTTTGGAAAGAGGAGCCGTGGATTTGGTAAGAGCGGTGGATGAAAATGTTCCTGTGGCACTTTTTAAGTTTTTTGAGTTTTTCCCTTTTTCCAATGTATTGTCACTTCTCGGTTTGTTGTTGGTGGTCACATTTTTTGTGAGTTCCTCAGACTCAGGTTCATTGGTGATCGATACACTGGCTTCCGGAGGAGCTCAAGAGCCCCCGGTGTGGCAGAGAATTTACTGGGCTGTTTTAGAGGGTGTGGTAGCCTCGGTTTTACTATTAGCCGGTGGTTTGGAAGCTCTACAAACAATGACGATTGCCTCCGCCTTTCCCATGATCTTTTTAATTGTAATTGCAGTCTTTTCTTTTTTGAAATCACTGAAGGAAGATTACGCGCTATACAGTACCGTACAACAACACAAAGTTTCTGTCCCTTTAGCTTCGCCAGCATCCTGGAAAGAGAGATTAAACACGCTTTTTTACTATCCAAGCTATGATCAGGTACGAACCTTTATGAGTGAAGAGGCCAAGCCAGCTCTTGAAGAGCTAGTCAGTGAGTTGAAAGCCAAACAATTTGATGTTCACTTGGATGATCAAAGAACAGATGCTCTTCGCTTGGTGATAAGAAAGCGGGGAGTGGAAAACTTCTCTTACGGTATTCGACTTCAGCAATATGTTGTCCCTGATTATACTCCTTCTGAAAGTGCCAAATACTTTCGGGCTGAAGTTTACACTCGTCAGGGAGGGCAAGACTATGATGTGTATGGGTACAATAGAGAGCAAATTATTGCCGATGCTGTAAGGCAGTACGAGAAGCATTTGCACTATCTACATTTAATTACGGCCGAGCAGCTCGAGTTTGAGCCACCCATAAAAAAGAAGAAAACTTAAGAAGATCGGGTGCAGGTAACGGACGTGTATATAGAGGGATTTCCTGCACCATAGGTCCTTACAGGAATTCCATAGTCAAAGCCACCCACACCTCCGGATACGGGGTTTCTAATTTCCATACATTGATGAATAAGGCGGAAATTCGCTTGAGCTGTTAGTTCAAAGCTCACCTGTTGGGTGGAATGAGCGGTAGCTCCGGTACCGGCGTATCCGCCTCCTGCGGGAAAGTTTCGAGCGTTCGTTACGTCCTCTAATATGACTTTGTAACCACGAATGGCTTCAAAACTTTGGGTCGTAATTTTACAATCGTAGATCCCAGGTTGAACTCTGAAGACGCGACAACCAGCTCCTGTACAATTGGTCAAAGCGACATTGCCTCCCTCATCGTACTCTATGTTAGTGAAGGGCCGGTAGCGTTGTGGGGCTGTATCCGTAGGTGAGCACTCACCACCCCCGATCTGATCAGCGGCGTTTACTCCTGGCCAAGGATCTTGATAGACAATGCGAAAAGACTCACTGCGAACCTTTTGCTGACGTTTTATGGTAATGCGGTAGTCATTTGTGTTCATGCGGGCATTGATTTTTGATTTGTCACGTGGATTAAAAACGAGTTCCGCTTTCACTGTGACCTCAGGGCGATCACATTGGGCGTCGCCATTCGAACAGAAAAACCAAGCGGCCACATTATAGCGGAAAGGACAGTTATTATTACCGGCTCCAGCGGTGGCATTAAAGCTATTACAGGGCTCTCCTTCACGAGTAAATCCTCCAGAGGCCGAAGCTCCACGAGAGAATATATTTCCCGTGTTGTCATAAACGTTAAAATTGGCGGTTGATGGACTACCTAGAAAGACTCCTGCTAGTGGGTTATCAGAGTTATGATTACAAGGGCTGGCGGTGGCGCGAGTACAGCGCAAGGGGTTGTGGTTAGCCACGGTGTCTTCCCACGCATCCTCACTGCGGATATACTCTTCCATGCGAGACTTGAGGACACTCGCCACATTCTTTAGTTCCGTTCTTTGTTGGATGGACACCATGTTTTTCATAAGGGTGGCGGTTCCTAGTCCAACCAAACTCATGATGGTTATAACAATCATGATTTCAACCAGCGACATTCCATCCTGGTTTGACAAGAATGATTTAAATTTTAAATTTTTAAATAAATTCTTTGTCACTCGCTATCCCTTTCGTGTGCATGTCATTATCGTAAAACGGTTCATGCCGATACCATCAAGGTCAGTACTATAATCCGGCTTAGGAATTCCCATATCGAAATTATGAAGAGGATTGTCTTGTCTACAAAAGTGTTGAATTTGAAATCGGTGGTTTGGGTTTGTGACCTCAATATCCGCTTCACCCACAACAACTGTGGAAGTGTCGGGGCCGGAGTAACCGGAAGCTACCACCCAGTTTTCTCCAGAGGTGATGTTTCTCAAGCGAATTTTAAAACCTTGGATGGATCCGTAAGCTTCCGCCTTAATTTCGCATTTGTAAAAACCTCTTCTCATTCTGATCCAATCGCCGGGACGATTGAGTTCTAGAATGGCTCCGTTTTGGTTAAAGTTAGTGTAGTTTATCGGCCTTCGTCTCCAGGCATTTGTATCACAATTTCCTCCAGGAGCGTTTGTTGTCGCGAACATAATTTGAAAGGAATCAAGCTTGTTGGGCTGAGACTTTTGAAATTCAAAGTCCATCTTACCACGGGCTTCCCAATTGGCATCAACACTTCCACCTTCATCTGTGAGTTCCATACTGTTGGCGACGTGTCGATCGTTTGATGGACTGTATTTAAAGTCGGCCTGAATATGTATGTCGGGTGATTTGCAAGTGGCCTCACCATAATTACAGCGCAGACGAACTCGAATATCGTAACGGAAGGCACAGTTGTTATTGCCGCCGGCATTGTAGCCGGTACACTGGCTCCCGTCATCATTGAAGCCACGGCTCGCTTGTGAGGCTCTGTAGTAAATGAGAGGAGGAGCAGGGGCCGGTCTGGGCCTCATATAAACATCAAAATTGACGATGGTCTGATTGTCATTACAGCGCGTATTGTTATCTTCTCTAAGACACCTCAAAGCGTTGTTGTTGTCGACAGTTTCTTGCCAAGAGGCCTCGTCTTTCAAGGTCTTCATAATTTGGTCTTTGATGGAAATAATATTGGATTTGGTTTTGCTTTTAGAATTCATTTTTACAAGATTGTTGACGAGTGCTGAAGTCCCAAGCCCCATCAAACCTATAATAGCCATTACGACGACGAGCTCGACCAGTGAAAAACCTGAATGACTGTTAAAGATCTTTTTCATCATATCTTGTCTAAAACCTTTCCTATGAGGACCTTGTGCAAGTAATCGAGGTGTAAACAGTGGGGTTAGCCGTGGTGTAACCCTGTAGAGGAATTCCTAAGTCCCAGCCCCTGCCTGTGTTGTAACTGGCAGCACAGAAGTGGCGAAGTTCAAAAGTGGTTTCATCATCAAGGACCAATTTCACAGATTCCGTGGAGTGCGCTGTGGAACTCGGTCCCGCAAAGCCACCGCCTGCGGGGAAGCGTCTGCCAGTTCCTACAGTCCAAAGAAAAACACTATAGCCTTGTCGAGCTTCAAAACTCTGAGTGGCCACCTTGCATTCATAAGTTCCTGCTTGCATTCGAAAGCGTCTGAAACCTCTATTGGCGACAGGATTTAGAAGTTCCACATTATCTCCCGTATCAAAGGTTTCATTGGTAAAATATCGCGGCACCTCGTTTCCAGCCCCAGGAGAACAATTTCCACCACCATCCTGGTCTCCCACTGGGTAATAAGGTGGAAAGGGGTCTTCATGAACGATTTGAAAAGTATCGGCTCTGGTGGCTCGGCCCCTCTGTAAATCGATTCGATAGTCGTCGACATTGATTCTTGCGTTAAGGGCTGCTGGGTCTTCAGGGTTATAAACCAATTCTCCACGAACAAATACTTGGGGTCTTGAGCAGGTGGGTTGCCCGTTCACACACTTATACCAGACGGCCACATTGTATCGAAAAGGGCAGTCGTCATCTCCATCTCCAATATCAGCGTCGAAAGTGTTACAACGAGTACCGTCAGGAGAAAATCCTCCGTTTGGCGTGCCTGAATACCCTCGTAAAAAAACGTTGCCTTGTGTATCAAAAATTTGAAAGTGCCCAGCAGAAAAGCCCGAGAAAAAAGGACCAGCACTCATATCATCAGCATTATGGGTGCAATTGGGTGTGGTGTCTCTAAGGCATGCCAGTTCCGTGTTTGACTGTACCGAGTGATTCCAGGCGGTATCATCTAAAATATATTGTTCCAATTGGGTTTTGATCTCATTGATTGTAGATTTTAGGTCTGTGCGTTTTTGGATACCCACCATATTTTTCATTAGGGTCGCAGTTCCCAGGCCGACCAGTCCCATAACGACGACAAGAATCATCACTTCAACAAGTGACATTCCTTTTGGTGATAAGAGTCTTACTTTTAAAATCATAAACGCGCCCAATTATCAAAATGATTTATCATTATTATAGCAGAGAAACTTCCAATAATAATAAATGTTTGCTGTTTTCAGGTCTTAGCTCAGGAATCGTTTTTGATTGAGACGTTTTGATTGGAAAAGTACAGTCTTTTTATTTCATTGTGAGTCACACCAACTCATAGGCAAAATAAGCTTCCATTTGTCTTGGAAACGTTTTCTAGCAATCTTGGAGCCTAAATAAAGATAAAGATAACCATCATTGGCTGGGTATTGGGAGATGAAGCCTAGACTTCCGTACCCACGACCATTGGTGGATGTGAGACCTCTTTTTCCATGTTTATTTTTCCAGCGCAGCTTATTGCTAAAAAGTGGAGTGAGTTGCACTGACTGAACGGTTCCAGTGGAATTTCGACACATGACCTGAAAGTTCAGGCGAGAAATATAGAGCTGTTGGCACTGAGGGGCCGGAGAATGATTGGACTCTATTTGACAGGTATTGAAGGATTTTTCCCTGAAGCCAACCGATTCCATGGGGTGATCCATACCCAATTCTACTAGGAGTTCATTAACATCGATATCGTTATACTTTTGTACGCGGTAATTGCGATCAGAATAGCTCGACTGACTTTTTGGAAGGAACTTCTTTTTGGGCTTAGGAGGAGGAGTGCTAGCGCAAGCCTGCAAAAGTAGAGTTAAGAATAAAAAACACCAGAACAAAAGCTTCACGAATCCATAGTACACAAGGCTTTTGTTTGAAGGTCAATTCCGCTGGGTGAATATTAACCAAAGCCTTGTGTGACGGGGTTGGGTCGGGTGAAACAATGGACTTTTGTCTCTAGCCCACTGAAAAAAGCTTTCACTATTTTTTTTCTACCAACCACATTTTAAATTTTTGTTTTGTGCTTTCAACCATGTTTCCAGTGGCTTGAAATAGTCTCTGATTGCAGAGGCATCCATTTTTTTGGATCCTGTTACCACTTCAAGAGCCTTCGGCCACGACTTGCTTTTTCCCATTTTCATCATTTTCCAAAGGAGTTGTCCCGCTTGCTGACTATTAAAAATGGAGCATTCGTGTAAGGGGCCAGTGTGTCCGGCTTCTTTACAAAGAGAGCGATGCAATTGAAACTGTAAAATATGGGCAATAAAGTAACGGGAGTAGGGTGTATAGGCTGGGATATGATATTTTGCTCCAGGGTCAAAAGCCTGTAAGGGACGCTCGTTAGGGGCTCGAATACCCTGATATTTACGCCTTAATTTCCACCAATGCTCGTTGTACTGGCTGGGTGGTGTGCGACCATCAAAGACTTGCCAACGCCATTTATCAATCATTAGGCCAAAAGGTAAGAAAGCCACTTTTCCAAGAGCCAGGCGTAGCAGAGCCTGCTCACTTTCTGTGGAGAAGGCTTTTTCATCGGACAGTAAATTAATGTCTTTCAAATATTTTCCAGTGATTGAAAGCTCAATGGTATCGCCGATGGCCTCATGGAAACCATCATTGGCACTGCCTTGGAAGACGTAGGGAAGACCTTTGTAAGCTAAATAATAATAAATGTGACCGAGTTCGTGGTGAATCGTACGAAAGTCTTCTTCGTTAGGTTCAATGCACATTTTAATACGTACATCATCTTCATTATCAATATGCCAAGCGCTGGCGTGGCAGACCACATCACGATCCTCTGGTTTTTCAAAAAGAGATCGTTCATAAAAACTTTTAGGAAGCTCGGGCATTCCGAGGGAAACAAAAAAGTTCTCGGCCGTTTTCACCATTTTCTTGGAGTCAAAATTATTTTTTTCCAGAAGCTTGGTAATATCGACGGTTGCAGTTTCTTTTGGTGAAACAATATCGATTATTTTATCCCAAGACTGAGCCCACATATTTCCAAGAAGGTGAGCGGGAATTTCTTTATCCATGGGGACGACATCATCGCCGTACTTATTGTTTAATTGCGAGCGGACGTAACAATGCAGTTGCTCATAAAAAGGCTTCACTTCCCCCCATAGGCGGTCCAATTCTTTTTCAAAATCATCAGCTGTTAAATCATATTTTGTACGCCAGAAATTAGACATTTGAGCAAAGCCAAGATCACGGGATCCTTGATTTCCAAGCTCGACGGTTTGAATAAACTTATCCTTCATTGGGTAGGCGATCGTGCGCCAACCGTTCCAGGCTTCAAGGAGTTCATCGGGGTCACGAGATTCTCCAATAATTTTTTCAAGCTCTTTTAAACCCTGGCAGTCTTGCGGTGTCTTACAATATTTCCCGCTACCATAAAGACTTTCGAGTTCACTTCTGAGTTTTGCTAATTTTGCATTCAAGGCAGGATTGCGTGGGGAAGGAACGGTAAGATGTTTTAATATTTCCGAAAGCATACGTTTCTGCTTTGGATCTTTGCCGCGATAGTCCTTGGATTCAATCGCGAGCCTAGTGGCGGTTTCAAAATAACGGGCGTTGTATTCCGCTGCGATTTTTGTTGTGTCAGGTGTGATAAAATTGGATTGTACCCATTGGGCAATACTCGTTAGGTAGGATTCTTTTTTTAAAGTGCTGTTGGCTTCCTCTAAGAACTCTGAAGTCGATAGTTTTTCTTTTGAGGCTTCCTGCGTACAGCTAATACAGAGGAACATTAAAATAAAAACAAGATTCTTTAGCATGAGTCTACCTTTGTTATAATTTACTCTTGGGCCCGGAAGACCCAAATCCATTTAAAACCTAGGAATTACCTTTACTTTTGAGGGCTTGCAAGGAGCAATCCTAAGAAGGCACTCTTAATAAACTGTATGCTATAAAAATGGGCAGTAGTGTTTGGGATGTAGGGATTTAATGCTGTGGAGCGCTTACTTCATTCTCCAGAAAGTCGCATCATAGTTGCCACTGGCGTTTTCCGAAGAGCCACCAATATAGATGCGCTCAAAAATGTCTTCAACAACAGCCGATCCACTGTCGATGCCAAAACCTCCAGCGGCGGAATCATGGGAGAAGAAGCCATCAACGTTAAAGTTAGTATCGAGCTCGCCATTTTCTTCAAATCTCCAGATACACATGTCTTGATTTCCATTTCCGGCCACAAGAATATTTCTAGCTCCGTCGATATGGATCGATTGGGCGGTATCGTTTGAGGAACCTCCGTGAATTTCAGAAACATCAAATACAGCTATTCCTGAATTTGCAAAGCTTGTATCAAAACTTCCATCGGGTTGGAGCTTCCACAGTGTCATATCGGTGTTACCTTCGCCATTTCGAGAGTAACCTGCGACAATGTAGTTGCCATCATGGTCGATTGCAAGATCGTTGGCTGCATCAAAGCCTGTGCCCCCAGCGGCGCCGTTGTGTGAAAATATACCCGTTGTATTAAAACTTGTATCAAGGATACCACTAGAGGTGTATTTCCATACAACCATATCTCCAGGGTTTGAAGCGGATTCCCCTTGGCCCACAACGACTAAGTTTCCAGAGGTATCAAAAGCAAAAGAATTTCCAACGTCATCTTCACCGCCGGCTGAGCCGTCTTGGGTAACGATCCCATCGGTATCAAAAGTTGGGTCGAGTACGCCAGCCTCGTTCATTCTCCAAATGGCAAGATCACGGTTGGTCGCCGATTGATCCGAGTAACCAACCACAACTATATTGTTTGATTGATCGATTTTTATTTTATTTCCTTGATCATTGAGGCTTCCACCAGCGGCGTTATCATGGATAAAGACTCCGGTGCCGTTAAAACTTGAGTCCAAAGCGCCACTTTCAGTAATTTTCCAAACAGCCATATCGAAATTTCCAGATCCATTCATAGAGGTTCCGGTCACGTAAATATTGTTGGAGTCATCCACAGTGATTGAATAACCGACGTCATCACCTGAGCCCCCCGCGGCATTGTCATGACTGTAGACGCCGTTGCCACTAAAGGAGGAATCCAAAGTTCCAGAAGCTGTTAGCCGCCACACGACCATATCGAGATCAGCAGAGGAGTTCACCGAGCTTCCGACAGCCAGAATGCGTCCCTCCCCATCCATGACCATATCAAAGATTTCATCTTGACTGTTTGTTAAGCCCGCCGAACCATCGAGGCTATAAAATCCATTGCTAAAAAAACTAAGATCAAGTTCACCAGAATTGTTAATAGAGGCGAGAGGAGGAGGACTTTCTTTGTCGATCCCGCAGGCAGATAAGATTAAAAAAAGAATACATGTTAGTTTTAATTTCATAAAAAGCGCTTTTAACTTAAAGACTTATCGGGCGTATTCAGATAAATTTTAACGGAGGAACTGGGCTTAAGTCGGATTTTTCATGAAAGAGGGGATTTAAAAGAAATTTTGTTAAAATTTCTTCCCCAAAGTCGAGCGAAAAAAAGTGGGAGATGAGAATCTTTATTCACTGTAAAAATAACTATTATTTACTCAAGCTAGCCCTTGGTTGGGGTGGTGACTCAGCTTTTAATCTTTAAGGAAAGTTCGAGCTGAAATTCAGCCACGATTTCACCGCGGCACATAGCTTTGGCTGCAATCTTATCGTGGTGCCGCTCACCGGTTTTCATGCACTTTTGGATGAGTTCGTTGATTCGTTCGCCTTGATCACACGAAAAAATAGTAGGGCCCTCGGCTCGCTTCAAAAATTGCGCTTCGAAAGATTTAAAAACCAAACTTATAGGCCTCTGAGTCTTCTCAATTTGGTAGGCCGCTAAAAATCCCACACAAGCATCCGCGCCAATAGCTAGGGCACCAAAGTACACACTGCCCAGGTGATTTTTAATAAGCTTGTTAAATGGCATTTTAATCTGGCAGTGATTAACATCAATCGATTGAATGGATGCTCCTGTCAAGAACAATAGAGGCACCTTACCCAAGCTAAAGGCTTTGAGTAGAAGGTTGGCCTTGGTTTTTTCGGGCAGATAGGCATCCAGTTGATCTTTGATATTCAATTTCATAGCCACCCTTCTAGTTGAAAGCTTTCATACAACTTCAAGACAAAGTCTGCTATAAAAGATACCGAAATGATTTTGTAATGTAAATATAGGAGTATATCCAAAGTGGAAAAACCAGCAAAAATCCCAACTGCTATCACGGAAATGTTTAATATCGATTATCCCATTTTGAGTGCTCCTATGTTTTTAGTAAGCAATCAGAAGATGGTCGAGGCTTCTGCTCAAGCGGGTGGACTTGGGTGCTTTCCAGCCCTTAATTATAGGCCGATTGAAAAATTTGAAGAAGTAGTAAAAGGTCTCACAGAGAGTCTTTCGGGCAAGCCTTTTGGGATTAACATTATTGTTCAAAAATCCAATCGCTTCCAAGAACAACAGATTGATATCGCTCTAGAAAACGAAGTCCCTCTTATCATTACTTCACTTGGAAGCCCGAAAAATTTAATCAAAAGGGCGGAGGGAACAAAAACTAAAATTTTCTGTGATGTTGTGGGGCTGACTCACGCTAAAAAGGTGGCCGACCAAGGAGCCCATGGATTGATCGCGGTTGGAAGTGGGGCCGGTGGCCATGCTGGGGACACCTCTTTATTTGCACTGATCCCCTATTTAAAAAAACATATTGATTTACCCTTAATCGCGGCTGGCTGTATGAATGACGGTGGTTCAATGGCGGCCGCTTTGAGTTTAGGGGCCGATGGAATTTATATGGGCACTCGAGTTATTGCCAGCAAGGAAGCTCAAGTCAAAAATGAGTATAAGGACGCTATTCTAGAGGCGGGTTGCGACGACATCGTCAACACCGATCGTGTGGACGGGTTCCCTGGAAATTTTATAAAAACCGAAGAGATAAAAAAATTACTCAAACCCAATGTGGTGGACAATGTCCTCAGTCAGAGCAAAAAGGTTAAAAGAGCGGTCTCTTTATTTAGAGCTGGGAGGGCCCTTCTAGGTAACCCCGACCAGAAACTCTCTTATAAAAACACCTACAGTGCCGGTCACGGTGTTGGAAATATTGAGAATGTGAAAAGTATACAGGATATTTTCTGGGAAACAGCCTTAGAGTACCGCGACGTTGTGAAGAATCTACCTTAGTAGGACTGTGAATTCGTGACGCGTTTCACATAAATTCTTAATTTTAATGAAGGCAAAGCGACTTTTTGCCATAGTGAAATTCTATCGGAGTGACTCATCATGTTTAAAAAAATCCCGTTGCACGTGCAAATTCTGGTCGCCTTGATCCTTGGGCTGATTTATGGAGTGATTGCCATTCAAGTCGGTTTGGTGGACTTCACTAATAATTGGATTAATCCTTGGGGAACAATTTTCGTTCGCCTTCTAAAGTTAATTGCTGTGCCTTTAGTATTGGCCTCTCTTATTGCTGGGGTTGCTTCGCTCTCTGACTTGCAGAAGTTGTCTCGAATAGGCGGCAAGACAATTGGTCTCTACATGGTAACAACGGTTTTCGCCTTAACCACGGGTGTTCTGATAGCCAATGTAATCAATCCGGGACTTTCCGTTCCAGAGGAGATGCGCGATCAACTTCAAGCTCTCTATGAAAGTGATGTGACCGAGACCTCTGTCCGAGTTCAAGGGGAAAAGCAAAAAGGCCCCCTACAGCCTATTGTAGATATGGTGCCAGAAAATATCTTTGATGCTTCCACAGATAATCGAGCCATGCTTCAAATTGTTTTTTTCGCCATTCTTTTCGGAATCGGTTTGATCCAGGTAGAAAGTAAAAAAGCAAAACCGATGCTCGATTTTTTTGACAGTGCCAATGATGTTATCATCAATATGGTCGACCTTATTATGTTAATGGCGCCCCTTGGAGTTTTTGCTCTCCTTGCTAAAACGGTTACCGCATTTGCTGGCCAGGGTTTTGATCAGATTTTAGAACTTCTTGGAGCTCTAGGGCTTTATTGTTTTGCTGTGATATTGGGTTTAGGGATTCACTCTTTGATTTTTCTTCCGCTCGTTTTAAAGCTTTTCACAAATATGCCCCTTTATACCTTTTTTAAGGGAATGGCTCCTGTTCAGCTATTAGCTTTTTCCACAAGTTCTAGTGGAGCGACACTTCCGCTTACAATGGAGAGATGTGAAGAAGAGCTAGGTGTTTCAGAAGAAGTGGCTTCATTTGTGCTTCCACTGGGGGCCACAATTAATATGGACGGCACGGGTCTCTATCAAGCTGTCGCCGCTATCTTTATCTCACAAGCTATGGGGATTGATTTAAACTTTACCCAGCAATTAACAATTATTCTAACAGCCGTTCTCGCTTCCATCGGTACCGCCTCGGTTCCCGGTGCGGGCATTATCATGTTGGTCGTCATTCTCGAGTCAATAGGTGTTCCAAGCTCTGGTATTGCATTGATTCTGGGTGTGGACCGAATTCTTGATATGGTTAGAACCGTCACAAATGTTACCGGAGATGCCGTCGTCGCCACCGTGGTGGCAGGCTCCGAAGGGCAGCTCAATCCTCCCGACCCAACATAAGGAAGAGTTATGAAAAAAACAGCACTGATGACTTGTCTCTTGTTGCAATTTTTAATGAATCCATGCTGGGCGCAAGAGGACGAAGAGTCCTCCTCCTCTATTTTTTCCAATGAAATGAAGCGACCCGGAAAAGAGAGAGGGTCAGCCGTTTGGTTTCCACTTCTTTCTTATGTCGCTCCTGGAATCGGTCAGTTTATGAATGGACAGACAGGGGCGGGCTTTGTGTATTCTTCGGTCGGCGCTGTGGGTTTAGGGACAGCCGCCTCAGCAGTGATCGAATGGAACAAACAGGCCGAAGAAGGCGATGAGATCGCCGATCTGGATAGTTTTGACGACACGGCTCGCCGCTTTGCCTGGGGAATGAAAACTTACGACTTGGCGGGAAGTTTGAGTCTTTACCACACCTTTAGAACGACCGTGATCTCCCGTCAAAAGAAGGGGGATTTTGCCTTTCTCCCTCAGCAAGGCGAAACCACAGACCAGTTGATGCTTGCTCCTTTCGAATTTTCAAACTTAGGAAGATGGACCACAATTCTTCCTCTTGTCGCCGGTCTAGGCTTAGGCATTGTTGCAGGTGCGAATGATAACTATGAAACAAGACAGCTCAACGCAGGAGATGTGCTCTTTGCCTCGGGAATTTCCTATAACGCTGGGGTAGGGGAGGAAGCTCTTTTTAGAGGTTGGATGTTTCCCCTTTTTGTAGAAGCCTACGGAGAAAATAATACTTTCTGGGCAAACCTCACCCAAGCGGCTATTTTCGGTGCGGCCCACCTTTCAAGAGATAATCCCTTTCCGATCTTTCAAACAGCCGCTGGTTATTATTTCGGTTGGCTTGCCCGCAAAAATGGTTGGAGTTTAAAAGAGGCGATCTTTGTTCATACCTGGTGGGATGTGATCGTATTCACTGCGCAATTTACTCAAGGTGATAAGAAAGAAGCCTCTATATACGTTCCGATTTATCAAACTCAATTTTAAGGCAGAATAAAACGCTTTAATCTTTTGGAGCTTAATCGCAAAGGATCGCCTCATTGAAGTCAGTGAGACAATCTCGTTAAGGTTTATAGCGTTGAAAATGACAAGTGTAACCACCAGGATGTTTTTGCAAATAGTCCTGGTGAAAGTCTTCGGCACTATAAAAAGCATCAAAAGGCACAATCTCGGTGACAATCTCACCCTTCCACCTATTTTGATCTTTAATTTCAGCGATCACTTTTTGCGCCGCTTGTTTTTCTTCTTCATTTCTATAAAAAATGGCTGAGCGATACTGACTGCCTCGGTCGTTGCCTTGGCGATTCAAAGTGGTTGGGTCGTGGATACTAAAGAAGAAGCGAAAAATCTCTTCGTAAGAAGTTTCAGAGAGATCTACGGTGACTTCAATGGCCTCGGCATGCCCAGTTTCTCCCGTCTTTACAGTCTCGTAGGTCGGGTTATTAGTTTGACCACCTGAGTAGCCCACTTCCGTTTTTAAGACTCCGGGCTCTTTTCTAAAAAGTTCTTCAACGCCCCAGAAGCAGCCACCGGCCAGTGTAATTTTTGTTTTTGTAGTGTCCATAATAGAGACTTTTAAAGAAGGCTTTTGATTGAGTCAAAGAGATACTAAATACTGTCTCAAAAAGTGTCTCACTCTGAGAATAACGGCAAAAATAACCTAGCCGAAAACCTATAATTATAAATTATGAAAGCAAAAATCCAATAGTTTTAGGGGTTTGCGCAACTAGACTAAAATCTGGGAAAAAAATTCCTCATGTTCTCAAGATGAACCACCGATAGGTTCATTGTAAGTCAAATGACATAAGGCTTATTTGTCATAACGAAACACAAATAGGGTTTGGGAGGTATTCAATATGACACAATCTAAGTTTATCGTAGTAAGTGAAGATCCAGTACTTGTTCAGAAGGCTAAGGACTTCGCTGCAAGCTGTGGGATGGAATGCGAAGTTCGCAATCCTAATGCGAACAATGGTTTTTACCCAAGTTTAGCATCTGGATCCAATCCATTAAATCACAGCGGTGGATTGCCAAGTAACAACAGTAACGTTGTTCCTTTTCCTTCGCAGTCTTCTAAAGTTTCTAAAATGAATGATCTTGAGGCGCAAGCCATCGAGCAAGCCATTCATGCTTATAGAGGAAACTTAACAGAGGCAGCTAAGGCCTTAGGTATTGGTCGAGCCACTCTTTATCGTAAAGTAAAGCTTTACAATATTGATCCAGCGTTAGCGCGTCGTAAGAAAGCCGCTTAATAGACGATCAATATTCTTTGAAAAAGCTCATCCGCCCGGATGGGCTTTTTTTTTACATTTTTAAAAATAAAGTATAAAGTTTTTTTGTTTGAGACCGATTGTGCTATTAGTTTTATTGAGCGTCATTTCAATAAGATAAATCACTAGGACTTTTATACGTGCCGAAAGTCTTAAGGAGTTTTAAGTCGGTCTCCTCTTGCCATACAGGGGGCCGACTTTTTTTATATTTGGGCCATCTTAGGGCGAACCAGCCATTTAAGATAAGAGCGCCCATCTTTATACAAATCCACCTTGGCGATTCCCGACTTTTTAAAAGGAAAATGATCGGTGGCTTGATGAAAAAGAAGCCAACTTAGAAACATTCCCATATCGGGTTCATGACCGATGACAGCCATAGCATCGACATTGTGAGATTGAATTTCCTCGAAAAGTTTTTTTGCGGAATGATCAGGAGTCAAATTATCGGTGGTGATGTAGTTAGCCTCTGGATAATACTCTTTAAAGATATCACCGGTTTGCTGGCAGCGCGTGAAAGGACTCTGCAAAACAACATCGAGGTGAGACTCTGACCTTTGAAAAAAATTAAGAACATCTTTCATACGCTGAATGCCTTTGTCGGTCAGGGGGCGAAGATGGTCCGGTTGTCCCGTCTGGGCAAAAGTGTGTCGGTATTCAGCAGGTGCGTGTCGAACAAGATAAAGCTTCATTTCTATCTCACTTTGAAACGTATCTTATTGAAACGTCAAACCTTTTTTGTCACTTGTGCAGTTTTTAGAGGCTCAAATCGAAAAGAAGTAGGGGAGACCTGGCCGCTGTCTTGCACTCTAAAAGGGTGAATCCGGGGGGACGAATGTCTAAAGACAATTTGATTTTATTTCCAAATAAACGTAAATCTAAAGTTAGCATGACGCAGTCTGAAGCCAAATGGATGTTAGCAGGAAGTTTGATGGTGATCTTAGTGATGGCCATCGGGGTGAATAGTGCCCTCTTCGCTGAAAAGCAAGCCGCCCAGTCAAAAGCAGTGGCTGGTGAAGCGACATCTGCAAATTCCAGGTCGATTGCCAGTATCAATCCTATCTTCAAGGTTTCATGGGAAAAAAGAGCTTTCGAAGTTCTTGAAAAATCAAAAGCGCGCGACTTGGCCAATGTCGGTAAAAAGCCCACAGTCTTTGATAATTTTGCTTTTGGAGCTCTTGAGGGAGATTACCTGATCAGAAAGATTGATGGTCGCATTGCAGAGGTACAATTTACCGCTGATGAGCAAAGACGCCCCAAGGCCCTATTAGAGCGAAAGAAATTCCTAACAAAAAATTTAGGTCTTTTTTCCAAGCAAGCCGAAAAGATTGAGCCCATTCACGTAGAAAATAATAGTGATCGTATGATCGAGAAATTCCGCATGATCGATGGCCAAGGCCAAGCCGTTGGCACAGTCCAGGTTTTACTTGATGAAAACCAAAACCTTCTTTCGATGACTGTTCAATAATTATTTTTATTAAAAGCCCGGAAATGCCGATAGGCCTTTATGATGAAGGATCGGACATTTCCACCACAAACAGACTTTTCCTCAGTGATTGGCCTGGCATCACCCAAAGATCGCCTCGCGGCCTTTATCCTTGATGGTGTGATTTTACTTCCGATCATTCAATTATTCCAGGCCCCCTTTAAACGAGGAGTGCTTGAGGCTTTACTTTCAGATTCGGAAAACTTGGCGAGCCAATTTCGCTTTATGAATGTGCTTGTGGTTCTTTTCATCTTTTTCTTTTACCAAAGTATTATGACCTACTGGAAGGGCCAGAGTCTTGGGAAGATGTTCTTTCATCTAAAAGTCATTTCCTATCAAGGTAACCTGAGCTTTTTACAGTGTCTGCAACGAAGTGCTCTGTTGATTGTCGAGTTTTTTACATTTGGTTGGCTTTGGTCCGCAATGTTCTCTCATCCCTTAAGAAGAGTTTTTCACGACCGATCCGCCGATACATTAGTGATCAGTACAAAAAGTCCCGCAGGGCTTCCATCTCGTTATGAAGTGTTTTTATCACGCGCTATGAATGGTTTTTTTGGTTTTGTCTTTTTAATCATGACGCTCAATTTATTTTCTGCCACAGAGGAAAAAGGCGAGAGTATTAAGTCTCTGGTTTTTGGAGACGAAAAATGTGAGCAGGTAAAGGAAAAGTTCGGAAAAGACATTGAGGATTTAATTATTGTTCATCTAGAAAGAGGTGTTTCGAGCGAGTGCCTTTACGATTTAGCACGAAAAAAAATATGGAAGGAAGAGGATAAAAGCTTATCCCACTTCGCTATGGCGCTCGCCCTTAAGGATTCTCCTGTGGAGTCTAGAAAGTATCTCAATGAAATCTGTAAAATTGAAAAACAGTCCTCACTTTGCCATTTGGCCCAATGGTTAGGAAAAAGTCCGTCACGAAAAAGAGAATCTGTTGAGGAACTGCAAGCTTTTCTTGTGAATAAAGAAAAAAGTCGGCTTGTTGATTTGAGTTTAGCTATGTTCTTTAGCAGTGAAAAAAAATATGAAAAAGCCTTACGTCTACTTTCTGAAGTGAAGCATCGTGCTTCTGTTGATCGTTTGAAAGCCAGTATGTCGTTTCACAATCTGCTCCATCTAGAAAAATTCGACCAAGCTTATTGGGTTTATCAAACCCATCCCAAAGTAGACGCTGAGGCTTTGGCACTTTTTTATAAAAACTGGCCATCTCAAAAGCCTTCAACGATCAAGAAGCATCTGCAATTTTTAGAGAAGTTGGGGCCTCATTTGAAAAAACGCCGTCATGTACGTGGTTTGGCTTCAACACCTAAAAATCAGGAACGGCTTTTAGAGATTTATGAGGAATTGAAAGGGCGACTATGATCATCCCTTTTCTCGATGGATTTTTAAAGTTTTCAAAAGCGCCAATCACTTGGCTGATTATACTTCTTAACGCCTTTATGTTTTCTCAAAATTATTCGCTATCTTCTCAGTGCAGTGAGGAGTTTGAGGCTTGGTACAAGGACAGAGACTTTTTATACACCCAAGGTCAGATCTATCGACAGTTTAACCAAAAACGAAGTCTAGCAAAAATTCAAGACAATGAAATGATGGGTCGTTTGGCTTTTAGAGATGAGGACTTTTTAGCAAAGGCTCCAAAACAAGAATGGGGTGGTGATCAAGTGGCCATTCAATCTTGGCGGGATGATATTCAGGGCTTCCTTGTGGTTCGTGCCTATTATCCTCCCTTTCTTTTTGGAGTGAGTCAGACGAATTTTGATTTCTTTTCTACGATTAGTTACCAGTTTTATCATGAGGGTTTTCTGCACTTTTTGGGAAATGTACTCTTAATTCTGATTATCGGGGGATATCTTGAAAGGCGCTATTCAGGCTTTATGGTCTTTAGTGTCTATATCATAGGAGGCTCTCTGGCCGCTTATTTCTTTTCCTTTGTGGCCGGGCTCAATGGTTCTCCTCTTGTGGGAGCCAGTGGTTCATTGTGCGCTTTGCTCGGAGTGCTTCTGGCTTTTGAGTTTCAGCACAAAACCAGACTTTTTTATTTAATTTTACCCACAAGGAAACATTCAGGCTTTGTTTACGTTCCCACTCTCTATTGGGTGCTGCTTTTTTGTATGTTGGAAGATATTACGGGTCTACTCGCTCAGCCAGCGGCCCTTTCAAGCAGTGTTGCTCACTGGGTCCATTTGCTTGGTTTTTTTGTGGGTATTGTTATGGGCCTTGTTTTAAAACGCCTCGTTTTCCAACCCAGGGTTCCTCATAGCTCTTTTAACTTTTAAGCTTCCAGAGTCCTTCTTCAATTTGAAAGTGAAGGTATTCCGCACATTGAAACATATGGTGTTCAAGCTCGATCTCATCCGTGGGGATGAGGCGAGTGGAAAGACTGAGCCAATCACTATGGGAACACAAAAGAATCGGGGAGGACCAGTGGCCATCAGAAATTTGATCGATCACCGTTCTCACCCTTCGAACAAAACTCTCCTCGTCTTCGCCCGAGCGATGCTGGTCGAGATTTTCCTCGATTTGAATTTTTACTCCAAGCTCTTTAGCCAAAGGCTCAAGGGTCATCTGACTTCTTTTTTTGGGGGAGGCGAGTAAGGTTTTTACATTTTGTAGGCTTGGGTTTTGAGTGAGTTCCAACGCCTGCTCTTTGCCTTCCTCGTTCAGAGGAACGTCCCCAAGGGTGTAAGGTCTTCGACCATGTCGCATCAAAAATACTTCCATAGTCGTTGATCATACGAATTTCTGGGGACGGAGGGAAGCCCTTGGAAGCGATGCAAAGACGACGGCGACGGCGGCGACGAGGATGATTATGAGGAAGCTGTCAGTCTATTCGCTCTCCACGAAAAGCCCAAACAGGGGCTAGCCTTTTTTGTAGGGGAGTGTTAGCTTAGCGCCATGTCAAATCACCCAGTGCAGAAAAAAGGCGAACTCATCGGTTTTTTATCCAAAGACAAAACCGTACGTGCGTCCGTGGTTAAAATGACGGAGCTGGTGGAAGAAGTGTGTGTGCTTCAAAAAACTTCACCCTCGTCTTCGGTGGCCCTTGGACGCCTTCTTATAGGAACCGTTCTTGTGGCAAGCCAATTAAAAGATGAGCAAGCCCACTCCTTTCAAGTCAGTGGCTCGAAAACCATTAAAAAGATTTTCTCCCATGCTCAGTATGATGGCCTCTGTCGCGGCTACATTAGCGAAAAAGAGGCCCCTCTCTCCTTAGAGAATAACTCTTTGTCCTTAAAGCCTTTGATCGGCGAAGGTGTTTTGCAAGGGATTACCTACACTCCCCATCAAAAACACCCTCGCATCAGTCAGGTGGAAATTCAAAGTGGTGAAATTGGTGAGGATATAGCCTATTTCTTAAATCAATCCATGCAGATTCCCTGTTTAATTTCTTTGAGTGTAAAAATTGGAGAAGAGGGCAAGATCATTGCCGCTGGTGGGGTTTTGATTGAATTGATGCCCGGTCACACCGAAGAGACTTTAAAAATGATTGAGGGACAGCAACAGTTGGCCCACCCCCTATCCCAGTTGATTGAAGACGGCCAGGATCACCGCGGCCTTTTAGCGAACCACCTCGGTGAAATTGAAATGAACCCAATCAAACAGCATGATGTGGAATACGCCTGCACATGTTCTAAAGAAAAGGCTAAAAACTCCCTTCTATTATTAGACGCCAAAGACTTCGAAGAGATTCTTCAGTCCAAAGAGATCCTCAACGTCGATTGCGAAATGTGCGGCCTTGTCTACGGCTTTGATTACGAAGAAATCAGCCTCATCTACAAAGAATCCGGAAAAGCCAAAGTCCACTAACCCCCAAAAGGTACCTGCTTCCCATTGGTAGCAGCTTCGCGTTACCCAAAGGAGCCAGGCACCTTATTGTCTTTTTGTTGACGGTGAGGGGCGGTTCTTGGAATTTGAGTGTCTAGTTTTTTTACAGTTTTTTCTCTTTTAAATTCAGGTACTTAGGATGCTATTTTGTCAGAGTTGAAAGAGTTACAAATGAGCTGACATTTAAGGCGAAACGAGAAAAATCAGCAAAATAGCTTTTTTGTAATAATTGCAACAACTTAAGTCCTCCTCGCCACCTGGCCCCATCTTTGTATTAAATAAAGACATGTTCAAGAAGTTACATAACAGCATTCTCTTAGTGGCGACTCTTATATTGTTAACCGCCTGTCCCAATCCGCCGCCAGCGGAAGAGGCCTGTAACTTTGTGCAAAATTCTTTTAGTCGTCGCGTCTCATGGGTGAATTTTCCCATTCAGTTTTATGCAGATGACAGTATTTCCGATGATATGTATCGCGGAATTGTAGCGGCCATGAACGTATGGAACGAAGAGTTTGATCGCCCTGTCTTTGAATTAATTGGAAGGACTCAAGATCTACCAGCTCCGATTTTGAGCGGGCAAGGGCAAGTGGTTCCTGACGGCTACAATGGAATTTATGTAGTGGCTAAAGAAACATTTGAAAACTCAGCGGCTAAAGATGAGCAGGCGAGAACCAGCATTAGTTTTCGAGGCGACTTTATCTACGAGTCAGACATACTCATTGATGCCTCAGAGAACTTTTATTTTGATGACGTGGCCATACAGTCAAATTCGGGCAGAGTTCAGTTTAAAAGTCTGATGATTCATGAGTTAGGCCACGTGTTAGGACTTGGTCATATCGATGAACCGAGCCTTAATTCAGTTATGCATTCAAAATTACAGTACGGACAATTTCGAGCTGAATTAGCAGAGGTGGATCGGGCTTCACTAGCTTGTGAGTATTAATATTTCCGATGAGAGACTTTAAGGTTTTATAATTTGTCAGTGCCTAGTCTATAGGCCTAGGCTCAAAGATAGAGGAAAGAAAAATTATGGGTTTAAGACAGAAAGATAACGAAAAGCAAACAGCTGAAACAGCTCTACCCCAACATGGGAGCCATTCTTATCAGGCTCCGAAGCATTATCAAGATGGGGAGATCGAGCTTGATGCCATCGAGCGGCTTAAATCCAATATCCTTATGCTCGATGACCTACAGCAGCGTTTAGGGTTTATGAACTCTGAACTAGAGCAAATTCTTGGTTCAAAGAAGCGCACCTAATCCCTCCCGATTTTAACCTTCGGGCTTAATCCTTAGGCCCCAGTGTCAAACAACAATTTCACTATCTTAAATTTCAAATGAACCTAGTGGCTGCTTTCCTGAACCACTTCTTCAGCCTGCAGATTTTCACCGTGGCGGTAGCGGTCCACCAAATTTTCATCATTGGTGGGAAAAGAGAACATAAGGGCGTGAGAGTTTGAGCCTTCATCTTCTAATGTTACAGCCAGGTAATAAAGGGTTTCCGCCCCTTCTTCGGCGCGTGAAAAGTCTTTAATAAATGTCACCAATGTGTATCCCCCCATTGTGGTATTGCGCCAAATTTCATCGGCTTCCTCAATGGTTTCTTCACGAAGTTCTGAGTAGTTTTTAAAGAGCTCCTCATCAATATCGTTGGGGTTTCTTACGATCAGCATAGCTTTATAGAGCCCGGAGGCGAGCTCGTCACCTTCCGTCAAGGCATCACCATCAATGCCGCCATAACCGATGTCCTCTTGGGTTTTGTCATAAACCAGATCACCCCGACGGTAATGCTCGCACAGAGCATCGTAGCGGGTAGGGAAGTGGAGAAACACAAAAGTGGGTATATCATCAGCTAAATAAGCCAAGGCTACGTAGAAATAAATATCTTCGTTTTCTTCGTCTTCAAAACATTTGATAAAATTGTATATTACCGTGCCCTCGACACTTTCGGAGTCTTCCCACACTTCGTCAGGGGAGTGCAGGAGGTCCTCAAGTTCGGCCTCTTTCCCCCCAGCCTCTTCATCGCTGAAGTCTTCTTTGGTCCTCAGGTTGAGAAATTCTTTCTCAAGTTGCTGAATTGGCTCAGCAAAGTGTTTTAGGACCTCTTCTTCACTATGAAAGATCAGGTCGTTTTCCTTGTCGATAATTATCGTCTCTTCTTCGGGCATCGCATTCTCTTTTTTTCGACTCACTCCCTAATGATACCCGGTTTTCCGCCTTGAAAGCTACGCCCATGATTAAACGTGTCATAATGAAATGCCCTATTTTAGCGAGGCCTTCCCTCTGTCTCAATAAATGGACTTGCAAGGCTCGTGCGTTTCATTTCAAAATAATAGTACAGACTGATTATTTTCATGTTCATGGACGAACCCATCGCAAGGAGGCGAAGGTGGAAGATTTGACCTACGAGTGTTTAGAGCAGATGGACAATCTCATCTTGCAATCGTCAAAGGGCATGCACCTTTTATTTGAGAAAAACGAAATCATCTTGGCGCTCAATGATGCCAAAAGGCACCAGGATGAAAAAGACATCGATAAACTTAAAAAGATCCAAGAGGTTCTTTATAAATTTATCAGTCTTAAAAAGTATTCTGAGAAGAGGGACTTTCTGAAAACTCTTGGGGAAGATGAGCAGTCGCTTTTGATCCGAGCTTACTTTAAGATCGTTGAGAATTCGATGATCACTAAGGATAAGATTCGTCATTGAAGATTGGGGCGGCCATGGCCGTTCTATGCATTCCTGAAATTCGAAATTATGAAAGCTTTTGGGGCAGGCACGCGGACGGGTGCACTTCGTCTCCCGTGATGCATCACTGCGTGCTGCTTCACGAGATACGCAGCGCTCGCCGCTTGAGCCTTCCCCAAAAGCTTTCATAATTTCGAATTTCAGGAATGCATAGAACGGCCGTGGCCTTTTTTTTGCTATCTTGTCGCTGTAAAATGTTCAAACTTTGGGTTTGTTCTGTTTATGCTCCATGGTTCATTTTAGGGTGGTACCCACTGAATCGGGGGTATTTAGTGCGATTTGTTGGGATCATTTTAATTCACATTTTTTTTGCTTTTCCGGCTTCTGGACTTTCGGTTCCAGAGAGTTCTGTGCTTTCTCGTTTTAATGAAGAGGCGTTTTTGGAGCTTCGCTATTATTTGGAGAATCATAGTTACCCTTCTTTTAGTGAAGAAGATATTCAGGGTTTCATTTTACGGGAAAGTCTTTGGGATCGTGGGGAGTCGACACAGTTTAATCAGAAAGATAGTGTTTTGTTTACGCTTGCGAAATTGGAAGATGAGCTTTTTGATTATTTTTTTGAAAGCGGGGTGAGACCTTCTTTGAGAATTGAAATGAACCGGGTGGCTCGGCGGGAGGTGCAGATTGCGCTTCATGAGGACGCTTCCACACTTTTATTTCAAGGAGCGCTATTATCGCAGTATGGGAGTGAGAATGTGCCTGCTTTTATTTCCGATAAAATGGTGGATGTGAAAGCTTCTCCTAAGAATTCGGCGCTTTCGAGTATTATGGCTGATGTGGGAGTTGTGTATGAAGTTTATCGTCCTTCTAATTTTGATGATAATTTGATTGTTGCTCATGAGGGCTTTCATTCGGCTATGAGACGATTGGTTTTTATTAATCGCCAGAATCGATTGCAAAATCTTTTAGGTCACTCCCTTGGTAACGGAGATGAGTATGACCCTTGGATCAATCAGTATGTGGAGAGTTTGGAAGTGGCGGCAGCACCTCAGCTTGAGTCGTTGCAAATTGATGAGCGTTTTTTATCGGATCATCATGGAGTTATTATGGCTCTGATTCACCACAATATTTTTCAGAAGGAAGCTTCTGGTGATGTGGCTCCAAGCCATATTGATAATTATGTGACAACCTACCCCTTTAACTACCTTTCTGAAGAATTGGGTTTAGATGAATCTGAGACCTTAAATCGCCTCGAAGACCTTTTCTATCAAAATGATAATTATGTTCAAAGGGATCAGAGCTTGAAAACAGCGATTGAGTATCTTTCGAGTCATCTTCTCCACTATTCCTCTTCGAATTTAGCCCTTTAGAGTTGGAACTTAAGTACCGATAAAGAAGCCATGAAATGGTTTCTTTTGCTTTTATTCAATTTAACCTTTGTCCAGGCGGAGTATCGGGTTTACGAGCTTAATATCGTCAACGAAAAGACAGGTAAGAGTCGTAAGGTTTATTCCACCTTGGATTGGATTCAGTATCCAGAGTATCATCACCTTAGTCGTGATGAGAGAGTTGAGCTCGTTGATCACTGGATGTGTTGGAAGAGATCTTACGGTATGTTCAAGCCCCTCTGCAAAAGACCAGTCACAGCCGACACACTAAAGTCGGAAAATTTAGGCCCAGAAGGCTAAAAGCCCCGATAACATGATATTCTAAGCCTAAGACAAATTACTTTATTGTCTTTTGATTCAGGAACGAATCAATCTTAATCCAGGAAGGAAAGGGAAGTCCGTGGCTTCGGAGTATTCGGTAAAAAAAGCCAATCATCGCGAGCAAATGCAACGATTGGATCAATCTCATCAGCGACAAGTCAATCGCAACAAAAATGAGCACCGTGAAACCATGGAAGAGCTCAGAGCAAGGCATGCTCTAGAAAAAAAGCAGCTTCAAAATGAGCAGCACCATCAACTCGAAAGAATGAAGTTACAAAATGATCGGTTTGTAAAAAATGAGAAGCTTACCCACCAAGCTCGAATTCAGAAGCAAAACCTCCAAGCTCAAAGAGATTACCAGGAAGCGGCTCACAAGAGAAAACAAGAAAATATCAAATTAAAATTACAATCCCAATCAGAAAAAGATCACTATATAGACACCAGAGATCAATACCGCAAAAAAACCATGGAAGCCAAAGCTCACCGTGAACAGCAGCTTGAGCATATTGACAAAGAAGGGCGTTTTTTAGCTCGTAAAAAACAATCACAGAACCAGGAAAGACTTCATTCGCTCCAAAAATCCTACAACTCTGAAGTACAGCGCATTGAACAGCATGGGCAGGAGAATATAAAAGAGCGCCGTGATAAATATAAGCAGACTGAGGCTGCGCAACGAAAAGCTCATCGCGATGAGCTTGAGCATAATAGAGAAAATTTTCAAGCGGTGAAAAAGAATCAGCATAACTACTACCACAATAAACTCGATAAAGATGAAGAGTACTTTCAAGGTGAGATTAAAGAGCAAAGAAAAGAATATACGAAAAAATATCAGGAAAACGAAAGAATGAATAAGGGCTCCTTATCGAATCAGAAAAATCGATACGAAGAGGAGCTTTTTAAAGTACGTAAAAACTTTATCGCCAATGCTGAGTTCTACGAAGAACGACAAAATGATCCCTTTTATCAACTTGTCGATTTGGGAGCTGAAATGACAGAAGGCGAGGCTTTTTACGAGGTCAAGGCGACGGTTCCTGAGCATGAGATGAAAAATGTCCGAGTGCATGTACAGCCTGATAAAATTTCTTTACACGCTGCTAGAGAGCACGAACAAGAGTACAATAATGGCAATGAAAAGGTGGGTACGAATATCGCCCAGACGATTCGCCAAGATTTTAAACTTGAAAAACCCGCCGAACATGAGGCCGTTGTAAAAACCTACGAAGATGGAATTTTAACAATAACAGTGCCTAAAAAAGGCTACTATCGATTCGGTTAAGTAAATTAAATGATTTCAATCTTGTTCTTCCTTTATATCCAACCTGTTTTGGCGGATGTTTCCCTTGAATGTGAAAGCGCTAGAAGTATTAAGCTGATAAGTGATTCTCAAGAATTCCGATTCACAGTTTCCAATCAATCTCGTATTTTTCGGTATTCCCATCGTCCCGATCAGCAGTTGATCTTTAATTCTCAGACGGGGCAGTATTTTTTAGAGAACTCACAGGGACATCGTCAGTTAATTGTGAATAACGATTTTGGCGAGCCTTCTATTCGTAGCAATCAATCCCCCCGTCGCGAGATTTTACAGCCCATTTCCACACCACTGGCTAGAGCTTTAGAAGTGATGTCGAGTTTTGGCTCAGAGAACTTAGCAGAAAATGTGCGAGAGTGTGCCAATCACCCTAGTCTAAGAGAGCAGCTTCGAACACCTCTGACTGATTTAGAAGTCAGCAAGTGTCGCCATGATTTGCGGCTTCTCAATCGAATCACCCGATGCTTTGATCAAAATAACTGTGCCAATGTTGTAGAAGATCTAGGTAACATCAGAGCCTCCACACCACGTTACAGTTTTGTGGGCACTTTTAATCGAGGACTCAGTGTCACTGATCCTGTGGCACGTATTGGAACGCCTATGGTTATTGACTCTGTGGTTTCCAACGTAGGCGTTAACTTGATGTTATTTAAACAAGCAGAAATTGGGGCCCTTGCTGCACGAGTCGGATTAAGATTTTGGTCTTTGTTCGGGCTTGTCCATGCTTTATCTGCTACCACAAAACCTATAATTCTTGCTGTCATGTATGACGATCAATGTGGAAGTGAAGCTCTTAATCAAAGCCAAGGACGGAGTATTGAAGACTGTGTGGGGCGATCGGGGAATTCACTTCTCAATGTTTTTAAAAAAGATATCGAGCAGGCCATTGTTAACCCTGAGCAGTTTTTGCGCGAGATTGATCAAGCCAGTAACGGATTGAGTGGAAGGCTTGCCTGTTACGCCATTGAAACACAGATGAATCAGTGGAGGGGAAGAGTTGCAGAGTATCAGTCCTTTCAATGTCAAGGCCGCACTATCACAACAAGGAATGGTCACAATTATATTATTGGGGAAAATAACTCTTTTTATCGTCATGAAAATATGGATAGAACTTTCCATTTCACAGCCAATGAGCCCATGCAAATCGAGAATCGTAGAACCGGAGTGAGAACAACTCCTATGCCCGTGGACGAAGTCCAAACTCCTCAAGTGGATTCAGAGCGCATTATTCCCATGCGCATTGTCTATGAGGAAACCATGGTTGCTGCCCTGATCCCTCAATTTTTAAATAGTATTGAAAACGGTCAGTGCCGAGAGCAAGACGAGTCGCCCCAAGAAGAGGCTCCCACTTCCCAGTAAAGACCTATCAAGCGCAATTTGTGTAAAAAACAATACAATTTGTCCACCCAAATGAAACCACAGCCGCGTTCAATTTACGTAAAATCGAGTTGTTTTTATACCATTATCAGAGAAGTTGTTGGTTCAACTCTTTATAATTATTTACAAAGGCGGTTTTGTGCAATCTACTATGACAAACTCTTCAACAAAAAAAGCATGGCTCGAATATGCAGCTCGCATCGGCTATTCTTCACGCGCAGTGATTTATCTTTGTATCGGTGGACTCGCTCTGCTCTCGGTTTGGGGTGGGAGTAATGGTAAAACGACAGACTCCAAAGGGGCGATTAGCTTCTTAAGTGATTCCCCTTTTGGCCTCTATCTGGTTTTAATTCTTGGACTGGGCCTTGTCTGCTATTCGGTGTGGAGAATATCCCAGTCTCTTCTTGATGTGGACCAACATGGAAGCGAGGTTAAGGGTATGGCGATCCGCACAGGACTCTTTATAAGTGCCCTTACCCATGGAGCCCTCGCTGTTTATTGCTTTAAAATTGTGGGAGTCGTGACTAGCAGTGGTTCATCCTCTGGGGCGGGAGGCAAAAAAGAAACCTTAGGCTCTCTGATGAATCTTCCTTATGGTCAATGGATTGCGGTAGCCATTGGAGCTGTTGTTGTCGGTTTTGGAATCAGTCAATTGGTTAAGGCTTACAAAGAGACCTATAAAAAACATATCGATTTTCCCGGAGATCACAAGATTTTGGATGGAGTCTCAAAAGCTGGCCTCACTGCCCGAGCTGTCATCTTTATGGTAATTGGAGTTTCCGCCGTCTATGCTGGGTTACAGGTGGATGCCTCAGAAATGCTGAGTTTCTCAGAGGTTTGGAATAAAGCCGGTCAGACAGGCTATAGTACAGTGGCTGTCACACTGCTAGCCATGGGACTTTTTCTTTTTGGAGTCTATAGCGGAATTGAAGCTCGCTATCGAAAAGTGAAAGTTTAATCGGGTAGAGGTGTCGATTCCGATTCATTGTGGACTTTAGGGAAATCACCTGAAGTCCACCTTTTCTTCGCTTTTTCGATTTTGTCTTTGTCATGACTCACAAAGTTCCACCATATGTGGGGGTCTTTTTCAAAAGTGTCTCCTCCGAGAAGCATAAAGTGGCAGTCCTCCAAAGTTTCAAACTGAATATCCTGTCCCTTATTAAAAACAACCATTGAAAACTTGTCGTATGTTGCACCCTCAACGCTGATCTCGCCATCAATGACATAGACCGCTCCTTGCTGCTGCTCTTCCACTGGGAAATTTAAATGCCCTCCCCCTGAACCTGTGCCGTTGAGATAAAAGAGTTTTGAATAGACAGGCAGGGGAGACTTTTGACCAAAAGCTCCACCAGCAATCAGTGTTAGTTCAAAGTTTTCGTGTTTTATTTTCGGAAGTTGAGCTTCTTGATAATGAGTGAAACTCTCTTCCACCTCTTCAAATTCCTTCGGTAAAGCTACCCAAAGCTGGATTCCCTCTAACTCCGTTGGATTTTCCGGGTGGGACCTTTCACTGTGAGTGATCCCGCGGCCAGCAGTCATCCAGTTGACCTCACCCGGTTTAATAACAATTTCATTGCCTAAGGAATCACGATGAGTGATTTCACCCTTAAAGAGATAGGTAATGGTTGAAAGTCCGATGTGAGGGTGGGCTCTAACCACTAGAGGTTTTTCTTTATCAAGAGTGACAGGCCCCATATGATCCCAAAAAATGAAAGGCCCAACCAGTCTTTGGCTCTTCGAGGGGAGCGAGCGTCGGACAATGAAGTGATCCCCCAAGCTTTTTTCAGGTCCTTTGATGGAAAATTGCACATTGCGTGACATAGAGCCTCCTTTTCTAAAACACTAAGAGGCTAGCTTGAAGTGTTCGACCTGTCATTTCAAGTAGCGACATTCTCCACTCGGAAGAGAAGTTCTTCTTTCGAGGTGGACCCTCAAGGGTGGAGGCTTTATGATAGGGGTTATGTTAATTAATATAGTCAGCCTTTGCTTGGTTTTCACCACGAGTCTGTGGAGCCAGGAGAAAGAAAAAAAGATTTTAATTGTTGGAGACTCGCTCACAGCCGGTTACGGAGTTTCAAAAGAGGCGGCCTATCCCTCGCAGTTGCAAAAACTTTTAGAAAAGGATCACCCCGAGGTTAAGGTTATAGGAGCTGGTAGTAGTGGATCCACCTCTGCAAGTGCCATCTCTCGATTGAAATGGCATTTAAAAGCAAAACCCACTCATCTTGTTCTAGCTCTAGGTGCGAACGATGGTTTAAGAGGAGTGAAGCTGGAGTCCACTAAGAAAAATCTCAGTGAAGCTATAGATTTAGCCAAAGAAAAAGGCATCAAGGTCTATTTAGCGGGAATGCTTCTGCCCACCAATTATGGAAAAAAATATCGAACCGAGTTCAAGTCTTTGTTTAAAGATTTGGCTAAAGAAAAAGGGGTTAAATTTATTCCTTTTCTACTCAAAGGTGTGGGAGGGCGGCCTGAGCTTAATCTCGCCGATGGCATTCATCCAAATGAAAAAGGGCATAAAATTGTGGCCCAAACTGTTTTTAATGCATTGAAGGGCGATTTATGAGTTTAGTTGTGAAGAATCTCTCCAAAACCTATCAGCAAGGGAAAACTCCCATTAAGGCTCTTGATGAACTCAGTTTCGAGTTAAAAACAGGGGGCAGTCTATCTGTGGTTGGCCCGTCAGGGAGCGGAAAAACAACTCTATTGACTCTGCTCGCAGGCCTCGATCAAGCGGATCAAGGTCAGATTCTCTTTAAAGATCAAGCCGTTCAAGATTTATCGGAGAAACAGTGGACAGAATTTCGTGGTAAGAACATTGGAATTGTTTTTCAAAGTTTTTATTTAATGCCTCATCTTACGGCCTTGGAAAACGTGAGCCTTCCTTTAGAACTTCAAAACCATTCCAATGCCACTCAAAGAGCGACCGAAGTTTTAGAGCAGGTTGGACTCGGTGACCGTATGGAGCATAAGCCCAGTCAATTGAGTGGAGGAGAGTGTCAAAGAGTGGCGATCGCGAGAGCCTTGAGTGTGAATCCTCCTTTTATTTTCGCCGATGAGCCCAGCGGAAATCTTGATACTGACACCGGTAAAAAAGTCATGGATCTTCTCTTTGAATTGGTGAAAAAAAATGAAATGACGTTATTACTCATTACTCACGATTCAAAGTTAGCGGCCCGTTGTGAGTCTCAAATTCACCTCGTCGGTGGCAAGAAACAATGAAACTTTATCGCCTCAGTCTACGGGAACTTTTTAACAACAAGGCTTTTTGTCTTCTCTTTATTTTGAATCTAGGGTTGGGACTGGCGGGCTTTGTCGCTCTTGATGGCTTTAAAGAGTCGATTCGAGAAACTATCAACAAGCGCTCAAAAGCCGTCCTTGGGGCCGATTTTGGAATGTCAGCCCGCAGACCCATTAAAGATGAGGAGATCGCCACCGCTCAAGAAATGTTGGGGGATGACTTCAAACAAACCACCATGGTCGAAATGGTCTCCATGGTGGCTAATAAAGAAAAATCTTCTAGACTTGTTCAACTCAAGGCTATTCAAAAAGGTTATCCTTTCTACGGAGAAATTCTTTTAGAAGATGGCACCCAGCTAAATATTGAACTTGAAAAACAAGATCCTAAAATATGGATTTACCCAGAGTTAATTCGGCAGCTTGATGTTAAGACCGGGGACCGCTTAAAAATTGGTGAGATGGACTTTGAGATTGCAGGAGTCATCAAAGAGGACGCTGCGGCCGGTATCTCAACAAATATGGCGCCAAGGATTTATCTTCACCATCGTTTTCTTAAAAAGACAAACCTGCTTAGGGAAGGCTCCATAGCCTGGCATTCTGTTGTTTTTAAAACTCCTGGTGTGGAAGAGCAGGATCTTGATGACATAAAAGATCAGGTTTTTGAGGCCGTGGAGGAGGCCGAGGTACGAGTTTTCACTCATAAAAATGCCAGCCGACAGATGTCAGGACTCCTGTCACGCCTCAATGATTTTTTAGGATTAGCATCACTAGTGGCCTTATTTCTAGCTTCAGTGGGAGCCACATTTCTTTTCCGATCTTATCTGCAGAAAAATAGGACTTCCATTGCGATACTAATGAGCCTGGGCGCACAGAGGTATCAGACCTTTATTTTTTACCTCTTGCAAGTGGTCGTGTTAGGTTTTCTCAGTAGTCTTTTAGCTATTGTGTTATCTTTCATAATTGTGCCCGGTCTTGGAAATCTAACGAAAGATTTGTTCCCTTTCGACATTCAGTATGCCATCACAATCAAAACCATTCTTATCGCAGTGGCTGTTGCCGTGGTGGGAAGCTTACTGATTGTTCTGCCTCTTCTAGTCGGGCTTCGCTCAATTAAAATTTCGATGCTCGTTCGCGATGAAAGAGCTAAGACCAAAAAAAGAGATCCGCTATTTTTACTCTCCTTCCTACCTGCATTAGGTTTTTTCTTTGGTATGGCTCTTTGGCTGTCGCAATCCTTACAAGTGGGGAGTCTTTTCACAGGTCTCTTCTTCCTTTCTTGTCTCATTCTTGCTGGGCTCTCCATTGTCATATTCTTCTTTTTAGAGAAATTGAGTTTTTCTAAAAATCTCTCTCTCAAGTGGGCCATTCGAGATCTCTCCCGTCTTAAGACCACAACAATGGTAACCTTTGTGACAATTGGACTCTGTTCTCTTCTTTTAAACCTGATTCCCCAAATTCAAAAAACCTTGGCAACCGAGCTTGATCGTCCCGACGAATCCAAGCTCCCTAGTCTTTTTCTTTTTGATATTCAGGAAGAACAAGTGGAGCCTTTGAAAGCTATTCTAAAAAAGCAAGATGTGGATCTTGATCAAATTTCTCCCACAGTAAGAGCAAGACTTGTAGAGGTGAACGGTGAAGGCTTTGATAAAGGTAAAGGTGTTGGAAAAAGCTTAACCAGGGAAGAAGAGCGTGAAATGCGCTTTAGAAATCGAGGTTTTAACCTTTCCTATAGAAAAGACTTCTCTAAGGCCGAACGTTTACTAGAAGGAACGAAGTTTCCCGGTCCCTTTAAGGAAGAGCGTGATAAAATCGCTCAAATCTCCATGGAGACTCGTTTTGCTGATCGTTTGAATTTTAAGCTAGGAGACAAGCTAACTTTTGAAATCGAGGGAGTGCCGGTTAAGGGAAAAATTGTAAACCTGCGCAAAGTAGAGTGGACCTCCTTTCAACCGAATTTCTTCGTTATTTTCCAACCAGGGGTTTTGGAGATGGCTCCTAAAACATTTATTGCAACCATTCCAAGCTTAAAACTTGAGAGAAAACATAAGCTCCAAGATGAATTGGTCGAACAACTTCCCAATGTCTCAATGGTTGATGTCTCAAGGATAGTAGAAAGGATCAACGAGGTGATTTTGCAAATGTCTTGGGCCCTTGGCTTTATGACTCTTCTTTCTTTGATATCAGGATTCGTCGTCATTTACTCTATGGCCAACCACCAGGCCCGAGCTAGGATTTGGGAAATAGGGCTTTTAAAAGCCGTGGGAGCAGACTTTCAAGTGATCCGTTATCAGTTTATGTATCAATTTTTACTGATCTGTTTTTTCGCGATGATGTTAGGTGCTATCTTGAGTCTCATCATGAGTTGGATTTTTTCAAGCTACCTTTTCGAGAGTTTATGGATATTTGCTTGGAAGATTCCGCTGGCTTCTATTCTTGGAGCTCTCTTTATTACCAAGATTGTAACGGGCCTAGCAATTAGTCGCTCCTTAAAACAATCCACCCAATCCCTTTTCTCCCGCTAAACCCCGCGTCACCCTAAGGTACCTGCTTCCCAAAGGTAGCGATAGCGCGTCACCGATTGGTGGTTGGTGGCTATCCTGTAGTTTACAGGTTTTCATGGAAATCGCCAATTCCACTTCTTGTTTACGCACTATTGCTACCATCGGAACGCAGGTACCACTGGGTGACGCGCTATCGCTACCTTTGGGAAGCAGGTACCTTTTGGTGTTTGAGGGAGAGAAAGAGGCTGATGTCCCCAAATAGGGAGAAGATCAGGCCGGCAAGTAAAAGGGCACTGAGGGTTCTAAGTGCACCGAAATAGGAGAATAAAAGAGTGGAAAGGGTGATGAGGTAAAAAACAACGACGGTCGTTGAGATCGTTGAGATTCGTTTAGCCTGTTCGCTGGCTTCTTTTTTGGAATCGGAAAGAAGAAAGAAAAGGGCGTTGTCGCCTGTGAGTCCTGCAACGATGGAAACCACAATACTTGTTACAAAAAAAACGGGGATTTGTAGGACGACAAAAAGACTTAAAAGCATTAGAGGCCCCCAGAGACTGCAAAAAAGAAGGCTCACTGTCCGGGGTTCTCTACGATAAAGACAAAGCGAGAAGATAATCAAACAAATAAGGGCTAAGCTTGTTAAAATGCTTTTATGAAAGCCTGTGATAACTCTGTTTGAAAACTCAGTGTAACTGACCAGGTCACCCACCAATTGACACTTGTTTTTGCATAAGTCTTTAACCTGCCTCCAAAGTTTTGTAACATCACTATTTACTGAGGAATTTAAATAAAGAATACTTCTCTTCCAATCCGTAGATTGGTGAAAGAGTTTGCGTGCGTAGCCTGTGTCTTCAAAAAGAGAAGCCATGATCTCCTTATTCATTGGTTCAGATGGATCAGAAAACTCAGAGACGATAGAATCAAAATTTTCCGCTCGAGATACAATAGGGTTATCGAGAATCTTTGGCAGTACTTTTTGATTTACAAAATCAGCAGACTTTTCTTTATAAAGAAGATTGGTAATGGAGATCCATCCAAACTTCTTTAAAAAAACCTGGGAACCCTGTTGAATGGGATGTGTTTTGGGGAAAAGGTTCTCTGGGTAGTCTTCCAAATTGAGTTTATCAATTTGTGTAAGCGCTAACAGAGGAAGTGCTAGGAGCAAATAGGCTAGAGGTTTAGGGACTAGGAGCGCTCTTGGTTTGAGTGAGCTTACCAGAGCTATTGGATTCCATTTTTTGAAAAGTTTTATTTGCAGAAGGCCGGGGAACACAAAAAACATAACAAAGAATTCGAGCAGAGAAGCTATTCCCGTGATGAGTCCAAAGCGACGAATTATGGTTAAGTCCGCAGCGATCAAAGAGCCAAAGCCAACGGCCGTTGTGAGAGAGGTAAAAAAGCCTGGGATCATAAGCTTTTTAAAGGCGCTGAGGTCCTTTTTGTAAAAGTATGAGATAAATATAAAATCTTGCAGACAGGCTAAAAGTAGCATTATGGGCAAAGTGTTTGAGAGCGTGTCCATATCAAAGCCAAAAGCTCCCATGATACTGAGCACAGGGAAAAGAACCAATTGGTATAGAATATAAAATAAAACGCCCGTAAGGGCCGAACGAAACCAAAAGGCTAAAAGCACACAAACCAAAAGAACCGTCAGAGTGTTGAGAAGCATGGAATAGAAATAGCCTTTGACCAAATAGAAAAAATAAACGCCAAGTCCACCCCAGGTGGCGGTTACCTCAGCGTTTTTAGCAATGGGAGACTTTTCAAAAGAGTCGTAAAGCTCTCCCACAGCTTCCCAATTAAAGAAGCCAAAAAGGCCACGACTCTCTAAGCGAAAAAACGAAAAACTTATAAAAATTTCGTTATTAGAGTTTTCCGGCAGAAGAATGCCTCTCCAGGGAGAGGTATCGATCTGACTGAAATCGACGGGTTGATTGGACTTTGATTCATCACAATTGTATTTAACGTATTCTTTAATGGAGATATTATTTTTACTTAAGCCAAATTTACTCGCCTCAAAGGAAGCGAAAGTGGATTCTAGCTCATTGTTTTTCTTTAACTGCTTCACCCACCAGTCATTGATCTGGCAGACCTCTTTGTTGGTAAAATGATCTTTGGTATTTGATAAGAGCAAATAAACATTTTTCTCTGCAGAAAAGAGTTTAATCTCTTCATTGTAAGATTTAAAATTTGAGTCAATAATCTCTTCGATCTCAACGACAAAATGCACCTTGGCGGTAAAACCGAGTAGAGCAATGACAATTGCAAGGTAGCCATAGAAAATTTTTATTTTGTGTTTAAGGAGCCAATCACTGATTGAGTCGATCGGGTGTTGTTTTTGCTTCAATGGAGATGTCCGTGCTTGCCGCTTTCATTTTTATAAGTGTCTCGTGAAGGATCTCTGTGGAAAGACCATGTATAGCCAGACGAGTGGAGGCTTCAAGGGTACTGTTTGGAAAGAGGGGATGTTTATTGATGACAAATGCCAGGCGATCAAAATTATCCACCAATTCACAAAAGTAGGTGGCAATGGTTTCGTCAAGCTGCAGGGAGATCGAAGCCCGCCAAAATTCGTCCTCTGTTATAAGAAGTTGAAAGAGGGGTGTGACAAGTTCAATGGCTGATTCCACATCGAGAATATTGGTCCAATGTTGGGGCATATCACTTATTGTTAACTCTGCAGGCTTAATCGCTGAGAAATCAAGAGGAGTGCCTTTTTGAGGATAGCTTCCTTCTTGGTTGCAATAGGTGACAAAGTTAAAGAGGTTTATATCATGCTGAAGAATCATGTTGGGGCGAATATCCCACACTGATTTCGGATAAAGGGGTTCACTCGGATAGTCTTCACAATCTAAGTTTTGAGACAAAAACTTGAGGATATGGCTTCCCAAGTGAAAATGCCTCAGGATTAACAAGTTGGCCTGCGGACTTACAAACCAGTATAGGCCATAGCTTATTAATGCGTGCAATAGTCTAGGAGCTCGAAATTGAAAAGGAACAATAAACTTAATCAAGTAAACTAGGACCTTTAAAACAAAGGCGTAGCATTTAACAAAAGGGAAAAGATAACGCCTTGAGAAGGAATTTAGATTGATCAACTGAGCTTTTTTGGCTTCATCGGCCATAGGAATGGACTTCTCAAGCCATAAAGTGGCCCAGGCTGAAGGGTCTTTTGGGTTGTAGTTTTTGAAATCCAAAAAGTCAGGCTCAGTACTTCTTTTCATAGTCCCCAATCAAATTCTATTCAGTTGCATTAAGTAAAGTTCGGAAGTAATTTGAGCCGTCTCTACAATTTTTTCAAGTTGCTCGTCCGTGGCGTTTTCACAAACGTACTCAATCGCTGAAAGCCAACGTAGGAGATGGTCTTCATCATTGAGACCATGGTAATGTAAAAACTTAAAGCACTCGGGTGGAAGATCTGTGCTTTTTCGCATCAAAGGCAAAAGCATAGGGATAATCTTTTGCCCTGTTCCTTCGATAATAAAAATTCCACCGAGCAGGTCAATGGCGTTAGTGAAAGTGGCTCGGTGATGCATAAAAGAGTTGAGCGCCTCGCCTCCCACATTTCTTTTTAGAAGGTCGGGGTCTTTCTTTTCTCCACCCGCATTGAGATAGTCTTTGTGAAGAAGCTTCCAGTCGTTTTGCTCTTCGGAAGCATGCTCTTCGATGATTTCTTTAAGTTCTAGGAATGGGGCCTCCACATTGGCGACAGCTTCTCGCATCCACTTAGAGCCCTCGCGCACTTGTGGGATCCAATTCTCCATCCAATTGGTATAGTCCTCTTGAGTGAAAAGCCCATCCCTGATTTTAGAAACAAAATCGGAGCGCCAAGCTTGGGAGCGGTAGTTGTGCCAAACTTCGTTTAGATCGCGAAGGACTTTGGCGGCCCTTTCATTTTTTGCTGTAAGATCCTTTGAAGGGGACTCAGGCAATGCAAAGCTTTCTGAAGGGGAAAGGCTTTTAGGAGTTTCCTGACACTCGACCACTTCGAGCATCATAAAGGAAACACTGAACCTGCCCGATTCAGGAACAAAGCAGAAAACTTTTTGTCCCGGTTTTAGCTCGTCTGATTTTTTCTCAAGAAAATCATCGAGCATAACAAAAATGGAGGCTGACCCCATATTACCTTGATAAGTGAGATTACTGAACCATTTGCTCTCATCAATGGTCGATTCTGATTTTTCCAGAAGATCTCCCACCACTGAGCGAAATTTTTCAGAGGAGTAATGACAAAGGAAGTGGTCTATTTCATCGGAGTTAAAAGCACCTTTATTAACCAATTTGATGTATTCGGTGAGTCCCACCTCAAAAACATTAGGAAGAAGTTTAATATCCTGCCTTAAATAAAAGGCTCCCTCTTTTTCCGCGTCGGCTAAAGAAGGGTAATCTAAGTAGGAGGTGTCTTCTTTTCCTTTGGGAGAGCCGATGTACATACAGACGGGGTAATCACCACTAAAAGACTGTGTGTGTATAAAGTTCACCTTCAAAGAATAGCCATGAGGCCTTGGTTTGTTGCTCAATGCCCAACTCCCCGCACCATCAGAGAGCATCCACCGTAAAAAGTGAGCGTCAAAATCCACGTTGTAATCAAGATTTTGAAATCGCGACTTTTTAAACATTCGAGAGGGGAATTCACCTGCGACCACAAGAGACTTTGCTACATCTCCTGTTTCTATGGCGTAGGCAGCATGTTTAAGGGCGACCACACCCGACATACAAATGCCTGTGTGAGTGCTCGTTTCCATCGGAGGAGCCTTCATATAGCCCTGAAGCATATTTGCAAAACCTGGGATGGCATTGTCGCCACCCACGGTGCCGGTACAAAGCAGTTCAATATCGTTAAGACCCATTTTCGAGTTATCAAGTGCCTTCCTGGCGGCCTGAGCGCACATCTCCTGAAGAGAGTGAGTGGTTTGGCCGTCTTTGTCGATACCGTAATAACGAGTCGTAATACCATTTTCTTTGAGAATTCTTTTTTGAATGCGTGAGGAAATTTTATTAATGGGTTGGATGTAGTCGGCAATCTCGTCGTTACTAACAGGCTTATTGGGTAAAAAACTTCCTGTGCCGCAAATATAAACATCTTTGAACCGAGTCATGGTACTCCTTTAAGGGATGCCAGCTTGAAACACAAGCTGGCTTTTCGAACAATCACATAATTACAGGTAGAAATAGCAGAGCAAGACCACCTGTTCCCCAAGATTGGGCGAGAACGCGGCTAACAAGGCGAGTGTCGCCAGTACCAAAGTATTTTTGATAGATATCTTGGTTCCACTGATTGGGATTACCCTGGCGAAAATTGCGATAGCGCACAGTTTGTCCATCCACATTCACTGTGAGAAATTCACTCTCATTATTGTAGCCAGTGGGCATAAAGTCTTTGAAACTATTGCCTGCTTCACCGGTGATGGGTTCATCGATAAAAAATTTCTTTATATTAAATGAGATTTGCTCGCCTTGAGACACCACACTCACGATAGTATCAGTGTCGGCTTTTCCTGTGACAATTTTGATATTTTGTAAAGAAGCGTTGATGATCCGGGTGAAAGGAATGGCGGCTTGCGCTTTTAAAAATTTATCGTAGTCACGCTCTTCATCTCTAAAGATCTCCCAGGCCTCTTCGGCCTCTTTGACACCATTCACAGTTAAGTTATAGGCCGTCTCAAGAGTTTGGCGAAATTCTGCATCGGAAAGGTTAGGAGCTTTCGCGAGAAATCCGTTATCGATAGCATTTTTTATGATTCGATTTCTTTTTTCAGCAATCGCGTCGGCAGGACGAAATACCACTCCGATTCCAAACTTTTTTGAAACATCATCGACCATTTCAAAGAGACCATTAAGACTGTAAGCTTTTGTGGATTGAATCGAAGCAAGACCTAAAAGGGTAGAGGCCTTCATCAATTTCAATTCTACTCGGCCCAGTTCTGTGTAGCGATCAGGATTCACATTGGTAAAATTACGATTGAGGAAAATATTATCCCAGTAGAGTTTATTGGTCTCCACATTTTCTAGCAGAAAATTGAGAACATTGAGGTAGTTTTCAAGCATTGGAGCCACCTCATTAACAAGATAAGTTTTAAACTCCTCATCATTATCAATATCAAACTCTTCATTTTGGGCCCTTTTATAAAAAGGTTGAGTGACATAATCAAAGCCCGCCTGCCACTGACTGTTGGGGAGAAAGGTATCAATGCCAGCCACTGACATTCTCAGGGTAGAAACTACGGCCGCCCGTGATATATTGTGCTCAGCCACCACATTTCTCATTCGATAAAAAAGACCTTTGGTTACGCGCGATAGTCTTATGGTTTCACGAGCAAGAATAAGAGTTAATGATTCTTGATCCAGCATAGATCGATCATATTCTTTGGTTTGAAGAGAGCCTAGGAAACTATCGAGTTGATCTACCTCACTTATAGCTGTGAACTGGTCTCTAAAAGTAGCAAAGCCGGCTTGATTTCTAAGTTCATCGGGAGAGGGCACTCGGTTATTGGCCGTCGTTCTTTTTTCTGAGTGACTGACCGTCATCGAAGCCTTTTCTTTTTTAAACAGATCGCAACCTGAAAAAAGAAGAGCTATTAAAGTGATTAAACCGATACGAATAAGATTGGTTCTCATAAATTCTCCCGCGCTTTTGCTGAATCAATTAAGAATGTGCAATGATGTTTATAAAAATGATAAGGGCTCACTTTCGGAGAGCAAGGATAAAATCCCTAATTCTTTTTCATTTCCTTACATGATGCAGGGCGCTGGCCTAGGGGGTCGACTTTCAATTGGCGAGCTTTCTATAATACGGCAATTCCCTTGATAGAAAAGGATATCTGAGCATGAAGGCTGACCCAAAGAAAAGACCTCCTGGACCAAAGGGGCTGGAATCCGTGAAGTTCCTATTGTCAGTGAGAACCAACTTCATTGAAGGCTTTGATGCCACAAGGAAACAGTACGGTGATGTCTTTTACTATAAATTTCAGGGTAAAGAGTGGTTTGTGTTTTCCACGGCTTCCTCAGCTCAGAGAATCTTAAAAGACAATATTGATAATTATTCCAAAGATATTCCGCGCTGGTTATTGGGGGATATTATGGGGGAGGGCTTAGTTCTTACCCAGGGGCAGAAATGGCGAGAGCAACGTAAAACGGTGGCCTCCACCTTCCATCCTAAAAATGTGGAAACAATGATCCCGAAGGTGATCACGCTAGCAAGAGCTTTTGGCGAACAGAATAAAAATAAACAAGTGAATATTTCGGCGGTCATGAACTGGCTTTCTATGCAAGTGGCTGCGAGTTGCTTTCTTGGAGAGGATCTTAGCCAAGACGAAATGGCTATCATCAACGAGTACTTACCGGAGTATTCTGATCTTGCTGCTCTTAAACTTCAAGATCCTACCCGTAATGCCGAGTGGATACCCACCCCTAAAAATTTAAGAGCTAAAAAATTAAGAAAAGCTCTTAATAAAATTTCCGAGCGTCTGGCGGAGTCAGGCGAAAAGCAGGAGCTTTCCGTAAACAATATCATCACCAATATTCTTAAAAGTGCAAAAGCTGAGAAGATCAAAGTCACCCCTAGAGAGCTACAACATCAGATATTTACTTTTCTTGCAGCCGGGCATGAAACCACTTCCAATTTACTCAACTGGACGCTCTACCTCCTTGATCAAAACCCCGAAGCTCAAAACAGTATTCGAGAAGAAGTTAAGGATTTTGATGAAAATAACATCACCTCAGAAAGTTTACAGGGGCTGACCTATTTGGAGGCGGTGATCAAGGAATCTCTCAGGCTCCATCCACCGGTACCGAGCCTTGTTCGAGTGGCAAGAGAGGAAGATGAGATAGATGGGCATTATATTCCAAAGGGGGCTATCGTTCCAGCCTTTCAATACCTGGTTCAGCGCAATGAAAGGTACTGGCCCGATGCCGAGAGGTTTGATCCCTCCCGCTTTTTAGATCCAGATTTCAAAAAGAACTACACTCCCTTTTCCTATTTTCCCTTTAGCGGTGGTCCAAGACAGTGTATCGGCGAGGGCTTTGCCTACATCGAAGCTAAAATAATTCTCGCTCATTTTCTTAAGCACTATAAGTTTGAGATTAGTAACTCCCAGAATATTGGCTCCCAAGCAGCCGTAACCTTGAGACCAAGGCCTGATCTTATGGGACATTTCACTGACCTGTAAATACAACAGAATTGAAAGAGCGTCGCAATTTGCTAACGCACTATTGCTACCATCGGGAAGCAGGTACCACTGGGTGACGCGGGATCGCTACCATTGGGAAGCAGGTACCATGGGGTGAGGTGGTTATTTGTCGAGCATGATGTAGGCTAGGGTCACGCCGTCACCACCTTCGCTGGGGCCGGAGACTTGCCAGCGAGAGATGTAGACACTTCTTGAGAGGTGAGAGCGCACTGCCTTTTTGAGAGTGTCGGAGCCGTTGCCGTGAACGATTTTAATTCTTTCAATATTATTGACAGTGGCCTTATCTAAAGAGATTTCCAATTTCTCAATGGCTTCGTTGGCGCTCAAGCCTCGCAGATCGAGTTCATCTTTTTTAGTGTCATAAACAATCTCTGAGTTTTTGTTGTTACTTTTTTTCTTCAGAGGATTTTGAGTTTTCTTGGGCGGCTTGAGTAAGTTCCAGTCCACAAATAAGCGCATGGAGCCTGAAAGAATGGGTATTTCGCCTTTGGCATTTGGGCTTCCTTGTACGATGCCATCTTGATTCAGACTCGTTACAAAAACCACACTCCCTGGGGGGAAGGCTTTCGTAAACTTTTCCACGGTGTCGTATTGGGGCTCACTCGAACTGGCACTTTGTGAGTATTTAACCACCTCGGGAAAGTCAGCCGAAATTTTTTCTCGGCGTTCGTGGGAGGCAAAAATATCTTTCACCTGTCCCTTTTTCATATCCTCTTTGATTTTATCAAGAGACTTTTTTATTTCTTTTTGGAGCCGTTCTTCTTTTTGGTAATTAAATTCGCGAATGAGTTTTTCGTACTCTTTTTGCTTCTTGTCAGCTTCCGCCAACTCACTTCGCACTTTCGTTTTAAGTTGAGAGATTTCCTCTTTCATTCTCTCCACTTCTTCCATGGATTGGAGTCGCCTTTGACCGGCGGGACTAAGGAACATTTTGGCGTTATTGTAAACGCTATCGAGTATTCCAATTTTCTTGGCCGTTGCAAAAGCTAAGGATTTTCCAGCGATCCCACGGATGAATTCGTAAGTGGCGCGCCCTGATTCGGTGTCGTAATTCATGGAACCGTTCACAATTCCTGAGTTCTCTTCCCATCCTGATTTGAGCGGGCCCAAGTGAGAGGTGATCAGACCAAAAGCTCCTTGATAGGCGTAATGGTGAATAAAACCTCGTGCAAGGGCCGCACCCTCGTCCGGGTCGGTGGAGCCGCAAATCTCGTCAATGAGCACAAGGGACTTTGCTCCTTGTGCGTGACAGGCCTGATCCAAAACTTTCAGGTGGCCAGCAAAAGTACTTAAGCTCTGATCCACACTTTGCGAGTCTCCCACAGCGATGTAAATTTCTTCAAAGAAGGGAATCTTAGAGTGGGGGCCAGCGCATATAGGAAGTCCACAGCGCGCCATATGTGCGGCCAAACCAAAAGATTTTAGTAAGACTGTTTTACCACCGGCATTGGGACCTGAGAGAATCAGAATTTTTTCATTTTTATCAAGACTTAAGCTGTTGGGAATCACCACTTCACCATTAAGAACCATAAGAGGGTGCTTGAGATTATCAAGAACAATTTGATCCTCACAAAACTCAATCGCGGAAGCGGAGGTGACATTGGCAAATTGCGCTTTGGCAAGGTAGCAGTCCACCTCTAAGAGAACCTCACGGGTTCTTGAAAAGTCGGTGATTAAATTAAAAAGGTAATCGGAAATCTGTTTAAGAAGCTTTGCGATCTCTTTTTCAATCTCAATTTCAATTTGCTTGATGCGGTTATTAAGCGGAACGATTTCCTGGGGTTCCATGAAAACCGTTTGTTTAGAAGAACTGGTGGCATGAATAATGCCATCGAGTTCATGGCGCATTCCACTTTTTATGGGTATCACCCAGCGGCCCTCGCGGTTGGTGACGTATTTATCTTGTAAATGGGGATCGTGATCGTGACCCTTAACGAGTTCATCAAGAGTGTTTTGTACCTTTGAAGCGAGCTGCTTTTTCTCTTGGTGCAGTTTAAACAAGTTCTCTGAGGCGTCGGTGCGAATATCCCCTTGAGAGGTCATTAAATGTTCGATGCTAGAAAGAGGCTCTTTTGAAGCCATAAGTTCCGGTTTGATCGATTCGATCCAGTCGCCTTTTAAGGGTTTAAGTATCTGGCTAAGATTTTCCGTTTCCAGAAGAAAAAGTCTGATGTCTTTGAGTTCGATTGTTTTTAAGACCGCATTTTTTTCAAGGCGTAAATACCAAGAGTGAAAAAGATCAAGACTTTCCATATAGGGACGTTGTCCCGTTTTTAAAATATTTTGAGCTTCGTCAATTGTCGCAAAACTTTTTTCGGCCTCTTTTTTATCCAGCAGAGGAATTGTTTTCTTTAGAGCGTCTTTGCCTTCAGAGGAAGTTGCAAATTCGACGAGATGGTAGAGCGTTTTATCCCAATCAATGTTTGCGAGTTCTTGCAATTCGGTCTCCTCCAACCAACAACCCAATCAATAGAAGCAAAATCAGGGGCCATTTGTCCGCCAGTTTAACATAAAAGGTCTTCACGGGTGTAGAGTGAAAGGAAATTTCCGCCAGTCCCACCCATTCTTTGTTGCGCGGTGAGAACTCATGAATGCGGCCGTCTTGTTCAATGGCCGTGGTGATCCCTGTGTTGGTCACTCTGACAAGAGGGACGCGGTTTTCAATGGCTCGAGCCAGCGTCATATACATATGCTGGTAGGGTTCAAAGGGGTAACCGAACCAAGAGTCATTGGTCACATTGATGATTATTTGGGCACCTTTTTGTTTAAGGCTTGTTGAAAACTCATCAAAAAGCCCTTCGTAGCAAATCTGAGCACCGATGCGAGCCTTCTCCCAATCGATGATGCTTGGCCCTTCGCCACGACCAAAGTCTGAAACCATGGGGAAGAGCTCCTTGAGTTTAGGAAAATGCTTGGAGAAGGGGAAATACTCTCCAAAAGCCAGGAGAATGGTTTTTTGATAACTACTGAGATCCTTGCCGCCCTTCATGAGTACAAGGCCGTTGTAGACTTGGCCGTAGTGATCTTTTCTCATGTAAGCCCCGGTGAGGAGCTCAATATCGCGATTGTTTGTCATAATTCCCAGCTGGCGGCGAAAGCGGCGAATCACACCGGGGTGAAGGACCTCTGGAAAAGCGGTCTCAGGCCAAACGACCAGGTCCACCTGGCCATATTTTTCAATGCCTTCTTCAGTGAGCCTAATAAAATCTTTCACAATCTTTTCTTGGTAGCCCACACCCACTTCGGCTTGGATTTTCTCTAAGTTCCCGACGTTACCTTGGACCATCAGTATGCGCGCCTTTTGATCGGGGGGATGAAGAAGGCTTTTCTGGATCAGTCCTAGAATGTTGACCAAAATAAAGATGGCAATGGCAAGAACAGAATATTTATGGAGCCACTGGCTCTTCTTTCGATGCAACCAGAACAAAGCAAAAAGAGCATTAATAAAAAGGGTGATGAGGTTTAAACCAAAAAAACCAATCCATTCAGTGATCTGGTAGCCAGGCAGGCTAGCCCAAAGCCAAGGGTAACCCAGGTGCCAATAAAAAATTGTCGGGTAAAGTCTTTCACACAAAATAAAGACCAGAGGGAGTAAGAGGAGCGAGGTTGTTTGAGATATTTTTAGTTTCACAACCAGAAATTTCCACAAAACTCCAGCAATGGGGTAGTAGAGATGGGCAAGAGTGCAAAACAGTAAAAGCACCGCTAGTCCTGCGGGCCAGGGCATCCGTCCAAATTCTACTGTGGTGTGAGCGATCCAGTGAAACCCAATGGCGTTTAAAATAAACTGCGAAATCCACCCGGCAAAAAACACCTTTTTATAGGAACTTTCTTTCCACCAAAACACCCAAAGGGGGGTGAGGCAAAACAGCAAGGCCCAGGGGGGGAAAGGTATATAGCTTGTTCCAATGAAGAATCCTGATAGAATAGGAAGAAGGTAGTGCCGGAATCGTTTTTGCATAAGTTTATAATACTTAAAAGCTATGGTACGATCTACTTAGAAATATTATTTTTTGATGGAGATTATTCATGGACGAATATCAGATGGAGTTTGCAACAGGTTTTGGTGAGTCTTACCAAAATTGTCCAGCCTGTGGAAAAGAGATGGTCGCTGGCCACTCGGAATGTTTCTCCTGCGGTGTTGTGGTACAAAAATTTGAAGACCGAACAAAATTAAACTCAACCAAGCAGGCCATCGGAGGGATCGATCATCTCACCGATTCAGATATTAAAAAGTTAGATAAAAAATGGAAGCAAGTGGTTGTGAACTACAACGACCAAGATGAGCACCAGAACTTTATTAAAGTTTGCCAAGAAAATGGAGCTCTTCCTTTTGCGGTCCATCACTATTCGAGAATGTTAGAGATCGACCGAGAAGACGACATCGCAGAGGTGATGAGAAAGCAAGCTCTCTCACGCCTAACGATCCAAGCCTTACCGGCCCCATCCAATGATTCGGCTATCAAAGAGTTGCCAATCGACTTTATTACCAAGACCATTTTGTGGGGGGCTTTATTCGTAAGTCTATCCCTCATTTTGGTGGGATTTTTCAATCCCGCAGCGAGAAACCTCATCGGATTGGGTTTTTCGTTTATGCTTATGTTTATCGCTTTATTACTTTACCGACGCCCATAAAATCACCAAGGAGGCAACATGAAGTGGCCACTGTTTTTTGTTTTTGCTCTTTTGCTAAGCAGCTGCGCAAGCACGCCCCAACACAGACAAGGTTCTCAAGATGAACCGGAGGAATACCAGGAAATCGTCGAAGACGGGCTTGATGAGTCTTTGCTTGAAGCTCAAAAACGCTCTTTGCAAAAAATCGCTAAGCAGTTCAATCGCAACGTGGCCTCAACCGACAAAGAAGATCCACAGCCTATTGTAGTGAAGAAGCCTGAGCCCAAGTATGAGATGGAAACTCAGGAGCATCTTCCTAAGGTGAAAAAGTGGATAAAGTATTATTCCAAAAAAGACCGCAAGCGTTTTCAAAGATTTCTCAATCGCGGGGCACGCTATAAAGAAATCGTGCAGGACTTACTGGTGACAAACGGTTTACCTCCGGATCTTTACTATCTTGCCATTTTGGAGAGTGGTTATGTCACCAAAGCTCTTTCAAGAGCTGGAGCGGTCGGAGCTTGGCAGTTTATGGCTCCAACGGGAAGGCAGTACGGTTTAAAAATTAATAGTTATGTGGACGAAAGAATCGATCCGATTCGTTCCACCCTTGCGGCGATCCGATACTTAAAAGAACTTCATCGTCAAAAGAAGTCTTGGTATTTAGCTCTGGCCTCCTACAACGCAGGACCTGGGCGAGTGGGACGAGCCATGAGACGTGGGGGAACGCGTGATTACTGGAGTCTTACCAGAAGGCGCCTCCTTCCCTACGATACACGTGAATACATTCCGCAGTTTTTAGCCATCCTTACTATCGGTAGAAATCTTGAAAAGTATGGTTTTCATGAAGTGGCTAAAAAACCATGGACCCCAGTGGAGCTAGTTAAAGTTCCAAGCCCCATTAAGCTTTCTCATGTCGCTGAAGCCACAGGCCTTTCAGTGAAAGACATTAAAAAGTATAACTTTCATTTGAAAAAGGATGTAACGCCTCCTACAAAATCTAAGGTTTATAGACTGTGGATTAAGAAAGAAATTTCTAGCAATGTGCTAGCAAAATTTGATGCCATGAAAACTCATCGGATTAAAAGTCTAAGAGTTCCCAGTCGTGTGGCTAAGTCTTTTCGCTTTCACCGTGTACGTAGAGGGCAAAACCTTTCTTATATCGCTAGACGCTATGGCACATCGGTGGGGCGACTCAAGCGTATTAATAATCTTCGCTCAAGCCGCATTTACATTGGCCAAAGGTTGCGAGTGAGACAAGGGCGTTCCTACGCCAGTGTCTATCGAGTGCGCCGAGGAGACAATCTCTCTGAAATTGCAAGACGCCACGGCACTTCCGTTTCGAAAATCAAAAGAATCAATGGCCTTCGAAGCAACAGAATTATGGTGGGTCAGAAAATTAAGGTTAAAGGAAAAGCGAAAAACCGCTCCATCACTCAGTACCGCGTGCGCCGAGGGGATAATTTAACCGAGATCGCAAGACGCTTTGGAACCAGTGTTGGTAAAATTAAAAGGCTTAATGGAATGAGATCTTCCCGTATTTTTGTGGGCCAACGTTTAAAGCTTCGTGGAAAAGCTCGAAGTGGAAAAGTTGCCAAATACAAAGTTCAAAGGGGAGATAACCTGACTGAGATTGCTAAAGAACACGGTGTGAGTGTTAGTAAGCTTAAAAGAATTAATGGGCTTTCTTCTGGACGAATTCTTGTGGGTCAGACTCTTAAAATTCAAGGAAGTCGCTCAAAGCCCACGCGCTACCGCATTCGCCCGGGGGACAATCTCTATAAGATTGCCAAAAAGTTTGGTACCACCATTCGTGCGATCAAGAGACTCAATAATCTTAAAACCAACAATATCTTAAAAGGACAGTATTTAATTATTGCGCGAAACTAACCAAGGCGTTAGTTTCGTAGTCAAATGTTGAAGTGTCAGTTTTTCGTTATATCTTTCCTAATTGGAATGTATCAGCCTGTTTTTGCTCAAAAAGGAGGCGATCCTGTTTTTGATTTAGGAAAAGGGGAGTCGGCCTTTGGCTGGGGAACAAAGCTTCCTAATCTTCAAGAGCAAAGTGATTTTCGTTTACGAGTGGGTCTACGTTTGCAGGGAGTGGCTGAAAACCGAGTTCAAAGAGAGCTAGGAGGAATCGACGCGGCTGAATCTCAAGATATGTATTTGCGTCGTTCTCGCTTGCAACTTGAGGCCGGATTTCAAAAAGATTATCTCATTTATATGGATATCCGCGCCGATGAGGTGGACCGGGGAAGCACACAGGATAATTCTTTTGCTCTAGGTGACGCCTTCTTTCAAATAAAGGACTTGTTCAATTCTGATATTTTTAAGCTGCGTGTCTTCCGAGCCAAATACGATGTTTCTCGCAGCCAAACAGTTTCCTCATCTAGGCTTTTGATTTTAAATCGAGCCAATATTTCCGATTATTCAGCCGACTATATTTCGGAGGCAAGACGTGGAACCAATATCCAGCTGTTGGCAAACTGGCAAAATAAAGTGCGCGCACAATGGGTTGTAGGCGATAGTGTCCATAGTAATAGTTTTTTAGATTCACTCGAGCGTACTCCTCTAAGCATAGAAGGGCAAAGTTTTGCTTATGGAACCAGGCTTCGCCTCTCTCCAATTCCTGGATGGGAAGAAGAAAAGATGACTGAGACTAAATTTGGTCATGGCAAACATTTTACCATCGGAGCCGGCGCATTTTTTGTGGACAATATTCGCTTTTCTACTAATACCTTAGACTCAGAAGTTGATCGTCGCCTTTATAATTATGAGCTCTCCTTTCATTATGGTCCTATTTCTTTTGCCAGCGAGTACTATATTTTTGAAGGTATGGTGAAAGATTTTAGTGCTGCAACACTTGAGACAGGAAAAAGCTCGGGCTGGTTTGCGCAATTAGAATACACATTTACGAACTTTCACTACATTGCTCCCTTTGTTCGGTTGCAAAAATGGGATCGTTTTTCTGAGACGAGCGACTTTGATCAGAATTCCTGGGCAGGTGGCCTTAATTATTACTTGAAAGGCAATAAGTTACGTCTAGGAGCCTTTGTGGAAAATACAGAATTTTCCAAAAACTTGGCGGCCACTAACGTTTTTCCTGAAAGCGAGTCCTTGGTGAACCTCAACTTTCTTATTCACTATTAATTTGCAAGCGCTGGTGCGCAAGCAAAGAAAAGCTAGCGGGTATTACTTCTTCTTTTCAATAGCTTTCAATAAAGATTTTCCAAAGCCACTAAGGCTAGAGTCTTCTTTCTGCTTTTTATTATCGGGAGTGGTAAAAACATCGGACTCTGGATTGGCCGTGTTGTTAGCAACCACTCCTGAGGCTCCCACGCCTTGATCAAGCATCGTGAGACTTCGGTAAACATTAAGCTTTTTAGAAGTGCGAGTTTTATTTTTCAGCCAATCGAGATTATCACCTGTGCGCAATATATATTTACGAACGGCTTTAGCATCAAATTCGCGATTGTGCGCCATCAAGAGGGCGGCAACGCCACTAACAAAAGCTGTGGCCTGTGAAGTTCCTGTCATTGGACCGAAACTTTTATCGGGAAGTGTGGAGTAGATATTCTCTCCGGGAGCAGCGATATCGACCGTTCTCACTCCGTAGTTACTCGAGCTTAGAACTCTAAGAGTTGGGTTCAGTGCTGTGACCGAGATAATATTATCGAGGTCATAATCGGCCGGATAGTATTTATTGAAATCAGAATTAGTTTTTTCGTTACCAGCAGCCGCAACAAAGAGAATACCTTTTTGCTCGGCTCTTTTTACAGCAAGGAATTCTTTGTGACTGTACTCAAGGCCTCCTCCGGAATAATTGATAATATTGGCATTCATCTCCACAGCGTAGTTAAAAGCTTTGATGGTGTTCACCAGGTTGCCACTGGCTGAGTTGGGATCAAAGTATTTAAGAATCATAAGGCTCACTTTAGGAGCCACACCTGTGACACCATAAGAGTTACCACCTTCAGCGCCCACGATTCCTGCGATATGGGTACCATGTCCATGGTTGTCTTTGAGATTGTGATTGTTATGCACAAAATTCCAGCCGTGTACATCATCAACATAGCCGTTTTTGTCGTCATCAATACCATTGGTGGCTTTGTCTTTTCCATTAGCATCCAGGCCTGATTCCCCAGGATTCCTCCACAGATTTTTTTGAATGTCGGGATGGTTCACATCAATTCCTGTATCGACGATTGCGACAACAATTTCTCGACTTCCTGTTGTGAGCTGCCAAGCATTGAGGGCATCTGATTTTTGTAGACCCCATTTTTTATGAATGGCCGGATCGTTCATAATCACGGACTCTTCTTTTGGAACTTTGACATTAAGTTGAACTTTACCTAGTTCTTGTTTTCTTTTTTGAGTGGTGACACTTGATTGTTCTGAGGCAACTTGCGGTCCACCAATAGGAAGAGGTTTATCCACCAAAACCGCTGCGATCAGTAGAAATGTTCCGAAGACAAGTAATACACGCAAAATCATAGATGAGCCCCCTGGCATAGTTTTATTATAGCAAACAACTTTTTAGGGCCCGATTTTTTTTAGTGCAAATGGCCTTGTTTGTATCAGATCGATACATAAAAAAAAGACCAAGGCTTTATCAGCCTTGGTCAAAAATGGGGGACCTGAACTTAACAAGGAATCAACCCCCAGTGGTGTCCCCCTTTCACTGGTAGTCGAACTCAAACTGAGATCCAAATAGAAAACGTCACCCTCAAAAAAAGGATGACGTTTGAGAAAAGAGTCTTTTTGGTTCCGATTATTTTTCTAAAATCAGTTCCACTTCTTTATCGCTGACATAATCGCCATTTTCCGATTGGGGAAAGTTTCTTGCAGCGGCTGTACGTATAAGTGTAATAAAGCGCGCGTTATCTTTTAATGAGCACTGTGAAATGTCTAAACGGATTTTTTTAAAGCTCATGAAATCTTCACTCTCAACTGACTCTTCTACTTCTGCACAAGATAGGGCGTTGAGGTCAACTCTGTAGTTACCACTCACTCCGCAGCCCATAGAGGCTTGAACACTGTACTCAGATGTGAACTGAATAAGGCGGGGGCCTTGGGGAAGTCCCCAGCATCCATCAAGTGGAACTTCTTTTAGGTACATCTCGCCAGTGTACTCGTCATTGACGACGATCCAGACATCATCAATTCCGCCGACAGTGGCGAAGGCGCTTTGAGTGGCTAATAAGGTAAGTAGGCTTAAGATTAGTGCTTTCATTGTTTTCTCCTTTGTTAAGTTCGGAGTTAAATTAACCCAAAATTTTAGAATTAATAGATGAAGATACTGAATTTTAGCGATTAAAATTAATAATTTGATTAATTAAATGATCTAAATATCTGAAATCAGGTGAATTAGCTCTAAAAGCACGCCCCGCGATTTTCTTTTTACTCTGTAAAAAAGGGCCTTCCTAAAGACTCTGACCGCTAATTGGTGTTTATATTTTAGACGTCCAAGGGGCGGTTTAGAGGGGAAAATCTCAAAATAAGACAAGTATCAGTGAATCGAAACAGACGTGCTAGATTTAAAAGTGGATATGGGGGGAATTATGAAAAAGTTTTTAATAGCGGCTCCGCTATTTCTCATGATGGTACTTGTTCAAAACTGTGGACAATTTGATGCTGAACTTGGCGAATTGGGAGAAGGTGATATTTTTAGCGCTGCTGCTTCGTTCGCTAATCCTTATCAAATTTTACATGTAAAGGACAAAGTCTCTAGAGATCTGGATGGACGTTTTAGTCACGACTTTAACAAAGATGGAGTCAAGGATCTTCTCGATTGTGCTCACCAGCGAGTTATTATTAAAGACGGAAAAAATCTGAATCGAAAGTTATTCGCCTGGGCTTTGCCTAATCCTGAAATCAATCACGGTAGCTACGGTGGAAAAACCAAGCTGGGTGTAACAAGCTGTAGTGTGGTTCGAATAAAGGGGAACCACCCTTCAGTAGTCATCGGTTCGGCTTATGCTAATCCTGCGGTTGGTTATCGAATCCCGGCAATACAATATCTACTTTATAATAAAGGTGACACCAAACCAGGTGGCCTCTTTAATGTGAGAAAGCAAACAGCAGTCATCACTCAAGAAGGTCGTAGTTTTAATTTCAGAAGTGCCGCTCGCTCTGTGAAGTGTACTGAATTTCCAGCCACTCTTGTGAAAAGAGGTTTCGCCCCTGGAGCTATGTGCTTTTATTCTGGCTATGATGGGCCCATCACCCGTGGGGGCTCAGGAACCAATACGGCCCTTATTAAATTTGAAGAAGGTACGGGAGGAAAGGCGGCCGCCATTGATCTTACTGTGGACTCTGATCTTCCTTGGAGAGGGGGAGCTCTTGGAACTCCTCTCAATGCTTTTTCTACTTTTAGCCTGAATGGCTACAGAAAATACGATGGCCTTCATATGATGGACAGCGCTTTTCTCGATTACAACAGCGACGGACTTCCTGATTTAATCACAGTTGGTCAACACGCCAGCATCAGGCTAAGTACAATGAAGTTTGATTCCAGAACGAAAGAGGGTATCTCTTTTGATACCTCCAAAATTTTACAAGCTAAAACGGGAGTCATGACCGAGTTTTTAAGAGTGCAAGCCTTTAACGAAAACGATCCATCGGTGAGACATAAATGTTTGCTTGTTTCGGGTGAGGCACCAAATGTTTACGACCATGTTTGGTGCTATCATGGTCGCTGGGTCAATTACCCATTGCCTGTGAATATGAGTCGAGGCGTTCGTCAAGCATCCATTGCAAGGCAATCTCCAGGGCATCCAAATATTAAGTTTAGAGCCTATGATTCGATTAGAAAGAAACATCTCACTTTTGCGCTTAGAAAAACTCCCGGGAAAATTGATGGGCATATTGATGTCGTGAAAAAGACAGCCAGTGGATTACGTGTGGCCGGTTGGGCCTGTCAGAAATCAATGGCCATGCCTCTAAACGTGCATGTGTATGTAGGTAATGCCGCTGGTAGAGGCGGTAAAATGATCCATGCTTTTAAAACAGACCGCGGGTCTGAAAAAGGAGTGCATCAAAGGTGTGATGCCGTTTCTAAAAACCGCTTTAATATTATTATTCCAAAAGGAAAGCTTAAAGCTCATGCCGGTAAAAAACTGTATCTCCATGGAATTCAAATTGTGAAAGCCGCACCCGGAGGCAACGATTTGATTGGAAAATCAGGGCATTTCAAAATACCGAAATTCTAAAAGCAGAGTTTAATTTAAAGCGCCAAGAAATCATCTCACCCTTCGGTGAGGTGATTTTTTTTATTTAAGTTTCTCAAGTCCGGGAAGACCATTATATTAACGGTCATTCTGATCTCCTTCCCTGTTCTCCTAATCTCCTTTCCCGTCATCCTGATCCTCTTTCTTGTCATCCTGATCCTCTTTCCTGTCATCCTGATCTTCTTTCCTGTCATCCTGAGCGAAGCGAAGGATCTTTTGCACATGTGAGTGTTGGAAAAAAATAATATTATTATTGTCATTCTGAGGTGAAACCGAAGAATCTGAAGCTATTTTGTCAAGATCCTTCGGCTTCGCCTCAGGATGACCATTAAGGAAGCCAGGACGACAGTCAGGAAGACCATGATGACAGGAACTCAAATCAGCCTGACTAAAACCCAAATCAGACTGACGGGAGAAAAAAAACTTATTTAAACTTTTCAAGACCAGATAGACAAATTTCCGGGAAGGTGAAAGGCTCCTCTTTTTCTTGAAAGCGGTTATAAGTAATATAATTTCTCATGACAAGCTTCACATAGCCTTTGGTTTCTTCGTAGGGAATGTCTTCAATAAAGGTTATCGGGTCTCCATGAAAGCGAGACTTTATCCAACCCTTCACCGCTTGCTCGGAAGCATTGTAAGAAGCCACCGATAAAATAAAGTTGCCATTAAACCTTGAAAAAAGATGATGAAGGTTATTCGCTCCAAGGGGAATAACCACATGAGGTTTAAACAAGTCATAGGGGTCACTGTAGGCGACTGTTGGCATGCGTTCCGCCGCTTTTTCAGCCACCTGTGGGATCAGTTGCAAGAGTCCGAAAGCATCCGCTGGACTTCTTGCTTTGACGTCAAAACCAGATTCTTGCTTCATGATAGAGTAAATAAGAGCCGGAGAAACTTGCGTTTTCTTCGAGGACTGTACCACCTCTTTTTTGTAAGGTTGTGGAAAAAGCAGATAGGGGTGCTCCTCAAGAACTGACAGCTGAAGTTTTGGTGGCAAGCTGTGATAGCGAATAAAAAAGCGGCGATAAGCTCCTGCTTTTTGCAAGAGTTTGAGGTAAGCCACCCATTCTTCGGTTCCCCAGGAAGGGTCTTGTTTAACTTCGTCATTAATTAAGGCTTCAGCCAGCTCTCTTTCATCCACCTCAACCAAACTTTCAAAAAGAGCAAAGTCGGTGGGTTTGAAAAAAGAATTAAAATTGTTCGGGCTGAGAGTAGGACGTGGAGGGGAGGGAAAACTTTCTCCTAATTTCCTATAGGCCAAAGCCCCATAAAAACCATAAAGATCAAACTCAGCCAGTCTACGAAAAGCTTCCATTCCCTCTTCTTTTTTTCCTTGGGAAAGAATATTCTCTGCCTGCCAATAGAGATATTTTGTCTTTGCAAAATGGGTGAGATCCGGACTTTTTTTAAGTCTTTCGAGTGTGGCCTGAGAGCCTGCAAAGTCGTTGATTCGCCTTTGGTTCCAGGCCAGAGCCCACAGAACTCTTTGCAAATCGCTATCAGAAACTTTTCTTTCATTTGAAGATTTATCAAGCCAAAAGACAGCCTTTTTGTACTCTTTGCGTTCCTCGGCCATTTTTCCCTTAAGCCAATAGACCATTTGAAGACTGTAGCGACCTTTTAAATCCTTTTCTAATTGATCAAGCACCTTTCCAGCCAGACTCTGGCCTTTTTCCGTCCAGAGAGTGCGAACGTATTCAATGTTGGCATTATGATGATAGCGCGTGAGCTGTCTGGATCTTTTGTACTCTTCTTGTAAAAAGTCAGCCCACTGTTTAGAGGCTTTGATATATTTTTTCATACGCGACCAGCGCTCAAGTTTATAGGTGAGCCTGGCCCCTTTGAAAGCGTACCAGCGCTCTTTGAGGGAAAAACTTGGATCGTTAATTACCTTGCGATAGTAAAAAAGAGCTTTTTCAAATTGGCGATCCCTTCTGAAATCTCGAGCGACTTTCTGGTATTCTTTTTTCTTTGGGTTTTTAATAAAGCGAGGGGATCTCTCTTCAAGTTTTTTACTGAGAATCTCTTTTTCTTTTTTAGAAAGATTGGTTTTCAAAGTATTCGTAGCCAAGTCATCAAACTCTTTACCGTCGAGATCGATGGCTTTCTGACGACGACGATAGACTTGGTAAGCTTCTTTGTATTTTTTATTTTCAAAAGCCCAACGAAAGTGAGCCTCCGATATAAAAGGAAGTAAAAGGCTCATCTTGGTGTTTTCTTCTAGGTTCTCCCAGTTAGGATTGGAAACGCACTTTTCAGTCCAGCGCAGACCAGCCAATTCATGGAGCCTGAAGTCATCATTTTTAGATAAAAGCTCAAGCTCTTTGCACGAGCCCTCTTTGCGAATTTCATCAATAGCGCTTTTATATTTTTGATTGAATGCCGTTTGCGGGTCTTCCGGGTTTGGTGAAACGGCTGCGATAAGAAAAATAGGGGCTAGAATCCAGTTTAATATCATCTCTCTATTGTTGAAGCTTGCTTGATTGAGGTCAAATCCTGACACTCATGCTTACACATTTAGCTTCTTTTTCTTTAATATGACAAAACGCACCCCTAGGATGGCGATAATAGCGCCTAGGTAACCTTTAAAGCCAATGGGGTCTCTTGGAATAAAGCCCCAGTTCATAGCATCTATGATGGTGATAAAAACCAAGGTTAGGAGAGGATTTGTGGTCAGGATGGGGCTCACTTGAGTGGCTGGAAGATACTTTAAAGCGATTGCAAGAAAGCCATAGGCGACAATGGTGTTGAGCCCCAAAAATATGTATAGAAGATGAATGGACCAAGGAAGATCCACAATGCTTTGCCAATCGAAAAGAGGCAAATAGACCAAGGTCGCTACAAGGTAGACGTAAATGTTGATCTGAGAGCTCTTCCACCAAGTCAGTAAATACTTCTGCAGGCTAGCAAAAACCGCCCATAACAGGGCAGCCATAACAATCCAAGACAGCCCTATGAAAAAGCGAGAGGAATCGGCCTGAAATTTGTCCATTCGGTCGAGAAAAAAGAGTCCAAAACCCACAAGACACAATGAAAGTCCCATCCACTGTTTACGACTAAGGCTCTCTTTAAAGAAATAAAGCCCAGAGAGAGCAAGAAATAAGGGGCCAATTTGAATGAAGATTTGTGCATTAGCTGGAGAAGTGTAATGGATCCCTTGCATAAAACCCACGTAATTAGCGGCCAAACAAAGAGAAGCAATAAGCAACAACCCCGGACGGCTTTTAAACACCTTGAGTTCGGTTAGCTTTCCTTTAAACAAAAACCAAGAGAGCAGAGCTATAAAAGCCACGGCCATGCGGTAACAAACAATAGTATAGGAATCAGCGTAGTGAAGGGCAAATTTGAGCAGAATAGCAAGAAGGGACCAGGTTCCCGCGGTCCCTAGCGCTGCCCCTAAACCTTTTTGTCGATCTGTTAGTTGGCTGAACATTGGCCCATGTTAAATGGGCCTTGAGAGATAGGCAAGAAAATGCCCTCATGATGTATTTGCGACAAAGCCTCACCGATTCGATAAATCTAAGCCAAAGCTCTTAAAACTTATTAATTATCCGGATAAAGGATATAGGCGTCCTCAACACAGTAATTGTTGCGTCCAGGATCGAGCTCATTGAAATTTACTTCGTCTCCAAAGATATCATCGATATCAAGAGAGAGATTCTGCTCAGCGGGAGTGATCCCTCGAAACTCAATAGCGCCTTGTAATTCATTGTTAACCAATTCGCCACTTTTATCTTTCACCGTAGCCTTGAGATCTAGGGCATTTAGTCCGCAGCCAGCGGGAATGTTTCCGTACTGGTTGATGAGAAGCAAGTAGGGATCCATCGCGGCTCCACTGGGTTCGTCTTTGACATTAGCGATTAGGGCATAGCCAAAATCTTTCCTAATAGTCACTGGGTGAGAGTAGTAACCATAGCTGTTATGGTTGATACCGTACCCCTTTGAGAATTCGACCTCATAGTCATTACTATTCTCTGTATCCTCATCATCATCTTCTTCTTCTTTTTCCTTCTTTTTGATTTTAACTAACCAATTGTACCACGGAGACGAGTTCCCCGCTGGACGGTACTTACCGGCCATTATAAATCCACCATCGTGGGTGGCGCGGCCTCCGGTGAAATAACTCGGTGAAGAATTCTCCCCGATCATCCACGCGTTTTTAAAGCCCAGATTGTAGTCAAAAACAATAAGACTTCCATCAGTGTGATAGCCATTTCCGGCCATACGCCCAAAGGCAATAATGCGACCGCGGGCGTGGATAACATCTGTGAAAAAGTCATCATGATCAGGTTGGCTGGTAGTGACCTGACTATCGAGAAGAAAACCACCTTCATTAAAACGAGTGATCATGGAATCGCCGTGATTGGCATTGGAAGCTTTCCGTGAGCCAACTACATAAAAACCTTTTCCCGGAGCATGGGTCACTGATCGAAATTCAACAATAGAGTTATCGAGTGTGTATTTTTTCTCCCAAATGATATTAGTCCCGAGATCCAATTTCATTATGAGACCCGATTGTTCATCAGCGTTTTGATAAAATCGGCCCACAGCGATTAAATAGGGATTCACATCGTTGACGTAAATGACGTCATTGATTTGTTGAAAATGGTTGTTACCAATTCTTTTGGCCTCGATAATTTTTCCATCAGCTTTATTAAGATAAACAAAAAAGCTATCGCCCTTACGGGATTCAGGTTCTCCTTCGAGGAGTGCAAGAGTTCTACCAACGACTAAGTAAGAGTTCGGAAGTTCAATAGCCCGGTATCCTTGATCTTGAAAGTCCTCAAAGATTTCAATGGCGTAAACGAGATCCCCTTTATCATTAAATTTTTGAAAAAGAATATTGTAAGAGTCCGCCTCACCAACCACAGCAGCACGAACGCCTGTCGTGATATAACCACCGTCACTGGTATTACTTAAACTCCAATTACTGTCGTGCTGACCGGTCCCGGCTCTTCGCACAGAAGAGTAGAGAACCTTACCATCTCCTAAATCCACAGGATCGCCATCACCTTCGCGGTCCAAGTCAGGTTCTAGATCGGGATTATAAGGCGGGATTTCCGATTTGTTATTATCAGTGCGAGCCGGCATATGGGGGCGGCCGCAGTTTTGGAAAACAAAAAGCAAGCCTAAAAGTGAAAGAAGAAAAGTAGAGATAATAGTATTTCTTGGCAAAATGATCCCCCGATACAATCCACCTTTTATTTTAGTATAAAGTGGGAGAAATTACACAAAATTGTCATAAATATTAGCAATTTGAACTCAGAGCACTTTTTTTCAATTTCTAGCTGGCTTCATTCTCATCTCATCGAAAGTCTATCCCAAATTGAGACATAGAATTTAATAAAGCCTAGTCCAGAGCCGAGCTAAACACTATGACATCACGATTCGTATTATTAATGACATCTTTAGTGTTTCTTGTTGGCTGTAATCAATACCAATCCAATTTAGACAGTTTAGGAAAGCTTGCCAGCTACAACGACGTAGAAATCGAGGACGACTTCCCAGCCCCGGATGAAGAAGAAGAATCCAATTCCGAAGGCGATGTGGTTGTGATCGAGGACCCGGGTGATGTGACCCCAGGACCTGTTGTCGTTCCCCTTAAAAATACATTTTCTCTAAGTTCCAATCTTTTTAGTCTGGCTCACGGCAGTGCTCAAAAATGGGATGGGTGTGAATCGAGTAAAGCATCCCAAGGGGGCTACAACAGTGATTCCCGTTGTGGTTCGGCTTTTTTCCATCCTCGTTTTGGAAGCAATCTCAATGAAGTTTTTTATACTTGCGTGCAAGAAGCCGCTTTTGAAGCCGGTATCCCACAACCCAAAAGAATTTTCGTTCGCCACATTGGAAGTTACAATGATCGCGATGCCAGAGGCTCTAGCCGCCTCAGCAATCACGCTTACGCCAGAGCTTGGGATATTGTTAACTTTAACCTCTATGATGAAAACGGCAATCGAACCAGGATCTCAACTTATTTAAGGGACTATAAAGAAGAGCAGGCCGTTTTCTACGATGAGTTTCGCGACTGCTGGGCTGACTCATTACCATCTTCTTGCTCAGCAGGAAACACCGAGTATCAAGGCTCAATAGGGCATCGGTCCTCGAAACTGGGAGGCAACTCTCTTCATAACGATCATCTTCATCTTTCCTATCCATTGTGTGCGGGGTAATTTATGAAACATCTAGTAGTCAGTTTATCAATTTTATTATCAAGCTCCGGAGCTCTGGCTCATGATCACAGCTCCAATCCCACTGATTATAGAGTTTTAAAAACGATTGAAGCCGGTGGCCAAGGAAAAGCCTACATTGTAGCAAGAGATGAGGGCCACCTTGTGGGGCAACCTTTTCAGGTAGAACTTCGTTTAAACTGTGAGGGGGATGAAAAAAATATTTTAGATCTTCCCATTCAAGATTCTTTCTCCGTTTGTGATATGAAACCCGAGTCTTTAAAAATCAACAGAGCGCAGACAGCGGTTGCTATGAAGACTAAAATGGCGGATCTTGATTCTTTTTATGCTCAAGTGGAAAAAGGGGAGAAACATCCTCAGGTGATGTGCCAGCAAAAGACCACGATTAAAAAGCTTTCCTTAAAGAATTTGTGCCCGTAAAAGTGAAACTAAAACTTGGCCATTCCCACTCATTGACGTCCAGAGCCTAATAATTGTCGTTCAGAGATAGCGTCTGTCGTTCTGAGCGTAGCGAAGGACCTATTACCGAGCACTCGGATAGGTAACGCAATGACAGTGGCGATAGATTCTTCGCTACGCTCAGAATGACAAAAAAGGAAAACCCAAATTTCAGTGATTTGGGTTTCTAATTTTTTAGACTTTCACTTTGGAAGGTGTTTTCTGGGTGGATTTGGAGTAATCAATACTGATTTCTCCTTTCTTCACGCTGACCTTGGCTGTGCCGCCTTCGCTGAGTTTTCCAAATAGGATTTCTTCAGAGAGATCCTTTTTGATATGCTCATTGATCACGCGGGCAAGAGGTCTGGCACCGTAAACGGCATCAAAGCCTTTATCGATCAACCACTCTCTAGCCTTCTCATCCACTTCGATCTCAACATCTTTTTGTTTGAGTTGCTCACCAAGCTCCATAATAAACTTATCTAGCACTCTTGTGCAGATCACTTGGTTCAGAGGTGAGAAGTGCACAATCTGATCGAGACGGTTTAAAAACTCTGGGGAAAAATGTCTTTTGATAGCCTCATCAGAGATTTTCGCAGGATCTCCGGGATTGATTCCAATGGAACCTTTAGCGGCATCTCTAGCACCACAGTTTGTGGTCATAATAATTGTGGCATTAGTAAAGTCCGCTGTTTTTCCATGAGGATCAGTGAGTTTTCCGTTATCAAAAACCTGTAACAGGATATTCAAAAGATCCGGGTGCGCTTTTTCGATCTCGTCAAAAAGTAGTACACAGTAGGGGTTCTTTGCGATTTCTTCTGTTAGGAGTCCGCCTTCTTCAAAGCCTACGTATCCGGGAGGTGCACCGATCAAGCGAGCCACAGCATGCTTTTCCATATACTCACTCATATCAAAGCGAACAAATTTGTTGCCTAAGTGATTAGAGAGCTGCTTGGCCACCTCCGTTTTACCCACGCCCGTAGGACCGGCAAATAGAAAAGAGCCCACAGGTTTTCGCTCGCGCCCAAGACCCACACGGTTCATTTTAATCGCCGATACCAGACCCGCGATCGCAGGGTCCTGTCCAAAGATCAGAGATTTTAGGCGAAGCTCAAGATTTTTAAGTTTATCGATGTCCGATGAAGAAACAGTGTGCGAGGGCACCTGACCCATCTGAGCCACGACACTCTCCAATTGGTCTTTTGTGACTGCGATGGCCTCTTCCGTGTCTCTATGTAGATTAATTTTTGCTCCGACCTCATCGATAATATCGATAGCCTTATCTGGGAGATGTTTATCAAAAATATATTTTTCAGAAAGATCAACGGCTGACTTTAAAATGTCTTCTGTGAAAGTAACGTTATGAAAATCCTCGTACTGTTTTTTAAGACCATTCAAAATATCGTAACACTCTTCTTTAGAGGGCTCGTTGACATCGATTTTCTGAAAACGTCTTGCAAAAGCGCGGTCTTTTTCAAGATGTTGCCGGAACTCTTTATAAGTGGTTGAACCGATACAGCTAAGTTCACCATTAGCGAGCACAGGTTTTAAAAGGTTGGAAGCATCAAGGCTGCCTCCACCGGTGGCACCAGCACCCATAATGGTGTGAATCTCATCGATAAATAAGATCGCGTGTTTTTGTGCGTTGAGATCGGTGAGTACTTTCTTTAAGCGCTGTTCAAAATCTCCACGGTATTTAGAGCCCGCAATAAGAGAGCCTAAATCAAGAGAGTAGATCACCGCATTTTCAAGTTGCTTTGGAACCTCTTTATTAACAATCTTCAATGCCAAGCCGTCAGCCAAGGCCGTTTTCCCGACGCCAGGCTCACCCACAAGAAGGGGATTGTTTTTTGTTCTGCGAGATAGAACTTGAACCATTCTCTCGATCACATCCATGCGTCCAATGATGGGGTCGATTTTTCCCTGCTTGGCTTTTTCATTAAGGTTTGTAGTGAACTGATTGAGAATTTGTTTACCGGAGTTTTGAGTTTCCGAACTCGCCACCACTTGGTTTTGTTGATTGCTTTGATTGAGTCGACCGTGGGCAATAAGATTAACCACATCGTGAGTTTCAATACCTGTCTTTAAAAAGAAGTAACGTGCGTGGGACTCTTTTTCTTCAAGAATTGAAATTAAGATATGCTCTGGAAAAACAATGGATTTTCCAGAGTTTTGCACCTGGATCACCGCTCTTTGTAAAACACGATGAACAGCGATCGTAAACTCTGGCTTTTGCACCTGACTTTGTTGTGTCAGTTGTGGGGAGTTTTGATCGATAAAACTGTTGAGTTCTTTTTGTAGTTTTTGGTGATCGATATCAAGTTCGTCACAGAGTTGAATGATGGGGGGTAAGGTCAACAAGGAGTGCAGAAGATGCTCCAATGAGACCAACTCGTTATTTTTTTTCTGGGCCAAATGAATCGACTGATTCAGGGCAACTTCCACTTCTTGATTGAGCATATTAATCCTTTTCCATGGTACACTTCAGAGGATACTTGTTTTGCTTGGCTAAATTATTAGTGAGAAACACTTTTGTTTCAGCCACTTCAAAACTAAAAACACCGGCCACGCCCTGACCTTTTTGGTGGACATCGAGCATGACTTGTTTGGCCTCCTCTGGGCTCTTGTTAAAAAACTTCTGTAGAACGTGTGTGACAAAATCCATCGGTGTGAAATCGTCGTTGAGTAAAATGACTTTGTAAAAAGAGGGTTCTTGAATTTTAGCTTTATCGATCACCCCGGTGTCGAGATTCTCATCCAGCTCTTCGTCGTCTCCCATTGATACAATAAACTTCCGACTCATCATTTTATTATAACACGCGTCCTTCATGGAACTCCTCTCTATCGACAATGGTCCAGTCTTAATTCTATGTAGTCCGAGCCATACTCGCAATGACAGGTTGTCCCGTCTTACCATTTAAACATGAGTTCAAAAGAAAGCTTGTCAAGGCCACAGCCCTTGTCTTGATTTTGTGTACAAACCGGCTATTCTTTTAGTCGGGAGTTTTTATGAAAGCGATATTACTCACCCTTGTGGTTTTTGTTCTCATTCAGTTTCATTTTCAGTTTAGAAAAGAGCGAAAAGTTCCCGATATTTTTATTCCACCATCAAAAAAAATGACTTCCTTCACATTTGGCTACAACGATTTTTTATCGAGCCTAATGTGGGTGAGAGTGGTGCAAGACTTTCATATTTGTGATCAAAACAAAGACCGAAGTAAATACCCGAGCCCCAGAGAAGGTATGGATCCAGTCAATGATGTTCTCACTAGGGAGTTGCCACAGTCTACTTGTGATGAAGGTTGGGTTTTTCAAATGCTTGATGTGATCTCTGATTTGAGCCCTGATTTTAAAGCCGTTTATCTTGATGGGGGAGTGATGCTGAGTGTTTTGGTGGATGACCGTGCTGGGGCTGCTAAAATTCTCAATAAAGGGCTTGAGTATTATCCAGAGGATTGGAAGCTTCTCTACCGAACGGCCTATCACGAACTCTTCGAGCTGCAGAATGCTGAATCCGCTTCGGCTCTACTAGTAAGAGCTGGGAAAAGAGGAGCTCCGAGATGGGTTTTTTCTCTATCGGCGAAACTTTTGACGAAATTGGGGCGAGCAGAGTTTGCCAAAACAATTCTTGAAACGGTCTTACAGCGAGATCGCACCGGGATGTATAGAGACAGAATTAAAAATCAGCTCAATCGAGTGAACGAAACTCTTATGGAGAGTTATCAATCGCAGTAGTCGCGGCACTTCTGCTTAAAAATAGAACACTCAAGGATCTTTCCCTTCGTCTCTTAAGCCGAGTGCTGTTCTGCTTAGAATTGTCGCAGTTATTATCTTCAGCCCTTTTCTTTATCGAAAATCAGTCGTCTTCATAGAAACCAGTCGTCTAAAGCAAAAATATGTCGTTCTGAGCGAAGGCTGTCGTCTTGAGAGAAAACATGTCGTCTTGAGCGAAGCGAAAGACCTAAGATCCTTCGCTTCGCTCAGGATGACTCTGAACAATTCTCAGGATGACTTTGAATAATGCTCCAGATGACTTTGAACAATTCTTAATAGGACTCTGAGCAAACCACCGGCAGTGAAATACTTTTAAAAAAAAACACACTTATTTCAGTGATTTAAAAAAAGTATTGAATCCTTACCTTGACGATTGGGCCTGGAGCCTCATCTTGGGGATGTGCGAGGTTTTTAGTCAATGAGTCGAGATTATTACGAAGTTTTAGGTGTTTCCAGATCAGCGTCACAAGGTGAAATCAAAAAGGCCTACCGAAAAATGGCCATGCAATACCACCCCGACAAGAACCCTGGGGACCAAGCCGCAGAAGATAAATTTAAGGAAGCAGCGGAAGCCTACGGAGTTCTCGGCGATTCCGATAAAAAAGCAAAATACGATCAATTCGGCCATGCCGCCTTTAAAAATGGTGGCGGCGGTTTCGGTGGCCAAGGTTTTGAAAATGTCGACGATATTTTCTCAAGCTTCGGAGACATCTTCAGTGATTTCTTCGGAATGGGTGGTATGGGCGGCCCTGGCGGTCGAAGACGTTCTCGCACCGGCCCTCAAAGAGGAGCCGACCTTCGCTATATGCTCGAGGTGGAACTTGATGAAGTCATCAAAGGGATTGATAAAAATTTAGAATTCGACACCGATGAGAGCTGCAATCGCTGTAGCGGTAAAGGCTCAGAGCCTGGTTCTGAAACAAGCACTTGTCAGACTTGTGGTGGTCAAGGCCAGGTGGTCAATCAGCAGGGATTTTTCTCTGTGGCGACAACTTGTCCTGCCTGTCGTGGAGCTGGGCAGGTCATCAAAAATCCTTGTAAAGAATGCCGCGGAAAAGGTCGCAAACGTGTGACGAAAAAAATCACAGTGACGATTCCAAGTGGTGTCGACAATGGTACGCGCTTGCGTGTGGCCGGAGAAGGTGAGGGGGGCTTAAGAAATGGTCCTTCTGGTGATCTTTATGTGGAAATTAGAGTGCGTCGTCATCATAAGTTTGATCGCCAAGGAAATGATCTATTAAGCAGTGTGAAAATTTCCTATCTTCAAATGCTTCTTGGTACCGAGGTGCAAGTGGACACCTTTGATGGCAAAAAACAACTCACCATCCCTGAGGGCTCGCAGCCCGGAAGTATCCTCAGAATGAGACAATTGGGTGTTCCCGATATTCGCACCGGGCAAAGAGGAGACATTTGCTTAAGACTTGAGGTGGAGTTCCCCAAGAAGCTTAAAAAACAAGAAGAGAAAATCCTGCGCGAATTGGCTGATGTTCGTGGCGAAAAAGTGAACGAAAAGAAAGGGATATTCAGCTAATTTTAGTAACTTAGGTGCCTTTTTAAGGGTTCACCTTGACAGTTTAATAACAAAACTCAAATTAAAAGTATAAGGATCTTAGGTATCCGTTGGACATGATTTAAGGAGAAGTATCAATGGGAAAAGTAATAGGAATTGACTTGGGAACCACCAACTCTTGTGTCGCGGTGATGGAAGGTGGAGACGCCAAGGTTATCGTGAATGAAGAAGGAAACCGCACAACTCCCTCGATTATTGCTTTCAAAGATGGAGAAAAACTCGTGGGGCAAGTGGCCAAGCGCCAAGCTGTTACAAATCCTGAGAACACCATCTACTCGGCCAAAAGATTTATCGGTCGACGTTTTGAAGAGGTGCAAGAAGAGATCAAGCGTGTGCCCTATAAAGTGGTGAAAAAAGGCAACAACGATTGTGGATTCTCTGTGAAAGTCGACGGAGAAGAAAAAACAATGTCCCCTGAAGAGATGGGAGCTGCTGTTTTAGGAAAACTTAAAAAAGTCGCCGAAGACTATCTCGGTCAACAAGTCACCGACGCTGTCGTGACAGTGCCTGCCTACTTTAACGATGCTCAAAGACAGGCCACAAAAGATGCCGGTAAAATCGCGGGTCTTAATGTTCAACGTATTATTAACGAGCCAACAGCCGCGGCTCTAGCTTACGGATTTGATAAGACAGAAGATCAAAAAATTGCTGTCTACGATTTAGGAGGAGGAACTTTTGATATCTCCGTTCTAGAAGTGGGCGATAACGTTGTAGAAGTGAAAGCTACAAACGGTGACACTCACCTTGGTGGTGACAACTTTGACGAGTTGATTTTTGACTGGCTTGTGGAAGAGTTCAAAAAAGATCAAGGCATTGATCTTCGTAACGACAAGATGGCTGTGCAACGCTTAAAAGAAGCGGCTGAGAAAGGAAAGATTGAACTCAGCTCCACTCAAGAAACGGAAGTGAACCTTCCTTTTATCACAGCCGATCAATCAGGACCCAAACACTTAAACGTGAAATTAACTCGTGCGAAATTTGATCAACTCACAGCAGCCCTTGTGAAGCGCTCTCTTGAGCCTTGTGAAAAAGCACTTAAGGATGCCGGTTGGTCAGTGAAAGACATCGACGAGGTGGTTCTTGTTGGTGGGTCGACAAGAATCCCTGCTATCCAAAAAGCGGTGACCGACTTTTTTGGAAAAACTCCTAACCGCTCGGTAAACCCGGACGAAGTTGTGGCCCTAGGGGCTGCGATTCAAGGGGGCGTTTTAGCCGGAGATGTAAAAGACGTTCTTCTTTTAGATGTAACGCCTCTTTCTCTTGGTCTTGAAACTCTCGGTGGAGTCATGACTAAATTGATCGATAGAAACACGACCATTCCAGTGAAAAAATCTCAGGTGTTCTCGACCGCCGCTGACAACCAAAGCAGCGTGCAGGTGCATGTGATGCAAGGGGAGCGTGAGATGGCCGCTGATAATAAGTCCCTTGGAACTTTCGAGCTTGTGGGAATCCCACCAGCCCCGAGAGGAGTTCCTCAAATCGAGGTGACTTTTGATATCGATGCCAACGGAATTCTCAATGTGTCCGCCAAAGACCTGGGCACTGGAAAAGAGCAGGCCATTCAGGTGAAGGCACAGTCAGGACTCAGCGAAGATGAAATCGATCGCATGGTGAAAGAAGCTGAAGCTAACGCTGACACGGATAAAGTGAAGCGTGAGCAAGTGACTCTAAGAAACGACTTGGACAACCTTACTTATCAAACAGAGAAAATGATCTCTGATAACGAAGGCAAGTTCCAGGAAGAGTCTGTGAAAACCGCCAATGAAGCTATCGAGGAAGCGAAAAAAGTTTCTGTGAAAGGCACTGAGGCAAGTAACGATGAACTTAAAGGTGCCTTTGAAAGACTGCAAAACGTGGCTCAAACGCTAAGCTCTGAACTTTACTCTCAGCAAACAGCCGACCAAGGTGGAGATCAAGCTTCAGCTCAGCAAGGAGCCGCCGACGCCGGTGGTGAGCCTACGCAATCGGGATCCGATGATCAGAAAAAAGACGGCGACGATCCTATCGACGTGGACTTTAAAGACATCAACTAATTCTTGGAAGTAATTCTCAAGAGAAAACAAAAAAGCCATTGGCAAAAAGCCAGTGGCTTTTTTTTATTGAGCGCAAAGAAAATCAGGTTTTCTTTTATAAGAAGGCTCACACTGTGAAATCCACTCGCCCTCTTTGTAGTGGGCGTAACCAAACCACCAGAGGATTTTATCATCTTGCTTTACTGCTATCTCGTTGGGGTAAAGGGCCGGCTCAAAGCCATTGACCGAATAACACCAACCGTAAGCATACATCTCGGATTTACTTATGATTTCGTAGGCCTCAGTGCCCATGGGGGTTCCAAAGGCTGAGTTGAGACCCAGTTCTGAGCCTACAAATTCAATATCGTTATTTTCTAAAACTTGGGTGGTGATGACTCCCACGTTCTCCTCTTTTGAAAGTTCCTGAGAGGTTTCAAAGAGAGGCTCCTTGTCACAAGGACCAATAAAAGAAAGGCTCAGTGCTAGGGCTTGAGCGGGCAGGAGAAGACTCGTTAATAAAAGGGAAAAGTTCATGTCCTCTCCTTTAAGAAAAGATTAGAAGTTGTAGGCCACACCGAGACTTAGATAGTTGAAAGAATCGTCGATTTCAAAGCCATACTCGGCAAGGAAGTTAAAGTCTTTGAGTTGACGAAAATCCCACTCATTGGGAGTCCACTGCACACCCACAACGGCTTGCAGTGAAAAATAGGTGTCGTGCACATTGTTCTGAAGTCCCATTTGCACACCACCATAAGGAGAAAAAGCGCCGGCATCGGAATCAAGGCGTTTACTAATAAGTGGGGTAATATTAAGCCCGTAAGTGGAAAGGCCACTTATATCAGCAAAAGTAAGCCCTCCTCTGACTCCAATGGCCGGTTGGTCTGCCGTATCAGGAAAAGGGATCCATTTATAAAAAGCTCCCATGTAGTAGTCGATAGAGCCGACACCAGCTTCAAACTGAATCTCTGAGTCCTCATTTATTCCTGTAGCAAAGCGGCCATTGAGATTAAAACCTTCAGGACTATCAAAAAGGATCTGACCCTCACCCTGAACGCGGTAGGCTCCTTCATTCTTCAATTCTCCAGTGTCCATAAGGCTAAAAAAAGCCAGGCTGGATTGGCTGAATGCAATTACTAGTAATATCAACAGGCTGCGGGTCACTGTGGGCCTCCTTTTAAACGAGTTTTCTAGATTACCCATACTTAGGTCACCCTTCAAGAACCAACCTTGATGCATTGCTTTTGAGACCTTTCAGAAGAAGAGATTTTCCAATGGGTTATTTGCAAACACAAAACTAAAAAAAGTATGAGGTGTCGTTTTTAAAAAAAAATGAGGAAGGCCCTAAAAGCCTTGGCCCGCTTTAAAACTAGCCTTTTAGTCGGAAGTTCGGGCCGTTGGTCATTATAATTGAATCTTAATTTTTAAAACCCAGAGAATTGTGAAAAAATTAAAGAAGTAAAGGGTCTTAAAGCCAATAGGGCTCTTCATTTTCAAGGATGAAAAACCGATAAGTCAAAGAAGACGATGAAAGCATTTATATTTACCTTTTTATTCATTTTTATCACGCTTAACAGCGCCCCTGAAATTGCCGTGGCACAAGAGGGGGATTGTTCATGCCCGAAGGTCACCTGTGGGCCCTGTCAAAAAGAAGTGACAGTAGGGAAGACGGTGAGGTTCTGTGATTGGGGTGATATCAATGTCTGCCGCAAAGTGATTTGCGAGAACGTGAATTTTTATTTCGGCTGTTTATCAAAGCGTAAAAAAAGTGCCGACGAAGCTCCCGAGGAAAAAGATCTTGAACTCGTTTACGAAAAAGAAAAAGGCCAAACAAAAAGATCGAAGCGTTCTCCTGCTTCGAAAAATTCAAAGCAAGCCCAACAGCATCAAAGAAAGCTTCCCGAAAATGTCGGGCGTATCGAAGTCGAAAACGAATCTCGCCGCGACCCAGGCCCTGAGTATTCCGATCTCGTAGTGGGGGAAATCAAAGAGGCCGGCTCAAAGCTCCAGATCTTTCACCGCGGAAAAACTTTTAACCCCAGCCAAAAACAAAAGCTCTTTGTGGGCGATGAACTCACCAATCCCACACCCAACTCCATAAAACTAAAGATTGCCTTTGAAGAGGGTGAAGTTCTAATCGACCTTTTTAAAAAATCAAAGCTGATCGTTCATGATCCACACTCCATTCTTGGTCGCTTCCAGCCTTTCCTTTACCTAGTTCATGGCGGCAGTGATTTTCGTGTGACCATGAAAGAGGGCGCCTCCTTTGATTTATTAGCTGGTCAAATCCTCACCAGAGCCTCAAGTGGTCACCACCAAGTGAAATACCTGATGGATGAAGAGGGTTTAAAAGTACGCGTGGAAAGTTTTAAAGACAAAGTGGACGTGATCAAAGCTCAAGATCTTTCGGGCAAGAAAATAGAAGTAAAAGAAGGTCATTTTGTCAGTTGGGTGAGCGAAACGCCAAAGCACCTTTTCACTCAAGATGAAAAGCAGGCTCTGGCAGGAGAGGGATTTATCACTCCCATTTTTCAGATGCCCGAGCAGAAAAGAAGATCTCTTGGACTTATAAAACCAAAACCCAAAGCGCCAGAAAAAAAGTGGGCTCTGGAAGAGGGCAATGTTTTAAAACCTGATCTCAGAAATCTGGCCTCACTCAACGAGCCCGGCGCTCTCTGCCAATCTCCAGCGGCTGAGTTTCAGCAGTGCGCCTGGAGCTGCGAGGGAAATCCAAAAGGTGCCAAGGGCTGTGAAGCTCAAAAGAGTGGCGTTCATTGTATTCGCCGCGTATGCAACGCTGCGGGCCAATGGGGTGTGGCCACTCCCTTTGCCACCTCCTATAAGGATCTCTGCCCAGCCAGAGGCGTAAGAGTGGGCTCCTGCGCCCCATAAAAATACCGGCATCCCAGTCCACCGGAACTCCCAGCACACAGGTATTCCCCAGCAAAAAACCTTGATTCCCAAAGGATTTATTGTCATAAAATGATTTCCTTTGTGGCGGCCGTAGCTCAGTTGGTAGAGCCCTGGATTGTGATTCCAGTTGTCGCGGGTTCAAGCCCCGTCGGTCGCCCCATTTCCTCACATTTCCTGTTTGTTTCCACTTCCCAGTTTCGTCAATGGATGATGTTGGGCTCGCTAGCGCTCGTGGGTCGCCCAACGGGGCTTGAACCCGCTAGGGTTCATGACCTGTTGGTTGCCCCATTTCCCTATCGTCGTCCTGAGCGAAGCGAAGGACCTTATAGCCCCAACACTTAGCCATTTTGATATAAAAAAACTAATTTGAGTTTGAAATGCGTTGAAATCTGCCGAAATATCAAGAGTTGGTAACTTTATGATAACCCTTGGATAACCAGAAAAGGGACGTTTTTTTTAGCTCTGGGGAAGTACAGTCTAATGGCGTATCAAAATGAGAGCGATAAATTAATTATATTTGAACGGTGGTCTAAAAATACCGATTAGTATCCAACAGGAATTAGATCATGAGTTTCAAAAAAGTAATAAAATTGTTCAAAGACAGAAAAATTCTTGAACTTGGTGTCCCCTTTGGACTGGGAATGGGGTTGTTTTACTTTTTTACTACCTATGATTCATTGACTGCTTTTATGACTGGGATTCTCAGCGGAGCATTTTATGGGTTCTTGATGGCAACCTTTTTTAATGGTGCGAAAAAAGGTGGGGAATCTGAAAGTTCAGAAAAATTAATAATTTTAAAGTATTCAAAGTGGTTCAGTTTATTCATGCTTTTTGGGAGCGGACTTTTTCTAAGTCTTTTATTGATGGTAAACATCTTGTCCTTTTTTAGTCTTGCAGATAGTATTCTTTATTCTTTGTTTTCTTTCTCGCTCTTTTTAATAAGCCTATGGTCAGTTCGTGATTTTCAAAAAATAATTGTTATAGGTGATAATTTTATCCACGAAGAATTGGAAATTGGCTCTTACGGATACAAAGAAACAAGATATTTTAACGAAATCAAAGAAATGAAATTCTCTTGGTCATCCCTGAGAATATTTTTTAATGATGGGTTTAAAATTGACGTGTCCCTCCTGTACGCTGATAGGTTTAGATTTCTTCCAGAATATACTGGTAAAGTGAAAAATAAAAATTTCGAGCCAATGCACAGACTAAAAGTTGAAATTGATCGCAGGAAAAGAGAGAACCCAGCTGGTGATCAGAGAGAGATAGAAAAAGTTTTGATGGGTGTAGAAAAGCCACAAAAAATTGGGGTTAAATCATATATTTCATTTGCTTTCGGTTTGCTCCTTCTGGCGGTTCCGCTTGCTGGCGATGTGTCTTTTCATCGTAGTAAAATTTCTTCTGCAGAGAATTTACAGTCATTAAGACAGAGCGATATCGAGAGTGCCTTTGATATTTTCAAAGGGAAGCTTTATGGGAAGCTAAAAACAGATTGGGAAACCAATTGTTCTGAAAACAATGACTACTTTTGTCGCTTAGCCTCTTATTTTTATGCAATTGAAGGGAACCACGAAAAGTCTTTAGAGTTGGTGAAATTATCGTGTGGGGAGGGTGATCCACATAGTTGCTATAATATTTTAAGCAATGACCTCTCCAATAAAGAGGATCAAGAAAGAGCTATAAGATTTCTTGATGGATACTGCACCAGCAAAGCTTCTGAGGAAAAAGCTTGCTGTAGCTGCTACGAGAGTCTAAAGTCGAAACGCTCACTAGCTACAGAGTAATATTCATTTTAAAACAAATAGATCCCCATTTTTCGAATGGTTCGTATTTGAACACGATAAGGCCTCGCATTCATCTCCTTGAATGAACTAGAGTAATTAGGCGAACACTTCCTCGCTGATAATTTTCTTTCGGACTATAGGATTATCCTCAATTGGGAGATTGATTTCAAATGTAGTCCTGTTTAGAGCCTCTCTTTCTTAAAGCCATCCCGGAGGGCTGTAGCTTTTTGCCAATCTCGTTTTTCCTCATCGGTTTCAATCAAAACACCGTCTATTAAAGTTGGTTTACCATGCTCTCCAATGGCCACCATATGGAAGAAGCCACGGCTGGCTTGTTCTCTGTAGCTTTTTAAAGGATTTTCAGCGTAGAGATCGACTTTGACTGTGAGTGAGGTCTTTCCTGTGTAGATAACCTTTGCTTTGAGTTCGATGAGGTGGCCACTTTTAATCGGACAAAAGAAGTCGATTCGCTCCATACTTGCGGTCACGATGGTTTTTTCCGTGAAACGTGTGGCCGCTAAAAAAGCGGCTCGGTCCATAAGGTCTAAAACCTTTCCTCCAAATAAAGTTCCGTAGTGGTTGGTCGTATTGGGAAATACCATCTCAACCATGACCAGTTCATCAGCCTTTTTAAGATTTGTTTGAGTCACCATATTCTCTTCCTCCGAGAGACGCTAAGCTAAGTTATTAGAGGTGGAGAAAAGCGGCTATGGTTGGTAGAATAACCCATCCAAAGGAACGCTTTTTCTCTGCCTCGGAGAACTTAAGTTGCGTTAGTTTGACCTGAAAGCAGAGATCGGACTTACAAGACCCTCTTGCATACCGTTGCGGGACAGTGCCGGATTCTCACCGGACTTCATCTGACAAACAGGTGTTTATCTGAGAAAAGAAACTATGCAATCCCAGAGGAGTTGTCAATTTTACTATTTATCTTGGTCTCAAAGGAAACCGCGCGGTTAGATCACTACGCCTCTTTTAAATGTAACTCATACCTCTAAACAGTTTTTTTCGAATGCCAGGCGCGTATCAAAAAAGACTGGAAGAAGAGAGTTGGAGCATCGAATTTTAATTCCTTCAATAAAGCTTCGGTTTTTTGAGGGGAGAGGACCGAAAGTTGATTCTTTAACACATTTTGCATTTCCGCTAACTTTTCTTCCGTAGCGCCTGCATGGCCGTGAAGTGACTTCCAGTCTTCTAGTTGTTGGGAGAAGTTTCTAGACTCAAAGTCGCAACTTATCTCAGCGTGCACAAAAGTTCCCCCGGGTTTGAGATACTGTTGAATATCGGCGAATATTTTTTTTCTTTCTTCTACGGGTATAAAATGGAAAACAAAAAAGCACAGAACGGCGTCATAGGACTCTGAAGTCTGGAAATCAGACAAATAGCCTTGAAATAAATCGCAACGATCTGTGAGACCCTTTGATTCGAGGTTCTTTTTGCATCCTTCAAGCATTGTCTTTGAGGGTTCGATTCCAGTAAATTTCCACCCGGGTTTCATTTGTGCGATATCAATGATGTCAGCCCCTGTGCCCACGCCGACACAAAGTATCTTTGCCTTTTCAGGAAGATTCTTAAGGGTAAGCATAGTTAATAAATACATGCCCTTTGCTACCGGCTGAAAATGAAGATTAAATTTCTCATAGGCTTCAACACCCATGTTATCGAAAACTTCTACGATAGGATCGTTTTTCATATTTGATTCTCCCTGAATCTAAAGGGGCTCGGTGCCGTTAATGCAAATATTTTGCAATAAACTGCTGTGGAAGTCAATATTTTTGTTCTGGAAAACCACCGAGAGGCCTCTGCAGTCTGGGGTCCCTTCGAGTAAAGCAGGGAAAGGGGCCTCACTTAATAATTGTTTTGTGTCTCTAGTTGAAACTTTAGCCAAGTTCTTACTGTTGACAGAACATTCGAATGAATACTGGTGATCCCCTCGTTGATAAAAGCCAAAGCAAGAGTGTGGCTCTAAAATATTGTAAAAACTTTACTTGAAGGGAAGCCTTCTCTTTGTTGTTGTAGTAAAGTTGAACCCATTGCAGTGGAGAGAAAAATGAACATAGCTCAGTTAGCAGAAAAAGCTTTTCAAGAGGCTTCAAAAATCACATCAGGTCGTACGGCTATTTATATTCCCGAACTGGCTAAAGTGAATGGGGAGCTTTTTTCAATGAGTATCTGTGATCTCGAAGGTGAAGTTTTCTCCTGTGGAGACAGCGAAGCACGCTTTACCCTGCAGTCGATTTCAAAAGTGGCCGTTTATCTACTGGCTCTTGAAAACTTCAGTGAAGAAGAGATCGATATAAAAGTTGGGGTTGAGCCCACAGGAGATGTTTTTGATTCCATTATTAAGCTTGATGAATATCAACGTCCCTTTAATCCCATGATCAACGCTGGCGCTATTGCTATCACAGATCTTTTAATTACAAAGTTTGGTGATCAGGCCCTAGAGATGTCATTAGAGTATTTCGCTAAGCTTTTTGGCTGTGAGGAGCTTAAAATTAATGAAGCTGTCTTCACGTCGGAAATGCAAACCGCTTCGAGAAATCGTGCCTTGGGGCACCTTTTAAAAGGTTTCGAGCTTCTCGATAACCCTGTCGAGGAAGTTTTAAAACTCTATTTCAAGCACTGCTCGATTGAAGTAAATACCGAAAGTCTCTCGCGTTTTGGTGCCACCTTAGCTCGAAAAGGAATTTCTGAAAACGGGGAAAGACTAATCTCAGCGGTCAATTTAAGGCGCCTTATGAGTGTGATGCTCTCTTGCGGAATGTATAACTACGCAGGCCAATGGATCTACGAGGTGGGATTGCCGGCAAAAAGTGGTGTCTCAGGTGGAATTCTAACGGTGGCCCCTGAGAACTTCGGAATCGCCGTATATTCCCCAAGAATCAATCAGGACGGTTGTAGTGAGAGGGGAGCTTACCTTCTTAAAAAGCTTGTTCACGAGCTTAAGCTTCATGTCTACGATTACCGCTAAAGGCCACCTCTAAAGAGAATGGGGCAGACTCGACAAAAAAAATACGGGCAATCTCTACTTTAATGCAAAAAACTTGCAATAGCATAAAGAGTTTTGTATAGATACCATTACTTAAGCCATTTTGCCTTAAGGGAAGGTATTGATGAATATTTCAGTCAATAGTGAGGTTTCCAATAAACTCGATTGGGTCGGTATTTTAAGTTCCGGAGCCTGTGCTATTCACTGCTCTCTCCTTCCTTTGACCTCTTACATTGCACCGGCTTTTACAACCTATTTTGAAAACGAGTGGGTTCACTTTTTACTGATCCTTCTTATTGTACCCGTTGCTGGAATATCGTTTTATAAAACTCAAAGAATCCACGGGAGAGTTCTGCCGGTGAAGCTAGCCTTATTAGGCTTAGCTCTTTTAGTCGGAGCTTTCGGCTTGGAGCATACAATTGGATTCAGCGTGGAGGGTCTTGAATTGGGCTTAACCATTCTAGCTAGTATCCTTCTAATGATGGGTCACTTTTTAAATATAAAGTATTTAAAGCCTGGGTCTGCATTGAACTACTAAGAGACCACTTTCGGTTGTATTCCTTTAAAAACTCAAAAATTTCCGTCGAGCTTTAAAACTCCATTAATTAGAGAGTTTCGGGAGGTCTTGCACGAAGACCACTTCCATTTCGATTTGGGCGTTGGGGTTGTTTTGTTGGGCTTCCTGTAAGGCGAAGTTTTGGCAATCATCAGAGACAGTCACATAGCGTTCAGTTTGCCACTGGAAACCTTGTTGTCCTGTGAGTGAGAATTCGCACTTCCATTTTTCTGTTCCGTTTGTGGGGTCGTGCACGAATATTCGGCTAACATTTGAGACTTTTGCAAGAGGATTGTTCTTTCTTACTTCCTCAAACTCCAAGTCACAACCCACTTCATCAATGGCGTAGCGCTCGGTTTTCCACACATAGCCTTTTTGTCCCTCAAGACTAAATTCGCATTTGTATTTTTCATCAAGGTCAATGGAGTCGTAGACATATGTTTCAGCGGTTAGCTCAACAGTGGCGTTTGGATTGTTGGCGGTCACTGTGGGGATTTCATTTTTGCAATCATCTGCGACATCGGTGTAGCGCTCCACGCGCCACTGATAGCCACCTTGGCCGGTTAAAGAGAAGCTGCACTTGAGTTTTTCGTAGCTTTCCTGGGGATTAAAAACAAAGGGTTCCTCTGTGTCTCCAATAGAATCTAGGTCCTGTTGATTAGATTGAGTTTTGTTCGAGCTTGCTTGCTGGCAGTTTTGAAAAATTAATAAGGAAATAGCGATTCCAACAAAAACAACAATGATACGAACTTTAGACATAAATCCCCCTGATGTCTCAATTATCTTTTATATGAGCGACAGGGGCAAATTTCGGTTCCATTTTAGAACACTCATTTTTAAGGGGCCTATCAAATAAAATTCTAAATGAAACTCAAACTATAACTTTTATCTTTAACGTCCTGATCTGATACAAACTTTACAGTCATTGAAGAGGGGAGAGGAGAAACAAGTTTGGCTTGTCATCGTCTTTGTTATCGATAGCAATAATAGGCTGTTTATTGGAATCAATGACCATACCCTCAGGGTTTTTTAGTTTTTTAGGAAGCTTCCAGAATTTTGTAGCACTCACCTCTGTTTGAGATTCAGTGAGAGAGTCTCCGATAAGAGCAATGACTTTTTCCTCATCGCTGAGAAGATAAAGGTTACTCTCAGTGTCAGCATTGATACCACTAGAGTCTTTCAATTTCTCAAGGGTATCTGCGTCTGGAGCCCAGGTTTTGAGGCTTTTAAGGGAGGCTCCTATTTTTTCAACTGGAAAATTTCCTGAGTTTTCAATATTTAAAGAAGATGTGTAACCACTAGGCTTTTCCCCTTGGACGCCGAGCTCAACAATTCTTAACGGTTCTTTTTCATTTACCACAATAAAATGGCCATTGTTCAGAGGAAAAAGGCCTTCAGCACCAGAGTTTTCGGCACGAGATTGCCTAGGGATGGAAATTCTTTTTTCAACCCGAGATAAGTCTGAGGAGAGAACAAGGATTCGGCCAGGCTCTTCTTTTACGATATAGACTCTTCCTGATTCATCACTAAAAACCGACTCCCATTCCGACTGTTCGCCGTCCTCTTCACTTTTTAAGCTCGATAGATCGACCTTTCTAAATTGAAAGCGGGGTTTTCTATTTTCCCAATCAACGATGTAAAGGCTGTACTCTCTGTCACTCACAAGAACCAATTCCCGTTTTGACGTTGTGGGATCTTTGCGCCAAGCCATCCCTGAGATTTCGACAGTAGGAAGAGTGTATTCTTCTACAACTTCCAGTCCTTCAGGAGAAGGAGACATGGCAAAGCTTGATACGATCAGTGAGGAGAGAATAAAGAGTTTCATTTTTTATTGGTACCTTTCAAAAACACTGTTTTAATTTGAGTGTGGGCAAGCAGAGCCCATTCCGAGTTTTCTCTTCCAAAGCCTGACATCTTGTAGCCTCCAAAAGGAATTTCGACAGGGGTTTCATTATAGGTGTTCACCCAACAAATTCCAGCTTCTAGTTGACCTGAAACTCTATGAGCACGGTTTAAATCCTTAGTAAAAAGACCTGCGGCCAATCCGTAAGGCGTGTTGTTAGCTCGTTTTACTACATCTTCTTCGTCATTGAACTTTAGAAGACTAAGAACGGGGCCAAAGATCTCTTCTTTGACGATAGTCATATCATCAGTGCAGTTGGCAAAAATTGTGGGCTCTACAAAATAGCCCTTCTCTCCCCAAGTGTTACCTCCTGTGAGAAGCTCCGCTTTTTCCTCTTTTCCTTTCTCGATATAAGAGAGCACTTTTTCACGGTGCTCCTTTGAGATCAAAGCGCCCACCGTGGTGGTCTTATCCATCGGATCACCGAGTTTTAATTTTTTTGTTTCTGCGAGGAGTTTCTCTGTAAAAGCATTTAAAACTTTTTCATGCACATAGACTCTTGTGCCATTGGAGCAAATTTCTCCCTGGGTGAAAAAATTTGCGGCCATAGCACCCTCGACAGCTTGATCAAGATCGGCGTCTTCAAAAACCAGCATGGGGGACTTACCGCCAAGCTCAAAAGTGAGATGTTTTAGTGTGGGGGCTGCGGCTTCCATGATCTTAACCCCGGTGCCGACTTCTCCTGTAAGGGAGATTTTATGGATTCGTTCATCTTTAACCATTTTTTCACCCACGTGGTGATCCCCTTGAAAGACTTGAAAAAGTCCATCGGGTAGACCCGCCTCTTTATAAACTTTTGCCAACTCCAGGGCAGTTCTCGGGGTCATTTCACTGGGTTTAAAGATCATGGCGTTACCGGCGGCAAGAGCTGGGGCCGATTTCCAAGCGGCAATTTGAATGGGGTAGTTCCAAGCTCCAATTCCTCCAACGACCCCCAGAGGCTCTCTTCTAGTATAAACAAAGTCGCCACCCAATTGGTAGGAATCACCTTTAAGTGCTGACGCGATTCCAGCGAAGTACTCTATGGCGTCAGCTGCGGACTCAATATCAACCGTTAAAGATTCGGAGAGGGGCTTTCCAGTGTCCTCTGTTTCGATGAGGGCGAGCTCTTCTGTCTTTTCTCTGAGTAAGAGCGAGGCTTTGTGTAGAATTCGCCCACGCTCGGTCCCGGTTTTCTCCGCCCACTCCTTTTGAGCCTTTAAAGCTTCAGTGATTCCCTTTTCATACTCTCCTTCTGAAATAGAAAAAACTTTTCCTAAGTTTTCCTCGGTGCCGGGATTGATATTATCCCAACTGGCCCCCTGTTGGGACTCTGTCATTTTTCCGGAAACAAAACTAAGCACAGGTTGAGACATAGTGAATAAATCCTTTCTTTACATCCAAATCACTTGAGATTCTCACAAGAATTAAGAAGTTTGAAGCTCTAGTCATTTCTTGGAGGGTTTTACCCCCTCTTTTTGAAAAAAAGATAAGGAATAAAGGAGGAGAAGGGGTGCTAAAAAATAATGCAAAAACAGACCCTCGTGGGTTTCTTTCTGAGATCGACAAATTTAATTGAAAATAACAGGGGTTAAGACCCACTAAAGCCATTGTCATTAAAGGGACCTTGGTCTAACCTTTTTATAGACGAACAAGGAAGTTTGAATGCAGAGTTTTTATCGGTTTCTCTTTTTATTGGGTACATTTTTGTCAGGATTTGTGAGCCTGGTTTATCAGCTCGCTTGGCAGAGGTATTTGGCCATACTGATTGGGTCTGAGGCAAAATCCAGTGCCATTGTGGTTTCTGTTTTCTTAGTGGGCCTTGCCATTGGTTACTATCTCTTTGGTCGCTTGATGGCTAGAGACTGGGAGCGGCAGTTTTCTACCAAAATATATGGGTATGTTGAGCTCCTCATTGGTATTTATGCGGTGGCCTTTCCGCTTCTTTTTCCCATGTTTCAAAGCATTAGTTTTGGAGGACCCGACTTTTTTATTTTTGATGTGATCGTAGTAGGGCTTTGTGTGCTTCTTCCCACAATTTTAATGGGAGCTTCCATTCCTGTTTTAACGACCGTTCTTCCGGAGTCCGCCTCAGAGGTAAACTCCACTCACGCTAAAATATATGGGTGGAACACTTTGGGGGCTTGTCTTGGAGTTCTCACTGGTGGATTTTTCCTTCTTCCCAATTACGGAATCCCCATGACCATGTTGATTGCTGGTGGCCTTAATATTGCTCTGTCATTTATTTTCTTAGCCAATCAACTAAAGGGACCGGCTTATCAGCCCGAGCCTGTTAAGCCGCCTAAAAATGAGCTTTCTGAAGGCTTAATATACTTTCTCGTTTTTATAGTGGGCTTAGTGACCATTAGCTTTGAAACTGTTTTAATACGCCTTGTTGGAATTTCGATTGGTTCGAGTGTGGTTGTTTTCCCAACAGTTTTAAGTGTCTTTATTTTCGCCTTGGGTCTTGGTAGCCTTCTTCTTCCCAAAGTTCATTCTTCAAAAGCTCTTTATAAACGTCTTGTCACTGCTATGGTGCTTTGGTCCTTGGTATTTTTAACAGTGCCTTATTGGGGTGTGTGGGCCGCTCATGTCAGAGTGAGCCTTACGATCATTCCCAGTAACTATTGGGTCTTTAATGGAATGCTTCTTTTGCTCTTTGGACTCATCTTTTTTGTACCTGTTTTTTTAATGGGGCAGATTCTACCAATTGGCTACAGTCTTTTAGATAAGACGGGTCATGATTACGGTAAAAAGTGTGGATTTCTCTATTCGTTTAATACCATAGGGACTGCCTTCGGTGGAATTGTTCTTGGCTACTTACTTCTTTATTTTATTAACCTTGATGCTGTTTTTCGTCTGAACATAATTTTGTTAGGGGTGGCCGGTGTCCTCCTAAGCTTTAAAGAAAATAAGAAAGGTTACACAGCCGCTTGTGCCGTTTTAGGTGTGGCCATTCTTTTTGGAGCTTGGAACAGAGAAAATCACTCGATCGGTGTTTTTAGAGTGACGGAAGCCAATGAGTATTTTTTTAAGACACCCTTTCAGTTAAAACTTTGGGAACATGGAGAAAGAGAGGCCTTCATTACCGATGGGCCAAACACAACGGTGGCCATATTTAGTAACGACAGTTCCGTAGGGGAGTTAGAAAAAAAATTCCTAGAAGAAAGTGGGCTGACTAGGCCCGTGACAGTCGCAGTAAACGGTAAGTCTGATGGGAATACCTTTGGCGATTTTTCAACCATGTATTTAACCTCAGCCCTTCCTTACTTCCTGGTGCCAGCAAAAAATATTACAGCAGCCCTCGTTGGTTTTGGAACCGGAATGTCAGCAGGGACGATGGGAAAGGCCGAGGACGTTAGAGAAGTGGACGTGATTGAGATTTCTTCAGCCCTTTTAAAACATCGTGATAAGACGGCGGGTTCCAATTTTGATGCCCATATTATGGAGAAAGCCAACTATATTCATTCGGACGCCTTTAGACATTTTACCAAAACGGACAAATCTTATGAGTTGATCGTAACAGAGCCCTCAAATCCTTGGGTGATGGGAGTGGAGAATCTCTTTACCGATGACTTTATAAGGCTTGCAAAGTCTCGCTTAACCTCAGAAGGGGTTCTTGCGATGTGGATTCAGAATTACGCTTTTTCAGAGCATTTGATAAAAACCGTGTTGAGAAACGCGGCCCTTGAATTTTCTAATATCGCTCTCTACCAGATTAATAGCTCAGACTCCATTATGGTGATGTCTGAAAGTAAAAACCTCGGCCCCTATATGGCTGAGCGCTTTGAAGAAAAGTTTCAACGTCAGATGCTCAATATTCTAAAAATCAAAGAGCCCTCAGACTTCAATATCGTTAAGATTTTAAATACCGAGCTTATTCGTGCCATTGCTGCTAATCCAGCAGTGACTCCTCACTCACTGGTGGCTCCCACATTGGCGGAAAATGCCAATAGAGCTCGGTTTCTTAAAAAGAGAGTGGAGTTTGGTGATATAGTCGATGAAACACTTAGGCTTCATTTGCTTGGCTCTAGTGAGCGCTTCTCTGCTTTCAAAAAACTTTCCAGTCATAAAGAACTTTATGAATCCTGCCAAGGTGTGGCTGGGGTTCAGTACTTCTGTAAAGTGGTTGAGCAACTCATTGAAATTAATGACCTCTATCAGAGATTACCCAATGGCACGCTCAAAAAACTTCAAAACTATCAAGTACTCCGTCGAGGGGGATTTATCAAAACTGATTTTGAGTTTCTTAAAAGACAGTTCGAGACTTTTACTGGTAAATCCACAGCGATCAGTGGAGAAGAAGCCAAACATCTCTACGCACTCTCGGAGTTTTCGATTAAAGAGGGGATGGAGTTTGATTCGGTACTAAAGCTCTTGAGACCCATAGAGGTGCGCATGAATTCTCAGCAATTCCGGCTACTGGTTAAGGAAATTCAAAAAGTGCATCAGCAGTTTGTTATCGAAAAGAACTTCGTAGATCAGGTAAAGAAAAGCTCTTAAATCTCAAAGAAACTCCAGCCCTGAGCCACAAGGTTTTCTCGGTAAAATGATTATAAGGGAAGAATTATTAGAAGAGTTGTCTTGAGCAAAAAAAAACCACAACAAATGTTGTGGTTTTTTTGTAATAGCGATTTAACAAAATGAATTATTTAAGACCGTCAGTAACCATCTCAACAGTTTTTTCATGATCCATTTTGTATTCATCAATGTTGGCAGACTTCGTAGAAGGAACACCAGCAACGGCGATCAAGAAGTTGTTTCCTGCTGTAGTTGCAGCGGTCATCGGGTTGGCATAACCGAGGTTTAGACCAGCCATTCCAACTATCCCCATTTTCCATTCTTTAAAGTTCATACAAGCACCACCACAAGCACATGCCGCTGTTCCGGTAACGCATCCAGCATCTGTCGTTTGCATGTACGGAAGAGTGAATCCACCATTGTCAGCGGATCTAAGGTTGTAGTTAAGAGTACCAGTAGGCGCAAATCCAGTTCCTACCCAGTTTCCAGGGAACTGACTGTACTCAGCACGAGCCGCGTGAGCTGCTGAATAGTAACCACCCATAAGAGCAAATCCCTCTTTCTGACGAGCTTTTGCTTGGAACATTTGGTAACTAGGAATTGCAATCGTTGAAAGGATAGCAATAATGGCAACAACAACCATGAGCTCGATCAACGAGAATCCTTTATTTTTCTTTTTTAGTAATTTAACCAGATTAGTTAGTTTTTGTGACACTATTACCCCTTTGTAAAAAGTTTTACACATGACTAGTATATCGGCAGATTTTTCAGAGGGTAAAGTAAAAATTAAGAATTAGACCAACATTCTCATAGTGAGATTTTTAGAATCGAAACAAGCTGGACTTAGGTCATGCAAGGGCTGTTTTAAAGTACTTTGAGTGTTTTTTTATCAATTAAATTTATTTTAGGAAACTTTTGGGTCTTTTTAGCTTCGTGATTCCAAATTGTTTCACAATGAAACACTATTTTTACAGTTGTCTGGTGGATTGCCCATTGTCATCCTGAGCGTGGAGTGCCCGTCGCTTTGGGCAAAGACATGTCGTCTTGAGCGCAGCGAAAGACCTAAGATCCTTCGCTTCGCTCAGGATGACAACCGGGTTTCGCTTCGCTCAGGATGACAATGGGGTTTTGCTTTGCACAGGATGACAATGGGGTTTCGCTCAAGACCACATGATTTAGGTCATTGTCTGATGCAATGAGAATAGCTATTCGTGGGATCTGTCCTAGAATATAAAACCAAAGTCTCAGAGAAAGAGGGGTTATGGCATTTTTAGTACTTGTAATTGTTTTTATTTCTGGCTTCACGGGACTTATCTATCAAGTGGTTTGGCAGAAATACCTTTCCATCTATCTTGGGAGCCACGCTCTTTCAACCTCTCTGACACTTTCTTGTTTTTTTCTTTTTCTAGCTCTGGGTTACCAGATCATGGGGCGCTATGGACATAAGTTGGGTTCCAACCGAATCCTTTCTTACGCTTATCTTGAGGGGCTTATTGGTGTTTATGCGATCTTGTCACCGGCTGTTTTTAAGTACCTTTACGAGGTCTGGCCCTCTTACCCCTCCCATTCGTTTATGCACTTTGCGAGCAGTGGATTTTTTGCACTTCTACTGATTGGTTTTCCTACCTTTCTTATGGGTGGAACTATTCCTCTTTTGACTCAGGGAATGAGTAAAGAGTTAGAGGAAGGTCATAAGGTTCACGCTTGGGTTTATGGTCTTAATACTCTCGGAGCTTTTGTTGGAACTCTGACAGCCGGTTTCATCTTAATAGAGTGGTTAGGATTGGCGCAGTCTCTGAATCTCACAGGAATCCTCAATTGTTTGATTTGTGTTTTCCTGATTGTATACTGCCGAGCTTCATCAAGAAATTTTGAAGGCTTTGAGCCTGTGAAAGAAGCCTCAAAGGTTAAGCATGACTATAGACTTCTGGGGCTTGCCTTTTTATCAGGTTTTATTAGTTTTGGTTTAGAAAACATTATTATCCGGCTCGCGGGATTGACCGTTGGAAGTTCTAATTACTCCTACACAGTAATTGTTGCCGCTTTTATTTTATCGATTGCCCTAGGGAGTATGGCGGCCTCGAAATCAAATGCAAAGACCGGTCTTCGTTGGCTCATATTTTCTCAAGCCGGTTTGATGATCTCTCTTGCCGTTTTCGTTTATTTGATTCCCTCAATGCCCAGTATGCTTTCACGGGTGAGACTACTCTTCTCTCCTTCGGAAATTAATTTTATTCCTTACTGGGTGACAGTCTTTCTAACATTTCAGTTGTTAGTTCTTGGGCCCGTATTCTTCATGGGTATGACTCTCCCTCTGCTTTTTCAACAATTAAAGCGACGAGGGCAGTTTCTCAATCAGACCGCGGGACTTATGTATGCCGTGAATTCTATTGGAGCGGTTTTAGGATCAATTCTGCTAGGTTATCTGGCGTTTTTTATTTTAGATGTTTTAGAAGTCTTCTTTGTAATCATGTTTCTAACAGGGATTTGTGTGGCAATGGTCCTTGCGATTAAGGCCAAGAGAAGAGTCTGGGCCATCGTCACGGTTCCAATTCTCATTGCTTTGATTTTTCCTCTGCTTGTTCCTCAGTGGAAAGATAGTGATTTTGTTCCAGGCCAATTTTTCGGAAACCTCGTGCCACCTAAAACAAAAAAAGAATACTTAAAAAACCAAGAAGAAAACCGAAGGTATCGCGAAGAAGAGCAGAAAATTCTATTTTCTGACTTCGGAGTCAATACATACACTGTGGTTGTTGAAACAGGCTCTGGCGATAGAGCGGTTTTTGTCAATGGTAAGCCCGATGCTCATACCAAAGGGGATCAGTTCACTCGTTCAATGACAGCCTTGTTACCCTTGAGCATCACCAACTCCAACGCTGATATTTTTATCATTGGCCTGGGCTCAGGATTAAGTGCCGGAATTGCGGCCTCTTTTCCAGACACAGAAAGTGTCAAGGTGGCTGAAATCGCCAATGGCGTGATTCGCGCCCTTCCTTATTTTGACGAGTGGAACTTTAATTTAAAAGACAATATGGATAAAGTTACAATTGTTAATGATGATGCCTACAAGGTTTTAAAGACCGAGGAAAAGAAATACGATATTATTTTTTCTGAACCCAGTAACACATGGGTCACGGGTGTCGAAAAAATTTATACTTTCGAGTTTTTAAAAGAGGCTTCGAGCAAGTTAAAAAAAGACGGCATCTATTCGCAGTGGTTCCCTCTTTTTGCCATGTCGGAGCCGGGATTTTTAAGCATTCTTTTTAATTTTAAAAGAGCTTTCAAGAATGTGACCCTTTGGGGAGCCGGGGGAGCAGCGACCATCATTATGGCCAGTAACGATGATCTCTCCGTTAATCTAGAGCAGATTAAAAAGAAAGCTGAGCAGGTTCCCGAGATTTACACCTCTGTTGAAAGAGAAGGGGGAGTTGGTATTTTATACCATCAGCTTTTAACCGATCCTGCCGTGACAGATTTAGCGAAACGCTCAGAACTTATGCACAGCCTGTATCATCCAACCCTGGCCTACCAGTCAGGGAGAGCTTTTTTTCAAAATTCGGTCATTCAGCATGAAGAATTAGCCAACAAGTATTTTGTCATGCCTGTTAGCGAGAAAGAAAAAATGCAAGCCATGGAATCAAAGTTCCCAGTACAATCACATGGACCCGATAAGCTTTTATGGGAGCAAGTAAAAAACCAATTGCCTGAAAGTTTTTATGAAAAGGGTGTTGAGTTTTTATTGTCAGTGGATCCCTTATTTGCGGGCCGTATATCTTTGGCTCGTCAAGACGTCTTTGGTGAAAAAGGTAAAAGTATCGCTTCTAAAAAGAAGTCCAAAAAAATGGAACAATATGAATACCTACTTAATAAAAATCCAAAATCCAAACCCTCATCAACCAACGAAGAGCTCCCTTTAGCGGCCGAGCTTTTTGAGCGCTACCGCTATCTTCTGGCCATGCGAAAAGAGCCCTACATTCAGAATGTGTTGGGGCAGGTTCCTGAAAAGTGCGATGAAGATGTGAAAAAATGCCTGAAAACAAAAATAGCCATTTCAGCCTTTTTAAATCCAAAATTAGAGGCAAAAAAAGAGGAGCTTCTCAAGTCTATTGATAACAACCCTGAAGTCACAAAGAAACTCGTGGAAACCATCTATGAAACTGAGGTCAGGCAGCTTTAGTTCAAGGGGGTTGTTGAACAGAGGCCCTCTTGTTTTTGAGATTTAAAAAAAGACAGAACTTTGTTTTTTTCTAAGTTCTCACTCATCACTTTAAAATTAATCACCCGACCTTGGGTGATTTTCTCTGATAGCGCCTCAAAAGACCTTGTGCCTTTAGCGAGTAAAAGTTTTTCAAGCATCTCTGGAGTATAAGAAATATTGTTAGATCTCAGAAAGCTAATCCATGTGGCCGCCATGGCTGAAACAATGGGAGCGGCTTGCGAGGTTCCACGCAGGCGCCCCCAGTTTTCACCAGGCAGAGTTGATAAAAGACCTTGATCTCTGAGACCACCATTCTCAGCCCCCGGTGCTGCGACTTCAGCAAACTTGTCACCATAGTTTGAGAAGAAGGAAAGCTCACCGGAAACCGTATCCACAGAGGCCACAGTGACGGCACCATTTAAAGCGGCTCCGATGTAGGCTGGTGCTACGGGGTCATTGGAACTTAATTTCTTACTTTGGTTTCCAATGGCAAGAACCACAATAATATTATGCTGTATAGCCTTGATGATGGCCGACTCTAGTAAAGGGTTTAAGCCTTCAGCGTAGATACTCAAACTAATAATGTCAGCGCCGTTGTTTATAGCGTATTCAATGCCGTTATAAATGTCACTGGTGCGACCGGCTTGTCTGGAAGGGAGTGACTTTATAGCCATGATTTCAACAAAGTCTCCGGTAAGACCTGCCACCCCAAAACCATTGTTTTCTTCAGCCGCGATCAGTCCTGCGATATGAGTGCCGTGTCCGTCATCATCCATAGGATCATTGTTATTATCCACAAAATTAAAGCCGTGTTCTCCACGCGCGTTCTGCCACATACGTGCTTTCAGGTCGGTGTGCTCATAATCGACTCCGGTATCAATGATGGCAATAACTACTTTTTCTTTTTGAGTCTCGTTCGAACTTTTTTGGTACTCGGTAAAGTTGAGATGTCTTTGATTTATCACCTCAGGGTCATCAGTGAGGGGAGTGGATTTTGAGATTTGGCTCGAAGTTAAAAGCGGATCACTTGTTAGACCTAAAAAGCATTCTGATTTGGCGAGTTCCTTTTCTAATAGTTCAGAGTCGATCGGACTTTCTTCCCAAAGAGGTAGGGCCACACTTGAAAGTTCTTTTTGTGCCTCTGTAAGTTCAAGGGCTTGGTCGAAAAAATGTAACTCTTCTTCTTGAGTGAGAAGGCAGCGTGGGTGAATCAAAAGAGATAGAGAACTTTTAAGATTTGGGTCGTGAAGAGTGCTCGGGGAAATAAGCATTTTAGATTGATTGACCGGGTTTTGTGAGCAAGTGCTTTGAAGAGTTTGAACCTGACTTTCCCCTAGAATTTCTGAGCAGTTTTGAAATCCAAATAGAATGATTCCAGCAAATATAAATATCGCCCCTAAGGCTTTGAAGCGTTGATTCATTACTCATCCCCCATTTCCCATGCTCTCATAATAGGCTATCTGATAAAGTGCAGGGTCGCTATCTTTGCATTTTTTTGTCGAAATCCTGTACTAAAAGGGGGACCTCCTTCAGTTTTTCTCGCCTGAGGGCTAGTTAGATTGATCAGTCCCTGGTCAGCTCCTCTCCATTTTTTTTCCGTTAAGAGGCAAAATCTCAGTTCAAAACAAAGGAAAGAGCTTTAGAGGCTCAAATCATACGCGGGCCCCCGAGACATTTTATAAATTCTTCGATACTAGAGGTGGGATCAAGGAGAAACCCATGTCGGAGAACGTTAATATTGAGGTCTTAAATCAAGGTGGCAACACTCATCCAACCCACGAAATGGCACTTTCAGTTTTGGAGGGTTTGAGTAAAAATCCAAAGGGTTTGCCGTCCCACTTGTTTTACGATGATAAGGGCAGTGAACTCTTCAAAAAAATCATGGGTCTTGAAGAGTATTATCCCACTCAATGCGAGGCAGAGATTTTGGGAGATCGTGGGGAAGAGATAATAAGCTACCTTAAAGATGAGGAGTTTAATCTTGTGGAGCTTGGTTGCGGTGATGGTGCTAAAACTATTCTTTTGATTGATCAGATTTTAAAAAATAATTCCCAGTTTCATTTTGTTCCTCTCGATATTTCTAAAGCCGCTGTAGAATTTTTGGTCCATAACCTTAAAGAAAAATGGGGAGAGATTCCGTTTGATGTACAGGGCCTTGTGGCCGAGTACTTCCAGGGGCTTAATTGGTTGACCGAAAAAGCCAGTCAAAGAAACCTTGTTTTATTCTTAGGTTCAAATATCGGTAATTTCAGTCGTCCGCTAGCTATGCGTTTTTTGCGCCATCTTTGGTATTCGGTCAACGACGGCGATTATGTGTTAATAGGTTTTGATCTAAAAAAAGATCTGGATACCCTCTATCACGCCTACAATGATTCCGAGGGAGTCACCAAAGAGTTTAACTTTAATGTCCTTGATCGCATCAATGAGTGTCTTGGGGGTGATTTTAAGAGGGAAAACTTTCAGCACCAAGGGCTTTATAGTGTTCAAACGGGGGCTATGGAGAGCTACCTAATTTCGCAATGTCACCAAAAGGTTCTTATTAAAGATTTAGATAAAGAGTTTTCTTTCAAACCTTGGGAGGCGATTCATATGGAGTACTCCTACAAATATCTAGAAAGCGATATCGAATACTTGGCCACTAGCTGTGGATTTGAAATCGTGAAAAACTTTAGTGATAAAAAGGGCTATTTCGTCGACTCTCTTTGGAGAGCCAAAAAATAAAGCTCTCACTTATTATCCCTCTGGGAGAAGTCCCTCAAGGGGATCATCTGAAAAATGCACGAGTTGGCCATCGGAAGGATCATTGAGTTCAAAGATGGTTTGTTCAACATCGCGAATGGCCATTCTCAGCTCGTGACTAATAAAGCTTTTGTCCGTTGTGTAGGGAAGTTTAGCGATCAGAGTCTGAAGCTTCTCTGAGGCCATCAGAGCCTTATAGCGAGCCCATTCGGTGTAGAGATACTCTGGCGGGTCCACAAGCTTACAATCCGCGAGCCTCGAAATATCGGCGAATTCCGCTGTGGTCGGAATAAAGCTTTGTACAAGAGTTGTTCTTTCATTGCCGGCGTCCACACGATTGGCCCTGTGAACCACTTTGTGGCCCTGCTGAAGAATGGCAAAGCCAGCTTTTGGAAATTCCACTTTTACCACATTAGGAAGACCATCTTCTTTAACCAGTGAGCGAATGGCTTCACGACGGGTGCACTGGAAAAACTCAAAGTGCCCACCCTCAAAACTTTTTGGATCCGTTAACATAAGAACGTAGTCGAGAATCACTGTGTCTGTGTGCCAGCGATCCACCTCTTTTTTCGCATCCTCTGGCTTCAAATTAATATGAGCCTGGTAAAGACTCATGGGGTGAGGCCTGGCCGGTGCTCCAGCCAGTTTGGAGATAAAGTCGTTCACTTCTTGGCTGTGGCAGAAATCTCTTAAAAATTGCGAGTAGTAAAGAGCCCCTCGAATGTAGTTGGCCATTCGGTCTGATTTTCTTTTAAACTGTGTCAGCTCATGAACAATTTGGCGAAGGAGACTTACACCCTCATCACTTAAAATTCGGAATGGGGAGGTCACCGCGATCGGATAAGGCGAGTCTTTCTGTTGCTCGGGTGTGTAGCCAAAGTCGGTGAGAGTCCAAATTTTATCAGGCTCGGTCAACTGTAGATGTTTTTCTGGGTCAAAGGGGCTATCCGAGGAGAGTTGAGGAATGTTAATGGGCGCTCTAAATGAATTCATTGGCATAAGTCCTTAGAAAAAGCCTATTTTTTAAGAAAGACCAATAGATGTCAATAAAGCTGGAAGAGCCCTGTTTTTTCTTCACGGCTGTCGTTTAGGGTGACAGGCGAAGACTTGTCTCTTGATGTCACAAACTCTTGTTTGGGACGAATAATTAAAAGAAAAGGAGAAGCTTTGATTTCAAGTCTTATATTTCTCGTATCATTAGTTTTTGCTAAAGAATCCCCCATCCTTTTTGAAAGCGGTAATAACCAGGTGTCTTTAATTGAACTCTATAGCTCTGAGGGGTGTAGCAGTTGCCCGCCAGCAGACCGCTGGGTGGCAGGATTAAAAAATCACCCAAAACTTTGGAAAGATTTTGTCCCTCTCAATTTTCATGTGGATTACTGGAATCGGTTAGGATGGGTCGACCGGTTTTCAAACAAACAGTTCACCAATAGGCAACGACGTTATGCTAGTCAGTGGGGGAGCTCAAGAGTCTACACGCCCGCTTTTGTCAAAGACGGCAGAGAGTGGCGCACTCGCTCCCTCATAAACCTCGGTAACGGTAATCCAGGAAGCTTAAAGGTCCAAAATCTAGGAGACAACCAAGTAAAAGTGACTTTCGTCCCACGAAATCACAACGAGGATAATCTCCTCATCAATGTAGCTTTGCTAGGAAATGGCCTTTCTACAAAAGTAAAATATGGCGAAAACTCAGGGGAGACCCTTAAGCATGAGTTTGTGGTTCTCAATTGGCAAAGATCAAATCTTGAAAAAAAGGGGTCTCAATTTGAGACAACTTTAAAAGTTCCAGAGAATAAAACAAAAGGAGTGCAATCTTTCAGCCTCGCATTTTGGATTAGTAAAAAAGGAGATCAAACTCCTATTCAATCCGTGGGTGGTCCATTCAAAATTGATGATGGGTCTTAAACGCAAAAAACCCGGGGTTTGGGGTCCCGGGTTTCCTGCTGCTCAGGGGTGGTGGGTTCTGAGCGTTTTGTTTGGGTTGAATCTAGAATACTAAAGGGGCCTACCTAAAACATTCCACAAAAACACAAATTAATGTCTCAATTTAGCTATAAAAACAATTTTTAAAGAAAAAGAAGAGGCTAGGATTGGCCGTTAAGTTTGATACCCATTTCTTTGGCCCATATTTTTTTTCTTTGTTCCGCAAAGTTATCGAGAAGCTCAAGGGCAGGGACATTATAGAGCTTCGACATTTTCGCCAGCACATTCATGGGGGGCCAGCAAAGGCCGCGTTCAATGTTTGAAACGAACTGGGCATTGGAATGGTTACAAGCGTCGGCGACAACATTTTGTGTGATCTTGGCTTGGTTTCTTAATTCTTTAAGATAGGCGCCAAAGGCTATGCAAAGTTTCTTCTCAAATTTATCCATGTCGCTTTGTTAACTCCATCGCTTCCACACAGATCAATCTCCATCAAAACCAAGTTTGTGGCAATATTTATGTTAGGGGCGCCATGCCTCAACAGAGCTTGTTTAAAAAGAAAAAACCCGGGGTTTGGGGTCCCGGGTTTTGCTGCTCAGGGGTGGTGGGTTCTGAGCGTATTTGTTTGGGTTGAATCTAGAATATTAAAATTAGCCTTCTAAAACATTCCACAAAATCGAAAAAGAAAGACTCAAATTAAGACTTATTTGTCGTCCTAGTCCTTTCTATTTTGAGAAGAGCCCCGAACGGCCCTAGTCCCACTGGGGCGCCCACTCGGGATCGATGAGGCGGCCGTTGGGGCTTTGCAAATCATCGATCATCTGTACGTCTTCATCATCGAGCACTAGATTTTGGCTTTCCCAATTGGATTTTAAATGCTCCCTAGAGGATGACTTCGGAATGGCTACAACAGAGTCCTGTCGGCACAACCATGCTAGAACCACTTGGGCACAGTCGACTTGATGTTTGCTGGCTATTTTTTTGATTTTTTCATCTTTAAAGACTTTTCCACGGGCTAGGGGAGAATAGGCAATTAAAAACTTATCGTGTTTGGTAAGCCAGTTAATGACGGGGGATTGGTCCAAATAAGGATGGTATTCTACTTGATCGCAAACAAAATTAGTTTGTTTATTTTGAACTTTTTCGAGGTAAGAGGTCGGGAAGTTGCTGACACCAAACTCTTTTAGTTTGTTTTCCTCTTTGAGTTCCGCTAAGGCTTCCATCGTCGCGCTTAAATCGTAATCGTCGTTAGGCCAGTGGATGAGCATAAGGTCAATATAGTCTGTTTTCAAACGTTTCAGGGATTCTTCGGTTGTCTTGATCACTTCCTTTTTAGAAAGATTGTCTCTCCAGACTTTACTGGTTAAGCAAATCTCTTCTCGCGGGACGCTGCACTCTTTCAAAGCTTGGCCGACCTCCTCTTCATTTTCATACACTTGTGCGGTATCGATCGCCCGGTAACCAATATCGATGGCTTCCTTCACGCTGTTCACACATTCTGAACCTTTAATCTGCCAGGTCCCCATGCCGAGTTTTGGAATTTCAAATCCACTGTTAATTTTTATCGTTTTATGATCGTAATTTTTCATAATTCCTCCATTGCTTTAATTTTAGTTGATCCCGATCAGGAAAAAGCAAAAATAGAGTGAAATTAAGTTTTAGATATCTAGATACTTTCCTCATTTAGGAACAAAAGTCGGGACTCCCAGTAATTCTTGCCTTTAAAGTCAAAACTGCTATGAAAGAGTCATGGATGAATTTGATATAATTTCAAAGTATGTACCCTCTCCTTCACCAAACGATCTTTTAGTGCTGGGCCGTGGAGATGACTGTAGTGTCGTTGACTTTGATCAAACTCACTACCTGGTTCAGACTACCGATAATTTTGTAGAAGATATCCATTTTCGCCGGAGGCATTTAACACCTGAGGAAGTTGCCTATAAGTCCCTTGCGGTAAATATTAGTGATATTTTAGCTATGGGGGCCACGGCGCGATGGTGTCATTTGAGTATGGCGGTTCCAGCAGATATCGATGAGCCTTGGCTCAAAAGATTTTTTGAGACATTCAATGCCACAGTAGAAAAAGAAGATTTGCAACTCGTCGGCGGAGACTTATCAAAAAGTGGTAGTCAACTTTTTATAAATGTTCATGTTTCGGGCCTTGTTCTGAAGGATCAAATCAAGTGGCGCTCAAAGCTTGGTGATGCTTCCACTCTTTTTGTAACAGGTTTTCTTGGTGACTCCTCTGCAGGATTTAAAGCCCTTGAAGACGGTGACAAGCAAAATGACCTTATCGATAAACACAAAAGACCTCCGATCCTAACAGAAGTTTCTCATTGGCTGGCCGGGCGTGCAGAGGTTTTAGGTATGATGGATTTATCAGATGGACTTTTAAGTGACCTCAAAAGAATTCCTTCCGGGCAAATAGAAATTTTTATGGAAAAAATCCCTCACTCTGATGAACTTAAAAACTACTGTGAACTAAAAGAAGAAGACCCTTTTAAATTTTCGCTCGGCGGTGGTGAGGATTATGAACTTTTGCTTTCTTGCCAGGCTGAGAAGGCCTCCATTCTCAGTAGGGACTTTGAAAAAGAGTTTGGAGCTCCTCTTTTTCTCGTGGGAAAAGTGAAGCCGGGCTCAAAATCAATCACCTATCTTTACGAGGGTAAAGAAAAAGAGCTTAAGTTCTCTTCATTCAATCATTTTGGTTAAACTTCATCGACGCCAGCGATTAAGGCGTTCTCCCCAAGCCAGCGCTGTATCAGAAGTTTGATTGCGCTTCCAGTTTCCAGCGGCAAATTTGTTGGCCTCAGCCAGAGTGGGGTAAATATGAATGGTTCCAAGTATTTTATTCATCCCGAAGCCATGTTTCATTGCGGCCACGTATTCTGCAATAATGTCTCCGGCATGAGGGCCTACAATCGTCACACCTAAAATTTCGTCTTTGCCTGGTTTGGTAAGAACTTTCACAACTCCGTAGGCCGCCTCCTCAGTGATGGCCCGATCGAGACCCTCGATAGGGTAGGTGGTGACTTCGAATTCAACACCCTTTTCTTTGGCCTCAGTTTCATTGAGCCCTACACGAGCCACCTCGGGGTCTGTGTATGTGCACCAAGGAATTACGCGGTAGTCGGCCTTAAAACCCCAGAAAGGTTTCACCATAGAATTAACAGCACAGAACCAAGCTTGGTGGGAGGCGGTGTGAGTGAACTGAAAAGGACCCGCAACATCACCACAGGCGTAAATGTTTTTGTACTTTGTGGTTCGTAAGTAATCGTCCACCTTGATCGTTCCATTGGAGTTAAGATCCACTCCGAGCTCTTCGAGTCCAAAACCTTCGGTATTGGGTTTGCGACCAATAGCAACAAGTATGCAGTCACAAGAAATCTCAACTTTTTCCCCGTTATGTTCGCAAACCACAACTTTTTCGGAGTCTTTATTTTTAAACTCTGTCACTTCATGTTGAAGTTTTGTTTCAACCCCATCTTCTTTTAATTTTTTAAGAACCATTTCAGAGATTTCAGGATCTTCTTTTTCCATGATGCGCTCGCCTCGCTCCACCTGAGTCACTTTGATTCCAAGCCTTGAAAAGGCCTGACTCAGTTCACAGCCAATGGGTCCTGCGCCAAGAATCACCATGTGGTTTGGTTTTTCGCGAAGATTCCAAATCGTATCAGAAGTGTAGTGTTGTACTTCTTCTCGACCAGGAAGAGGAGGGACGAAAGGGCGAGCCCCAGTAGCAATGGTAATGTTTTTGGTTTTGAGGACTTCTCCATTGACTTCAACCGTATGGGGAGAGGTGATCTTTGCTTCTCCAATGTAGCAGTCAACACCAAGATCGGTGTAGCGTTCCACCGAGTCATGAGGCTCAATGGTTTTGATCACTCTTTGAACCCTTTGCATGACATCCGCAAAATCAAACTCAACATCCACTTTTGCAAAACCAAGCTCTGAGGCACGCTTGGTATCTTTCATAAATTTTGCTGAACGAATCAATGCTTTGCTGGGGACACAGCCCGTGTTCAGGCAGTCACCCCCCATTTTGTGCTTTTCGATCAAAGCCACTTTTCCTTTAGTCGCTGCACAAATATAGGCTGTTACAAGACCGGCTGACCCGGCTCCGATTGTGACCATATTGAAATCATACTTTGACATTATCCATCCCTTTTTTCTTAACCACTTTTTTCATAATTTTTTTAGTAACGAAGGGGAAAAGCCCTAAGGCGGCAAATGAGGCGATAAGCTCAATGGAAAGAATTCCTTTTAAGCTATCGATTTGGGAGAGCTGAGTGCCAGCATTGACGTAAACAATGGTACCAGGAAGCATTCCCACTTGGCTGACAAAAAAGAAGGTCAGAGTTCTCATGGGAGTTAGGCCCATTACAAGATTGATCACAAAAAAGGGCACAGCCGGAATCAATCTTAAAACAAAAAGATAAAAGCCTCCCTCGTTCTTCACTCCTTGATTCACTTTTTCCAGTTGGTTTTTAAATTTTGTCTGAACCCAGTTGCGTAAGATAAAGCGCGCCGCTAAAAAGGCTAGGGTCGCTCCGATGGTGCTAGCAAAAGAGACGATAATCGTTCCAGCGAGCACTCCGAAAAGCGCCCCTCCAAGAAGAGTTAAAAGTGCGGCACCGGGAACTGAGAGGGCGACACTGATGATATATATTGCCATATAAATGGCGATTGTAACGACGGGATTGTTGGCGTAGAAGTTTTCAAAATTGTCTTGTTGGCTTTTTAGGTATTTCAAAGTGAAGTACTGATCGAGGTCAAAAAGGAAAAAGCTTGCGATAAGCCCTAAAACGGCCACGGCTAGTAGTATTCGCCCCCAGTTTTTCATAGTGTTCCTTTCAGCAACATAGGCATTTAGAGATTATTCGTTACAACTCTAATAAAGTGACAAAGAATTTCTTAAGTTAAAAAGTCTCAAAAATTCAAATTGTCAAAAATCACAATTTGAACATGACTTCTCGAAGAATTCTTAAAAGCTCCGGGTCGTAGCGATCTTTTAATTTCGTTGTCATAAACTCGATAGCGTCTTTGGGAGTCATGGGCTCGTTATAAGAGCGCTGTGTTGTCATGGCATCGTAGGTGTCCGTGATGGCAATAATGCGGGCCATTGGGTGAATGTCTTCTCCGGGGAGCTCTTGTGGATAGCCGTTGCCAAGAAAGCTTTCGTGGTGCTCAAAGCAGCAAGCCTTGATCGCATCACTGACATCGTATTCTGAAAGAATTTGCAAACCAAATTCGGGATGCTTTTTCATTTGCGCCCATTCGACGTCATCGAGGGCCCCTTTTTTGCAAATGATATCCACGTCGACCCATTTTTTACCAATATCGTGAAAAAGAGCGCCTCGCCCTAATTCTTCAAGCTCTTCTTGAGAGTAACCGGCCAAGCGACCAATTCCAAGAGCATAGACTCCGACATCGAGTGAGTGATTGTAGGTGTAGAAATCATGAGTCGAGAGACTAATCAGGTGATCCATGCCTTCGGGCTCTTGTTCCATAAAACGAACGAACTCATGGATAATTTTTTTTGAGTCTTCAAGAGCGGCACCCACATCAGGGTTTTCATAAATTTCTTCGACCAATGATAGTGAGCTTTCCCGCAATATTTCGGCTTTGGTTTTAGCCTCAATGTCTTCGTCTTCAAGCTGTCTGTGAATAAAATCTTTGAAAATTTGTCTTTGGGAGCTAGGGATGTAAAAGCGGCTGGATTCTCCAATTTTTGCTATTTTTTCTGTTTTCAAAGAATCGCCAGCGCGAAGGTAATGGACATGGCGATTTTGAATTTGAACATAAATGTCAAAAGGCAGTGCCATTTCAGGTGTGAGACATCCCACTCGAACATTGAAGTAATCGGAGTTCATCCTAAAATTTTGCCACGACCAGCCATAGATTCAAGGGAAGCTTTTCTGTGGTGCAGGAGGTTAGAGTCCAGTCTTTTGAAAATAGTGCTGCCTTTTTATTCTATTCCCAAGCTTTTCCAGGGAAGAGATCCTCTCTTTTTGACTTCCCTCTAGGGATTACATAAAATTTCGGTCCGACAAGGGGAGTTATGGGGCTCTATTTTGATACGCCAATACAATATCTTAAGGGAGTTGGACCAAAGCTTGGCACTCTTCTTAAAAAAAAGGGAATCCACACTTTTGAGGATCTGATTCAAAATTATCCTCGCACTTATGAGGATCGTCGAGCCGCTCGTAATATTGCCTCCCTGCAAGTGGGAGAAACAGTCAGCATTAAAGCCGAAGTCACCAACGTGAGTTCCTATAGCCTTGGCCGTTCTAAAAGAAAAATCTATGATGTCACTGTTCGAGATGGTTCGGGCGTTATTCACTGCAAATTTTTTCGTGTGCCTTATCGAGGTTATTTTGAGCGCTTTGAACCCAGACAACAGGTTCGAGTGATTGGAAAGGTCACCCATTATCGCGGACGTGTGGAGTTTCACCATCCCGACATTCAGGATATCAAACCTGATGCTGAAGCCAATAAGGATGAGTTGATTCCAATTTACTCGGAGACGGAAGGCTTAAGCACAACACGTTGGAGAAAAATTGTTTCTAGTGCCACAGAGTTGTTAAAGAATGACGAGGTGGGTGGCTACGACGAGAAACTTCCTTCTTGGTTGATTGAAAAATACGACTTGGCCCCGCTAAAAGAAACACTGGTGGCCATTCATTCTCCGCCTAAGGGTTCGGGTAGAGACTTTCTTGATTACAAATCCCCGTTTCATCAGAGAATTATTTTTGAGGAATTCTTTTGGTTGGAACTTTTGTTGGCCGCTAAAAAGCAAGGCTTAAAAAAAGAACAGGCTCCAGCCTTAAAAGAAAGAGGTCAGAAAACTCAGGAGTTAAAGAACTCTCTTCCGTTTGAGCTTACCAAAGCTCAATCATTGGCTTTTGATGAAATCAAAGAAGATCTTGCTAAACCCTCTCCCATGCATCGAATGGTACAAGGAGATGTGGGGAGTGGTAAAACTTTGGTGGCGTTATTATCTTCTCTCGTTGCAATAGATAACGGCTTTCAAGCCGCTCTTATGGTTCCAACAGAAATTTTAGCAGGCCAGCATTTTAAGGGAGCCACAAAACTTCTTGAACCTCTTGGTATCCGTGTGGGTTTTATCACCGGGCAAATGAAGGGGAGCGAGAAAAAGCTTGTCGAAGAAAAGATTGCCAGTGGTGAGTATGATCTCGTCGTGGGGACACATGCTCTGATCCAAGAAAACGTAAATTTTAAAAATCTTGGACTCGTTATAGTGGACGAACAACATCGATTCGGTGTTGAGCAAAGAAAAAAGCTTAAACAAAAAGGCAAAAGTCCTCACTTTCTTTTGATGACGGCCACACCCATTCCTCGCAGCCTTGCTATGACTGTCTACGGTGATCTTGATGTTTCTATTATCAATGAAATGCCAAAAGGGCGTCAGCCTATTGTGACTCGTATGACCTATCAGAGTAAAAGAGAAAAGGTGGTGGGTTTTGTTCGCGATCAAATAAAAAAAGGCCGGCAAGCTTACATCGTCTATCCGCTGGTGGAAGAGAGTGAAAAGATGGATCTCTCCAACGCCACTGATGAGTACGAGCGTTTAAAAAAAGAACTCCCTGATCTAAAGATTGGCCTTATCCACGGCAAGATGAAAAGTGATGAAAAAGATCAGGTGATGAGAAAATTTCGCGACCAAGATTTCGATATTTTGGTATCAACCACGGTGATTGAAGTGGGAGTGGATGTTCCAAACGCCAATCTTATTTGGATTGAGCATGCCGAGCGATTTGGATTATCGCAACTTCACCAATTGCGTGGGCGAGTAGGGCGAGGCAGTCACAAGAGTTATTGCGTACTCTCACTGGGGCATGCCGTATCACAAGAGTCGCGAGAGCGGATTCAATTGATGGAGCACACGGCTGATGGCTTTAAAATTTCAGAAGCGGATCTTGAGATCAGGGGGCCAGGAGAATTTCTCGGCGCCAGACAATCGGGGCTCCCTGGATTTCGAATGGCCAATCTTGTGAGAGATCTCCCCCTACTGAAAAGAGCAAGGCAAGCTGCCTTTGAAGTTTTGCAAAAAGACCCAGAGCTAAGCCAGAAACAGCACCAATTTTTACGCCAAGAAATCTTCGAAAATAAAGAGATGATCGGATGAGGTTTTTACCTTTTTACAGGAGCGTTTAATAGTTTTTCATTCTTTCACCCCCATGTAAAAACTAAAATGCCAACATAGTTTTCGTCCTTCTCCATTTAAACAAGAGTACAGGTGCGACTTTGACAAAACTCTGTACACCGCTGAAATCTTTACAGTTTTTGCTTTTTGGGAAAAACAAAAATCGTCACTTTCGCTATTGCCCAAGTGTGTCATAAGTGTTATAAAGTTCCTCGATGAATGGAGGATCAATGGGCGAAGAAGTAAAGGATGATGTTTTTAAGGTTGGAGACAACGCTGTTTATCCTGGCCACGGTGTAGGTGAAGTCGTAGCTGTTGAGCAAAAAGAAATGATGGGTTGTAAGCAAGTGTTTTATTCGATCAAAATTCTGGAAACAGGAATGAAAATTTTGGTCCCTAAAAACAATGCTAAAAATGTGGGGCTACGTCCGATCATATCGAAAACAGAGGCCTCCAAGGTTCTTAACATTCTTCAAGAAAAAGATGTGAAAATCGACAACCAAACTTGGAACCGTCGATACCGCGAGTATATGGAGAAAATCAAAACGGGATCAGTCTACGAAATCGCGGAAGTACTTAGAGATTTATTTTTATTAAAAGTGGATAAGGAACTTAGTTTTGGAGAGCGTAAGATGCTAGACACAGCTCGCAATCTTTTGATTACAGAACTTTCCTTAGCAACGACTAAAAAAGAACTTGAGCGAGATGAAGTGAAAGCTATTTTTGGAGTGGAAGCAGAAGAAGCTTAAGTCTTAAGGACGAAGGGTTATGGGAATCGAAGCCAGAGGTTGGGACCTCTGGCTTTTTTTTTTGCCTTAGGGAGGCGGGAAATCGCTAAGGCGCCCGGGTGTGACTCGAAGAGATGCGCCTGGGAACAGTTCCTCCACAAGCGCTCGAATTCTGTTGGCGCGTTGAAGGCTGTCTCCTTGATTCGCTCTCCCGCTGATATCAATAGATCCATTTCGATTTACGCGAATGGCACCGGGGTTGATATAGCTATAGCCTTCGATGTTTGCAAAATCACTCAGTGTGACATGGGAGCCAGCTCCTCCGATGGTGTCGTCGTAAAGAGAGGGGATATTCTCACCAATCACCAATTCACCCTCTCTCGTTTGCACCACTGTATAACTCTGACCTCTACTAAGAGCGACTTGCTCATTGGGGATCACATCTCCAGCTCGCTGCGCATTTCCCCGAATAAATATTAAGCGTCCAGTGGAAAGATCAGGGCGAAGATTTGCAAGAGCTCCTCTACCAAGAACACCTCCCATTCGGATGCCTGATGTGGCAGCGGTTGTGGCTCCAGTGATTGGAAGGGAAAGTAGAAAATTAAAAGAGGACTCTTGAATCTGCCGTTGATGCTCCTGGGCTGAAACTAAATTCCCAGCGTAGGCTCCTTGAGCGTCTCGATAAGCTATCACTGAATCAATCATTCCAATAACAGGAAGGAAGTCAGCCAAAACGCCTCCCGTTCGAAAAGCACATTCTCCCCAAGTGGATGAACGAACGGACTCAGAACTTCCTAGGCATGATCTAGCCCAGGTGCTGGAGTCTCGACAGGCTTGAATATTCTGTCTTTGTTCCGGGGGCTGCTGATTGAGGTAGGCTTGGAAGTGGGAATCAAATTGATAAACGTTGAACCTTCTCGAGTTTCCCCATTGCCCAATCCTCCTTTTAAGGCGGTCGATCTGACGAAGGGATTGATCCAGTTTGGAATGCAAAGTGGCGGTGAGTTCTTCCCGTCCCTGTTGCGCATGAATGCCAAAATCAGCCCCGAGGGCTTTTCCTAATGGAGAGCGCCGAAATCGAAGCAGTTGTTGAAACTCTTCGCCTCCTTCAGGGTACTCGGAGGCTTCACGGTAGGCATTGAAACCGGCGTATGTGTAGGGGATGAAGTTATCAAGATTGAATCGGCGGCAAAGCGCACTTGGAGCGACTTCATTGATTCTAAATTGATTAGCGGTGAGAAAGGGCTCCACAGGAGCCGTTTCTGCAGTGGGCTCGATGGACTGTTCATCGCTGTGAAAACACATCCGAGCGCGATGTTGACCTGCAGGATCAAGCTGTCGGTACCACGAAAGATAAAGTCCATTAAAAAAATTAGACACCTGCTCACGGTGCTCGACGGCCGTTTCAATGACTTGGTTTGTTGCGTTTTGGATTTCTTGGCATTGCCTTTGCCAGGATGGGGTTATGGAATTAGACGTGCATTCCACAAGAGACTCAATGCGGTTTCTAGTAGTCTCTAAACTCTCTAAAATGTCATTCTGAAGATCGACTTCGATTTCAGAACAGCTCTGATTGTGATCTTCTGAAATCTCAGCAAAACCTTCTTCAGGAGAGGTGACCTCTCCTTTTGCAATTGTCGTCATAAGACCAATAAAAATTAGTAGAACAAGCCGAAAAATCACAATCACCTCAGTCCTGTAAGTTATCGGAATATCTGGTTAATTATTTAGCTAAAAAATAGGCCGACTGGACCCCTTTATTCACGCTTTTCCTGATTGTTTTTAATGGTTTGCGTCAGAATGCATGGATTTGCACTTCTGACCTACAAGGCCGTGCAGAAAGTGGTAAGGTGGGTGGTTAAATTCACCCCCGCTCAAAAGGAGTTTCAATGTCAGAGACAGTGCGTGTTCGTTTTGCACCAAGTCCAACGGGTTATTTACATGTGGGAGGAGCGAGAACGGCTCTTTACAATTACCTCTTTGCTAAAAATAAGGGGGGGACGTTTATTTTGCGCATTGAGGACACAGACCTTGAGCGAAGCACTGATGAATCCTTAAGAATGCAACTCTCTGATTTGCAGTGGTTGGGCTTAAGCTGGGATGAGGGGATTGATCCCGACACACTCGAAGACCAGGGCGAGTATGGACCTTATAGACAGTCACAGAGACTTGAAATTTATCGCAAGTATTGTGACGAACTGCTTAGTAAGGGCCTCGCCTACTATGATTTTCGAACAGATGAAGAATTAGAAAAAATCAAACAAGCCTCAGAGAAATTTACAAGAATTCCTCGTCCCGACAATATCCTTCCGTTTGAAGAGGCTCAAAAAAAGGTAAGAGAAGGTGTGCCTGCGGCTGTTCGTTTTAAAGTCGATGGTAAAGAGGATCATGTGATTGAAGATTTAGTCAGAGGTGAAGTCCGTTTGCCAGAAGACATGGTCAGTGACTTTATTCTTATGCGTTCAAATGGAATGCCTGTTTATAACTTTTGCTGCGCTATTGATGATGCCCTTATGGAGATCACTCATGTGTTTCGAGCCGAAGAGCATTTATCAAACACTCTAAGACAAAAAATGATTTATGAAGCTCTAGGGTTTAAGCTTCCTCAGTTTGGTCACCTCTCTTTGATTTTAGGGGCCGATAAACAAAAACTGAGTAAACGCCATGGTGCTACAAGTTGTAATCAGTATCGAGAAACAGGTTATCTTCCTCAGGCCTTATTAAACTTTGTGGCTCTTTTGGGGTGGTCTCCTGGAAACGATCAAGAAATTCTGAGTGAAGAAGAATTGATGGAAAAGTTTGACGGAACTAGGCTTCACACCGCAGGGGCTGTGTTTGATCAAGAGAAATTCAAATGGATGAATTCGGTCCACTTGCGCGCTCTTGAAAATCAGAAGCTCTGGAATCATTTAAAGCCTCTTTTTGAAAAAGAAAACATTAGCCTTCCCGAAAATGAGGATTTCATCCACAAGTCTCTTGAAATCTTTAAACCAAAAATGGAAACCCTGGCCGATGCTCCTGAGCTCTTCAGACCCATTGATGGAAAACTCTTTGAAGTGACTGAAGAGGCCGACGAGGTGATCGCTTGGGAAACAACCCCCGAGGTTTTTAATGCTTGGGAAGAAGAACTAAAAAAGCATCACAATATGTACCTGACACCCGAGGAATTTGATGAAGCACAAAATCACGTTAAAGAAAAAGTAGGGGTTAAGGGTAAACAGCTTTTTATGCCGATCCGAGTGGCGGTGATTGGTAAACCTCATGGGGCGGACTTAAAAAGTCTTGTGCCACTAATTGAAAGAGAGTCTTTGATTGCACGAGTGAAGCAATGTCGAGGTGATAAGTAGTTTATGGGTAAAATTTTTCAGATCGAGAGTGAGTACAAACCATCGGGTGATCAGCCTAAAGCTATAGAAACCCTCGTTTCAAGTTTTAATGGAGGAGAGCATCACCAGACTCTTTTAGGAGTTACGGGGAGTGGTAAAACTTTTACCATGGCTCATGTGATTGAAAAATTAGGTCGACCTGCTCTGATTTTGGCACCCAACAAAACATTAGCGGCTCAACTTTTTGTAGAGTTTAAAGAACTCTTTCCTAAAAATGCGGTGGAGTACTTTGTCAGTTACTACGACTACTATCAGCCAGAAGCTTATATTCCGACGACTGACACCTATATTGAAAAAGATTCCGCGATTAACGAGCAAATTGATCGCATGAGGCACTCGGCCACCCATTCACTTCTTGATCGTAAAGATGTGATTATTGTTAGTAGTGTTTCCTGTATTTACGGTTTGGGAAGTCCTGAAGCTTATGAAGGGATGCTGGTTCAGGTGTTTAGTAACAGGGAGCTTAAGCGTGATCATCTCTTAAGAGAACTTGTTCGTATCCTTTACACTCGTGGGGATCATGATTTTCACCGTGGAACTTTTCGGGTAAGGGGAGACGTTGTTGATATTTTTCCTCCCTATGAAGACTCAAAAGTGATCCGTATCGAATTTTTTGGAGACTTTGTTGAAAAGATTCACTGGTTTGACCCTTTGACCGGGGAAGTCTTCGAAGAGCTCGACCAGATTGCTATTTATCCAGGAAGCCATCACGTTAATACCGACGAACAGCAAAAAAGAGCGATTAAAACCATTCAAGCTGAGTTGCAAGAGCGTCTGGCCTTTCTTAAAGAAAATATGAAGTATGATGAAGCCAAGAGGCTAGAGCAAAGAACTTACTACGATATCGAGATGATCGAAGAGCTCGGATTTTGCCAGGGCATTGAGAATTATTCGCGCCACTTCACTGGGCGTGCTGAAGGTGAGCCTCCTCCGACTCTTTTAGAGTATTTTCCCAGTGATTTTGTAACCTTTATTGATGAGTCTCATGTGACGGTTCCACAGATTGGTGGGATGTATCGTGGAGATAGAGCCAGAAAGTCGACTCTTGTGGAGCATGGTTTTCGTTTGCCTTCAGCCCTTGATAACCGTCCTCTTAATTTTCAAGAGTTTGAAAAGCTTATGGATAAGGTGGTTTACGTTTCTGCCACACCCGGTGATTACGAAAAACAAAAGTGTCCTAATCACATTGTCGAGCAGATTATTCGTCCGACAGGTCTTGTCGATCCGTTGGTAGAAGTCAGGCCTGCGACCACTCAGGTGGATGATCTTTTAGGTGAGATCAGAAAGCGTGTGAAGAAAAAAGAAAGAGTACTAGTAACGACTCTTACTAAAAAAAGCTCCGAAGATTTGACGTCTTATCTGAGTGGAGTAGGGATTAAAGTTAAATATCTGCACAGTGATATTAAAACGGTGGAGCGAAGTGAAATCATCAGAGATCTTCGTTTAGGACTCTTTGATGTTCTGGTGGGTATTAACCTTTTAAGAGAGGGACTTGATATCCCAGAGGTGAGTTTGGTGGCGATCACCGATGCCGATAAAGAGGGTTTTTTAAGGTCAGAGCGCTCTTTGATTCAAACAATTGGACGAGCGGCCAGGAATTCTGAGGGACGTGTGATCCTTTATGCTGACCGAGTAACAAAGTCCATGGAAAAAGCCATGGACGAAACAGCCCGGCGTCGTAAGATTCAATTAGAGCACAATAGAGAGCATGGGATCACACCGCAAACGATTACCAAAAAGATTTCGGAAGGATTGGTCGAAATTTACGAAGCGCATTCCACGAGAAAGCCCGGTAAGCAAAAGGATCTGGATAAGATTGTCGAAAATCCTGGAGAAATCAGTAAAGAGGTTAAAGAGCTTCGCAAGAAAATGAAAAAGGCTTCCGATAATTTAGAGTTTGAAGAGGCGGCCCGATTCCGTGATAAGATAAAGCGACTTGAGATTTTACAACTGGAAATTCTTGATGGAAATCTCGGTTCTTAAAACATTTAACCGACGAACTAGCCCGAGTGAATGAATAAGAAAAACGAAGAGCGCATTGAAAGCCTAAAGCTAAAGGTCTCTGATTTTCCACAGACTCCTGGTGTTTATCTAATGAAAAACGCCAGTGATAAAATTATATATGTAGGAAAAGCGGTCAGACTGCGCAGTCGTGTCCGTAGTTACCTTAACCCTAATCTTGCGCATACAAAAACTCAGCTTCTCGTCCGTAATATTCAAAACATTGATTATATACTTACTGAAACAGAAGCCGAAGCTTTTCTATTAGAAGCCTCCCTCATTAAAAAACATAGGCCTCGCTATAACATCAGGCTTAAGGACGATAAGGCTTATCCTTATATACGCTTGAGTCTCAGTGATGCCTTCCCAAGATTTTATCTAGCGCGAAAGGTCATCAACGACGGCTCCCAATATTTCGGACCCTACACCAGTGGCTATGTGGTAAGAAACACAATCCGTTTTTTAAACCAGTCTTTTCAAATAAGAGATTGTGCTGATCATTTTATGAAAGCGAGAAAGCGACCTTGCATGACCCATCAAATTGGGGCCTGTACCGCTCCCTGTGTGGACCTTGTTGATGAAAAGGAGTATGGCAAGCAGGTAAAAAGGGCTAAAAAGTTTTTAGAAAAAGAAACCACATCGGTGATTAAAAAACTGAAAAAAGAAATGCTTCAATTGGCCGAAGAAGAAAAATTCGAGTTAGCAGCAAAGTTCCGTGACAGTATTGCCGCTATTGAAAGAGTTCTTGAGAAGCAAGCCGTTGTTAATTCCAAGGCGACTAACAATCAAGATGTCATTGGCTTTTATGGTGATCAAAGAGGCACACTCATTGAAACTCTCCATATAAGGCAGGGGAGAGTGATCGGTCAGAGAAATCAATTTTTCTCTCAAATTGACCCTGAAAGCGACGGCGATGACATCAGAGAATGGCTTCCTTCTTTCATTAACCAGTATTATCAAGAAAACATTGTGCCTGACGAAATCTATCTTCCCACGGATCTTGGAAGAGACATTATAAAACTTTTAGAAGACGTATTTAAACATCGGGGTCACTCTTCAGTTAACCTAACTTTTCCCACCCATGTACAAGGTCAAAAACTTGTAGAAATGGCCACTAAAAATGCCAAAAGTCATTTCGAAGCTCAAGTTTCAAAATCCAGAAAAAAACACCAAGCTCTGGAAGTGATTGCCAAAAAACTCCATTTAAAAGAACCTCCTTTTAGAATCGAGTGTTTCGATATTTCCCACTTCCAAGGAGCCGAGAGCGTGGGCTCACAAGTGGTAAGCGAAAAGGGCGCTTTCAGTAAAGATCACTATCGAAGATACAAAATCAAAGCAAAAACAGGCGGTGACGATTACGCAGCCCTTATGGAAGTACTAAAAAGAAGGCTCGCTCATGAAGAATGGGAAGAGCCCGATCTAATGATCATCGACGGAGGAAAAGGCCAGCTCAACGCCGCCGTTAAAGTTTTAAAGGAGCTAGAAAAAACCTATATTCCCGTTGTGGGCCTAGCTAAAGAAAGAACCAAACGAAACTTCCAAGGCGAACAGGTAGAAAGATCGGCTGAAAGATTCTATCTCCCCGGAAGACAAAACCCCGTCACTTTTGCCGAAGGCTCAGAACCTTTTAAAATCCTAGTCGGTCTAAGAGATGAAGCCCACCGTTTCGCGATCAGCTACCACAGGAAACTAAGAGACAATCACAGCTTCGGCTCAGAACTTGACGAAATAAAAGGCCTGGGCCCAACCCTCATAAAACGATTACTCAATAAATACGGCTCCGTTTCCGAAATAAAAACCAAAACTATTGATGAGCTAAAATTAGTCCCTGGCCTCACATCAAAAACGGCCGAAAACATCCTAAAAAAACTAAATCCCCCTCCAACGGAAGAAGCCGACCCTTCCCCAGAGCCTCAATAGCAAAAAGGATGATGGGCTATAGAGGAAAGATCTTAAAAAAAATGAGCCCCTTTCCAAAATAAGTTACCGACTCCGCCACTCAAGCCCAATAACTTTCTTAAGTAAAAAACAAAAAAGAAAATCACCACTCCTTGGCTAAGTGTCGGCAAAAATTGCGGAAGCTTTTGGAGAAGGCTCGAGCAACGAGCGCTGCGTATCTTGGGTTGCGCCACGAAGTGGTGCAACCCGGGAGACGAAGTGCACCCGGGTGCGTGCCTTCACCAAAAGCTTCCGCAATTTTTGCCGACACTTAGCCAAGGAGTGGCCCCGCAATCTTCATTGCTTCCCCATTCCGTAAAGAAAGCCAAACAAGATCTTAACGTGCACCCAATTCTAACGTTGCTACAATAAATTCAGTGGAAAGTTCCAAGCAAGACCAAGGTCTTAAGTTGTTCTTGCTGGAATACCACAAAGCAAGAGTCGTGATAGAACTCACAGTTGTGAGATGAAACGATTTCCATCTTCTGTTTTCAGTCCAAGGAGGGGCCATGAAACAAAGACGATTTCTCATCATCTTGTTGGTGTTTGTAGGTTTTAAAGCTTACGGTAGTCAGCAAGAGTATTGGCCTCAGGAATTCTGCCCAGAAGTTCTGGATTACACCTACTACTCTGTTTGCTACGATCCCGAGCACAGACAGGCTCGCTGGGTGAAACACGCATTGACTCTTGAATCGATCAAATCCAAACAAAAGCGAACCAACGATTATAGGAAAGATCCACAGATTGATGATCCTGTTTTGTCAAGTGACTACCGCTACTCGGGATTTGATCGCGGACACCTAGTTCCTGCGGCTGACATGAAACTCAATCACACGGCCATGAGTGAAACTTTTTATATGACGAATATGTCGCCTCAGCGCCCCGGTTTTAATCGAAGAATCTGGGCCTCTATTGAATGGGACATGAGAGGTTTTGTTTTTGACTATGGAACTGCTCATGTTGTGACAGCCCCAATTTTACATGTGGGACTTGAGCGCATTGATTCTGGTGTGAGTGTTCCAGAGACTTATTATAAAATTGCCTACTTTCCGCAAGAAGAGCGTATGGTGGCTTACCTCATCGATAATCGCTTTGTGGAAGACGGGGAGCCAGAGGATTTTCTGGTCACAGTCGACGAGGTGGAAGCGGCCACGGGCATGGACTTTTTCTCTGAGCTTCCTGACGTCCTAGAGAATCACCTAGAAAGCCATCTTTAGTATAAATTAGATAAAACTTAAGACTGTTGCAGCTCGTCAGCTGTCTAGTACTGCGTAGCGTAAGGCTTCGTTTGTTGAACCTACTAGGCCTTTTGGAGACAATATCGGGGAACGCTTTATTCATCTTGCAGTGGGGTCATCTATGAAAAATGCGGTTAAATACCTTCTTGTTTCTTTATTGTCGCTCATGGCCTGGGAGTCCCAAGCAAAAGTGACTTGGTCGCAACCAGAGGTTGTACCTGAAAAGTTGGTGCGCAAAAATCGCCGTGTTTTAAGGTTTACCGGGCAAACCACGCCAGGCGCTGTGGTTCGTATTAAAGGGAATCGTTTGAAGATGTTCCTCGATTCCGGTCAGACTCGCTGGGCGAAAATTCCTCAAAAAAACAGAGCTCAATTTCCCGTAGATGTCGACTCGAGCGGAGTCTTTACCTTTGATCTTTATCTTCCCACCATTGCTGTGGAAATTCCGATCCAGGTGAAAGAAAACAAGAAGTGGAGAACCTTCACTCTTAATTTCCGTGTTCCTCAAAAGGGACGAGCCAATGATTTTGAAGCTGAGGAAAGAAGTTATATGGCCCGAGATGGAGACGTCGAAGGTATTGATCAGTCGGATAATTATTATTCTCGTAAAAACGACCAAGGCCAACTCATTCAAGATCGCCTTGGAAAAAAAGGTTACGATGATTCCTCACTGAAAGTTTGGGGCGCTTTGGGTTTTTCTTACTTTAGTACCTCCGTATCTCTTTCCGGTGCTGGCTTGGGTGGAGGAGTTGATACCTCAGGAAGTACATTTGTCATTCCCGCTTTTGCCGGTGGATTGGAATGGGATTATTCTAAAAAGCTCTTGATACTGGCAACTCTTCGGAGCGCTTCTGGCTCAACTGATGACATAGGCTCAGGCCTTACTGTGACTGGAAATGATTTTAGTTGGTTGCAGGCTCAGGGGAGTGTGGTTTGGTTTATGGACATGTTGAAAATGTCGAGCGGTCGATTGGGTCTTGATTTGGGTTTCCAATTACAAAACCTTCCCTACTTTAGAGAAAGACAGGGGCAAGCGGCTTTAACTTATTTTGATAACTCCATTTACAATCTGCACGTGGGTTTAATGTATCAAAAACGCAGCAATAAGGTTTGGAACTACGAAGTGTATGGTCGCTACCTTTATCCTATTTCTTCGGGTGATGCCTTTGATTTCGAGTCTGGTTTCCCAACCATGTTTGAATTTGGAGGCGGGATTAAGCGCCCACTTACAAAAGGTTTGGGACTTGGGATTTTCACTCAACTTAATTATTTTGCCAGTGATGTCACTTACACCGATCCTGTGGCTGGACCCAGAGAGTCCACGCTCGATTTGATGCTTCTAACTGTTGAGGCACGTCTGATCGGTAGTTTTTAATTTTTGAGTTTAGATAAACCAGAACTTCTTTGTGGGGAGAATATCTTTCATCCCCTTTTGTTCCTTGGGTTTTCACGAATTCATTCGGTGATTTTCCAATGGATTCAGTGAACCATGAATTCTTTTTCTTTGAGTGTGATTTTGCAGCAAGGACAGTGACCTTGTTCTTTTATTTTTACCGCTTCATCATCATGCCTGTGCTCGAAAACCAATTCCGTTCCACAGAGGCAACAGTGGTTTTCAAGTTCTACGAAGTCTTCCTGCTGAGGAGTGAGCTGTTTCTGCTGGGGACGACTAATTTCCATCGGTGCTTTTCCTTTTTATAGTTGGTTGATTCCAAGCTACTTACAACACAACATTCGGAATTTGGTGGGAGGACTTAAGGCTTCTCGGGTGAAATCAATGAGATATGGCCTTGTCGACGGGGAAAGATTTTCTCCCCCGGCAACTTATCGCGGCAATTTTTGTTCATTTCTGGCCTTTTTACTAGCTCTCTACTAGATTGGGGGCATGAATTTTTGGAACACCTATGTCTCCGAGTGCCTACAGTCACCTTGGATGATCCGCCCTGAAAATCAGAATTCCAATCCTTCGATGGACTTCGATAAGTCTCTCGTGTTTTTGGTGGAGGAGTTTTTGCCGGACGAAGCGTACACTATGCTTTCAAAAATGATTGTGGCCATTCAGTTAAAAAATGAAGATGTGATGATTCTCAATCAAGGCGAGGCCGGTGTTCAGATCCTAGAAAATCAGAGCCAATCCAAAAAAGTCATTTGTTTTGGAGAGGACTTCCCCGGAACTCTTGGGGAGTCTGTGCATTGGATGGGGCATGAGATTGTTAAAACCCATTCCCTGAAAACCTTGCTCGAAAAGCCAGCCTACAAAAAAGAGACATGGGTTCATTTGAAAAAGTACAGGCAATTGATTTGAATAAGTTTCTTGGATTTTTCTTTTTGGTTTTTCTCAGTCTTGCTCTCCCAAGAGAGGCCTGGGGAGAGTGCACTCTTTCTATTGAAGTCAGGGACACCGTTGGACCAGCCACTCTTGATTATTTGGTTCGGGCTCAAGAAAAGGCGAAAGAGAAAAACTGTCAGTCTATTTTGGTGCGAATCAATACACCTGGGGGAAGTTTACAGTCCACCAGGAAAATTGTGGAACTGATAATGAGTTCCTCTGTTCCCTTTCTTTGCGTGGTTCATCCAACGGGAGGACATGCAGGAAGTGCTGGAGCTATTCTCATGCAAGCTTGTCATGTCAATGGAGCCGTGGAGGCTACAAATATCGGAGCTGCAAGCCCCGTTACCGGAACAGGGCAAGAGATGCCCGAAGATTTACGAAAAAAAATATTTGAAGACACAAGAAGTTGGGTTGAGGGTTTAGCGAAGTACCGAGGGCGCAGCGAGAAATTTGCCGAAGACATCGTACTTGAAGCTAAAGCTTTGGATGCGAAAGAAGCCAAAAAGGCAGGAGCCATTGATATCGTGGCCACGGATCTTGAGAGTTTTTTAAAATTTGCACAGACCCAAAAAGTTCGAATGAACACTGAAGAAAAAGTCGAGGTGAAGACCGGGGAAATCATCGTCTATGCCCCAGACTTACGCCACAATGTTTTACAAATCCTATCAAATCCTCAGTGGGCCTATCTTATTTTTATGGGAAGTCTTGGACTTCTTTATTTTGAAATGACTCATCCTGGAGCCATTCTTCCGGGAGTGGTCGGGGCCATGGGAATTGTGATCTCTTTAGTAAATTTTCATATGCTTGATGTCTCTTGGGGAGGAGTCTTGCTTCTCTTTTTAGGAGTGGCTTTTATGTTTGCAGAAATTTTCGTTCCAAGCTTCGGAGCTCTTGGCCTTGGAGGTTTAGCCTCGTTTGTGGTGGGGTCATTGTTTCTATTTGACGAGTCTTCCGGCTACGCTATTCCGCTGGGCTTACTCATTGCCACGTCAGTGAGTTTATTTGTGCTGATGGCTGGAATTTCCTATTTAGCAGTGGGTGCTATGAAAAAGGGAAGACAAAATCGAAAAAAAGAAAAGCTAACCGGCAAAACATTAGTGGTGAAATCTTTTGATATAAAAGAGAAAAAAGGAATGGGCCATTATCAAGGCGAGCTTTGGCAAATCCTATCAGAGGATCCTCTCAAAGAGGGGGATACGGCTCTGATCGTCAAAGCCGATGGTTTTCTTTTGACAGTTCGCAAAGAAAAAGAAAGAGGAGAAGTATGACGTTTTCAGTTTTAATTTTTCTGGTCATTTTTGGTCTGACACTTTTAGTTTCAATGATCAAAATCCTGTCGGAATGGGAAAGAGGAGTGGTTCTAAGACTTGGGCACTCCATTGGTATTAAAGGACCTGGACTTATTATTTTAATTCCTATCATTGACCGGGTCATTCGCGTGGACACAAGAACGGTGACTATGGATATTCAACCACAAGACGTCATTACCCTTGATAACGTGAGTATGAAGGTGAATGCCGTGGTATATTTTCGAGTGACAGAGCCTGAAGCCGCCGTCACCAAGGTGGAGGACTATCTTTTCGCCACCTCGCAACTCACTCAAACAACATTGCGTTCGATCATGGGGCAGTTTCAGATGGATGATATTCTCTCCCAACGCGATAAAATCAATCAGCGCTTACAAGTCATTCTTGATGAAGCCACGGAGCAATGGGGTATTAAGGTTTCAACGGTTGAGGTCAAGCACATCGACTTACCAAAAGAAATGCAAAGAGCTATGGCTAGACAGGCGGAAGCCGAACGTGACCGGCGTGCCAAGGTAATCTCAGCTGAAGGGGAATTGCAACGATCTGAAAAACTCATGCAGGCAGCCACAAAGCTAGCCGAAGCCCCAGGCTCACTACAACTAGCTTATCTGCAGTCCTTAAGTGAAGTGGCCGGAGAAGGGACTAACACCATTGTTTTCCCACTTCCTTTGGACACTCTGGGCTCGCTTTTCAATCCAGTTAAGGTGGCTGAAAAGCTCGACGATAGTCCTAACAAGACTCAGTAGAGTCAAAAAGTTTTAAGAACTCTCTTTTAGTCTTTTGAAACCTCCAAAGAAACTCTGTTATCCTAAGAGTCTTCGGCGGAGGGGAATTTTTGCGCATCATCAGCTTCCTATTAAGTTTAATAAGCTTAAGTTCTCCCGTCTTTGCTTTTGAGGCTCGCGTTCTCATTGACGAGTTTAATAATGAAAAAGTCATCACAGGAACACTTTGGGTTTCTTGTAAGGACAAAGACGGGCACACTTGTGACCAAGACAAGTTAAAGCTGCGGCCAGGAACCTGGAAGTTTAATCGTCACAAGAATGTTCTGCGACTAAAAAATGTTGAAGAAAATTTATCAAGAGAAATCAAGGGAGGGCATTTTGTCCTTACCGGTTCTTTTTCTCTTGAGAATAGAGTTCTTCAAAAAGTAAGCCTTTATTTTGAAAATAAGAAAACTCTATGGGTTCTTCACCTCCCTGTTGATCAGTACCTTTACGGGGTGATGGCCGCTGAAGTGCCGTCTTCTTGGCCCGAGGAAACATTAAAGGCGCAAGCCATCGCTTCAAGAACTTATTTTCTGTTTAAAAAACAAGAGAGAAAGGCAGAGGTTTTTGATGTGAGGTCCGATACGATGGATCAGGTTTTTAAAATGGATGCAAAAAAACACAAAAATATAGTCAAGGCTGTGAACGAGACCCATGGGCAGATTTTAACTTCCAAAAAGACCTCCCAAATTTTTCCCGCTTACTTTCATGCCGACTGTGGAGGGGGAACGAGTCAGGAGAAAGTTGTTTGGCGTCAGCCCACCTCTTTAAATGTAGAAGTGAAAGACCCTTATTGCCAGTCGGCCTCAAAAAACAATTGGTCGATATTGGTAGATAAGGCAAAGCTCACACGTCTATTAAAAGACGTGTTCTTTTTGCCCTTTGGAGTAAATCTAAAAAGTATTCTTCCAAGGCTAGGAGAAAAGTCGCGGGCTCATGTTATCGATTTTGTCTTTTCAAATAATATTATCAAAAGACTTGAGGCCAATGAGTTTAGAAGACTCTTGGGCTTTTCAAAGCTTAGGAGCACTCATTTTGCCGTTACACACCTTGGTGAGAGTATTGAATTTAAAGGGCGGGGTTTCGGTCATGGAGTGGGTATGTGCCAATGGGGGGCGCAGCGTTGGGCTCGTAATGGCAAAAATTTTAAAGAGATCTTGAGTCATTATTACCCGAACGCGCAACTTGAAAAGGTCTCATCTCAAAGGAAAAAGAGTCTGCAGGCTGAAGTGCACTGATCACTTATTCATGGGGCTTTTTACCCCGCTATCCTTGTTGCAATGTGTGATGAGCGCCTTGCAAATCAGGGGTTTCGTGTAACAATAATCTTATGGCACTAAAGTACTGGGTTGAATTTTTTGATGATTTAAAAAATGTTCGAGGACGATCGAAAAACACGATCCTTGCCTATCGAAGGGACTTAGAACTTTTTGCAGAGTTTTTAGAAACCCATCGGGACATCAACGGAATCTATCAGTATTTAAGTAAGCAAAAGCTATCGAAAAGATCACAAGCCCGAGTGATCAGTAGTATCCGAACTTACTATAAGTTCTGCCAAAAGCGGGGCGAAAAGATTCCTGATCTCTCCCAACTTCGGCCACCAAAGGTTGAGACAAAAATGCCTTCAGCTTTAACTCTTGAAGATTTCAACAAACTCAATGAAGCCTCCCATGTGGATGACCCCTATAAGTCGGCTAGAAACCATATCACTTTAACATTACTCTTTGGACTTGGTTGTCGGGTGACTGAACTCATTCAATTTAATTTGATTGATTTCAATGAGTCCGATGCCTGGATTAAAATTCACGGGAAAGGTGGCAAAGAGCGACTGGTTCCTTTAACCGGTCACCTTTTACAAGAACTCAGAGTTTATCTAAGACAAGTCAGGCCTCATCTTGCTAAAGAAGGGGAGACCTCTATTCTTGTGAATGATCGCGGAAAAAGGCCATCGCGGGTTGATATTTGGCGCTGGCTGGATGCCTGGTCTAAAAAAGCCGGGTTTGAAAAAACCATCCATCCCCATCAGTTTCGGCACGGTTGTGCGACAGCTCTGCTTGAATCTGGAGCGGATCTGCGTTCGATCCAAAAGCTTTTGGGCCATTCGAGTATTCAAACCACTCAAATCTACACCAACGTCAGCACTAAAAAGATGCAAGACACGGTGGAAAATCACCATCCCCTCTCCGGCATAGACTCCGATAAGAATTTAGACCTTTAATCTAAATCAATCGGTTTAGTGGAATTACTTCAATCTCGCGATGAATGTGACAAAGATTCACTTTTCAATTGTAAAACATTCTATACCGGCTCCTGCGTTTTTCTGATACCAGAAAGCTCTAAAGTAAGGAGAACATAATGAAATTATTTGGACTGGTATTTTCTTTAATGGTCGTTGGATCTGTGGCTAACGCAGCTTCAATCAACAGCGGACAGTACAACAGTGAAACACAGAAGGTTGAACTCAGTGTTTCCTACGGCGGTGGCTGTTCTGAACATTATTTTGAACTAAAGCTCATGGGCGGATGTCTTGAGTCTTTCCCCGTACAATGTGGTCTAGAGCTTGTTCACACAACCGACAAGCCAGACATGTGCGAGGCTTATATCACTCGGAATCTGGAGCTTGATCTTCCAGAAGTGATGCTAACAGATAGCTACTTTGAGCGTGCTTTCATCACCATCAGAGGTGCTGGCGAAACATCTGTTTCTTTTCAATTACCACAATAAGACTTTGTAAAAGTTTGATCATCGAGTCTTTCATGACTCAGCGAAAAGCTGATCCAATAAAAGGGATCAGCTTTTTTTTTGCTTCGCTAAAATAGTACTTTCGTCCTTTCGTATATTTATTGTGTGAAGTTTAATTCATAATTGCAAAAGGCTTTAGTCAAATAGTTCATTTAACATAGTGGAGAGCACGGGAAGGAATCCGTGATTAATAAAGGAGAGTATTATGAGAAACGGTTTAAGAATTATTTTTGGATTGTTTTTAGTTCTGATGGGTGCCAACAAGTTTTTTGGTCTTCTTCCTCCACCTGAATTGAGTGCTGAAGCTGGACAGTTCATGGGAGCCCTTGTTGAAACAGGCTATATGTTGCCAATGATTGGATTCACAGAAATTTTGTGTGGAGCATTGGTTCTTTTTTCCGCCACAGCTCCGCTGGGAGTATTGCTGTTCGCGCCAGTGGCTATCAACATTATGGCCTTTCATCTTTTTCTCGATATATCATCGGGATTCATGGGAGCTTTCGTCTTTTTACTAAACCTCATTTTAGGGGTTATGTATTTTGATCACTACCGGCCAATCTTCGCAAAAATCCTCACTGAAAAAGTGGAAATTAGAGCGAAGAAAGCACCAGCGACCCACAAGACAGTTGCAACGGTGAACTAGCATTGTTTTTTGGAGCTTCTTGAGGGAATGTTGCGCTTTTTGAATCCGGGTATTCCGGTCACCAGGTATACGTGAATTCCGGTATTTTGAATGGAGGTGGTGGAGGAATTCGAATCCCCGTAGATGGATTTGCAGTCCACTGCCTAGCCACTCGGCCACACCACCCCTGGTTGAAGCGTTAGATACTACGCGTTGGGAGCCAGGGTGGCAAGCCTACAGAGGTTGGCGCATGGCAAAATCTTCCAGGCGAAAGCGCTGGATTTGGTACATATCATGAGCGGTCCAAAACTGAGCCTCTTCGAGATGGCGAGGCTCAATGCCTATTGAGTGCTCAAGGTCCGCCAGAGTCCTTGCCACACGCAGGAGCGAATTCTTCCGCCTGAGGCTTGTAGAAGGGGGGAGAAGGCTCTCATCCACTTTTTTTGAGAAACTTTTGATGACCTCTTTAAGAGGGAGGCGCTGATTAATACCCTCTTGGTTCCTCGATTTTCTTTGAAATTCTCGAGCACTAGAGATCTTTTCTTTGATCTCCTTGAGGCTCAATTGGATATCCACAGGGCTTTTCCGGGTAAGATAGAAAAGGGCGAAGCGATCAAGAAAGGGGCCGGTGAGTTTTTCGAGATAGTTTCTAAGCTTGAGACTTGAGCAGCGACATTGATAAGTAGCAGTGGGTTGAAAATTTCCACAGGGGCACAGATTGGTGGTGGCAAGGATAAGGCACTGGGCGGGAAACTCCTTTCGAGAGCCCACTCGAACCAATTGTATTTTTGATTTCTCCATGGGCTCTCGTAACGCACTTTGAACTTGGGGATGAAACTCAAGAAGCTCATCCAAAATAAGGGCTCCTCCATGAGCAAGAGAGATTTCACCAAATCTCAGGGGTCGTCCACCACCCACCATTGAGATAGGGGTGGCGGAATGATGGGGTTGCACGATGGGTCGGGAGCGCAACTCTCTATCTGAGAGTTTCCAGTATTTTTGAGATTCACGAAAGATGTTCTCCTCTGGAGGGCCTAAAATTTGGGCCAGACACTCCACCATAGTGGTTTTTCCACTTCCCGCGTGTCCGGCAATCAATAGGGGATGCTCTCCCAGTGCGACAATAGACATTAACCTTGCTGTTTGCTGATCAAAGCGAATTTCAGGATCAAAGGAAGGCTCCTTGTACTGAAAAGAACTCACTTGAGGTGATTTTAAGATCATCTCTTCTTCCCAGTTTTTAAGTTCATTCAGTTGCAGAGTGGGAAAGCGAAAAGCTTCATCACTCGGGCCCGTCAAAACCTTTTTTTCAAAGTCCTCAAAGTTTAGGAGGTTTAAATCCGGAGGTGTTTTGATTTCGCCTTTTAGAGAAAGGGAGCCGTAACAATAGATGTTTTTTAAATCAAAAGAGTCAATTGGGAGTTGGTCGGACTCCATCAAAATGCCTAAAGCAATGGGAAGGTCTAAGCCCTGACTGGATTTTCTAAGGTAATGGGGCTGAAGATTCACGAGAGCTTGTTTTCCCGGAGGAATTCGAAAACCTTGATGTCTGAGAGCCGAAAGTATTCTTTTAGAGCTCTCTTTGATGACTTGATCGGCAAGACCTAATATTTGAATCTGTGAAACACCGGGGACAAGGACAACCTCCACTCCAATGGGGCGAAGGCCAAAATCTGTTTTAACAAAGGATTGAATAAGCATGGGCCACCAAAGTGCAAATCTTGGACTTTAAGAGGCGTTATTGATTTACCCAACGAAAGAGTTTTGTTCGAAAACTGGATTCGATTTATTGATTTTTAAGCTGTTTTATTTTTTCGCCCATAGAGTTTCTTCCGGCCAAGTTGTAGCACTTCTCTCGGAAGAGTTGTACCAGGGTGGTTGCGTCCCAGTCCGGTGGGAGCGTTTTTAAATCAATGGCCTCTCCAATGCGAAGATGAATTTCTGAGTCCATGAGTTTCATATTTTCGTAAAGAAGAGCACTTAAGCGTAAAGTCATGCTCATTTGACTTGCGAGCTGAAAAAGGGGCCCACAATTTCCATCAATAAATACAGGAACAACAGAGCAATTATTCTCAAGGGCCCACTTACCGGCGGCCGCATGCCAGGGGGGATCTATATTTTTTTTCCAAAGAGGTCGTCTGGTGGAAACAGCTCCTGAGGGAAAAATAACCCCAAGGCCGCCTTCGGCCATGTGCTTTTTAAATTCAGTGGTGGACTGTTTGTTGGTGATTTTAGCTTCTTGGGTGGCATCGAAATTAATCGGTAGGAAAAACTCGGCAAACTGAGGGAGGTTGGAAATTCCTTGATGGGCTAAAATTTTGATATCTCTGCGATAGCCTCTGAGTACGCTGGCAACCACCATTCCATCAACAATACCAAAGGGATGATTACCGACAACCATTACGGGGCCCGTCTTGGGAATGTTTTCGATCGCACCGTGGACAAGCTTTACTTTTAGGCCAAAAGCTTTAAGGGCGGCTCGGTCTACTTCCTCGCCTTTCTCTATCATTTCTCCTAAATCAATAAACCTTTGAGATATTCGGTTTCGTACCAGCCCTTTTTCCACCCACTTTATAATTTTATTTTGAATCGGCTTATTATAGGTTCCAGAGTAAGTGATCTTTTTTATATCTTCTGCGAAATGAGTGAAGTCCAAAAAAAGGCCTCCTTGTTAGGCTTTGCCTTCAAGGATGGGCCGAGTCAGAAGGAGCCGCAAGTTAGGGTTTGGTTATTTCCCTAAAATACTTAAGGTACTCTCAAGATTCTTTATGGATTCCTTTAGAAACTCCTGCTCTGTCTCTGAGATTTCCATGAATTGAGTGGAAAGAAAGAAAAGATAAATCCACTCTTTATTAGGGCGTTGGATGGGGAGAACGAGGCAGCCATGAAAGCCAAAATTTCGCCCGAAAATAAAAAAAGGAGAGTCCCATTCGGACTGAACATTCTCAATCCATTCGATTTCTTTTTTTTCATTGGCGGCAGGGAAGTCTTTTTTTGCCAGCTTTTTGAGCTCCACATCCACCTGAGCGCTGAAGTCTTTAAAAATAAGTTGAGTTCTATTGCAGGTGAATTCCAGACGGGTAAAATGGCCGAAGTCCTTTTTACAAACGAAAGCCAGTTCACACTGCTTAAATTGAGCCAATTCTTCCAAAAAAATACAAATGACCTCGTCTTTGTTTGAGGAGTCTGAAACGGTTGATAAAAGCTTTTTTAGTATTTGGTTTTGCTTATTTAGGGAACGAAATTGATGAGCCAGACTATTTTTTTTGGAACACTCTCGGACAAAGGCGAAAAAATAGTCTTTGCCTCTATGATTAAGAATCTTCAAGTTGAGTTCAATCGGAATTTTGGAGCCGTTTTTATGAAGAGCCGTAAGGTCCATGGATTGATCCGGTTGTCCTTTTTGATGGCGAATGTTCAAAAAGCCAGGAGGTGTCAGGAGCTTTTCAATACTCTGTCCAAAGGCTTCTTTCTTGGTCCAACCAAACAAAGTTTCAGACTGCTTGTTCCAATAATTGATTTTACCATTCTGGCAACACCCAATGAGTGCGTCCGGGATAAGTTCCACGATCTTACTGTTGTCCGAAGTGGGTTTTTTATCTCTGATGAAGTTGAACAGCGGTAATTGAGATTCCCCCTGTTTTTCCTGGTTGCTTTCGATCATTCCTAATCCCTGGCTTTATGATTTAGCAATCACTCAATGATGAGTATCTGGTCAGAAAAGTTGAGCCCCGCAGTTCGAAATTAAACACTATTCTATTTTAATTGAGAGCAAAATAATTTTTGGCGTTATTCATTGTATGTGTAGAAAATTAATAAAGTTTTCGGAATTTAAATAAGCATTTCTGTATTATTTTAAGGGGTATAATAAATATAAATTATTTGACAAAAAAAACCTCTTTTTAAACTCAAAATAGGCACCCGTTTTCGGCTTCAAACTTACGCTGATATTCTAAAAGAGAATAGGTGCATATGAAATATGAATTTGAAAAAAAGAGGAGGGCTCGTTAAAAACAGCCTCTAAGACTGATCTTGCGTGGAGCGAAGTTTAATAAGCAGGGGAGTTGATATGAAGTACAAATTAATCAGTTTAGAAAAGAAGCAATCGGCCTTTGTGGTCACACTCAATGAGCCCATCAAAGGAAACCCACTGTCTTCTAAAATGCTAGAGGAGCTAACTCATCTTTTTGAACAAATAAAAGAGGGGAAAGTTGATTTCCGCGCTTTAGTATTAACAGCTATGGGGAGGGACTTTTGTTCTGGAGTGGACTGGGAACAAGTCAGCAAAATGGAAAACCAGCAAATGGTTAAGTTTTTCACTCAAGCTTCCAAATTGAGCCAGGAAATTTTTAATCTACCTTTTCCAGTGATTGCCTGTGTTTCGGGACGAACCTGGGGAGCGGGTTTCGAATTGGCTTTAAATTGTGATTTTATCTATTCCACTCAGTCTGCGCAGTTTCGCTTACCAGAGGTTGATTATGGTTTGATCCCAGGATTTGGGGGATGCTCTCGTTTGTTAGACTGGATAGGGCCTGGTAGGGCAAAAGAGTTCATTTATACTGGCGAGAGCCTTTCGGCTTTAAGTGCAAAGCGATTGAACATCGTCAATAGGGTTTTTGAATCAAAAGATGAGATGCTGGCTCAGGCCTTAGAAACCGTTAGGGAGATCGACAAAAAATCACCGAAAGCTCTCTCGCTTTGCAAGAGGCTTGTGGGGAATATCACTGAACCTTCCATTAAAACCTATGAAAAAGAACAACAGGCCCTCTTTGAGGCGATCCAATCTCAGGAAAAAGAAGAGGGGATGAGAGCCATTAAGCAAAAACGAGAGCCACGCTACGATCATTTTTTCTTGAATCACTGATGGAAGCTGGAACGGGGTTCCTTGTTCGAGCTTTGAAATAAAGCTAACTCTCTTTTAGAAATAAACAGGGGGAAATATGTTTAGAATTGTTTTAGTAGCGTTTTTTGCGCTGGCGATGGGCCTTTCAGCTCAGGCCAAAGAAATATCAGTAACAGTTGATGGAAAAACCTACCAGTGTGTTGGAGACGGTTCTGTTTCAGGATCCTACTGCGATGGCAAGGTTGAGGGTTTAAATGTGCTTGTTGACGCTTGTATGGAAGATTACGGCGGAGCCTATTGTATGGATAACTACTGGGATGATTTCGTCAAAGAAAACCCCGGGTGTAAAGCCGACGCCATGCCTGTTTGTATTGACGCTTGCAAAAAGGATTTCGGTGGGGCTTACTGCGCTGACAAGTGTAGTAACGCTTAAAATATCATCTAAAGTTTTCAGTTTTCTAAAGGTCCCTTAGGGACCTTTTTTTTTGCTAATGAAACTAATTGTCGTCCTGAGGCGAAGCCGAAGGACCTTGAGGAGCTTGGTCGAATCCCTCGCCTCTCTTTGAATTGATTTCTACAAATATAAGTTCCGTCATTTTGGTTAGAGAAGAAAAAAGTAATAAAAAGAAAAAAGAGGGGTTGAGTTGTAAAGAAAATTGACAGTCGAGAAAAAAAGAAAGGCCCAAACATAGTTTATCAATTTTTCATCTGCACAGTGTTATATTGTCCTGACAAAGGGTAATGGAAAAATAATATGGGTATTGATGCATTCAATTATGCGACGATGAACACAAGCTTCTGGACGTCTCTACAGGGTGTCTGTTTTGCATTCATTGTTGGAAGTCTTCTGGCTTTAACCTACGTGTTTACCTACGAGGGTTTGAGTTATTCAAAAAACTTTATTCAGTCCTTGGTTCTAAGTCCGATCGTTTCGGCGATCGCAATGATGGCCATTGATGGAAGTCTGGCTCGTGGTATCGGTATGATGGGAGCCTTTTCCATTCTTCGTTTCCGCTCAAATTTAAAAGACCCTAAAGACATGTTTTTCCTTTTTGCCAGTTTGGCTCTTGGTATTTCTTGTGGAGTTTTCGCCTACTCAATAACCATCTCAGGCGTTCTTTGTTTTTGCGCTGTGATCTTTATCCTATCAAAAACGCCTCTTTCTCAAAGCACACAGTTTGATGGATTGTTAAGGTTCAATATTCCTTCTAAAGGTAACAACCAAGAGAGTGTTGCGGGGATTCTCTCAAAAAACTGCCGAAAATTCGCTCTAGTAACGTTGAGGGATCTCGCCCAGGGGCAGAGAGTGGATTACTCCTATCAGGTAAAACTTAAAAATCAAAAGCAGCAGGCACAATTGATCCAGGAACTTCAAGCCATTGAAAATTTAGAGGGACTGCAGTTGATGGTGCAGCAAAGTAGTACGGATATTTAAGGGTTGGCAAGTGAACGAGGAAAGTAACAAAAAAATCAATTTCAAAACAAGTCGCAACAATCCTTTCTGGGATTTTATTGTCGCCAACTATTTCCTGCTAGTGGGACTAGTTTTGGCCTCCGGTTTGATTTATCTGATACTTCATTATGATTTGAGCCAAGGAAATCGAATTCCAGGAGTGACCGAGGCCAGAGGTTTTACCATCAATTTTAAAGACTCTGTGGTGGTCGATGAAATATTGGTCGAGTCAGGACAACTGGTCTCCAAAGGAGATCCTCTTTTTCGTTTGAAGCGCGAGGATTTGGCCTCTCGCCAATATGCCAATGAGACAGAACTGCAAACGGCACTGATGGAGCTCAATATCCACTCCGGCCGAAGGTGGGATAAAGACAAGTGGGTCGTATTCTTAGAAAAGAGAAAAAAGAACCAAAGTCTAAGTCCTCTAGAGATGCGATTTCTTACTTTTGTGGAAAATAAAAAAGCCTTGGCTTCCGAGGAAAAAAGTCTGGAAGTGGTTTCACCGATTGATGGCCTTGCGGGCGAATTACAGGTGAGTGCCTCAGAAACCATTCCGCCTTTTCAGCCGCTTCTAGAGATCTTTCATTTAAAACCGACTCTCGTGCGTTCCTATATCCCTGAATCCTTTAGTTTCGCATCATTAACACAGAACCGAGCTTCAAACATTAAATCGATCTCTAGAGACTATCAGGTGAAAGGAGAAATCGTTTCCATCGGTTCGATGCTGACTGAGCTTCCAGAAAGATTTCAAAAAGATCCGAGTATGAGAATATACGGCCGAGAAATTAAAGTTTCTCTCCCAAAAGGCAATGATTTCTATCTGGGAGAAAAGGTTATGGTTTCCTTTGAGGGCAATCAGTGAGAAGTCTTTCTGCCTTGATTCTATTCTTAGTCTTCCTGCAGTCCGCCTTAACTTGCGAGGCAAAAGAGGACCCAATAGTTCAGTGGGTGGAATCCGAGATAAAAAACAAAAGAGTATCTCCCAAATCGGCATGGAATCCAGGTTTATCATTTCTTGATGAAACAGAGGTGAGAATTGAGACCGATGAGGATGGTGTCTTCAGTGACCAATCGGTCCGGTTTGGTTTAAAGCCAATTTTCGGTCTAGCCAACGAAGTACGACTGACTGAGAAACACAATAAAATCTTAAAGTTGACCCAAGGTAACCAGGAAAATTTAAATCGTTTGAATGCCTACAATAAGCTTTTAATTCTGTGGGGTGTTTTAAAAAATCATGAAGTTTTAAAGCAAAATCAAAAGCTTTTTGAAAAAGCTCGAAAGAGAATCTCTGCCATTTCCCAAAATAGTGAAGTGGATCTTAATGGATTTATTGAAAATCTTGGTTTCTTTGCTGAGATGGAAACTCAATATAAAAGCGTTTTTGATAATATTAAAAAAGATGACAAGGTCAGGGAAATTCTTGAAAGCTTAAAAGATTTAAAATTGGCAGATCCTGAGAGACTCAAGCAATCTTTAAAAGCTGCCAAAGAAATTGATTTTAAAATTGAGAACGAAAAAAAAGAATTGGCTGAGATGGAATTCAAAAAGAAAAAGTCTGAATCTTGGCAGGTTATCAAGTTTGTACAAATGAGTCGAGAAAGAGATATCCGCCGTTTGGAAGATCATAAGCTGCAATTGTCCTTAAGGGTTCCTTTTCTCTCCGATAGCACCGAACTTAAACAAGCAGAAACCGATTATCTACAAGATCAAATTCAAATACGTCAGGAAAAATGGCAGAAACAAGATGAGATGACACAGGTGAAAGCTGAAACCCTAGGGCTTATCGAAAAATTTGAAATCTACAAAATGATCCCTATGAAAAGTAAGAATGCGCAAAGGTTTTCGAGCTCTCTTTCAAACCTTGAAACAAGTATTGATGACGAAGTGAAATACATTAAGTTGCGTTTTAAAAAAATAGAGACTCTACTCAATATCCACGCTAATTATTTGAAAATCCTTTTTCTCCAAGGAGAGCTCAACAAAGAGAATATAAATTATCTTACTGAAGTCCTTAAAGTTTGAGAATGAGACAGACTTTGGTTAAAGAAGTGTCAAGGGCTCGACCTAGGTTCTGAACTGGACTTAATTAAAAGAACGAACATCCCGATACTTACTTCGTGCGTATCTTTATTCTTTTATTATTTTTTAGTCTCGTCCACTGCAGTCACTCTAAGCCTGCGGATCAATCCGACCAAAATAGCTCTGATCAAAGTGATCAAGGTTATGGTCAAGACCCAGGTGATGCCAATGAGCCTGGTGACAAACCGGATCCCATTGTTAAAAACTATCGTTTTGGAATTATTTCCGATATGAACGGATCTTACGGCTCAAAGTCCTATGGGCAAGATGTTAAAAGAGCTGTTAGCTACATCACAGATAGGGATTCGGAAATAGATTTCGTAATATCTACTGGCGATATGGTGGCTGGTCAAAAAAGCGGTTTGGACTACCGAGGAATGTGGGATTCTTTTCACTCCAATGTGACACGGCCCATGCTTAAAAGTGAAATTCCTGTTTTTCCTTCACCGGGAAATCATGACGCCCATATAGGTTTTCAAACAGAACGAAAACACTATAAAGAGTCTTGGGAAAGAGAAGACCCTCTTTCTGTGGCCTCCAATATGAAGATGGTTGAAGGTGTAGAACAGAACTTTCCCTTCCAATACGCTTTCCGCATTGGGTCCGCTCTTTTTATCAGTCTTGATGATACAGCAGTGAGAGCCTGGTCTGACAGCACTTTGAATTGGATGGAACAAGTGTTTGCAAAAGAAAAAGACGCTAAGTTGCGATTTATCTATGGTCATGTGCCTCTATTGCCTTTTGCTTTTAAAAAAGAAACGGAATATGTGTCTCGAGGTAATTCGAGCTTTTTAAAAAAGGTGGAAGACCTTTTTGAAAAACACAAAGTGGATGTCTTTTTTAGTGGACATTCCCACGTTTACTACCCTGGGAGACGAGATCATCATACGGAGTATGTGTCTGTTCCCCTCTTAGGAAGTGGATCTCGCTATCATATTTCGAGGAATTCAAGCCTTCCTAGAAGCCCGAAGGCCTTTTTGGTTGTTGAATTTGATAGCCTTGGTAACTGGTCACTGGTGCAAAGGACCTCTGACAATTACGAAATTCTTGATGACAGTCAGTTCCCTGAGGTGATTGATATGCCTTCAGGCAATACAAGTAAGTGTCAACGATGTAGTCAGTTTCCTAGTTCACACTTCCTCGATTCATCTCGTAGGATAATCTACCGAAGGCACGACCTTTAGTAGTTTTTTTTCGGTGAAATTAGTTCATAAGTACATAGAAAGATTTTAACAAAATCACTTTCGCTAGGCGTGCCACAGTCGAGTGTTATAAGGACCTTTTAAGCTATTAAAAGGAGCCCCCCTTATGAACCGAATTATCTTTTTCGCAATTCTGTTATCTTCTCAATTGGCATTCAGCCAAAGCCTTCGAGACAAAATCAGTCATTTTCAGAATATTTTCAATAATCCAGGAAGCAGTACGGAGATTAGTCAGTCCTCTTACAATTCCGGGGACACACGTCCCAAAGCGATTTTAAAAGGCGCATTCTATATTGGTGGCTCTGACAGGCGCCGAGCGCTACTAAGCTCTTCAATGACCAACCAGATGTGTGCTGATGACTTCTCCAGAATTTATTCGGTTTACATTGATGTTGATACCTCTGTTAGCTGTGGATCCAATGCCCTTGACTATGTTTACATTGGTGAAGCCCGTGACGGTGGGGGAGGGAGTCGGGTTTATAACCTTATGAGCTATCTTTATAACGATGTTATAAATGGATCTGCAGGGGCTGTTTATTTGCATTGCTATTACGGAGTTCATGCTTCAAACACTCTAGCTCAAATGGCTTTAATGCAGTTTTGTGGAATTTCAAAAGACCAGGCTAAGAGCAACTGGGATGCCATTGATATTTACGACTCACTCGGTGCTAAGGGAAGACGTCGTCAGTTTGAGAAGATCGACGAATTTAATCCTTTTCCTGAGTTTCAGTTAACCGCCGAGCAGCGTAGTCAAATCTGCCACTAATTTCACACTAACAAATGGATGATAAGATGAAATTTATAATATCAGTTTTAACAATCAGTCTATTAGGTGCCATAGAAGCTTCAGCACACGGTTTTGAAATGACCTATGTTTCTCCCAATGGAGTGAATGAGGTTTGCCGTTCTTTGCCTCAAATTCCAGGGGGAGATTACGATAAAGACGATTTAGAAGACGAAATCGAATTCTGTAGCGCTAATATCTACGCACCGAATTTTGCGGTTTGCCCAAAGACTTGGAGCACAAGCCCTGCCACAATGGTCCGTGAAATCAGTGAAAGTGGTATGAGTAAAGAGGAGTACATGAGCTCAGAGTACTGCGGGCAAAAAGACGAGGGGGAGGATGTCGATAACCTCGCTAAGTTTAAAGTTTCTATGAACCAGGGAAGCTCAAGCCTTGGCGGTGGCACCAGCGGAACGTATTCGCCATCATCGTTAGCTTACTATCATGTTTCTAGACTTCTGGATACGAAGATCAAAGTCCCAGTCTCTGTCTATAGAGAGATAGACCGTCAGTATATTTATGAAAACGTGGTTCCTGTGGGGTTAGCAAACACTCGCTCAGGTCAAAAGGTTCACAATGGTTGGAGATGGCTTGATATCGTTGGGCAAAATCCAGAGGATTACTCACCCACAGAAGAGCTTGTAACCGCCGATGGCGCAAAAATCTATGGTGTTCTTATCAAGGGGCCAGGAGAGCGCTACGGAGCTGAAATTAACTCCACTCGCACAGCTTCCTGGGGAACAGGTCAGCACAAGCAGTTGCGTGATGACGTAGCCCCCTTTATCGCACTAAGAAGTGATAAACCACTTTTAGAAGCTGTTGAAGAAGGTGTGGCAAAAGCAAAGGCTTCCTCTCGTGAGATGGCTAATTCCCTAGGGGATGTTCCCGCCTTACAGATGCTTTTTTGGATGAGAGAAATGTCAGAAATGATCGTTCTTGATTCTATTTTTGGTCAGCAAGACCGAGTTGGAAACATCGATTATCGTTGGTACTGGAATTACGAAACGATCGACGACAAAGTGAAAGACAAGCGCGAGAAGAGAGACGAATTCGAAGAGATGAGTCGTGAGGAAATGGCGGCCTCAGGAATTACTTTACCCGAGGAAGATTGGGTGGCTGACATTAAGCCTGGTTCGGAACCTGTCCTTATTCAAAGAACCTTCCTCAACGATAACGATGCTGGCCTAAGAGATTACAGCGGATACCCTGGAGCGACGATTGGTAAATACGCCAATTTTCCAGAAAGAGCGGATTGGCTTGAGGATATTCATCATATGGCGACAAAAACCTATGAAAAGCTCATGGAGCTCGATCGTGACCTGCAAGCCGCAGGACCCATTTATCAGTGGATGGCCACGAACTTAAACCTTAATGAGAAGACATTGGAGAGTTTTGTAGAGAGAACTCACAATGTGGCCGAAAAATTAAGAGCCCAGTGTCCAGAGATCCAATTTGACCTTAACGACGTGGATAACTTTCCACGCGATGGCGTTCAGATGGAGTCTCTTGATTGCTCCGCTCTTTAATTTCTGAATTGTAAAGCCTCCGTAAGGAGGCTTTTTTTTAGCTGAAAAATATTCAATACCAAGGGAACAGCTTGAGGTTTATGTCAAGATTCAGTTAGTTTCCTGTCCAAGAGGTGACAAATTGTTTGATCGAGAGACTCGTCTTGTCCGCCGAGAGCTTAAATACTCAATCCCCATTGAAATGGTTCAACCCATTTGTGACTACATCAAAGTCTACTGCGAACAAGATCCTTTTTCAAAAAAATCCCCCGATGGTTATTACCAGGTTAATAGTCTTTACCTGGATACCTTCAATTTCGATCTTCTTAAAAACAAAAAGGTAAAAAGATTTAACCGCTTTAATTTACGAGTACGCTCGTACGGCGATGGCAGTCAGCCTCCCTATTTCTTTGAAAAAAAATGTAAACATGGTGATATGGTCGATAAGCTTCGTTCGAAAACAAGCTTTCAAGAATGGGCGGATATCCTTGCCGGAAGGCAAAACTATGATCTTTTGAAGGTCTCTGATGAAGGAAATTTTCAAAAGTTTTTTCATAGCTTTAGTATCCTCAACGTCGAACCTAAAATTCTGACTCAATATTATCGTCTTGCCTTTTTCTCCAGAGTGGATGAGTACGCCCGTGTGACTTTTGATAGAGACCTTTGCTACCAAAAAGAACCTGGCTTCACAGTTCAGCCGGATCCTAAAAAGATGTGTCACTACGACGTAACCTCTGTTTTTGGTGAGTCCTTCTCTTCTGTGATTTTAGAGCTCAAAGCTGGTAGGCAAGTGCCCTGCTGGATGGCCGATTTGATTCGAACCTTTGGTCTTAATCGCCGTTCGTTTTCAAAATATGAGAAGAGTCTTGAAGAGTCCCTTTACTTAGAAAAGAATGATTTTTCTGGAGCTCTGCCGGCCTTTCTAAAAGCTGAGTAGAATCGTTTAAGGAAAAAGTCTTTTAGACTTTAATCCATCCTTAAAAAAAAGAACGACGGTATTTTTCTAAGTCTTCGAAATAAAAAAGAAAAACCAGGCCCAACGAACATGAAAAATATACTCTTTAATGATTATTCATATCATGTGACTCGTCGACAAGATATATGACGCCTAATACTAAAAGAGGTGTCTATGTTTTACCTAAAACAGGTATTTTTATTTGTCCTAATTTTATCTAACGTCCAATGGGCTCAAAGCCAAACTCCTTTAGAGCAGTACAACAGTTCGTTGCTTATCTGGGGTACAAGCTGGAAAGGTGGAGAAGGAAGAATCAGCCACTACTATCCCAGTTTTTACACAGGCTTTGCTCCAAGAAGTCAGTCTCCCGAGAGAATTCACATTCGGACTTCACGTGGAAACCAGACGCGAGTGAGTGTTCTCCTGGATGAAAAAACAATTATGGATTATCTTTTTGATCTTGAAGCGAGATCTTCTTTTTACCAGGAAATGACCACCTCTCAAGACGGCCAACGTCCTGCCCTGGATATCAATCCTGAAGATGCTTCACTTCTACCGCAACTGAGTCATTTTCAAAGCGTGATTGATTCTCCTGTTTATCAAATAAAAACTCTGACTCAATCCTATAGACAAGGCAATTTGAACGACAAAGAGCTCTATCAAGAGAGCTTAAAACTCGTTAAACAACTTAATACCGAGCGTGTTTTCTTTGTCAATCTTGATCTCAATGCTGAGTTCACACGCTGGAAAAAGACACTCTCACAAATTCTCGACGGAGACTCTGTTGAATCAGTCCTTACTCGTCGAAGTGAGGAGACTATTCAGGCCATCAACACTCTCGTTTGGGGGCGAATAAATTATACCGAGGAGCCGACAGACGAGCTTGTCGAAGATTTGCAAGCTTTGGCTAATCTAGCTCTCTCTGAAGCCGAAGCGGAGTTTCAAGCTCAAGCTCTAAGCCTTTTCACCACACTGACTGAACAAAAATTTAAGTTTAAAACTTTAGGGGCTAATGGAGAGTGGAGAGAGCCGATCCACTGCGAGGGTTCTCAGTGTTATCTTACTTATCCTGAGTTTTCTGCGGTTTATCCGACAGGGAGTTATAAGGGTACTACCAAAGATAAATTTGGCAATCGTATTCCTCGTTTTGCAACTCCGGGTTTATGGCCTTTCTTAGATCGCTCCTATCATGAAGTCGATCATATTAGAAAAGAGCCTTACTATGGCTGGGCTCCCAAGATGGATTTCGAAGGAATCGGCAATGGTTTTCATAATCCAGCCGTTCGCTTTTATGGATCAAACTTTAATAGAGAAATTAAAGAGCTTCTCAATGCTCCCTCTGAACATGAGCATTTCTGGGCAGTAAAACGGGGAGGAGTTTCAAGCGGCTGCTTGCGGTTGGCTCTCGGGCACGTTTGGGAAATGAGGCATTTGATGCCCGTTGAAAACGACAAAATGAAACAGGTTTTCCAATTTGGAAACGATTCCGAGGATTTTGATCTTTACGACATCGATGGTGACGGAACTCTCGAAGTGATTGGTGTTGAGTATATGATCAGTTACGACACTCAAGGTTCCAGTGGCCTCTCAAAAAGAGATGGAAAGGATCTTAATATTGGAATGGATGATAAATACGAATTTTATCAAGAACTCTATGGCGATAATCGTGTGTTTGAATTTAACTCTGTCTCAGGGCAGTTTGAATTCGTTGACCCAAGCCTTTCTTTTCCTTCCTATATGGATCTTAAAGAAAAAAGAGTAAAAACCTCATTTGTGGCTCAAGGGGTTTTCCCGCTTTATGAGCAAACTTACGAAAGAGACAAAGTGCAATTTTATAGTCCCATTACGACCTCTGGGATGCAATCGAGCGGAAACTCAACAAAGGGCATGCGCCTTGTTCGTTTGATGGGACGTGTGAAAGGCTGTGCGCCCACCTCCAACAGTGAGGACTGTGGGAAAGACGCCTTTGAACAAGAAAAACAAGAAGTCCTAGAACTTATTGACTAAGGAAATATGATGTATCGAATTGTACTTACTTTTATTCTAATGCTCGCCACATCGACTGTAGCTGCAAGTCCAGAATCAATTTTCAGTGAAATTGAAAATACAAGGAAAGGCCCCTTTGGCTACAATTATCTACAAGGGACAAGAGGGCGTTCGAAAGTTTTATCAGGCGCTCCTTCTGGTGACTTTCTTTTTCAGGCGGCCTATAGAAACGAGGTGGCTGAAACTCTTGCTACAGAGCATGGCTTTTATACCGGTAACCTATTTACTACAAATTACTACAACCTTATGAGCGAGACGATTTTTGACGGTGCTCAATCATTTTCTTTAGATCATGAGGCTCTTATGTCAGTGGGAGCCTCCAGGATGAGTGAATCTGTTGAAATTGTAAAACACTGGGTGCTTGAGAAATATTACATATCTAAATTTCCAGACTCAGGAATCACTCGTGGATTCAATACAAGAGGGATCGCTGGTTCAGAGTTTGAGCAAGAATATGCCAATTACTATTTCAGTTATTATTTGAGTTTTGTTGAGGATTCCTTCCAATTTTTGCCTGTATATCTATTGGCAAAACAAAGTCCCATTACCAACTCGTCTTCTCTTGAAAAAAGCCGTGATATGATCAAAGTGGCCTACGATTATTTTGTGAATCGCTGGGGGGCTTCTGATTCTCGGGTAAGAGGCCTCTACAAAATCCGTAATGCCATTCACAACAACTTATCAGAAAATGTCTTGCCAATGATTGAAATCTATCTGGAAGAAAACCCCTGGTATGCGGCTAATGGCAACACCTATTTGCAGGAAATTCACCGCATGTTAAGCGAGTACTTTCAGGCCGATGCCGGAAAAATTAAAGAATTGGCCAATGCCTCAGGGCTCACCGACCTAGTAGGTGCGGCGCAAACAGTAGAGGAGCAAGGAGTTAGTGTTAAAACTCTTTTTCTGCTATCGCAAACAGCTGTGGAAAGTAAAAAAGCTTTAAGTACAAGTGCTGTCGCCTGGACCAAGAAAGCCAAGGCCTTAGCGACAATCGTTAGTGCCACAGACTTTATTAATAAAGAGGTTATAAAGTTTGAGAAAGTGGAGTCCTCTGAATTGGCGCAAACTTTACTCAATCTTATATTTATCGAAGGTTTTCTCATTGAGGATAACTGGGCTTATTTTTACGACGAACTGAGCTCTGGTGACAGTGAGGCGCTTTCATCAACTTTAGTCGATGTGATCGATGTTGCTGCAATGACAATGGATGATGTGTTTTTAAGTACAGTGACGGCCTGGTCCCAAGCCAGTGGTCAGTCTGGAGTGCAGCAGTTTCGTGATGATGTGTTGAAGTCTTCCTCATTAAATTCAGTTTCAGTCATTTTGAACAAAGGAAATTAATATGAACAAAATAGCTTTAGGGGTTTTAGCCCTTTTTATTTCTTTCAATGTCTTTGGCCAAGCCAGAGTTATGAATCCAGGAGAGGCCCATGGGCAATTGGTTTTCTTAAGTGCCGAGGATATACTTGAGGAGTCCGATAAGTACGAAAGTCTTTCTCCTATATCTATCCCTGTTTTTGCAGAGATGCCTTTTAATATGTCAGTGGTGGCTGGTGCCATTACTTTGATGAATCAGGGCCTTTTGTCCCACGTGCAAATAAAAGCGCGCGCTAGAAAAATACCCAACGTTGATATCTCAGCCCTTGAAGGTGGAATGTCGAATCCAATATTTGAAGGCTTTGGGGATGGAGACTTCATCCATTTAGTAGCCCTTGCCGATGGAAACATCACGGTTTCCGCCTCCGATGAGAACCAGGCGAAAAGTTTTTATCAACAGAAGGTGGCTGGGTCTGAGAAAATTGAGCTAGTGAGTGATCTCAACACACAGCAAGTTTTTTTGATGCCTGATCTCAGTTGGCAGGATTTTAGCAAAGTCGGATCGAAAGCGGCTAACTACGCTGAACTCGCTTACGCTTTGAACACCCCTGAGCGAGAAGTGGTTCGCCCCTCAATGGCCATTCCATTTTTCTATTACGCTCAGTTTGTTGAGGATAACCCCATTTTAAAGGATGCCATCAAAGGTCTTTTACGTGACCCCCTAATGAGACGTGTTTCGGCGACCAAATATCGTGATGAGAAATTAAAAGTTATCAGGGAACTTATTGAATCCGACGTGACTGTTATTGACGAGGATTTTTTAAGCCTTTTGGTCGCAAAATTAGATGATTTTGTTTCCCCCAGTGGCGAAAAAATGAAAATGAAGTTTAGAAGTTCTACCAACGCAGAAGATCTTCCTAACTTCAATGGTGCTGGCCTTTATTCCTCCAAGTCTTATAAGCCTATGAAAGATGGCGAGGAGCGCTCACAAAAGAAAAAACTCAAAGAGGCAAAAGAGGCATTAAAAGAAGTCTGGGGCTCTGTTTGGAACCTGAGAGCTTACGAAGAGAGAGAAGCTTTCGGAATTGCTCACGACGAAATCTATATGGGTGTTCAAGTCAATCCATCCTACAGCAACGAGGAAGTGGATGGAGTTTTAGTAACGGCGAACTTAGCTGAGAATGACCAATTCAGTGGAGCTGGAGTTTATATCGAGGCCCAGAGAGGGGATGAGCATAGTGTCGCCAACCCAGAGCCCGGTGTACAGTCAGAGAAGATTTTGGTGCTTTACGATGCCAATGAGCCCTTAAACAAAGAGCTCTACCAAATCCACTATCTCAGTCAGTCCAATGTGGCCGATGATATGGAAACCATTCTTCCAGCAGCCAACCCCCATAAGGTGATGTATGAAGGGGAAGTGAAAGACCTTGTTTTTCAAAGTCTAAAAGCAAGCGAGCACTTTCAGCCGATTTTTTCCACCGATCAAGGTCAAACCGTTCCCTTAGATATTGAATTCAAGGTGGATGACCTCGATTCTGGCCAACGACAGGTTTATTTAAAACAGGTAAGACCTTTTATTCAATAAGGGCTAATAAGTGAGGAGGAAGAGATGAATAAGACACTGAGTATGCCAATTTTACCCTTATTTTCTCTTTCTCTACTTGTTTGTTTTTTTTCGTTAAATTCCCAGGCTAGTAGCTGCTTTCCTTACCAAGTGCTTATAGAAGATGAGGAGCTTATTGACGAAGTGAGTTCCATGCAGATCGTCGACTATAAAATCTCTAGTCACCTAAAAACAGAATGCGACGGCCTTCCTCTAGAAAGAAGGCTAAACGTGCAGGTGGCTCACTTCTCCCCGCAAGCGGTAGACTTCTCCATAGAGACTTCTAAAAGAGGGGAGTTTAAGGGAACCGACATGCCAGCGTGGAATCTTCGCATCAATGCCTCGTATTTCAATAAAGCATCCGAGCCCACCTTGTTTTTAAAAGATGGCTCGACTTCACTTGGTCGACCGCTTTCCAATAGAGGTGGAGTTTTTCATTGTGGTAAGAATTCTTGTGATATCACACCGGCTTCGCGTTATGAAGAATCAGAAAATCACCGAGTCGCTGTCCAGGCTACCCCTCGATTGATTCAAAGGTCCGATTACATTTCTGGGGTGCACAGTCCAAACCGACTTGATGAGAGAATGATCCTGGCGATTGATCAAAGCGGTGATGTTCTGATTCTTTACTCAAGGCTTGCTAGTTTCAACGAAATCAGACGCTTTCTTCTTACAGAGCTAAAAGCCACAGAAGCAGTGGCTTTGGATGGAGGCAGCTCCACATCTTTTCATTCACTATCACGAACGGAAAGTGGTGAAGAATTCCAAATTGATGACACCCATTTCTTCTGGGTCAAAGTGCCATACTTCATCAACTTCTCCTGGCCCCTCTAAGCAAAAAGAGGCAGGCCCCTTTGGGGCAAAAAAAAGGTCCTTTCTGGGACCTTTTTTGTTTCTTCTTATTTTTTTGACTATTGGATGAGAGTTCCGCCAACACTTCTTGCGATTTGAGCTAGTGGGGCTGGAGGGTAATTCATGGTTATGCAGTGAATTCCGCCCTGTCCTCGGGTGGCTAGGTTTCTGGTGTTGATAGGGACGATTTCAAGACCTAGGTTAAGGCTTTCGTAGACCTCAATGGCTTTGCTGTCGCCAGCTTCTCCAAACACGGGAACAAAAAGAACGTCGTTGACCTGTAAAGAGTTTACATAAGTTTCAAAGCGACGATCAGGCTCAGGAAGCATATGAACTTCATAGCCAGCAGCTTCAAGTTCGGCCACATACTCGTGGGTATCAGTCACAATAATGTCATCAGTCATGAACTTAACCACCTCATCGGAGTGACCAATACCTTTAAGGTGTTTGAAACGAATGAGTCTATTGCAGCCGTATTGATTTCTAAAAACAGCATCAGGGATGGCGGCGGTATCAGAAATGCCTCCTGGATAAGAACGCTTTCTGTTGACCACAATACACTCTCCACGAGCGTTGGCGGTAAAGTTTCCACCTTCAAAAAAGTAATCGTGCTTACTTGCAAGGGAGGCGAAAAGATTCGTTAGGAAAGCATCGGGCTCAAAGTTGTAATAGTAACGAGCATCAACCAGAGTGAAGTCGTCGTTGGTCCAAACGGGTAGGGGAAGATTATCCCTTGTCCAAAAATTATTGGACCCACTACGAGGAATCTGCAAGATCACTAAGCGAGCCGGATCTATAAATTGGGTGTATTTGCTTTTCAGCTGACCGAGGTAACTTTTATTAGAAGAAGTCGAATAAACCACTAAAGTAACATCTGATGGAATTTTACGAGCGATGGTTTCTTTGATTTCTCGGGCGTAACCACGGTAATCATCGTCGTTAAAAAATATGTAACCCGTGTCGTGATACTCAGCAAAGGGCCGTACATCTTTATTACGGTCAAATTCTGAAGTGACAGGCTCAAATTTTGCCATCTCCTGATTATGAAGTGCCATTTGTTTTAATGTTTCCGCATCGGGTGACTGTGGTAGCAGCGGGTCAGCCATTAAGCTGTGGCTAAAAATAAAAGTTAAGATAGCAAGAATGGATTTCATTGATCCCCCTTCCGTGTGTGATCAGATTGACTACTAATATATTTTTAGAAGAACTTATTTGAAAGAATTTTCCAAGAAAATCACGGCTTTAACCACGTCGAGTCAGTCTCAGATCAAAATTAGCGGATTTGAGACTGTGACAGGAGACAGATTCTGTAAATAAAAGGAATTTCATTTACTTCCAGTTGTCACGCAAACTGACCGAGCGGTTAAAGATCAAATCTTCCGCCTTTGAGTCTTGATCCAGGCAAAAGTATCCCACACGTTCAAACTGAAACGACTCGCCCACTTCGGCGTCCTTAATTGAGGGCTCACCAAAGCAAGGATTTAAAACCTCTAAAGAGTTGGGGTTTAAAAAGTCGAGAAAGTTTTTGTCTTTATGACCCGCAGGATTGGGGTCAGTAAAAAGTCGATCGTAGATATTCACTTTTAAAGGGACCGCCTCTTTGGCAGAAACCCAGTGAATGATTCCCTTAACTTTTCGTCCCTCCGGATTTTTACCAAGAGTGTCTAAGTCGGCTGTGGCCTTGATTTCTACAACTTCGCCTTTATCGTTTTTAATGACCTCTTCGCATTTAATCACATAGGAGTTTCTTAAGCGAACTTCGCCTCCAGGTTTGAGGCGAAAGTATTTTTTAGGTGGCTCTTCCATAAAGTCATCCTGATCAATCCAGATCTCATTAGACATGGGAAGTGACCTTGTTCCCATACTTTCGTCTTTTGGATGATTGGGGGCTTCAAGAGTTTCATTTTTATCATAATTGGTGATGGTGAGTTTTAAAGGTTTTAAGACCACCATTCGTCTCTGGGCTTTGTCATTAAGGTCAGCTCTTAAGCATTCCTCAAATTGACTATAATCGATCACCGAGTAGGCTTTTGAAACTCCCACCTGACGGCAGAGCTCGCGAATGGACTCTGGTGTGTAACCACGACGCCTGAGGCCTCGCAGAGTAGCCATACGTGGATCGTCCCAACCAGAAACATGTTTTTCCTCTACGAGTTGTTTTAGTTTTCTTTTGGAAACAATGACATGACTTAAAAATAATTTAGAAAACTCAATTTGTTTCGGAGGTTCGTTGAAATCAAGTTCTTTTAAAAACCAATCGTAAAGAGGGCGATGATCCTCAAATTCCAAGGTGCAAATGGAGTGGGTGATTTTTTCGATGGCGTCCGAAATACCATGGGTGAAATCATAAAGAGGATAAATGCACCATTTGTCACCCGTGACAGGGTGCTTTGCATGACGAATGCGATAGATTAAAGGATCACGGAGATTCATGTTTCCTGAGGTCATGTCAATTTTAGCTCTAAGAATGTGCTCACCGTCTTTAAACTCACCGTCTTTCATTTTTTTAAAGAGCTCTAGGTTTTCATCGACACTTCGGTCTCTATAAGGAGAATTTTTACCAGGGGTGTTGTGGTCTCCTCGGTACTCCCTGACGTCCTCTTCGGAAAGGGAGTCCACATAGGCTTTGCCTTTTTTTATCAATTGCACGGCATAGTCATAAAGCTGATCAAAGTACTCGGAAGCGTGGCAAAGGTTGTCCCATTCAAAGCCTAGCCACTGGATGTCGTCTTTAATCGCAGCAATGTATTCGGGATCTTCTGAGACAGGATTGGTGTCGTCAAAGCGGAGATTGCATTTGCCTGAGTAGATGTTTTTAAGCTCGAAATTAAGACAAATGGATTTTGCGTGGCCAATATGTAGGTAACCATTAGGCTCAGGGGGAAAACGCGTGTGGACCCGTCCACTATTGAGGCCCTCTTTGAGATCCTGATCAATAATGTTTCGAATAAAGTTTTTTGCGGGCTCCTGCGTTTTTTCCTCAGCCATGACGATCCTCCAAAACCTCAGTATCTAACATAAAAATTCAATTTTCACCCCGGATTTTTAATGTTATCCAATGAGGCAGCCCATGAAAACGCAAAAAGTAATTATTTTCACCACAGGTGGAACCATTGAGAAGAGCTACAACGAGTTTGATGGCTCCCTTGAGAACCGACATTCTCGCTTGAGAAATAGGCTCTTATCCAGACTGCGCCTTCCTCACACGGAGGTGGAGTTGCATGAACTGATGGCTAAGGACTCTCTGAACATGATTACAGAGGATCGCCAGAAAATCGCTAACTCCATAAAGGAGAGCTTCGACAAAAAAGTGCCTATCGTTGTCCTTCATGGCACAGACACGATGGAGCAAACGGCTGAGTTTTGTTTTGAGCATTGTGAAGCCCCTCCGGTGCCGGTGGTTTTTACAGGGGCGATGAAGCCCATGGGGTTTGAAGACTCTGATGCTGCGCAAAATTTCACCGAAGCGATGGCTGTTTGTCAGGTTTTAGAGCCGGGATTTTACGTCTCCTTTCACAATCGGGTCTTTGCTGTTCCTCGGGTGAGAAAAAATAAAAAACGCCGAACGTTCGAGTCGAAGGAATAAGCTATGTTACAGGTGGCCCAGCTACAAAAATCCTATGGAGATCGGGTTTTGTTCACTGATGTGTCCTTTTCAGTAGGCTCAGGAGAGATTGTAGGACTTGTGGGGCGCAATGGCTCCGGGAAGTCCACTCTTTTTAAAATCATCAGGGGAACGGAAGAGGCCGATGAGGGAGAGATCCACTGTAGTAAGTCCTATAAAATTGGCTATCTCAATCAACATATAAAGTTCACTGAACCTACAGTTCTTGAGGAATGCGCCTTAGCTCTTCCAAAAGACCAAAAGCTTGATACCTATAAGGCCGAGGCCTTGCTTTTTGGTCTTGGTTTTGAGGAGTCCGACATGGGCCGCTCTCCTCATGATTTTTCTGGAGGGTTTCAACTGAGAATTAACCTTGTAAAGTCCCTTCTCGAAGAGCCAGACCTGCTCCTTCTTGATGAGCCGACCAACTACCTCGATATTTTAAGCCTTCACTGGTTAAAAGGTTTCCTTAAGGACTTTTCAGGAGAAGTGATTCTTATCACCCACGATCGGCATTTTATGGACTCGGTTGTCACCCACGTAATGGGAATTCACCGTCAGGGGCTTAAAAAAATTGAGGGAACCACAGCCAAGTATTACGAGCAACTTCAAATGGACGAAGAAATCTATGAGAAGACACGTCTTAATACCGAAAAGAAAGTTAAAGAAATGCAGGCTTTTGTGGACCGGTTTCGTGCTAAAAATACTAAAGCTAAGCAAGCCCAATCAAAACTCAAACAAATTGAAAAGCTCTCTCCCATGGCCAAACTTTCTGGAGAGGCTCAGCTTGGATTTCGTTTTAATTACAAGGACACGCCGGCGAAAACCTTAATGACAGTGGACGATTTAAGTTTTGGATTTGAAAAGGATAAGCTTCTGTTTAACGATTTAAAGTTTCGAGTTAAGCCTGAGGATCGTATTGGGATAATCGGTAAAAATGGTCATGGGAAAACGACTCTTCTCAATGTTTTAGCGGGTCAATTGAGAGGGGAAGGTGAGATCAAACATCATCCTGATACCACTCTTTCTTATTACCAACAGACCAATAAAAAGAAGCTCACTCCCACTGCCACAGTGGCGGAGGAGATTGCCAGCGAAAATCCAAAACTTCCCATTAGTGCTGTGCGCTCCATTTGTGGCGCGATGATGTTTCCTGGAGACAGTGCAGATAAAAAGATATCGGTTTTGTCAGGAGGAGAGCAGGGGCGGGTGCTTCTTGGGAAAGTGATTGCGAAGTCTTGTAATGTTCTTCTTTTAGATGAGCCCACAAACCACCTTGATATGGAATCCATTCAAGTGATGACTGAGGAAATAGATGATTTCCCTGGTGGAGTCCTTTTTGTCAGTCACGATGAGGATCTTTTAAATAAATTGGCTAATAAGCTAATCATTTTCAAGGATGGTGGGGCTAAGCTCTTCTTAGGGAATTATCAAGAGTTTTTAGCAAAAGAGGGCTGGGGTGAAGCTCCCGTGCAAAAAGAAAAGAAGTCCTCTGGAGATCGTAAAGAGGCAAAAAGAAAACGCGCAGAGCTTGTGCAAGAAAGAGCGAAGCTTTTAAAGCCTCTAAAAAAAGAGATGGATCAGCTAGAAAAAAGTATCATGGATGATGAAGCAAGCCTCGAGAGTGCTAACGAAAAGGTAGCCGCCATGACTCTTGACTCAAGCGATAGTGGAGAGCTTTTTAAAGAAATTGGTCAGATTCAGATTCGAATTGCTATATCTTATGAAAGGCTTGATGAGATTATGGCTAGGCATGATCAACTGGCAGGTTCTTTTGAAGAGCAAATTGAGGAGCTCAAATAGTCTGTCATACTGAGCGTATGTCACTCTTAGCATATGTCATTCTGAGCGTAGCGAAGAATCTATCTCCACTGAGTCCGCGCTATCAATCACAGTCCTCGGCAAAGGTCCTTCGCTACGCTCAGGACGACAGTGTGGCGCTACGCTCAGGACGACTTTGTGGCGCGACGCTCGGCACGACGATAGGGAAAAAGATCCTTCCCTCTGGTCAGGATGACAACCCCTTCGGTCAGGATGGCAATATGAAATTAAAATTTTCGAGCGCGTCCTTTACAAGAGCGGTATTCGAAGCGCTTTTTTAGGATGTAGCAGCTACAAAAACTAAGAAGTAGGGCTGCAACACCAGCAATTTTAGATTCATCAGCCTGTGAGAAGGCAAAGATAGCAAGTGCTCCATAAACATATGGTAGTGACTCATAGTAAAGTGGTTCCAAAAGTTTCATAAAATTCCCCCCGAACAAAAACTGTCTATAGTTTAGCAAATTTTTTTGGCCTCCTCCATAAGTTAAGTCATTTAAAACCTGTTTGAGTAGAGACTGTCAAAATGAAACACTGTCATTTTCTGAGTCAGGCTTATGTGTAAAAACTCTATCCACTTTTAGGCTTTAAAAACTTGCTTGGTTCCTTTGAAAACATTCAGTAGTATGAGCTATGGTTTCTTTATTAACTCTACTCGATGATATCGCAACGACTTTAGATGATGTTTCTGTAATGACCCAAGTGGCCTTAAAAAAAACAAGTGCCTTGATGTCTGATGATTTGGCGGTGAATGCTGGTGTTGTAACAGGAGTCAATCCGGATCGCGAATTGCCAATTGTAAAGGCGATTTTCTGGGGCTCACTTCTCAATAAGGTCTACTGCATAGTGGGGGTATTGGTTCTTAATTTTCTTTACCCGCCCTTGATTCAATGGATACTGCTCCTTGGGGGGCTGTATTTGTCTTTTGAAGGTGTTCATAAAATTATAGAAAAGCTTTTTCATTCAAAACACTCGGGGAGCGAAAAAAGAAAACAAATTCCAGAGGCTCAGAAAATTAAAGGTGCGGTCCGTACCGACCTCATTCTCTCTATTGAAATTATAGTTCTGGCAAAAACGGCTCTTACAGGTGGCCCTTGGGTGCAGGCCCTCTCTCTGGTGGTCGTCGGTGTCGCTGCATCGATCATTATTTATGGACTGGTGGCTTTGATTGTTAAAATCGATGACTTTGGACTTCACCTTATTAAGAAGAGCTACAAGAAAATTGGATTAAGCCTTGTGCGAGCCATGCCTTATATTATGAAAACATTAGGGGTTGTTGGAACGGGGGCGATGCTTTTAGTGGGCGGTGGCATCATAAATCACAGTTTTCACCTTCCTCACTTTACTCTGAGTGTTCTTCAAAATTTGATTATTGGTTTTTTAGTTGGCTTAGTTTTAGTTCTAATATTAGAGGCTAAAAATAAAATTGTGGGCGCAGGCAAGAGGAAGTAGAGAATTTCTATTCCGATTTTTCCTGCCCACCATAGACTTCTTCAACAGAGCCGTTCCAAGGGGCGACCCAATAGAGAAGAATCATTCCAGGCAGCGCACACAATCCACAGAAAATAAAGAAATCAGTGTATCCCATTCCAGGCATGGCACCGAACGTAGAATAAAACCAACCATCCTTAGGTTTTATCCCTTCAATCAAAAATCCGGTGGTTGCATTCGCAAAGGTTCTTGGAACAGCGATAAGGCTTGAGAAAAGAGCAAATTGGGTGGCGGTAAAATTCATATTCGTGGCGCGGGCCATATAGGCTGTAAGAGCAGAGGCACCCAGTCCTACTCCTAAGTATTCAAAAGCAATGACTAAAGAAAGAATCCAAATGACGGGTCCGGCTTCATTCAAAACGGCAAAACCAAAGATTGATACCAATTGCACCACACCGAAGATCCATAGGCTTCGGTTGATCCCAATTTTATAAATGGTGGCTCCACCGATGAAGGCCCCGGCCATCATCGCCCAAAAACTTACGAGTTTAATAGTGGACCCGATCACCTGGTTGGAAAAACCAACATCGATATAAAAGGGTGTGGAAAGGGCGGTGGCCATATTGTCGCCCAGTTTGTAAAAAAACAAAAAGCTTAAAAAAAGCAGTGCCGGGGCCACCCCTTTGCGACTAAAAAACTCCACTAGGGGATCGACAACTGACTCACTGAGTGTACGAATTTTTCTCGTTTTTAAACTCATCTCACTAATCGAGAGTGTTTTAATAATGCCAATGAGCATAAAAGAACCAATAATGAAGTGCACGGCCGTCCATGAGATGTAGTCTGAAAGAATAAGACCAAGGCCTCCGGGGATGAATCCAGCGGCTCTGTATCCATTCATATACATAGAATTACCCAGTCCTAATTCGCGGTCGGGTAAAAGCTCTCTGCGGTAGGCATCAAGAACAATGTCCTGACTGGCGGAAAAGAAGGCCATGGCCGTGGCGGCAATTACGATGAGCTTCATATCCATCTGCGGATTCAAAAACGCCAGGGAGAACATGCTGAGCATGCAAGCCAATTGTGTTACAAGCATCCAACCTCGCCGCAGCCCTAGAAAAGGAAGCTCGAGATAGTCGAGAAGGGGAGACCATAAGAATTTCCAGGTATAGGGGATGCCCACGAGTGAAAAAAGGCCGATGGTTTTTAAGTCCACCTCTTCGGTACGAAGCCATGCAGGTACTAGCTGAATAAGGTAGTAAAGAGGAAGGCCTGCTGAAACGCCGTTAAAAAGACAAATGAGCATTCTTTTATTAAAGAGGGCCTGGAAAAAGCCCATTTTCACCGGATCTTGGCTTTGTTTCATAAAAAAAGGCTAGCACCTTGGCTTAGTCAATGTCCACGCTTGTCCTCTATTTTTTAAGGATTTTAGGGGGTTATTGGTCCAGGGTCCTCAAGTTTGGCATTACTGACTCATGGAAATTTCCTTTCAACCACCCGTGGGCTGTGCTAGGAAATGGAGGACTTTGACCAAATCCATTTGGGGAGGAAGCCATGTTTGGTGAAAAATATGTCAAAGGTCATGGGGGACGGAAAATACCCATTCCCTTTTGGCCTGTGGATCAGGTGGGTGCTGAAGAAAGAGCCCAGTCTTTTACAAAAAGAAGTATTAAAAAAGAGAGCAAACTCGAAGCTCTTTACGAAATTATTGCGATGATCGATTTGACCACGCTCGAGGGGGCGGACACCCCGGGCCGGGTGAAGCAACTATGCAGTAAGGCCAAGTTTCCCGTCCCCGCGGGACTTGATCAAGAGTTTTCTCAACACCCTAAAGCTCGAAAAATGCCCCAGGTGGCCGCGGTCTGTGTTTATCCATCCATGGTCCCTCATGCCGTTAAGGCATTAAATGGAACGGAAATTAATATTGCCTCTGTGGCGACAGGTTTTCCAGCAGGTCAACTTCCCTTGGAAATTCGGTTGGCTGATGTCAAAGCGGCCGTGAGCATGGGAGCCACTGAAATCGATATGGTGATCAACCGAGGCGCTTTTTTAAGCGGTGATTATCAAACAGTCTTTGATGAAATTTTACAAATTAAAGAAGCCTGCGATGAGGCTCATTTAAAAGTCATTCTGGAAACAGGCGAACTCGTCACCTATGACCGTGTGCAAATGGCCTCTCACTTAGCCATGCTTGCAGGGGCGGACTTTATTAAAACCTCAACAGGTAAAGTCAGTCCGGCAGCCACAATGCCCGTCACACTTGTGATGTTAAATGCAATAAAGGATTATCACCGCGAAACCGGTGTGAAAGTGGGGATGAAGCCCGCTGGTGGTATCCGTACATCCAAACAAGCCATTCACTACCTCTGTATGGTCAATGAAGTGTTGGGCTCTGAATGGTTAACTCCTGATTTGTTTCGCTTCGGAGCCAGTAGTCTATTGAACGATGTTCTCAAGCAAATCTACAAACAAGTGACTGGTCGCTATTACTACGACAAGATTTTCTCATTGGATTAAGGAAAGGTCGAAATGCTTTCAAAACAAGATAAAAAGAAAAATAAAAAAAACAAAAAGAAGAATTCCAAACCAAAATCCAAAGAGAGAAAAATGGGATTTCAGTTTGAATACTCTGAAAGTATAGAATCCACAGACGTGGTCAATATTAAAGAAAGAAACGAGCTTTTTATTGGTGGAAAGTTTGTAAAACCCAAGAGTGGAAAATATTTTCCTACCATCAATCCGGCTACAGGCGATGTTCTCTCCGAGGTGGCCGATGCCGATGAGAAAGACGTAGACCTTGCTGTGACTGCTGCAAGAGAAGCCTACAATGAGGTTTGGTCTAAGATGTCCGGTAAAGAAAGAGGGCGTTATATTTTTAGAATAGCTCGTATTTTACGGGAGCGCTCCCGCGAGTTCGCGGTTCTAGAGACACTCGATAACGGCAAGCCCATCAGAGAGTCACGGGATTCCGACATCCCTCTTGTCGCCGCCCACTTTTTTTACAATGCGGGTTGGGCTGATAAGTTGGATTATGCTTTTCCTGGAAAAAAGGTTCAATCTCTCGGAGTAGCAGGGCAAATCATCCCCTGGAACTTTCCTCTTCTTATGGCCGCATGGAAAATTGCTCCAGCATTGGCAACCGGGAATACGGTGGTTTTAAAGCCTGCTGAGACAACTCCTCTGACAGCCTTGTTGTTAGCAGAAGTGATGCAAGAAGCTGGCCTTCCCGATGGTGTAGTGAATATAATTACCGGAGCCGGGGCAACGGGAAGCTCTCTTGTGAACCATAAAGACGTTAATAAAATCGCCTTCACCGGATCGACGGCTGTGGGTAAAATGATTGCTAAAGCCACAGCAAAAACAAATAAAAGCCTCACTCTTGAGCTTGGCGGAAAATCGGCCCATATCGTTTATGAGGACGCCGCGATTGATCAAGCGGTAGAAGGTGTGATCAATGGAATTTACTTCAATCAAGGTCATGTTTGTTGTGCCGGATCGAGACTTCTTGTCGAGGAGTCTGTATCTAAGATCTTTACCGAGAAGTTAAAAGATCGCATGAAAAGTCTGCGCGTGGGTAATCCTCTGGACAAGAATACGGATATTGGTGCGATCAACTCGCATCGTGAGCTTGAGAAAATTAAATCTTTTGTTTCAGATGCCAAAGAAGAGGGCTGGGATTTCTATTCCAACTCCGCCACAGGGCTTCCTAGTCAGGGCTTTTTCCATGAGCCTTGTTTTTTTGAAGACGTAGCCTCTAGTGCCACAATTTTTAGAAAGGAAGTCTTTGGGCCCGTACTTGCTATTTCCACTTTTAGAAATCCTGAAGAAGCCATTGCTAAAGCCAATGACACTCCTTATGGATTGGCCGCGGGAGTGTGGTCAGAAAAAGCTTCAAAGATTCAGAAGACAGCCCTTGGTTTAAAAGCGGGCGTGATCTGGGCCAATACATACAACAAATTTGATCCCGCCTCTCCCTTCGGAGGCTATTTCGAAAGTGGTTGGGGTCGTGAAGGTGGACGTCATGGACTTTATCCTTATTTGGAGGTGCAATAATGGCGGGTTTAGATAAAACATCCCAAACAGTCGTTAAAACAACAAAGCTCTATATTGGTGGCGAGTTTCCTCGCACGGAATCTGGCCGAAGTTTTCCCGTCTTTCAAACGGACGGTAAGACCTTGTATGCCCATCTTTGCCAATCATCGAGAAAAGACGTTCGCAATGCCGTGGAAAAAGCAAAAAATGCCTTGGGCGGATGGTCGGGTAGAACAGCCTATAACCGAGCCCAGATTCTTTATCGTATGGCTGAGATGCTACAGGGTAAAAAAGAAGAGGTCTTAAATGCTTTAACACTTGTGATGGGTCGAAGTGATGAAAAAGCCGAGCGGAAATTTGATGAGGCCATTGATACTTTAGTTTTTTACGCTGGTTTTGCCGATAAGTACTCTCAGGTTATGGCTTCGGTGAATCCGGTGAGTGGGCCCTTTCATAACTTTACCACTCCTGAACCCGTCGGTGTTGTCGGTATTGTATCGGATCAAGAATTTTCTCTTCCCCGTTTTTTCTCGCAAATAGCGAGCGTGATTGCATCAGGTAACACATGTGTTTGTATCATGGAGGCACCCGGGGCTGTTTTACTCTCTGAGCTTGGTGAGATTTTTAAAACCTCAGACCTGCCAGGGGGAGTCGTCAATCTTCTTTCAGGAAGTCTTGAAGAGTTAGAGTCTCATCTCGGTCAACATATGGAAGTGCATTCCATATTGTGCGATTCTGAATCTCAAGAGAGGTTTTCTCGTTTTAAAGAGTGGGCCTGTGACAATATGAAACGAACCGTGAACTGGCAGTTTGAAAATCAGGGGCTTGAGAGCCTTGTTGCATTTACCGAATCAAAAACCATTTGGCATCCGGTCGGAATTTAAAATAAAAAAAAGCCACTCATGAAACATGAGTGGCTATACCTTAAACCCTAGAATCTCTAATCGTTCGAAAATTAATTTTCGAAACTGTGAAAGTTAAATATTGAATCACCACTGGCAAACTGGGTGATGTGGTAATAGCCTGTCTGTCCGTAAACATAGGCATTAGCCAGTCCGTTGTCGTGTTGGTAAACAACAACCTTATTGTTAGACTGGTCGAAATAAGCTGTACGAGTTTCGATACCATCTTGTTTTCTGATCTCTACCATTTTGCAAGAAATATCAGTCGTTACAAAGTCTGACTCGACAACGGCATCTTTAGTTGAAATCTCGTAGTCAAAACCGTTAGCACATTCACTAAAGAGAGCCACACTTCCTTTTAAATCTTGAGCTTTACAAATATCTCTTAGGAACATCTTTTTATCATCACAAGTTTTTTCACCTGTGTGGGAGAATGCAGAGTTGCATACGAATAGTGAAGCCAAAATTAGAACTAGATTTTTCATTTTTCCCTCTTTTGTTGATATGTTTTATAGAAGCAAAATGAGGGCCAATTCAAAGGGGGCTCAGTTCGATTTGAGTGTAAAACTTTTTGAATGCGTTAATAAGTTCGACGTGTTGTTTTGAGAAGAGTTTAAAAAATAGCGTTTAACTTTTTCGCATCTCAAGTTTCTTGTTATTTAATATTTTGTAACATAATGATTCAATTGACCTAGACCTTCCTCTTTAAAAATCGTGCTATCAGAAGTTGCGTGGTCTCAGTTGTAAACAAATGAGATGAATTTGAATTATTTCGTATAAAAATCATACTTTAAGGCTTTATCTTTTCGCCTCCTTGCCGATACCTATATGTGCACGTTAAAGTTTTTGTTCTTTTTCTAACTAGCCTGATCGGGTTAAGCTCTGCATTTGCTGCTCCGGCGAAATTTACCTATCAAGGCCAGATTATCAAACCCAATGGCCAAGCCTTGGAATCCAATTCCGTGCAATTCACCCTAGAAATTCTTTCACCAGAGCCTGAGCTTTGTGTTTTGTACAAAGAAAGTCATACCGTGAATATGACAAACTCTAATGGGATTTTTAGCCTAACTGTCGGGGAGGGTGTGAAGCCAGGTGATGGTTCCTACGAAGACCTAACTAGCTTGGCGGATGCTCTCGACAATTCCATTGGAATGGTCGCTCCGACAACTTGTGCACTGGGACCCAATTACACGGCGGACCCAAGTGATGGTCGAAAACTGCGTCTGACTTTTGATGATGGCTCAGGTCCAGTCACTCTTGCCCAAGATCACAACGTGGTGAGCGTGCCTTACGCAAGCAATGCCTCGAGTCTTAATGGTTTGAGTGCGAGTGAAATTTTAACAATCAATTCTGGAACAGGTTTTAATCTGGATCAGAACAATCTTGAATTTGTATTTAGCGATGCCAATTGGAGCGAATTACAAGCTCTCCTCGATGGGAGCAGCGCAAGTTTTACAGCCGGTGCACCCACAACAGACGTAAATAATAACAATCAAAAGATTGTGAATTTAGCGGACCCAGATCCTTTGGTTGATTCCGATGCTGTTAATGTGGGATACGCCAACAGCTATATCGGAGGACAACAAGTTAATAGCTCTGATCTCGATGCTCTGGGAGTCGGTGAGGATGGACAGGTTTTAACTTGGGATGGTAGTCAGTGGAACTCTGAGGTCATTGACGATGTCACAAAGCTTCCCATTGCTGGTGGCACCATGACCGGTTCCATCGACATGGGAAATCAGAATCTATTAAACGCCAATGATGTTTTGGCCAATAATAATATTTCAGCAAGTAACGATTTAGGTGTGGGAAATAATTTAAGCGTTACCTTAGACGCCACGGTGGGGAATGATCTGACTGTGAGTGGAGGAATTGGTGTTACGAACGGTATCAATTCCGCAGGCCCGGTCATTCTTTCTAACGAAAATGAAGTAAGGTTTTCTGAGAACACGGGTAATGGATCTGAGTATGTTTCTCTAAAAGCCCCAGCAAGTTTGACCTCAATTGTTAATCTAACACTACCAGACAGTGACGGAGATCCTGGGCAGTACCTACAAACCGATGGAAGTGGTGTGTTGAGTTGGCAGGACGTTAACGCTGGAGTTACCCAAGTTTTTGGAAGGACAGGAAATGTTGTCGCAACCGCAGGAGACTACGATGCGAACCAAATAAATTTTGACAACACATTTGGTGGCGACGTGGACACCGCAACAGAGGTTCAAGGAGCTATTGAAGAACTCAGTAATGAAAAATTAGCAAAAAGTGGTGACTCCATGAATGGCAATTTGCTTATGGATCTTAGTGGAGGCACGCCTACAGAATTGCGATTTCAAGACACAACCACGAAATACGTCGGTTTTAGATCCCCTGCAACGATCAATGCACCGGCTTCTTTTGTTTGGACTCTACCTGACGACGATGGTGGTGCGGGACAGGTGCTACAAACAAGTGGCGCTGGAGTTTTAAGTTGGGTTGATAAAAATCCGTCTGATTACGTTTCAAACACTGTGGATTTAAGCGCTGGCTCAGGATTAACAGGTGGTGGAGATTTAACTGCTAATAGAAGCTTTGACGTAGGGGCCGGAGATGGAATCACAGTCAATGCGGACGACGTGAGTGTCAATCCTGGTGAAGGAATCCGGGTGGACGCATCAGGAGTCCACGTAGACATTGCGGGTACACCTAACGAGACAGTGGTAGAGTCTTTAGATTCGCTATTAATTCGAGATAACTCTGACTCGGGTAATTTAAAAGAGATGAGTCGAGACAACTTTGTTCGTTCGGAAACGGAAGTGGACTCGTTTGTTTCCAATAACGGTTATCTAATAAATGGTGGAAACAGCGGCTCAGTCACCGTGGGTTCCGATGATGCCGAACTGAGGTTTGAATCCAATAATATTAATTCCATGACTCTTGGAACTAATGGAGCTTTGCAACTTAATAACCCTGGTAGTTCCACTGGATCGATAACGTTCTCATCTCCGGGCGGATCACCTGGTACCATCGCCACTTCAAACTCTGGAAACCGACGAGACATACGATTCACTGATGAGGGCATTAGCCTTCTTGCATCAGACGATGGAACTCAACCGAATGTAGAAGATGGTTTAACCATTCTGGGAGCTAATGGCCGAGTGGGAATTGGAACCTCTTCGCCTGAGAGCTTATTACATATAGAGAATAATGCGCCAGAGCTAAGGCTTAAAGATTCGGACACGGGTGCTTCTTCTTCACTGAGAACTGTGAATGAAGGCACTCTAACTATCTCGGCCGACGTTGGAAACTTACAAGCCAACTCTTACCTGTCTTTCAATGTTGATGATTCTGAAGCCGTTCGAATTAATGATTCGGGAAATGTAGGAATTGGGACGACGGTGCCAACAGAGCAGCTGCACATTGAGTCTAACAGTAATTCAGAGATTTTACTCCGCGAAACGGGAGATAGTGCTCCAAAAATAACTTTGGATGGTGCAAGAACGAATTCTTACTCGCCCACTGGTCTTATTGATTTCGACTGGGATGGGAATCGAATCGCTAGAATTTATTCTCTCAGCGGAGCTGATAACACCAATAAAGATGATGGTGAATTGGCGTTCGAGATATTAAATAATAGCTCCGTTGTTTCGTTTTTCAAAATGAATCGATCAGGTAACTTTGGTTTTGATGAAACAACTCCTGAAGGAAAATTGGAAATTTCACTTTCTGGAGAATCCACTGGATCAGCCTTGATGATCAGTTCTGTAGATAGTGGTGATGGTGATGTTTTTAATGTCTTAAAATCGGGGCAAGTTGGGATTGGCACTTCTGCACCAACCTCACAACTTCAAGTAGCTGGTGGTGTACAGATCGGTGATGATTTGGCACTCTGTGACGGTACAAAAGAAGGAACTTTAAAGTATGTCGGAGGGTCCGTTTCATTTTGTGATGGCTCTACTTGGACAGCCTTTGGAACAGCCGCTGGCGGAGAAGTTAATGACGGAATCAATGTAGGTTCTGGCGAGGGAATTTTTAAAGCCAAAAATGGGGTGGATCTTGAGTTTAAAACTCTCGATTCAGCCAACGGAAAGATTATCGTTTCCTCGACCACTGATGATGTGACTTTAACTCTCACAGAAAGTGCTTTTGATCCGACCGCTATTCCTGTTGGAACCACTCCTTTAACGGCGACAACACTTCAGGACGCTCTTGTAGAATTAGAAGGCGCAAAAGTTTCATCGACAAGATCGATAGCCTCAGGAGACGGACTCACCGGAGGTGGGGATTTATCCGCTGATCGCACTCTAGCCGTGGGAGCTGGAAACGGGATCAACGTAAATGCCGATGACGTTGAGGTGGTTGGAGGAGATGCCATCACCGTCGATGGAACAGGCGTTCATGTGGACTTCACGAATGAAACTCCTGAAGCCGCAGTGGCCACTGGAGACGAGATCTTAATCTACGACGTTTCCGCTGGCGGTCTCCGTAAAATGACTCGTTCGAATTTTGTTTTATCAAATGCCGAAGTTGAAGCGATTATTGCTGATGACGGCTATATTATTGACGGAGGAAATTCGCCAGCCGCATCACTCAATATTGGAACCAGTAATGGACAAGAACTCAATTTGATCACAAACAGTGCGGCAGCTGTGACGATAGATACAACAGGTCAGGTAGGGATTGGAACCACGAATCCTGATGGAGTGTTAAACACGATTTCAAATGGTCCTGGTTCAGCCCCCTCGTTTGAGAGAATTGATGATGATAATGGAATAAGAAATGCTCTAAGATTGATACGAAAAAGATCCTCAACCACTGCACCTGGCAACGGTTTTGGCGCCAGTGTCATTTTTTCTTTGGAGGGGTACACTAACGACAATGTGGCCGCTGCCGGGAGAGTCGGAGCCATTTGGGAAAATACCCAAACAAACGATACCACTGATAGAGACAGTGCGCTTATTTTCGAGACCGCTTCCGATGGTAATTTACCTACGGAAAAACTCAGAATAACGAGCGAAGGAAATGTCGGTATCGGTAGAGTTTCCCCCGCATCAAAACTTGATGTGGCGGGAACAGTAAGAGCTGAACAAATTTGTGATGAAAGTGGTGCTAACTGTAGAGACATTTCTAGTGGCTGGGGTGGTGGAGGAGACTTCCTTGCTGACGGAAGCGTGCCCATGACGGGTATCTTTGAAGCCACTAACGGTTCGGCAGCGAATCCATCGGTCACTTTTGATGGTGATGAGGACACGGGAGTTTTTAGAGGAGCTGCTGACAGCTTAGGGCTCTCCACGGGTGGTAGCGAAAGAGTTCGTATTGATTCAAGTGGTAATGTTGGAATCGGGACAACAACCCCAAGCACACTGTTAGATGTTGATGGTGCGCTTACTACTCGTGGAATGGCCTCGCCAACGGTTTCTCCTGCCGGACAAGGACGTATATATTTTGATTCTACAGCTAATAAGTTCAGAGTATCAGAAAATAATGGAGCTTATGTGGACCTTATCGGTGGTGGTAGCAGCGGTGATCTTCTCAATGGTGGTAATTCTGGTGCTGTTGTCGTTGGTTCCAACGATAGCACTCTCGCCTTGGAATCAAACAACACCACAGCCCTAAGCTTTGATACTTCTCAAGACGCCACTTTTGCTGGAAGAGTGTACACTGAACGAATTCAAGACCCTGCTCTCACAAGGTACTTCGGCTTTAACACCAATGGTGTGGTTAGAATCTTTAGTTCAGACTCGGATATCGAATTAAAAACAAATAACAATGATGACATAGTATTTACAACGAATGACACTGAAAGAGTGAGAGTTAATGCCTCAGGCAATGTCGGGATTGGAACGACGTCTCCTAGTACACGCCTGCATCTTGAAGGCCAGGGAAGTACCCCAACCTCAGTGACATTAAATAATACCGGTACCTCCCCAAATACGAGCAATATTCATTTTCAGTCAGAAGGGTTTGAATACGCAAGGGCGAGAGGATACTCGTCCGACTCTACGAGCGGGTTTCTAGCTTTTCATACATCTACGGGTTCGAACTTGGTTGAAGCTATGAGAATTGACGAACAGGGAAATGTTGGAATTGGAACAACCGCCCCTGCATCAGAATTGGATGTCGCAGGCACCGTGCGAGCTGAGCAAATTTGTGATGAGAGTGGAGCGAACTGTCGCGATATTTCTAGTGGCTGGGGTGGTGGAGGAGACTTTCTGGCCAATGGTTCTGTACCGATGACTGGATCATTTTTGGCGGCTGATGGTACGGCAGCCACTCCTGGAATTTCTTTTAATAACGACTCGGATTCGGGAATTTTTCTTTCCGGGACCAACGAAATCGCTTTTTCCAATGCTGGAACTCAAAGTCTTTTGATCAATGCCTCTGGAAATGTAGGGATTGGAACGCAGACGGCTTCTGAAAAACTCTATGTTTCCTATGAGAGCACCGACCTCTATAGCCCTTCCTCAGGAACTCTAAGAGCCCCTGCTGGTGAAAGAGTTAAATTTAAGAATGCAGGAGACACCGCCGGTGCCGCTTCTTTAATCGAGTTTGGAGGAAGTGATTCCTCAAGTTCTTATGCGCTCGGATATGTCGGGTTTGTCCCTGATTTGTCGACTTCCTATGTGGGTGATATGGTTTTTGGAGCAAGCACGAGTAGTACAAGCTACGAAGAATGGATGAGACTCACCAAAGATGGCAACTTGGGAATCGGTACAACGGCTCCTGATGGCTTGCTTGAAGTTTCTGCGGGAGCTTCCGGGGATGCCAAAGTCTATATTTCAGCAGATACAGATAATAGTAATGATAGTGACAATCCCTATTTAATTTTCAAACAAGATGGTAACGAAGAACTCGCAGGAATTTGGCTCAGTGATGATTCAGTACCTGGAACAAACAATGCTCTTAATATTGCAGCAAGTGCTGCACAAGATAATGGAATTGCTTTTAGGACTGGCGCCGTTGATGGTGGGTGGGAATCCTCACCCGTTCGTATGAATATTAGAGGTAACGGAAGAGTCGGCATTGGGACAACGGAACCGAATTATCAATTCACGGTTTCAAACACCGGGGCTCCTGTGGAGGACACTCCTGGATTGACGACTGATATTCAAAGAGCCTCAACGATCGCCGTTGAAGGAGACGGAAGGGCCTACTTTTTAGGTCGCGATGTCACTAATAATATTTCTTTTATTATGGGAAGTAGTAGTCAAGGTGCTGCTTTTGCGGGATCAATGACGAATCATGAATTACAACTTCGAACGAATAATAACACTCGCATGACCATTGATACGAGTGGTGATGTTGGTATTGGTACTGATAATCCAAACTCACGTCTGCATGTTAGTGGCACAGTAAGGGCCACAAGTTTTATAGGGGACGGATCGGGTCTTACTAACATATCGGCTACGGAAACATCTTCATCGGCCACGACAGGAAACTACGTTATAAATTCCGACTCGGACAATTCCGGAGGCGATGGGGGCGTGAGCTTCCAGACCAATGGTTCAGAGGTGGCCTCTATCAGTTCAACAGGACAATTGAATGCCAGTGCAGGATCGGCCGGAGCTGTAGGCATCGGGTTTCAAGGAGATCCAGATACAGGACTATTCACTTCTTCGGCCGACACATTGTCTTTTGCCACCAATGGTTCTGAGCGAATGACACTTAATAGTACGGGAAATGTTGGAATAGGAACTTCGGCACCTGATGGAAAACTGCATATTGCCTCGGGGACCGATATCTCCGCCGCCGATATTGGGGGGAGTTTAGTCATAGATCAAGGCTCAACTCGAGTTCGTGTCGATGGCAATGAGCTTCAGGCTTCAGTTAGTGGCCTAGCATCCCAATTTCAATTAAACCCTTTTGGTGGAAACGTAAAGATTGGGGCCAATAATGAAATTTTAGTCGATGCCTTAAACAGTGAAATTGAATTTAATGGGAACGTGGGAATTGGTACAACAGACCCAGACAATCGTTTTCATGTTTATGATGATGTGACTGTCGCCGATGGTGGAGACCACTTTCTTAATAATACGACAATGAACGTAAGCCCAAGCACTGATGGAACGGCCACTGAATACTTTGGAAGTAAAATTGCCGTTCACGGCACTGGAAACAATTCTTTGACTGGTGGTGCCTTAGGTGGTTCCTTCGTCGAAACAACACTCGCTGGCACAGGTAATGTTTCTAGCCTGAGTGGATATTTTGGTCACATCGAACATGCTGGCTCTGGAGCTCTTGGACTTTCACTCGGAAACATTTCGGCAATTCACAACTCTTCGAGCGGATCAATGACGGGCGCGTATAATTACTATGCAACAAATTCAAACCTCGGCGGAGGAACAATCACCCGAGCTATCGGATTTTATGCAGGAAACCTACAAGGAGATTCCACCTACGGGTTTTATCAGGATGGTTCTGATGACATGAACTATTTTGCGGGTAATATTGGTGTAGGAACATCCAATCCTGGATATCAACTTCATATTTATGATGGTTCAGGGAACGCCACCTCCACTTTATCATCTGGAATCGCTACAGGTAATGCAACCTTGAGACTGGAGAATAGTGACCAAACCTGGTTGCTGCAGACGGCAGGATTTTCTGATGACTCGCTTTACGTGCACAACGAAACTACAGGTGACTACGCAATGGCTTTTAGCCCCTCAGGTAATGTGGGAATTGGGACAACAACTCCTTCTTATGCCTTGGAAGTTCAAGGAGACGCTGGTAAAAGTACAGGAACGGCCTGGATCAATACCTCTGACCGAAGATTAAAAGATATTCATGGTGACTATCAATATGGTCTTGAAGAAATTCTAAAACTTCGAACAGTACGATTCAATTACAAGGAAGGTAACCCTCTAGGTCTACCCAGCGACAAGGAAGTCGTAGGTTTCATCGCTCAGGAAGTGATGGACGTCATCCCAGAAGCTATTAGACAAAGAGAGGACGGCTTTTATGAGCTTGATGTGGATCCTATCCACTGGGCGACGGTGAATGCGGTGCAAGACCTTGCAGGCGCTTGTATGGCGACAAAAGAAGACCTTGCTCGCATGCAAGATTTAGTGGTTCAGAACAAACGTGACATCGCAAGCCTTAAGGGTGAAGATGTCAAACTGAAAGATGAAATGAAACAGTTGAAAACGGAGAACCAAAAACTACGTGGAGAGCTCGATGAGCTTAAAGAGCAGGTAAAATTCTTGATGGAGCAGCAGAGACGTTAATTTCTAGAATTCGTCAAACTCTTAAGCAGTCTCAGTCAGAGTCTGTTATTTAGTCTTAATTCGTTTCAATACAAAACAGAATTGCAAATCGAAAGTCTAGAACCCGCTCTGGAAGCCTTTCTCTCGTCTAGTCGGGTCCCGATCAAATAAGAGTAACTTTTTTAAAGGATCTCTTATGAGAATTAGATTATTCATTGTACTTAGTCTTCTCTTTACGGTTTCGGCCTGTAAAGAAGCCGTTAACTTTGAATCAAGTTCAGATGACCCCTATGTAGGGGGAGCTACGACCGATGAAATTGAGGAAGTTGGTCCAAAGGTTCTAATCGATGAAGAGCCTGAAGATCACAAGCTCGGTAAGAGCACCAAAGCTATTTTCAAAGTGGTCAAAGGAACTTCAGCTATTAAAGAGGTCGAGTGCTCTATAAATAGATTTAAAATTAAATGTGACTGGCTTAAGGGTATTTTACCTCTTGTTGCGTTACCTCTAGGGGATCATGAGCTTATTATTACCGCTGTTGATGAAAATGGCCTAAAGGCACGAGCACAGGTGGATTGGAAGGTTTTTCAAGGTTTTGACCGAGTCGATGAAAGTTTTGAAGTCAACGAGCAACATAGTCAAACTGACATTCTTTTTGTAATCGATAATTCCAGTTCGATGTGGGCGGAGCAAAAAGAAATGAGTCAACGTTTTGACAAGTTTATCCACAAGGTAAAACACCTCGATTGGCATGTAGCAGTCACCACAACAGATCCTAGAAGTAATAAGGCTTGGAGCGACGGCCGAATTGATCCCTTTGATAATGGGGATTATTTTCTAACTTCACAATTAGGAGTTGGACTTGCTCAAAAGCTTTTTGCCAGTGAAGTCAGACGCAATGAAAGTGGCTGGGACACTGAAGAAGGTATCCGTGCAACCTACAGAGCTCTTGAGCGTTCCATGAACCCTCGCTCTGAGGTTGACCGAGAGCTCTCGCGATTTTTTAGAGAGAAATCGGCCCTAGCCGTAGTGCTTGTATCAGACGAAGACGAATCGGATGGTGACAAAGAAAACCAAGGAAAAGAGCTGATGAAGCTTGTTGAAAAAAAATGGGGAAAAAACAAAGTTTTCCAATTCAACTCCATCATTACTCATACAGATGAATGTCTTTGGGGAGCGGGGAAAGCCAAAGGTTACAGCTATCAACTTCTCTCAAAGTGGACCGCTGGAATCGTTGGAGATATTTGTGCGGACAACTATTCTGAAATGCTCTCTGATATAGGGGAGGGAGTGGCCAATCTCGTCAAGGTTCATAAGCTTAATTGTGAACCTCAAGATATCGATCAGGACGGTAAGGTCGACCTTAGAATCAAGGGGCCAGGTTCACTTCCGGGATTTACGATTGACAAAGACAAGTTAGAGTTTGATGAGCCGCTCAAAGCCGGTTCCTATAGGCTCAAGTATTTTTGTTTGGATGTTTAAATAATGTTTCAAACTGAGTCGTGAAAGCGGCTTCAAGTCTAGAAAATAAAGGATTGCTAATTTTGACAGGTCAATTGACCGATCTAGAAATATCATTGGGGGAATTGTGTTTCGTCTAGTCTTTTTATTAATTTTTGTTGTGTCTCTAGGTGCTTGTAAGCAGGAAGATGTGGCTTTTAACTCTGTTGAGCAAAATCCACATTCCGCCAGTTCTCAAACACCCACTCCTGATCCTGTTGATCCCGTCGATCCTGTCGATCCGCCACCACCGAGTGATGACGATGATGATCCATTACCCATTCAACCACCAGTGGTTCAGGTGGCAAAAGCTCCGGAGGATCATTTGCTAGGTGGTCAAACGGAACTAGTATATGAAATTGTTCCAGGAGACTTTCCGATTGAATCTATTGAGTGTTCGGTCAATGGCGTCGTAGTTGATTGTCATCTTGATTCAGCTGAGATTCCTCTTGTGGATTTTCCACTCGGTGATAACACCGTAGTGGTTGAAGTTATTGATGAAAGTGGACTTGTGGCTAAGATTGAAGAGGACTGGAAGGTCAGTCGCGAAATCTTTAGAAGAACGACAGATATTCAAGTGGAAATCGAAGAGCAAAAAGCAGATATTCTTTTCGTGGTCGATAACTCCATATCAATGCACGAAGAACAGCAGAAAGTGGCTGACCGTATTAGTAACTTTTTTGCCAAAATTAATAAGCTCAATTGGAGAGTGGGGATCATCACCACCGACCCTTATAGAAAAGAGCCTCAAACAGGACAAGTGGATCCTTATGCCGATGGTGTGCTACTCCGTTTTCCCAATGGTAACTACTATCTTGAAGCAAGCACACCACTTGGACAGGCTAAAAAACTCTTTGAAGAGACAATCTTTAGACCTGAGCAAGGAAATGGACACGAACGAGGCATCAGAAACACCTATCGGTCTATTGAAAGATATCTAAGCTCTGACAACAGTGTTGAAAACCAGAGATTAAAATCCTTTTATCGCAGTGATGCCACACTTTCTGTGGTGGTTATTTCCGATGAGAACGAAACTCTTGTCAACGGAGTGGGTAACCCACTGACTGAGCTTCATAAAAGTGAAGGTCAAAATCTTGTCGAGTTTGTGAAAAATGCTTGGTCGGAAAAGAAAAAGTTCCAGTTCAACTCGATTGTGGTTCGAACAGGAGATGATCGTTGCAAAGGACCAGACGAAAGCTACGGTTCGGCTTACGAACTGACCTCAAGACTGACTGGAGGAGTGATCGAAGATATTTGTGCCAACGATTACACAGGGGCTCTTAGTAAAATTGGGTCCGGTGTGGCAAATCTTCAGAAGGTCTATGATCTCTCTTGTCAGCCTCAAGACAAAGATGACGATGGAGTTTTAGACGTTTTAGTTAAAACCTCAGGTCCCTCTGTTCCTGACTTTACTATCAATGGATTAAAAATTGAATTTGATACACCTTTAGAAGAAGGTAGTTATCAAGTGGTCTACTACTGTTATTAGACGTTACAAATTGAGACATCCTAAAAAAAAGCTCCTCAATTATTTTAGGGGCTTGTCTCAATTTTACTGAAGAGTTTAAAAATTTGACTTTAGTTTCCGGGCATTTGGCTTAATACTAATAGAAGTTGTCTTATTTTTTGGGTTAACCGAATGCTTTTCCCGGGGGGGTTCAGTGAAAGCATTGTTTCAGAAATATTTATTCGCGCCACTTTTAATTTTTATGGGCCTGTCGAGCATGGTTCTTTTTCAGAACTGTTCCAACGATGTTGGTTTTGATCAGGCACCTAGTGCCGAGAGATTGCTCGATCCCGATGGGGGCGGTCTCAGTAATGATGGCGGCAATGGTGGTGGGGATTCTGACCTTACCATTCAAATCAATGAAGAGCCCGGTGATCGAACAGTTGATGACGGAGATGCCGTTGTGGACTATGAAGTCATTAATCCCAACGGGGATGATGTCACTGAGGTCACTTGTGAATACAATGGCTCTCCGGTGGATTGTGACCCTAAAGATCGTATTGTTATCCCTAATCCTGATGTTGGTAATCATACAGTCACTATTATCGCTGTGGACGATAAAGGGCGAAGAGAGATCCGTGAAATTCCTTTTGTTGTGTATAGAAGAATCATTCCAATGAGCCGTGATATCACTGTCACAGTAGAATCCGATCAAGTGGATATTATCATTAACGTCGATAATTCAGGTTCAATGAAGTCGGAGCAAGAAAGCATGGCTAGCCGTATTCAGGATTTTATGAATCCATTTGCGGGCCTTGATTATCATATTGCGATTACAACAACCTCACCCATTGGTAATGACGAAATTTGGAAGCCAAGTCTTGATTATGTGGATGGTAAATTTGTAACTCTTGATAATTCCGGAACCCACTGTATTCGAAGCAGTGTTCATGACCGAAATCAGGCGCAAACCCTTATTCAGAATAATGTTGTTCGAGGCCTTTTCCTTCTTAACGATGATGGCAGTGTTTTTCAAGATGCTAACGGAAATCCGCGGCCCGAAGGAAATGGTTGGGAGAGAGGAATTTACACAACTTACCGAGCCTTTGAAAGAGCTGTTGAGGGAAGTCCTGGAAACAGCAATTGCTTAAGGCCCACGGCTGCAAAGCATGTAATTTTAATTTCTGATGAAGATGAGACCACTCGCTATTTTGATCAAGGTGATGGGCAAATTAAAAACATGCCTGACTACGATAAATCGATGGGAGCCAATCTTGTCAATTATGTGTCTAGTCAATTTGGCGCTAACACCGTCTTTAAGTTTCACTCGATCATTGTCGATCCCGATACCGCTGAAGGCCGGGACTGTTTACAAAATGGCAACGGCGGACGCTTTGGTCATTTTTACAGTCAACTAAGTCAGTCGACTGGAGGGCATATCGGTTCCGTGTGTGCATCCAATTACGCCACTCAGCTCGGCCAAATTGGTGAGCAAATTTCGAATTCATCAAAAACCTACAACCTTGAATGCGTGGCTGTTGATAATAATGGAAACATGGGACAGGTGGTTGATAAAGCTTCTGGAAATGAAGTGGGTGTTGACTATGGATTCTTTGGAGACAAAGTGGAATTTGCTGATCTCCTCGGTGCCGGAGAGTACACAGTCAATTATTTCTGTTACTCAATGAACTAAATCTGCATAATGTCGTCCTGAGCGAAGCGAAGGAGCTTCGCCGAGGACGTTGAGTGATGTGCGAACTTAGTGGTTAAAGATTCTTCGCTGCGCTCAGAATGACAGTTTGCTCAAAATGACAGTTTGCTTCCGATGACAGTTTGCTCGGGATTATGTTAGCTCTTTTTCAAAATTGTCAGATTGATTTTAGACTTTCACATTTTAATAAAGGGGTTCATGGCTTGATGAAACCTTTCTTTACTTTTAGATTTCCAACTGTTCGAAATTCTCTTTTTTGTTCTTAACCTGAAATTTTCCTTTCTCGGTTTTTTCAAGTTCCCCCATGGCGTACACAGGGTCGTGGGTGAAAAAAATCTTTAAATTTTTATCAGCAAATTGCTCATAAAGTTTTTCTTTTTCTTCGATGAGTTTTTCTGGATAGCGATCATAGCCCATGGTGATTGGTAAATGCACCCAAGCTGAGCCTGGGATTAGGTCCCCGGCATAGACCAGGGTTTGATCCTCTCCCTTAATAAGGGTATGCATTTGCCCAGGGGTGTGTCCTTCGGATTCAAAAAAATCTATAATTTCATCGAGATCATCTGGAACCTGGCCCTGTTTTACTAGAATCAAGCGTCCGGACTCTTCGAGAAGTTTGTTGAGTGGGGGGACAAAAGAGGCTCGATCTCTTGAGTGAGGTTTTTGAGCTCTTAGCCAAGCATTTTCACCCACAACAAATTTGGCTTTGTTAAAAACCAGTTCGTTGCGTCCTTTTTCCATTTCTTCAAAGGTTGGGAGAAGTCCACCGGCGTGATCAAAGTGGAGATGGGATAAAATGACATAGTCTATGTCCTCAGGCTCTACTCCCAGTTTCTTCAAGTTTTCCAGGAGTTTGTGAGAGCCTTGATCTTGTACTCCAAAACGATCGGCCAATTTGGGTTCAAAAAAGCTGCCAATTCCAGTTTCACAAAGAATCTTAAGATCATTCCATTCAATGAGCAGACAGCGACAGGCCAGTGGAATACGGTCGCGATCATCCACCTCCGTCCATTTTTCCCAGATGGCCCGAGGAGCATTTCCAAACATACTTCCCCCATCAAGCCATTGTCTGTTACCTTCAACAGATGAAACTTTTATCATTGCCAAACTCCTTTGCTTAAAGCTAAGCGAGTATAACAGGTGGCTGTGAAAATGTGGAGGCGAGGATGAAACACTGTGCTTTACTAACTTGTGAGAGCCTAGAGGGCTATTCTGTGGATGAAAAGCCCTTAGAGAAGGCCCTAACTCAAAAGAATTGGAGTTTTGACTGGATTCCTTGGAAAAAACAAGGGGTCAACTGGAATGATTACCAAGCAGTTATTATTCGAACCACCTGGGATTATACAAAAGAACCTCAGGCTTTTTTAAAACAACTTGGTGAAATCGAAAAATCCCAGGCGAAATTATTAAACCCTTATGGCTTAGTGGAATGGAATCTCCATAAGAAATATTTAAAGGATCTTCAGGAAAAAGGTCTTCCCATCGTTTGGACCCAATGGGTGGATAATGTTGTGGTGGAAGAGTTGCTTGATTCTATTGAATTTGAAACTCCTTTTGTCATTAAGCCACAAGTGGGTGCAGGATCCAGTGACACTTTGGCCATCACTTCAAAAGATAAGACGCAGTGGAAAGAGAGTTTTAAGGTTTTTCAAGGTCGGGATGTGATGATCCAACCCTTTATGGAAAGTATCCAAACCGAAGGGGAGTACTCCGCTCATTATTTTAACAATCAATTTAGTCATATGATTCTTAAACGCCCCAAAGCAGGTGATTTTAGATCCCAAGAGGAGTTTGGAAGCTTAATAAAAAAAGTAGAGTTGAATGAGGAGGCTCAAAATTTTTGTGAAAAGATATTGGAGAACCTACCGGACGTCCCATTTTATAGCCGGGTTGATTTTGTTAAAGATGGGGACGGGCGAGCAAGGCTCATGGAATTGGAGCTCATCGAGCCTTCGCTTTACTTTCAGTTTGATGAAAACAGCGCTCCCTTTTTTGTGAGGGAGCTAGAGTCCTTACTGGGCTATTAGCCAAAAGTTGCTTGGGGCTTTGGCTGCCGAACGTAGTCAATGAGTCCTTTAAAATGCTTTTTAATATGAGCTTGAGCGTTTTCATTTCCAAAAAATTTTTTGTACTGGTGAAAGCCCATATAAAAGGAATAGAAAACAAAAGCAAAATCCTCGTCGGATACGATTCCTGTGAATGTGCCCTCTTCAACACCTTTTTTGTGAACGCCTTGCAGAAAGCTCAAAAAGTTTCTTTGCTGCTCTAAAAGCATGTCGCGAACCTTGCCAGGGCGGTCGTCGAACTCAAGGCAAGCCGTTAAAAAGATACATCCACCTGGAATTTTTGGTTCGGTGTTTTCAAACCAAAAAGGCATTTTTTCTGTTAGAAAGCGCAACTGTTCTGATGCTGTGGATAATTCACGACAAGGTCGCATCACAATTTCTTCAAAAAGTGTGTTGGCATAATCAAGAATTTCTAACTGTAACTGCTCTTTTGACAGAAAATGAGCAAATAGGCCACTTCGAGACATTTCGGCTTTTGCCGCTAGGCCGCCGATACTGATATTGACGAGGCCTTTTACACTTGCCAGCATAAGACCTTCTTTTAGGATATGGTTTTTGGTGGCTTGGCCCTTGGTTTCTTGCATAACTATGTCCTAGCTTTATGAAGTTATTTATTCTGACTGATTTAAATAACGAATATTTATCAGCTATTCAGACTCTATTCTACTACAAAATAACTAAAATAGCTCCATTTTGCTGTTTTAAGGCATTTTAATTCATTTTGGGTTTTTTAAATTGATAATGATACATCTGTATTTTTTTACGAAAACCCCTAAGCTAACGTTTATAACAGGACTAAATTTAAGAAACTGACAGTCAATTAATTTTATTGATTTGTATGTCATACTTTTTAAACCTCAGAAATGATTAAGGAATTAACCATTCAGTCAGATACAATAGGATCAATCTGATAAGACTGCTAAATTTAGTGTCACTATGGTATTAATTTATAAAGAGAAAAATAGTTTAAAAGTCTTTGAACAATGACTTATTAAAATGCGTCAAAACGATTTAAGCTCAGCATCAAAATCATTGTACTAATTTGGGAAAGAGTCGTGGTAATAAAGAGTATGACGTACTTACTGGTCTTCCTTTTTAGTTTTTTCTTTATGGAATGGGCCGCATGGTTCATGCATAAGTATGTGATGCACGGCTTTCTTTGGAATTTGCATGAAGACCATCATACTCCCAGTAAAGAACGTTGGTGGCAGAGAAATGATGCCTTTGCTATATTTTTCGCTATTCCTAGCTTCCTTTGTATTTTATTTGGCACTTATTGGCTCGACTACCATGTTGCCATCTTTGGCTACGGGATCATGGCCTATGGTGCGGCCTACTTTTTCATTCATGAGGTTGTCATCCACCGCCGTTTACGTTTCTTGAAGCTGGATCATTGGTATTTCAGGGGAGTGATTAGGGCTCACCGTGATCATCACAAAAGCCGTTTTAAGGAAGATGGGATTAACTTTGGAATGTTGGTCGTGCCACTGCGCTACTTTCGCCAGGAAAGAAGTTAATCAGCGATCGCTTGTTTCCGAGACTGTAAATAATAGAGTCCAGCCATTATTAATCCAAAAGCGATAAGATAAAGAATATTCTTACCTTCAATCTGAATTTCTTCAGAACTTACCGACCAAGCTAAAACTCCATAATGGTAGGTGGGAAGCCAAGGTGTGATGGGTTGTAGAGCTTTGGGCAAAATTTCGGGAGGCTTCCAGAGGCCACCTGCAAAAGAAAGCATGAGATGAAAAAAGTTTGAAACAGGGACAACAGCGCGAGGTTTGAAAGCTTGCCCAATTACTAAGCCCATCATTAAAAAGGGAAGGCCACCGATCATTAGATAAATGACCATTTTTAGAAATGAAGCGAAGCTCAGATCTGAGGGCGTCAACAAAAGAGAAGCCCCGTAAATCAAGAAGCACGCAAAAGAGCCAAGAACAAGGGAAGTAAAGAGGCGCGAGAAAATCTGCATCCATTGCGGGATTGGCAGAGTTTTTAAATATAACGACCAGGCGGATTCCTTTTCTTGGGATGTGTTGATGGAATACTGTAGAAAGATGATCCCAAAGAATGCAAAAGCGGCAAAAGAGCCAGTCATAAATTTTGCGGCAAAAGCACTTTTTGATTCAGGAACAGCAAAAAACCAGTAAAGTCCCGTGGGTAGCAAGATGCTCGTAAACATATAGGCGGGATCTCGAAAACAAATACGGAGTTGGGATTGTATGTGGGAAATAAACTGTCTCACAAAATCTCCTCGATGAGTTCGTCAGCACTGAGGGATTCGATTTCTAAATTTTTAAAAGGAAACTCCATTCGGCATAATTCGCGGACAAGGTGGTCGCTTTTCTCAACGACGACTTCATAGGAACTTCCAGAGCGTCTGAGCCTGATGGCCTCTTGCATCTCAAAAGTTTGATGGCTGTCAAAAGAGACCTTTTTAAGTTTGGTCAACTCATTCATCTTTTCAGGGCTCACAAGGGAAACCTTAGCTTCCTTAACATGAAAAAAACAGTCCACAGCTTCGATCATTTCTCCCGGGTGGTGGCTAATCACCATAATGAGCGCTTGATGAGATTTTTGATAGTCTTTTAAGTTTTGTAGTAATTTATTTCTGGATTTTTGATCAAGGCCTGTGGTTGGTTCATCTAAAAAGAGAGCTTTTGGTTGACCAATAATGGCGCAAGCTAAAGACAGGCGTCTTTTCATTCCCCCGGAGAGTTGCCCACAGGGTTTTTTGCGAAAATCCTTTAAGAAAAACTTTTCGACAACCTCTTCTAAAGGAAGAGGGTTTTTATACTGTTTTTGTATAAAGCTTAAGACCTCTTCCACTCTCTCAGAACTTGGGAAAGAGATGTCTTGCAAAGAGGAGCCCATTTGGGCCTTAATTTCCATGTCGAGTGGATGTTTCCCTAGCACGGTCACTTCACCGGATTGTGGTTGTAAAAGTCCTACAGCCAACTTTAACAGAGTTGACTTGCCTGAACCATTGGAGCCGACCACACTGATCAGTTGCGGGCGGTCGATCTTTAGGTCAAAGTTTTCGTAGACTTTGGTGTTTTTGTAGGAAAAGTTCACATTGTTAAATTTTAGCAATCCGTCGGGCAATCTAGAATCTCCATTCGTATTTTTTTAACACAGGGACACGGGTGACTTGAGTAAAAAGTAGAAAACCTTGCACCACCATAAGATTTGTTAGCAAGAAGAAAAGAGCTTCTTCAATGGGCAGAACATTAAAAAGTTTGAGTCCTGACAGAGTTTCTTCTGGAAAGGTCCAAATTTCTTTTTTAATAGCAACACTGTCAGCAAACCAGAAATAGGATGTAAGGACTATTACAGCCGTTAAAAAAATCCGCCGTTCTGCAAAGAGTACATGGGCCCCCAATATCCATTGCAAGCCCACTATAGGCACTCCCCAATAAATTATTAACCATAGGTAGCGCCATTGATTGTTTGGGGTTAAGAAGAAGAAACCAAAGGCACAAATTGTGAAAAGTGTCGCAATTAAGAAAAGTTGGCTGACTTTGATGGGAAGATCATAATCGCTTTTATTCTTTTTAAATCGTTTCAGCAAAAAGGCTGTGAATAAGCATCCGATAATACTTTGTATGAAAAAGAAAAAATACTCCTCAAAGGGAATGTAAAAAAGGGTGCCAACCACCTGGCCTGGGCTATAGTTCCAGATGTTTTCACGAATAAGATAACTGTCCCAGGGAGTTGTATAAACAAAGGCTAAAACACATAAGAGAGCGCAGCCAAACCATTTTTTCTTGTCTTGAAAAGAGTGTGCCTTATAAGAAACAAGGCTCATAAGGAAAAAGAGAGGGATTGTAAACGCGAAATGAAAATCCAGGTAAGTCAAACTTCAAACCCCCGCTGGGAACTCCATGTTTTGAGTGAATGATGTAGATCGCGGTTGTGTTGAAGTTGGGCTCCCTTCCTTAAAGGAGACAGCAGCCATTCCGTCATGCTCTTAAAAAGGCAGAGCAGTTTTTCGGTTTTAGTAAGGTAGGTGCGGCCGAGCATAGGATTAGAGCCACTGTCTCTGAGCTTTTTACCAATTCCCTGGTAGAGTCTTGATGCTATGATAATAGCGCCTCGCGCTCTCCATGGAATATTTTTGTAAGCACTTTGAGCACTTTGATAATAAAGGTCGGCCAAGTCTAGTAATTCACTCACAGCTTTCGAGAGAGCTTCGGGGTCAAAAGTGCCATTTAATAAGTTTTCGACACTTGCGCCATGTTTAAGGAGAAGAGTCTCTGGAATATAGACTCGATTACGCTCAAGGTCTTCTTTGACGTCTCGACAAATATTAGTAATCTGCATTCCAATACCCAAATCGACGGCGTGGGGCCGCGCTAAGGGAGAGTCGACTTTTAATAGGTCAAACATCGCTAGTCCCACTGTGCCGGCCACCTTGTAGCAGTATTGAATCAACTCACCCTCATCTTTGATTCGCACCGTTTTCATATCATCACGAGCCCCTTCAATAAGGTCTTCGATATAAGCCGAGTCGAGCTGATTGGACTTATACAAACGATTCACGGGCATTTCGGGTACGGGCTTTCTTAAGTCATCCGCAATTTTATTTAAGTTCTGGGAGGCCTCTTTAGAATTTGGAGCCTCATCGACAGCATCATCGAGCCAGCGACAAAGAGCGTAAAGGGCCTTCACTCGAGGCATAAGGCTTTTGGGGAAAAACAAGGAAGCCAAGTAAAAAGACTTCGCGTGTTTTTTCATCACACCTTCCCAGGAGTTTTCCAAAGCCGTACTCATTTACAACTCCTCAACAGAGGGCACGATTCGACGTAAAACCTTGGCTGAGTTTATAACTCCAGGAACACCGGCTCCAGGATGAGTGTTTGCTCCAACAAAATAGAGCCCTTTGACTTCATCGGACTCATTGTGAAATCGAAAATAGGCGGATTGCTGCAAAGAAGGCTCAATGCCGAAAGCGGACCCATGGGTACTTCTCAGAGTGTTTTGAAAGTAGTCAGGAGTGATATTAAACGAAACATCCAAATTTTCTTTTAATCCTGGCAGGAGTCTTTTCTCGAGACTTTCAAAAATTCTGTCTTGATACTCCTGTCTTTTACTCTCCCAATCCACTCCACTGAGAGTGTTCGGTACGGGCGATAGTACATAAAAGGTCTCTGATCCCTCTGGCCCTAAGCTTTGATCAGTGACTGTAGGGGCATGTAAATAAAGAGAGAAGTCATCGGCTAGATTTTTCTTATCAAAAATATCGTTGAGCAACCCTTTATAGCGTGGCCCCAGAAGAATAGTGTGGTGAACGATATTGTCGAATTTTTTTTTAGTTCCAAAATAGGAAACAAAAAGACTCATGGACTGGTTCTTTTTTCTCACTTTTTGAGAACGGTTGCGACCGAGCCATTTCTGATCAATCCATTCATCGTAAACTTTAACCGGGTCGGCATTGGAAACAACCAGATCACAATCAAAACTAACACCAGTAGAGGAGTAAACTTTTGAGACTCTGCCTTTCTCAATTTGAAGAGAATCCACCGGACAATTGTAATGAAATTCTACCTTCTTTGATTCCAAAGCTGAAACCATTGCGTTGACTAAAGCTGTGGTACCTCCTTTTGCAAAATGCACCCCCCATTTGCGCTCAAGCCAGTGGATCAAAAGATATATAGAGGTAATTTTAAAAGGGTTTCCTCCAACAAGTAGAGGTTCAAAGCTAAAAGCTTGGCGTAAACGTTCATCTTTGATGTATTTTGAAACCAGGGAATAGACGCTGCGATAGTTCTGCAGGCGAATCATATCGGGAATGGCTTTTGCCATATCCGACCAGCGGTGAAAAGGTTGATCGGCAAGCTTGGTGTAGCCAACATCAAATATTTCTTGGGAGTGTTTGGCGAGCTTCTTGTAGCCGTCCACATCAGCGGGATTCAGTTGGCGAATGTTTTCAATAAGTCTTTCTTCGTCTCCCACATAATCAAACTGACTACCATCATCAAAGAGTATGCGATAAAAGGGATCGATCGGTAAAAACTCAATCCAGTCCTCGCGCTTTTCTCCAATCAACTCAAAGAGGTCATCAAAGAGGTAGGGTGCTGTAATAACTGTTGGGCCGGCGTCAAAAGTGTAGCCCTTTTCCTTAAAGACACGAGCTCGTCCTCCGGGTTGGTCGCCCGCTTCAAGAACTTTAACTTGGTATCCTTTGGCTAAAAGTTCAAAGCAAGAGGAAAGACCACCGAAACCAGTCCCAATGACGATGGCTGTTTTCTTTTGGTTATTCATTTTTAGACTCCATAGATAAAAGTTGATTTTCGACATGGTCGAAAAGTAATTGAGCCGTTTCTAGCTCTTGCACACTTTGCATCTTTGACATTTCCTGTCGAATCCAAAGGATGAGTCGAGAGGGTATTTTTTGACTTTCAATCTTGCTAACGACGGACTCAATACAAGAACACTCCGTTTCTAATGGTCCATTAAAGTAGAGATTTCTCAAATCCGGCTCACAGCCTTGATCAAAAAGAAGTGAGGTCAAGGCATTGAGTCTTTTTTCATGGAGATCTTTTTGCTTTTGCCCTTGTTGCTTGAGGCCGTAATAGTCTTTTAAGTCATCGAGGACCTGGTAACAAAGTCCAAGGCTCAGCCAAGCTTTTTCTTTGTTAGCATCGGGAGAGTTTTCCGAGAGAATGTGAACGCCAATGGAGGGGAGTAGAAAAAGGGCTCCCGTTTTGTGTTCAGCCATTCTTAAATAGTATTTCCAAGTTTCATTCATTTCGGAGCTCAAGGGACTGAGTTCCATGGATTGTCCGAGTACTAATTTTTCAGAAATTTCTGCAAGAATTGTAATCAAGTGAGTATTATTCAGAGTGGAAGCCAAAGTGAAAGCTCTAAAAATTAAAAGGTCTCCGGCATTGATCGCTTGCGCCAGTCCATATTTTTTCCAAACACTGGCTTGGCCCCGGCGAATGGGGTCGTTGTCCTGGATATCATCATGGATCAATGTAGCATTATGAAGAAGCTCACAGACGCTGGCCCAGGTTTTTGCTTTCTGACTATCGAGTCCCACTTGCTCGGCCTGAGATAAAACAAGTTGAGCGCGCAGTTGTTTGCCACCTGTTGATAAATGGTAATGAATGATTTGTTCTAGTTGTTGATGACGATTCATGGAGGTTGTCATCAAGTCCTCTATTGTCATACAGCCGTCCCCGCGAAGGCGCCATTCTTCCAGTATCTGAGTGGAATGACAATCAATTAGATACTAAATGATCGCTTTTAAATAAAGTAAAAGGCTTGGCATAGGCGAGGCCTATAGCAAAAGGAATTGGCGATAGGTGTTAATAGTGGGAAATGTTAAGCTTTTGTGAATTTGCCCAGTCTGTCGACCCAATTTTTGACTTTCAGTTCTCGGATTGTTAAGCTCGATTTCATCTCATGTCGTTAATATCACTGCGCCCAGAACTTTCTGATTGTAAGCGAATCGTTGTTAAAGTTGGCAGTAACGTAGTCACGAAAAAAAATGGCCGTTGCGACCTTCGAAAAATGCGAATTATCGTCGAAGACATCATCGACCTCACCGATCAAGGCTATGAAATCGTCTTGGTAAGCTCAGGTGCTGTCAGCGTCGGCAAAGCCTTTTTAAAGAAAATGCTTCCTAAAGATGGCGGGATTGACTTGCAACAGTCAGCAAGTTCCATAGGGCAACCAAAGCTAATCAATAAATATTCAAATCTTTTTGAAGACCACGATCATATTTGCTCGCAAATTTTATTGACTCACGATGACTTCAGAAACCCTCAGCGTTTTTCTCATGCTAGGCAGACGATTGAAGTGTTGTTAAAAAATCATGTCACACCAATTTTGAACGAAAATGATTCAATCTCTTATACGAAAAATACTTTAGGTGATAACGATCACTTAGCAGCATCTGCGGCGCAAATGATCAATGCCGATGCGCTTGTGATTGTTACTAGTGCCAAAGGGCTTTTTGACATGGACCCGGCCGAAAAAGAAGCTCAGTTGATCAACCATGTTCCTTTCGGTGAGACTTTTGACAATATCGATATGACGGCGAAAACCGATGTCGGCAGGGGAGGGATGGAATCCAAAGTGCATGCGGTGAACAAAGTCACCCCTCTTGGAATTAAAGCCATCATATCTTCTAAAGATAATGACCGTATCATTCTTGATCCCTTAACTCAGAAGATAGGAACCTTTTTTGGACCGAACTCCGACTATAACCCGGAGAATCACAAGGCCTGGCTGATCTCTACTAAAAAGCTCAACTGCCATATCGAAGTCAGTGACAATGCTTTTGAGATCATTAAAAAGGGGGGCTCTTTAGGCCCAGCGGGTATTCTCGATGCACAAGGAGACTTTTATAAAGGCGATTGTGTGGATATTGTCCACGACGGTGCTGTTTTTGCTGCCGGAATTTCTGAGTACGATCGTTCTGATATAGAGAAAATTAAACGTTTAAGCAGTGACCAAATTGAACCTGTTCTAGGTTTTAAAGTTTCCGATGTTGTGGTCACCGCAAAAAACTTTGTTTTAACAGGAGAGTATTGCAATGTATGAATTAGCAAAAAAATCAAAAAAAGCGTCTCGCGTTTTAAGAGGCCTTGATAATCAAACTCGTAAAAAGATGCTGTTAAAGTTAGCGGATCACTTGGATTCTAAGACCCAGGAGGTCATCACTGAAAACCGCAAGGATATGGATTTTGCTGAAAAGTCGGATCTCTCCCAAGCCTTAAAAGATCGATTGATGCTTGATGAGGATCGCGTCAAGGCGATGGTGCAAGGTGTGCGGGAAATTGCGGAACAAGATGACATTGTGGGTGGTTATTCCCAAGAGTTTAAAAATGATGAGGGTTTAACCATTAAGAGACAACGCATCCCATTAGGAGTGATCTTAATGATTTTTGAGTCTCGCCCCAATGTGGTTATCGATTGTGCCGCTCTCGCTTTAAAATCCTCCAATGCCATTCTTTTAAAGGGCGGGAAGGAAGCAAAGCACTCTAATGAAATCTTAGGAAAAATTATTCAAGAATCCATCAGTGAATTTGTTCCTGCAGAAAGTGTGCAGGTGCTAGCCTCTGATAGTCGTGAAGAGGTGAATGCACTTCTCTCAATGGAAGACTGCATTGATGTAGTTATTCCTAGGGGTGGCGAAAGATTGATTGAGCATGTTTATAAAAATGCCAAAATGCCTGTGATTGCTCACTTTAAAGGCCTTTGCCATATGTACATTGATAGCGAAGCGGATGACAGCAAAGCTGTTGATCTCGTTTTAAATGCAAAGACTCATAGAACAGGTGTTTGTAACGCAATTGAAACACTTCTTATTCATAAGGATAAGCTAGCCAGTCTCGCAGGACCCATTGCTGAAAAGTTAAAAGAAAAAGAAACGGACATTCGAGCCGACGAAGCTTTTAGTAAAGCCAGTGGCCAGGATTTAAAGCCCGCGACGGCAGACGACTGGGCCACAGAGTATCTTTCCAACACTCTATCCATTAAAACCGTCGATTCCATGGATGATGCAATCGAGCACATCAATGAATACGGAACCTTTCACACCGAAGCGATCATTTCAGAGAACTCATCGAATTGTGAAAAATTTCTTCTTAATGTGGATGCAAGCTGCATTGCCGTTAACGCTTCCACTCGATTTAATGATGGTGGTCAGTTAGGGCTAGGTGCTGAGCTTGGTATTTCTACGACGAAGTTTCACGCCTATGGACCCATGGGGGCTGAGCAAATGACAACCACTCGCTATGTGATTGTGGGTGAAGGTCACACTCGAAAATAAAGGAGTCTTATAATGTTAGCTGTTTTAGGTTGTGGAAACATGGCGACAGCCATTGTGGAAGGATATTACCGTAAACATCAAAAAGGGGACTTTCTTACCTTCACCCCCGATGAAAAAGACGCCATTCGGTTGGCTGAAAAAGTTAAAGGTCGCCAGATTACAGATCTTAAAGAAATCGAAAAGGCCGATCAAGTTATGGTGGCCTGTAAACCTCAGCATTTTGCGAGTCTCTGTAAGATGATCAGTGAAGCTGGCGTGGACCTTAGTTCTAAGCACATCATCTCCATCATGGCGGCTGTTCCGGCCTCGATTGTGGCCGACAAGTTGGGTTGCAAAAAGGTCACTCGAGTGATGCCTAACACTCCCTGTTTTGTAGGCGAAGGTATGTGCCTGCTTCTTCACACCGAAGCCGTTTCCGATCAGGACAAATCTTTTGTGGAAACTTTTTTCCAAGCCTGTGGAAAGACAATTAATATTTCTTCAGAAAAGCTTTTTGATCAAGTAACCACTGTTTCAGGATCAGGCCCGGCTTACGTGTTTCAATTTGCTCAGGCCATGTCTCAGCAATTGCAAAGTTGGGGGCTTCCCCAGGATGAGTCCGAGATGATAGTGACTCAACTTTTTAAAGGCTCCTCTCATTTGATGGAAGAAGAAAAAGACACTCCATTACAAACCTTGATTGATCGCGTGACCTCTAAAAAAGGTGTCACAATCGAGGCCGTCGAAAAGTTTAGAGAAAAGGATCTGGAGGGTACTACGAGCGAGGCTCTTTTAAAGGCCGCTTCTCGTTCTATTGAGCTCACTAAAGAAGTCAGTGACTCGTTAAACTCATAAAATATATTGAAACGGCCCTTTGAGAGAAAAGGGTTTTTCTACTCGAAAACTCGGTTGAGCACTTCAATAAGGTCGGCCCTGACAAAGGGTTTGTTCAAAAAACCATCCACATGGGGATTTTTCTTAAGACGATCGGATTCAGAATAGGTTTCTGAGGCCGTAAAAGAAATAACGTGGGTATCGTCATTAAGAAGACCGGCTTCTTCGGCTTTATCGATAAAATCAAGCCCAGTTTGATCGTCGAGTCGATGATCAAGTAAAATAAAGTCAGGTGTGGTCTCTTTAGTTTGTTTGAGTCCAGCTTCAACGGAATCAGCTTCCACTACTTCTACGTCCATACTTTTTAAAATTAGGCGGACAAGGTTGCGGTTTTCTTTAGAATCATCAATGACAAGGCCTCGACGGGTGGTGACCTTCTTTTTAAGCTTAGGAATTCTTTTCGTTTTTGTAGGGGCATCCTCTTCACTTAAAGGGAGGCGGAAAACAAAGTGAGAGCCTTTTCCAACTTCTGAAGAGAGAAGTGCAATTTTTCCTCCCATTGCCGTGGCTTTATTGGAGGCAATGCTAAGGCCAATCCCTGTGCTTTCTTGATTGGTTAATTGCAGATCGGTTCCAAAACGTTTGAAAATGTTCTTTTGGTATTCCTCAGGAATCCCTTGGCCCTGATCTTTGATATGGAAATCAACACGGTTTTTATTTTTAAGATATTTTACTTTCAGTTCCACTTCGCCTTCGTTTGTGTATTTAAAAGCATTGCTCAAAAGATTAATTAAAACCTGGTTGAGGCTTGTGCGATGAGTGGTGATGAAGTTGGGGAGGCCATCCTCAAGACTCACTTTAAAAGTTAGGCCTTCTTTATGGGGATGAAACTCCAAAACTTTTTTAAGCTCACTTAGGAAACGATAGAGATCGAGTTTTTCAAATTGAATCTCTTCGGTGGTGTTACTCTCTTTGGCTAAAAGGAGAATGTCTTTTACTAGCTGGTAGAGTTGAGAAGCACTTTGCGAGACAATTGAAATGTTCTCACGAATATTGTTTAAAGAGGGCTTTTCTTGAATAAGCTCGTCTTTAATGATTTCCGAGTATCCAATGATGCTCGTTAATGGAGTTTTTACTTCGTGACTAAGACTTGTGAGATACTCATCATGTTTGAGTATTTCTTTTTGAGTTTTCTGGATTATTTTACGCTCCTCAAAGCGATTCATAATCATACGAGCCAGAGTTTCTAGTTGTTTGATTTGGGATTCATTTAATTTTTTTACCTTTGTGTCGATCACGCAAAGAGTCCCAATTCTGTGTCCTTTTGAGGTAATCAGTGGCTGCCCGCCGTAATAGCGAATATTTGGGGTGTCTATGACTAAGGGATTATCTTGAAATCTTTCCTCTTTAGTGGCGTCAGAGATTTCGAAAAAATCATCGGACTCTACAATGGCGTGGCCACAAAAAGAGATATCGCGACCCGTTTCACAAACGTCGATCCCAACTTTTGCTTTAAACCACTGTCGTTTATCATCAACGATACTAATTAAAGCAATGGGGCAGTCGGCAATTTGTGAGGCCAAACGAGTGTACTGTTGAAACTCCTCGGATTCTGCAGTGTCCAGAATATTGAGTTCATAGAGATCTTTGAGTCGATCCAGTTCATTCAGAGGATAAGGGGCAGTGACCATGGGTCTAATATTCGACGGAACGAAGCAACGGGTCAATATAATTGATGCCTTTGGGGTAATTTTACTGGTTTGTCTCTAAAAAGGAGTCGATTGGTTGAAAACCGTGAACCCTCTGGCTTGCCAAGGCTTGTGGGATAAAAACAAGTACAGATGAGTGTTTTCGAGCTCTTAGTTAAATAAATATTATTAATGCTTTGGGGCAATCGTGAGTACTTGAAAGAGGAAGTCAGCTCGAGAAAGTTTGACTTTGTCCGTCGATCAAGTTTAAAAAGTACCTCTATTTTTTCGAAGCGCCAGTGTCGGAATTGGTAGACGAGCCAGGTTGAGGGCCTGGTGGGGGCAACCCCGTGGAGGTTCAAGTCCTCTCTGGCGCACCAATCGTAAATGCCTCCGGCATTTACTCCAGAGCTCTGATATCAGATACCCGAGCTCAGAGCTCGGATCTCAGAGTTCTGATCTCTGAAGGGCTCTTCCTGCCCAAGGGCCAGAAAATGTCTATTTTTTAATCTTTTCTAACCGATGCCCTGCCATCAAGTATCTAATCTATAAGCATCCCGGTGGTGCTTAAAGGGATACTAGGATGGGATCCCTCAATAGTCAGGAAGACTCAAAAGTGACCTCCTTAAGAGTCAGTTGTTGTTGTCAGTGCTTAGAAGATGATTCTTGCCCCACAAGAGTCCCAACGGTTTTCTAGGTGCAAAAAGCTAATAAAATTTAAGTGGCTTTGAGGGACCCATTTTGGGGTCCCTTTTTTCTTGTCCTAGAACCATCAAGACGCTAGGTTGGCTAACCTATGCGAAAATCTGAGTTGAATTTTGATTACCCGTCCGAGCTCATCGCGACTGAAAAAAAGCCCATCTCACGGGTCATGAAGGTCGAAAAAGGGGAGCCCCAGGAGACTCATATTTCAAGTCTCATCTCTCAGATCCAGCCAGGGGACATTTTCCTAATTAATAATACCAAAGTGATTCCGGCTCGCGTTCACTCCTCTGAGGGTCTCGAAATTCTCTTTATCACGGAGTTAGAAAACAATGAGTGGCTTGTTCTTTGCCCCTCTAGAAAGTGGCCCAAAGGAAAAACCTTAAGCTTGCCTGGAGGAGTTGAGGTGGACTTTGTGGAAAAAGGCAAGCCCCAAAAAATTCGTGTTAGCCAGAAAATCGACTATCAATATTTTTTAGAGTTTGGCGAAATGCCCCTTCCTCCTTATATACAAGAAGCTCGCGACGAGCGTTCGGCTCGTCACAGAGATCTTGAAATGTACCAGACCGATTGGGCTGAAGTAGTGGGGAGTTTAGCCGCTCCCACGGCAAGTCTTCATTTTAAAAAAAACGATCTTGAAAAAATTAAGAATCGGGGAGCCGATGTCGAGTCTGTATGCCTTCACGTAGGGCTTGGAACCTTTCTGCCTATTACCAGTGATCTTTTAGAAGAGCATAAGATGCATTCTGAATTTGTGAGTGTCTCAAAGGAAGTGTGGGAAAAGGTCAAAGAGTGCCAGCGGGAGGGAGGGCGAGTTTGGTCCTTGGGGTCGACCGTCACTCGAGCCCTGGAGAGTCTTGAACAAGGTCTTTTGAAAGAAGGGGATGATTTCTTCCAGGGAGAGACCAATCTTTTTATCAAACCCGGTTATGAGTTTAAGGTTGTCGATGTTCTTCTTACGAACTTCCATCAACCAGAGAGCACGTTGATCGCAATGGTGATGGCCTTTGCCGGAAAAGAAGAAGTTAGAAGATGTTATCAGTGGGCGATCGAAAGAAAGTTTCAACTTTTTAGCTATGGGGATTTAACAGTATGGATGAAATAGGTCGATTTCAGTTAGACGGAACCGATGGTAAAGCGCGAGCGGCGACCTTGCGAACTCATCATGGTGAGATAAAAACTCCCGTTTTTATGGCGGTCGGCACCCGTGCCACTGTGAAAACCATGACCCCTGAAGAGCTAAAGGAAAATGGCTGTCAGGTGGTTTTAGGAAACACTTACCACCTTCATCTGCGCCCTGGTGAGGAGATCGTAAAAAAACTCGGTGGCCTTCATGAGTTTATGAATTGGCAAGGCCCCATTCTCACCGATAGTGGGGGCTTTCAAGTTTTCTCCCTTTCAAAGTTAAGAAAAATCTCCGAGGAGGGGGTGGAGTTTCAAAGTCATATCGATGGAGCTAAACTTTTTATTTCTCCAGAAAAGAGCATGGAGATTCAAATGGATCTTGGCGCTGATATCATTATGGCCTTTGATGAGTGTCCAGCTTATCCAACCACTCAGCAAGATCTCATGGAATCAATGGATCTTACCATTCGTTGGCTTAAGCGCTGCAAAGAGCGAATGGATCGGAAAGAGTCCCTTTTGTTCGGAATTGTGCAAGGGGGGCTCGGTTATGATTTGCGTATGAAGAGTATGGAAAAAACTCTCGATGTGGATTTGCCGGGTTATGCTCTGGGAGGTTTCAGTGTGGGAGAGCCCATTGAAATGATGCATGAGCTTGTGGCGCAAGTGGGGCATCAACTTCCTGAACAAAAACCACGCTATCTAATGGGTGTGGGGACACCTCTTGATTTGGTTTTAGCGGTTGATAGTGGAATCGACATGTTTGACTGTGTGATGCCCACAAGGGTGGCTAGAAATGGAACCCTCTATACTTCTCTTGGAAAAATTTCGATCAAACGAGCCGAGTATAAAGAAGATCCCTCTCCTCTAGATCCTAACTGCTCCTGTTACACCTGCCAAAATTACAGTCGTGCCTATTTGCGCCATCTCTTCATGACTGGTGAATTTTTAGGCAGCAGGCTCAATACCCTCCACAATTTGCACTATTACTTCAAATTAATGGAAGGTGCCCGAAAATCAATCATCGAAGGGACCTGGGGGGCTTTTCGTGATCACATTATTGGACTTTACGTTAAATAAGAGCTCCCTCGGGAAATGACGAGGCGCAAAGTAGTCCTGGTGGCCTCGATTTGAAGTTTTGTAAATTGTGTAAATTCCTTGTATATCATCGGTTTACTTCACTGCTGTCAGGTGGATTGTCAAAAGTCATCCTGAGCGCGGCCGAAGGATCTTAGGTCTTTCGCTTCGCTCAAGACGACATGTTGAATGCTCAGACGACATGTTTGAAAGCTCAAGATATTTGAGGGCTCAAGACGACACGTCAAGCCAGTAGTGGGTTTACTTAATTTCCTATGCCCAAGGAGGACGAGTGAGTCGTGTCTCAATGTTGTTTTTAGTATTCTTGACGGAGCCCTTAATGGCTCAGGCAGAAACCGCAGGAGAAAGCCCCGGGTTCTTAATTCAGGCTGTTCCCTTTTTGGTGATGTTTTTCATCTTTTATTTTTTAATGATGAGACCGCAGATCAAAAAGCAGAAAACTCACCAAGAGTTTTTACAAAAGCTTAAGAAAGGCGACAGAGTTTTGACAAGTAGTGGAATTTTCGGGACGATTGAAGGTCTAACTGACAAATACGTCAAACTGGAAATCGCAGATGATGTGAGCATTCGGGTCCTAAAAGCCCATGTCTCCCAACCTGTTAAGGAAGGTTAAAAAATGTTTGAAAATTTAAATGCGCGACTCGCAGTGGTGGCCGTGGTTTTTCTGATTTGTTTGGCTTGGACAATGCCGAACTTTGTGAACACATCAGGAATGTGGTGGCCGAGCCAAGATAAACTGTCCTACGGACTCGATATCCAGGGTGGTCTTCACCTTGTTCTAGGCATCGACGTTGAAGATGCCGTAGAAGCTCGAATCAATAAACTGAGCTACTCCATGAAGCAGGTTTTAAAAGACGAGCAAGGTGTGGAACTGGGGGATGTCAAAATTATTGATCCCAGTGAAGGCCGTGTGCGATTTTTCTTCAAAAATCCCGCGGACCGCGAAAAGATTGTGTCCTATATGGAGGACTCAAGCTACGGGCAGGGGAGAACCTTCCAAACGCTTGAGGTCACTGACCAATATATAGAGTCTCGTTTCTACGAAGCCGAAATGCGAAACTTTAAAAAGAGTCTTGTGGACCGAACCATTGAAACCATTCGAAATCGTATTGATGAGTTCGGAGTAAAAGAGCCAACGATCGCTGCTCAAAGTGACAACCGTATTCTTGTGCAGCTCCCAGGGGTGCAAGACTCCTCCCAGGCCAAAGAGCTTATCAATAAAACAGCGAAGCTCTCTTTCATGATCTGGGACCCGGAGTTCATGATGGGAACCGCAAAGTTTGAACAATTACAAACCTGGGTGAAAGAAGCTGAGGAGCAAAAAAACTTTTCCCTCGGACAAGAAGGGCTTGGTTATTCTGACTATATAAAGAAGATGGATGAGGCTTTAAAAGACCGTCTCCCTAAAGACCGTGTTGTGCGTTTTCAAAAAGCGGAGAATGCAAAAACTTTAGAAGCTGGAAAAATTCCTTACGTTCTACAAACCGATGCCATGATGGGTGGAGAGTCTCTGAACGACGCGGCTGTGACGCTCAACCAAGTAGGGCAGCCTATAGTTGTCTTTTCTTTTGATGCTAAAGGTGCCAAAGAGTTTGGTGACCTCACGACTAAACATGTTGAGAAATTGATGGCCATTGTTCTTGATGGAGTGGTTCAGTCAGCCCCTCGTTTAACTGAGCCGATCACAGGTGGACGAGGCTCTATTGAGATGAACTCCTCTGGAGACCGTCAAAAAGTAATGGATGACGCCAACTTGACGGCTATGGTTCTTCGTTCTGGAGCCTTGCCAGCTAATTTAGAGCAACTTGAAGAAAGAACAGTGGGACCAACCCTAGGGAAAGACTCGATTGAGAAAGGAAAGTTTGCAGGTCTCATCGGAGCTGTTCTGGTTTTCTTTTTTATGATTATTTATTACAGGTCTTATGGAATCCTTGCCGACATGGCTCTTGGATTTAACATTCTTATGATTCTCGCCATTCTTACCTCCCTTCAAGCCACTTTGACCTTGCCTGGAGTGGCCGGTATTGTGTTGACCATCGGTATGGCAGTTGATGCTAACGTTATCATTTTTGAAAGAATCAAAGAAGAAATCGCAAAAGGAGCCGGTCTTGCTGGAGCCATCAAAGAGGGGTACGCAAGAGCTTTCACGGCCATTCTTGATGCCAACGTTACCACCGCTGCGGTCTGTGTGGTCCTTATGTATTTCGGAACGGGTCCTATTCGTGGATTTGCTGTCACACTACTTGTCGGAATTATCACTTCGATGTTTACAGCGATTTTCTTCACACGCACGATTTTGAATTTACTAGTTGGTAAACTTAAACTGAAAATTTCACCCTAAGGAATGAATACTATGAGTAAGAACACAGGAAACAGAGGTAGTAACGATCCAGGGCGCTTCGCTTTTATGAAAGTGGCTCCCATCTTTTCTATAGCCTCGTTAGCATTGATAGTTGTTTGTGGTGTGATCATCTTAAGCCAAGGCTTTCGCTATGGTATCGACTTTGCCGGTGGAACCGAGGTGCAAGTACAGTTTGCCAGTAAACCGCCAGTAGGGGAGATTCGTAATTTCCTCGAAGATATGGTTGGTGGCGTAATGGTGCAAACACTAGGGGAGAACAACGAAGTTCTTATCCGTATGCAAATGGCTGAGGGTGAATCCGAAAAAGAAGTAAACGAAAAGAACAATGCCCGTATCAAGTCTGTAACAAATGGCCTGGTGGATAAATTTTCTCTGAGTGACAACTCCATTCGTCGCGTGGACTCGGTCGGTCCTCAGATTGGAGCCGAGTTAAAAACAAAAGGATTTCTCGCTGTTATCTATAGTCTTATTATGATTCTCATTTATGTGGGTTTACGCTTTGACTATAAATATGCGCCAGGTGCGGTGATCTGCTTGTTTCACGATGCGATCATCACATTAGGAATCTTTTCTCTTCTAGGAAAAGAAGTGAACGTCCAGATTTTAGCCGCGATCCTGACCATCATTGGTTACTCGCTGAACGATACGATTGTTAACTTTGATCGTATTAGGGAAAACGAGCACGTCTTTAAAGGAAAGCCAATCGACTTTATCGTCAACCGCTCCATCAACGATGTGCTTAGTCGAACTCTTCTAACATCCATCACAACATTATTAGCCGTGATCGCGCTCTATGTTTTTGCGGGTGGTGTAATTGAAGACTTAGCCTTTACTCTTGGAATCGGAGTTGTCGTAGGAACTTACTCTTCAATTTACGTAGCATCACCTCTAGTGATTCTCACCGACAAACTCTCGAAGCAGTGGGGAGCCACGGCTTAATAAAAACTATTGGGGGGACTTTCCATTTCCATGCAACACTGGGAGGAGGTAGAGCCCTCCTCGAATACATCCCAAGATTGGCCTGAAGAAATACCTTTGGTTGTGCGTCGCTGGATGGACTCCAAAGGCCTTGGTGAGTACCAGCAGTTCCGCAGTTTCAGTGAGTTTAGTCTTAAAGACTTGCGGGATCCCTCGCTTTTGAAAGATCTTGAAAGGGCGGTTGAGCGCCTGATCCATGCCTTTAAAAATGATGAAAAAATCTGCCTTTATGCCGATTTCGATATGGATGGCACACCAGGCTTAGCACTTCTAATTCGAGGTTTGCAGCTCTGTGGTTTTGAAAACCTTCTTTCTTTTCAGCCCAATCGGTTTGATGACGGTTATGGTGTTCATCGCGAAATCGTGGAAGAGTTTATCGACCAGCACGGGATCGACCTATTTGTAACAATCGATGTTGGCATCACAGCCGTTGATGCTGTGAGCGCTGCCAGCGAGCGTGGTGTTGATTTTATTATTACTGATCATCACCAACCCAAAGAGGTTCTACCGGAGGCTTATGCGATTGTTAATCCGAACCAAGGGGCCTGCTCTTCGGATCTTGGTCATCTTTGTGGAACTGGGGTAGCCTTTTACCTTGTTTTAGGTCTGAGACGTAAGATGAAAGAACTAAGGCTTCTTGAAAAAGACTTTGACCCTAAAATTTTGTTGGACTGTTTTGCCATTGCGACTTTGACCGATATGGTCCCTCTGGTGAAAGAAAATCGTGCCTTGGTTAAACATGGACTATTAAATTTATCGCGAACCGACCGTTTGGGTTTAAGAGCCCTTATGGAAGAATTGGGCCTGGCAGGAAAAGGTTTAACCTCAAGTGACGTGGCCATTTCTCTTTCTCCGAAGCTCAATGCCTTAGGGCGAATGAATTCGGAAGTGCAAGCCTTGGATTTGTTCTTGGCCACAGATCCAGAGGATGCCAAAGAAAAAGTCGTACACACTATGAGGGCCCAGAAAAGCCGAACAGAGATTCAGGCTCAGGGACAAGCCTTAATTGAAGCAAAGCTTGCCGTGCAGAGCGAAGACTTCTCCTTTGTGTTTGAGTATTCAAAAGATTTTTACAAGGGGATTGTAGGGTTACTGGCAACAAAGATTACCAAAAAACATAGTGTTCCCAGTTTTGTGGGTTCTGTGATCGACAATAAAATTGTAGGCAGTGCAAGGGCTCCAAAAGGTATGAATCTTTTAGAAGCCTTCGAAGCAGCGAGCGAAAGTCTCACCCAATTCGGGGGCCATAAGCAAGCGGCTGGATTTGAACTCCCCTTGGAAAATGCAGAGGACTTCAAAGCCAGACTTCACGCTTTTTATGAAAATCAGCACCGACCAAAGGCGGTGGTGCAGTATGATTTTACAGCGACCTTAGACGAGTTGGATCATCGTTTCACTTATTGGCTCAAAAAACTTGAACCCTATGGGGTTGGATTCAAGCCACCCATCCTTCGCCTCAATCATCTCTTTGTTGCCTCCACAAGGGTTCTTAAGGAAAAGCATCTGAAGCTGAGTCTTAAAGATGTGCAGGGAAATAAAATTGATGCTTTGTGGTTTTTTGCCGATAACATCGATGAAAAGCGGCAACTAACCTCAAAGCGAGTTAGCCTCGTGGGAGAGCCGTCGATCAACTTTTATATGGGAAAAGAGAATCTGCAGCTTTTGATTACGGATCTCAAGACGGAATATGATGGTTGATTGATGCCTCACCTTTGCCGCTCAACTTAAGTGACGGCAGCATAGGTGAAACATGGAAAAAATTGACGCTTCAAGCTCTGCAAAAAAAATTCAAGAACTTGTCAATCAAATCGACGAAGTCATCGTCGATAAAAAACAAACAGTCAAATTGTGTGTGACCTGTTTACTAGCCGGCGGCCATTTTATATTGGAAGACCGCCCTGGAATGGGAAAGACGAGTTTAGTAAAAACTATTTCCAAACTCTTAGGTCTTGAAGAGCAAAGAATTCAATTTACCAATGATCTTCTTCCAGCCGATATTTTAGGAACACCGATTTTCAATAAAAACTCCCAGACCTTTAATTTTCACAAAGGTCCTTTGTTTTCAAACTTCGTGCTTGCCGATGAAATCAACCGGGCCACCCCAAAAACACAAAGTGCTTGCCTGCAAGCTATGGAAGAAAAACAGGTGACTATGGATGGGCACGTTTACGAGCTTCCCAGACCCTTTTTCCTTATAGCCACACAAAATCCTCAGGAAAGTATCGGAACCTTTCCTCTGCCAGAATCGCAATTGGATCGCTTCCTAATGCGTTTGGAATTGGGTTTTCCTAGCCGCGAAGCCGAAAAAGGGATTTTAAGAGGGCGTGATCGCAATCTTTGGATCAAAGAGCTTAAGCCCGTGATGACTCCGCAGGATTTGATTGAAATGATTGAGCAGATCGATCTAGTAACGGTGTCAGATTCCTCATTAGACTATCTACAAGACATTGTTGAAAAAAGCCGAACACTTTCCTGGGGACTTTCACCACGTGGAGCGAGAGATTTTAATAAAGCCGCCAAGGCCCACGCATTTATCGAAGGACGAAATTTCGTCATCCCCGAGGATTATCAAGCTGTAGGTGTTGCGGTAATGAATCATCGCTTAAGAAGTCATGAAGATCTCGGTGAAAAAAGCACCCATCAATTAGCTCAGGAAATCATTCATTCCGTACCGATCCCATGAGAAAGCGTGAAAAGATTTACATTGTACCAACAGAATACGGCTTTATGTATGGAGCGGGTATTTTTGTAAGTCTTGTAGGCGGGGCTGTTTACAACAATAACCTTGCTTTTATCTTATGCTTTTTTTTGGTGGCCCTGTTCCTTATAGGAATGGTTCAAACTCACTCGAATTTAAAAAATATAAAATTAGAAAAGATTAAACTTTTTCTTTCTGCCAGCGAATCCACGGGTCACGGAGTTTTGTGGCTAAAAAGTGAGAATACAGAAGGTCATTCTCAGTTGCGGGTACAAGCCGAAATGAATGGGGATAAAATCGATTTTCCTATAGAGATTATCTATAAAAAGTCCCTCCACCCGCAATACTTTGACTTTAAGACCTCAACTTGGGGTAAGAAAAAAATTGATAAGATATCTATTTCAACTCGGTATCCCTTTGGTTTTTTCTATGTTTGGCGCCATTTTAAGGTCGATGAAACCTACTATATCTATCCCGCACCAAGGGGAAATCAGTCGATTTCCGAATTTCAGCCTGAGGGGCAGGATGAGGGTGTGGTGCAAAAAAATAACGGAGATGATTTCTCAGAGCACAAGAAATATGAATGGGGAGACTCTCACAGGCATATTGACTGGAAGGCTTTTGCAAGGGGGCGACCACTATTAGCGAAAAAGTTTGAAGAGGGCGAAAGGCAGACTTTTCTTGTCGACTATTCACAAGCCAAAGGGGATGAAGAGATTCGCTTGAGGCAAATGTCAAAATGGATTCATGAGTGTCATGACGAAAATATCTCGTATGCTATGAACATCCGCGGTAAGAGGGTTGCTGCGAGCCACGGTCCTCAACATAAAACAGAATGCTTAAAAGTCTTAGCTCAGCAAAGGGTGGTGGAATGACCCCAGCTCCGAATCGCTTTTTTCATTTAAGTCTTATTTTTTTGGTAGCTCTAAATCTTATTCCTCATTTTACCACTTATACAGTTCCCACTTTGGCTGTGGGTGGGATATGCCTTCTCTGGCGACTTCTCTATGAATTTCAATACGTGCCACTACCTAATTGGTTCACCAAGTTGGGGCTTGTCTTTACATTATCCTTTTTAGTCTATCAAAACTACGGGCAGATTTTAGGTCTTGAAGCGGGTTCGGCCCTTTTGATTTGTGCGGTCTCGTTAAAACTTATCGACCGAGTCGGATATCGCGATGCAATGGTGCTTTTGTTCTTAAATTTCATGCTGCTGCTCGCGCGCTTCTTTGAATCACAGTCACTTGGGATGACGATTTTCGCATTGTTTGACCTGGTGATTACTACCGCACTTTTAGTGCAACTTCATAACGGCTCACAGGTGCGCTTTGATCCACAACTATTGTTGAAAACGGGGTTTAAACTCTTCTTTCAAATTGCGCCGTTTATGATTCTTCTATTTTTTGTTTTTCCACGTTTCTCAACGGGTTTTATCGGAGGAGCCAGGAAGCAGAGCCAACTTAACGGTTTTAGTGACACTATGAAGCCTGGGAGCTTTTCAGAACTCATTCAGCAAGATCAAGAAGCTTTTCGAGTGACATTTCCAGTCAAAGAACCATCAAGAATGGATCTATATTGGCGCGGAGGTGTGCTCACCGTCAACAGCGGAATGCGCTGGGAAAAGGGGAGGATCGAACCGATCCAAAACGATTCGATTTCGGAAAAAACCAAGAGATTTGAGCAAGAAATTCTGCTAGAGCCTTTCTTTGAAAAATGGCTTTTTGGTCTTGATCGTCCCCTTCGAGTTGTTCACAATAGTCCTTTTTTGCAAAGAAAAACCAAGAAAGTCGAGGGCGAAACTTTTCGACTTTTAAAAGAGCAGAATAAAAAAATTGTCTACCGAGTGTTTTCCTCTCCTGAAGGTCAAAGTTTGTTAAGTGAGAGTGATCGAGACAAATATTTACAAGCTCCAGAAGAAACCGACCAAAGAGTTTTAGATCTTGTCGCCAGCTTTAATAGGGCGGAATGGAACAATGAAGAAAAAGCCAATAAACTGATGACTTTTTACCAAAGACAGTTTCGCTATACGCTCAGTCCGGGAGCCATGGAAACTGAGAAGCTCGGTGAGTTTCTCTTTGAGAAAAAAGTGGGTTTCTGTGAACACTTTGCTGTGAGTTTCGCAGCCCTTATGCGTCTAGCTAAGGTGCCCTCCCGGGTGGTCGTGGGGTTTCAAGGGGGGCAGAAAAACCCCATGAGTAACTTTTATCTTGTCACCAGTCGAGACGCACACGCTTGGACGGAAATTTGGTCGGATCAGAAAAATCGTTGGCTTCGATTTGACCCTACAGTTATGGTGGCTCCTTTAAGAATGGAGCTTGGGGGAGCTGTTTTTCACTCTTTAAGTGAAAGCGAGCTGGCCGAAGCGGGTAGAGAAGGCTTTCTTGATGGACTCAATGATGGTTTTATCAAAAGAGCAGCCCTCGCTGTTGATGCCATTGCCACTCGTTGGAATCTCTTTTTACTAAACTACGATCGTCAAGGGCAAAGAGACTTTTTTGAGCGAATGGGACTTCAAGGTCTTAATCAAAAATTATTGGTTTATTTGACTCTCTTAATTCTATTGGTCTTTTATTTGTGGATTCGTCATCGCAATCGGCGCAATGAAGTGAAGCTCTCTTCTGCTCAGAAATCCTATTTTCTCTTGCGTGATCGGCTTTCTAAAAAGGGAATTGAGAAAGAGAGCTTTGAAGGGCCACGGGATTTCTTACTTCGTGCTCAAAGGGAGTATCCTGAGAAGAAACAGGAAATCTCTCGGTTTATGGAAAGCTATTTGGGGGCGGAGTATGGACTTACGCCACCAGAAGAAGATCTTCGTCGATTGGCTAAGGAAATTTAACAAGATTTGGATTTAGTGGGAAAGACGCTCGGGGGCGCCTTTCGCGTTTTCTCTTTGAAATTTGGAGCGCATGGGCCGGAGGCACGCACTCGGGTGCACTTCGTCTCCCGGACCGCGCAATTTCATTGCGCAGCCCGAGATACGCAGCGCTCGCTGCTCGAGCCTCCGTCTCATGCGATCCAAATTTCAAAGAGAAAACGCGAAAGGCGTTGAAGTTCTTTTTTTTCAATAAATCACAATGTCCTAATCTTAAGTGAATTCTTAACAAAGATTCCTTTATAGTAACTGTTTAAAGACTCTTTCTAGAAAAGTAATTCTCCAGAAACATTTTTCCTTATGCGTATTTGTCGATTGGTTGAGGCTTTCAAGAGAGATAAGGGATATTTTGTAAAATTCTTCACAACTTTGCGGTTAGCTTGTTTTGATTTGTTTCTTGTTGTTCGTTATAAAAAGTTATGGATAAAAAATGGGTATTTTGGATTGATTGTGGGGGTACGTTTACTGATATTGTTGGGATTTCTCCAACGGGGGAAAGGAAGGTTCATAAGCTTCTTTCTCATTCTCCTCATTATGAGTCAGCGGTTTATCAGGGGCTTGTTGAGCTGACAGGGACTTCGGAGTTAAAGAATGTGGTTTCTTCTATTCGGCTTGGAACCACTGTGGCAACCAATGCTTTTTTAGAGAAAAAAGGAGTGCCTTGTGCGCTGCTGACAAGCCTTGGTCAGCAAGATGTTTTGGAGATTCGGCAGCAGAATCGGCCGGATTTGTTTGAGTTGGATATTCAGAAAAAGAAGCCTCTTTATACTTGGGTCTCGCATCTAGAAGAAAGGGTGAATGCTCAAGGGGAAGTGATTAAAGCTCTTGATGAAGATCTTGTTCGTTTTGAACTAGAGCGGATTCTTGAGAAAGGAATCTCATCTGTTGCTGTGAGTTTTATGCATGCTAATAAGTTTCCTGATCACGAGTTGCTTGTTGAGAGAGTTGCCAAGGATTTGGGGTTTGATTACATCAGTCTTTCTCACCGAGTGAGTCCGGAGAATCGTTATATCATGAGAACAGAGACTTCTGTTATCGATGCTAATCTCACACCTTTTTTGAAGCAGTACACCGAAGACCTTGAGTCGAAAATTGATGTGGATGAATTTCTTTATATGCAGTCCAGTGGGGATCTCTGTTTTTCAGAGGAACTCAAAGGCTACAACTCTCTTCTTTCTGGCCCTGCTGGAGGGCTTGTGGGAGCTTTGCGGGCGGCTCAAAAGCGAGGGATAAATAAAATTATTACTTTTGATATGGGTGGAACAAGTACAGATGTGGCTCTTTGTAATGGAGCCATAAATCTTGAGCATCGTGCTAATTTTCATGGATTTAATTTTTTAAGCCCTATGGTGGATATTCATACTGTGGCCGCAGGTGGAGGATCGATTTTAAAATATGATGGTTCTCGTTTTTTAGTAGGACCTGAGTCTGCAGGAGCCAATCCAGGACCGGCCTGCTATAGGCAAGGAGGTCCACTGACGGTTACAGATGCCAATTTGTTTTTAGGTCGTTTGAATCCTGACCAGTTTCCTAAAGTTTTTGGGTCCGATCAAAACCAGGGACTTGATGAAGAGATCGTGAAAGAAAAATTTGACGAGCTCTCAAAAGAGGTTGGGGTGTCGCCTGAGGAAGTGGCTGAAGGTTTTTTAGATGTTGCTGTTGAAACGATGGCCAAGGCTATTCGTAAAATTTCGATTGAGCGCGGGCAGGATCCAAGTGATTACACTCTTGTTAGCTTTGGAGGGGCGGGAGGCCAAATGGCTACGCGAGTGGCAGAGAGGTTGAAGATCAAGTCTATTTTTATCCATCCTCTTTCAAGTGTGCTTTCAGCTTATGGGATGGGGGAGGCTGTGCAAGCGCTCTCAAAGAAAGGACCTTTTGAAAGAGGTTTTGAAAAGCTCAAACAGGAAATTAGAAGAGAAGCTAGTTTCGAAGTCACCCATTGGCTCAGAACTTATTTTCTTTATTCTAAAGGCAGTGACTATATCGTTCCTATTGAAGCCGAGGATAAAACTGAGGCCGAAGAATCTTTCAGGGAGCATATGAAAGTAGTTTTTGGCATTGATCAAGAAGAGGAAATACTTTGTGAGACCATTTCTCTAAAAGGAGAGGGTAAAAAGACCGAATCAACAAATGAAGAAGAAGTAGAAGTTGATCAAACCAAAGAGGGTCCTTTTAAAATTGAGGAGAACAACACTACCATCGTTGTTGAGGAAGCTTGGAAAGCTAAAAAGAATAAAGAGGGGGAATGGTTCCTAGAGTTTCAGGGGAAGCCAGATCAAACTAAGCCAGAGCGTATAGAGTCCGTAGAGATGGAGCTCTTTTACCAAAGGTTCCAATTTATCGCAGAACAAATGGGAGTGAGCCTCAAAAAGTTAGCTCAGTCGGTAAACATTAAAGAGAGAAACGACTTTTCATGTGCTCTTTTTAACTCAAAAGGGGAGTTGCTTTCAAACGCTCCTCATATCCCGGTACATTTAGGATCCATGGGGGACTCCGTGCGAGCGGTAAGAGATCAGTGTGAAATAAAACCTGGCAATAGTTATATCTGTAACGACCCTACTGCTGGCGGGACTCACCTTCCGGATGTGACAGTGGTGACGCCTTTTTTTAGAGACGGCAAAGTCTTTATGTGGGTCGCTAGCCGCGGGCACCATGCTGATATAGGGGGCGTGAGTCCAGGCTCCATGCCAGCCTTTAGTAAAAAACTCAGTGAAGAGGGCGTGGTTATTTCTCCGCAAGTTCTTGTTGATGATGGTCAATTTCAAGAGGAGAAATTGAGAAAGCTTTTCTCAGAGGGGGCTTATCCCACTCGTAATATTGATTCCAATATTTTTGACATCAAAGCCAAAATTGCGGCCAACCAAAAGGGTCTTTCCGAATTAAAGGATTTAACCGAACAGTATGGAACTGAGAAAATCGAAAACCAAATTGAATCGATACTTTCCTATTCTGAAAAAAAGTTAGCGGAAAAATTAAAAGATCTCAAGGACCAGCAGGTTGAAAAGCAGATGGCTCCAGAGAGAAAGATTTGTCTGAGCCTTAAAAAAAATAATGAGAAAATATTATTTGATTTTACCGGTTCTAGTCCCCAGCAAGAAAGCAACTTTAATGCCCCGAAACCTGTTTTAAAAGCGGCTATCTTGTTCGTCTTACGAAGTCTTGTGCAGGAAAGCCTTCCTCTCAACGACGGACTGTTTCGGTCTATTAAAATAAAATTACCTGAGGACTGTTTTTTAAATCCTAAAAAAGGGGCAGCCGTCGTTGCCGGAAATGTAGAAACCTCACAGTCACTTTGTGACCTTCTGTTTGAAGCCTTTGGCATAAAGGCTCACTCCCAGGGAACCATGAACAATTTGACCTTTGGGACAGATAATTATCAATATTATGAAACCTTAGGCGGGGGAAGTGGGGCGACGGCTTCTGGGCCTGGAGCCAGTAGTGTTCAAGTGAATATGACAAACTCCCTTCTCACAGATCCAGAAATTTTCGAAAATCGCTACCCTGTATTGATTGAATTGATGGGAGTTCGCCATGGCAGTGGTGGAGTGGGTAAAAACCGAGGGGGCAATGGTCTTATTCGAAAACTACGTTTTCTAGAAAATATGAGTGTGAGTTTTTTATCCCAAAGTAGAAATTATGCCCCCCGAGGTATTAAAGGTGGCTCTGATGGACACACAGGGAGAAACTTTGTTGAAGAGAGGGGAGAGAGAAAGTCACTCGAAGAGTGTTTTGAAATTGATGTAAAAAAAGAGGATCGGCTGGTGATTGAAACACCAGGTGGCGGAGGCTTTGGTGAGCCCACCATAAATCGAGATAACAAGATCTTTTGTTTTGGGTCGAACATGGATATCAATCAGATAAAAACTCGCTGCCCTTCGGCCCGAGTTCATGGGCGTGGGTGCCTCAATGATTATCGCTTGGCCTATACGCGCTACTCTGAAAAAAGACAGGGTGGGGTCGCGGATATCGTCCCGTCAAAAGGGGATCAGGTTTACGGAGTGGTGGTCACTCTGAACAATGATGACTTGAAAGTGCTCGATAAAATTGAAGGCGGACCTCTTGGTTTCGGGGCCTATAAAAGAGTTCCTATTACGATAGTGAACGACTGGGGTGAAAAAGAAGAGGTAGAAGCCTACGAAGTGATCGACAAAGAAGAGCATGTTGAACCTTCCAAATTTTATCGCTCTCTGGTCTACCGAGGGGCCTTTTTATTAAATGCTCCGAGCGGGTACTTGGAAAAATCGATTTAAACCCGAGGTTGTTATTTTATTCCAAGATAAACGTTGGCAGGCGGGATGTTTCTTGCAATGGACTCTCTTTTTTGAAAGTCCGAGAAATTGCGTTTAAAAATCTTTTTAGCCCGTGGAGCGCCAGGATAGGTGAGCGAGTGAATGCAAAGATAGGTCGTGAATCGTCCGCCGGGCTTTAGCACTCGGTAGATTTCGTCGGTGATGCCCTCTTGTAGTTTTCCAGCAAAAAGTGTCCAAGGTAAAGAGCAGATCACTACGTCCATGGAGCCATCAGGAATTTGGTCATGAAGCTTGTCGGCTGAGACATTGAGAAATTTTTCTCCTTTAAAAGTGTACTTGAGGTATTCGACAAGCTCCTCGTCGATTTCAACTCCAGTGTACTCTCCAATGTGAGCTCTCTTTTCCATGATGTAGCGTGTAATAGCTCCACTTCCACAGCCAAGCTCTAAAACGTGGTCTCCCTTTTTGATTCCAGCGTGTTGGATAAGGGCTTTGGCCAGAAACTTCTGGCTTGGAAAAATAGTGGAAACATTGCGGGGGTCGCGAAAGGCTGCTTTCACGAACTCCTTAAAACCATTGGCATTTAAAAGCATAAGCTATTTTATAGAGAAGGAAATTGGAGGCGTCTAGGGATTTCCTGAAATTGTCTATAATTTGAACTTGAGGTTTAGCCTGGGTCCCACTACATCAAACATATGAAATCTAAAACCTGTAAAGCGGTGGTCTTACTCTCAGGAGGCCTCGATTCTGTTTATAATCTCTATGCCTCTGAAAATAAATGGCCTGGGCACGTGCGTGCCTTGCTATTTAACTATGGCCAACGAGCCTGGGGGAGCGAAAAAAAGGCCGCCACAGACTTTAGTCGGAACCTTAACATATCTCTAGAAATAGTTGATATAACTAGTCTTTTTTCTGAAGACAAAAGCTCCCTCACCTCAAGTCAAGATGTGCCCACAGAGGAGGTCAATATCGATGATTTGGCGGCCTCTAGAGCCTCGGCTGAAAAGGTGTGGGTCTCTAATCGCAATGGAGTTTTTTTAAACATCGGAGCTTGTTTTGCTGAAAAATGGGGAGCCGACTTTGTTGTGCCTGGATTTAATGCAGAAGAGGCGGTCACATTTCCCGACAACAGTGAAGAGTATATTGAAAAGATGAACGCCTGTTTAAAACTCTCAACCTCTAACGGGGTTCAAATCCATTGTTTTTCCCAAAAAATGCAAAAAGTGGAAATCATGCAAGAGGCTTTGAAATTAGGGGTGGATGCGCAAAAGATTTGGTCCTGTTACTATAATGGCGATAAGATTTGTGGACGCTGTGAATCCTGTCAAAGATTCTTGAGGGCCTTAAAGGCTCAAAACTAAAGGTTTAATTTATGCACACTCTATGGCTTGAAAACACAATGAAATATACCGGCAAACAACTCGCCCCTCTCTTTAATTATTTAGAGCACGGCGTGCTCGGAGATTCTATGGTCGCCTGGCAAGGGGCCTGTGAAGTCACCCCTGAGCATATGATTGATGGAGAGGATTTAAGAGCTCTTTCAAAAATCGCTTCCGACAGCATGCTCCACTTCTCAATGGAACTTTTCCAATTTCCGCTTTCAAGTGCCATTGCCTTACAGAGATTGATGGGAGAGATCCTCATTTTAGAAATTCAAAAACTCACCAAAACCGAAATTGCCTTGAAACGCTACGGTGACGATGTCTACTGGGGAAAGAAAAAGCTCAACATCAGTATTGCCACCTGTTCAACAACCTCTTCCCTCATCCACTACGGAATCAACATCACCAACGACGGCACCCCAGTAGAAACCTCAAGCCTCACAGACTTCGGCATCGCCAACGTCGAAAAATTCGCCCAAAACTTCATGGACGCTGTAAAAGAAGAAATCCTCTCCCTAAAGCGCGCCATGGTAAAAGTCCGCAGCTTTTAAAAAATATATTTTAAAATAAACTCCATTTTGTAGTGAAGAGTGCAGCTGTCGTGCTGAGCGAAGCGAAGTACCTATTACCGAGGGCTTTGATTTATAACGTGAATTCAGTGGCGATAGATTCTTCGCTATTCTCAGAATGACAAGGAGCATGCTCAGAATGGCAAAGAATACACTCAGGAATGACAAAGAATAGGCTCAAAAGTTTGACCGTTCCGCGGCTTTTTCTGTGGGATTTTTTTGGAGTGTTTGTGAGATATGGCTCTGGCAAGCGGGACGCGCTCGCCCAAAGGGCGATGCCAGCAAAGCAGGAGCTGTGCCTATCTCGCAAACACTCCAAAAAAATCCCACAGAAAAAGCCGCGGAACGGGCCCTCATCCACACTCGCTAGCTCTTTATCCCCTTGATTTCAAAGTCCAAAATGAATAGTGTAGGCAGCATTCGTTTTAAGGAGAAAAAGAGTATGACGCCTAGAGTAAGAGAGATTCTTAGCTGGTACGGGGCCGATAACCCCGGAGTATTAAACAACATGGCCCGAGTGCTAAACCACGGCCGCCTCGGTGGAACAGGGAAAATGGTGATTCTTCCTGTGGATCAGGGTTTTGAACACGGCCCAGCCCGTAGTTTTGCAAAAAACCCCAATGGGTACGATCCGACCTATCACGCTTCCCTTGCTGTGGAAGCTGGCTGCAGTGCTTACGCCGCTCCATTAGGATTTATTGAAGCTGTAGCCAGAGACTTTGCTGGCGACTTGCCACTTATCTTAAAAATTAACAATTCTGATACTCTTTACTCTCCGGAAGGTCCTTGTTCGGCGCTGACTTCTCATGTGGACGATGCTCTTCGATTAGGATGTGTGGGAATTGGTTTTACCATTTACCCAGGAAGTAGTTTAAGAAAGCAAATGTACGAAGAGATCGCCGAAGCCGCAAGAAAGGCTAAAGAAGCCGGACTGCTTGTGGTGATTTGGTCTTACGCCCGTGGTGAGCAAATTTCAAAAGACGGTGAGACAGCCATTGATGTGATTGCCTATGCCGCACAAATCGCAGCGCAGTTGGGGGCTCACTTTATAAAAGTAAAACCACCCACAGCCCACATCGAGCAAGACGCTGCTAAAAAAGTTTATGAAGAACAAGGTATTCCCGTTTCAAAACTTTCCGATCGTGCTCGTCACGTGGTGGAGTCTTGTTTTAATGGTCGCCGTGTTGTGATCTTTAGTGGAGGAGCCGCCAAAGAAACTAAAGACGTTTTAGAAGAGGTGAGCCAATTGGCGCAAGGCGGAGCTTTTGGAAGTATTATGGGGCGCAATGCTTTTCAGCGTCCTAAAAAAGAGGCCATAGAGCTTTTGCAATCAGTGATGGATATTTACACCGGCAAAGATCAATAAAGAAACCAAGAAAGGTTGAGGTTATGAGTGAAAATACGGAAAACCCCATTCGCGCGGAAAAAAGAGCCAAGCTCAAAGAGTTAAGAGAAAAAGGGATCGATCCTTTTCCCCATAACTATGAGCGCACAGCCCAGGTCAAAGAAATCGTTCACCTTCACTCAGGGCTTGCTGCCGGGGATAAAAAAGAAGGTGAAGTGTATAAGATCGCTGGCCGTTTGATGACGAAGCGACCTATGGGGAAAGCCGCCTTTTTCAACATTCAAGATCAAACCGGTCGCATTCAATGTTATCTTAAAAAAGCAGAGCTCGATGAAGCGGGGCTGACTTCTTTTGAAAATATAGACATCGGCGACATCGTGGGTATTGAGGGGTTTGTTTTTAAAACAAGAAAGGGAGAGCTTTCACTTCACACTCAAAAATTTGAAATCCTTTGTAAGAGCTTAGAGCCTTTGCCTGAGAAATATCACGGGATTCAGGATGTGGAACTCAAGTATCGTCATCGTCATCTCGATCTTATTATGGACCCTGAGAGTCGAAAGACTTTTGAAACCCGTTCGAAAATTATCGCCGAAATCAGAAGCTTTTTAAATGAGCGGGGTTTTCTTGAAGTTGAAACTCCAGTTTTACAACCAATTTATGGTGGGGCTGCAGCCTACCCATTTTCCACTCATCACCGAGCTCTCGATATGAAGCTTTATTTAAAGATCAGTCCGGAGCTTTATTTAAAAAGGTTAATCGTGGGTGGTTTTGAAAAAGTTTATGAAGTGGGTAAGAACTTTCGTAACGAAGGAATTGATCGTTCTCATAACCCTGAATTCACCATGCTTGAGTGGTATGAAGCCTATACTGACTATGAGTACCAAATGAACCAGTTCGAAGAACTCGTCGCTCATCTTGCTCGTAAAATTACGGGTGACACTAAGGTGACTTATCAAGGCAAAGAAATCGATTTTACACCGCCTTGGAGACGACTGAGCGTCTACGATGGTGTCAAAGAGTACGCAGGTATAGATCCCGAATCCGCCAGCGATGAAGAGCTTTTTAAAAAATGTAAAAGTCTTGGCTCGGATATGGAAAAAGCAGGACTGCGTGGTGATATGATTATGGAGCTCTTTGAGCTATCGGCTGAGAGTGAATTGATCCAGCCCACATTTGTCATTGATTTTCCTGTCGAGGTTTCACCTCTAACAAAAATGCACCGAGAGAAAAAAGGACTTGTGGAAAGGTTTGAGCCCATCTGTGCGGCCATGGAAATAGGCAATGCCTATACGGAGCTCAACGACCCCGAGGACCAATTGAATCGATTAAAGGATCAGGAAGAAAGAAGAGTGGTGGACGAAGAGGCTCAGCCAATGGACTCAGACTTTATGCACGCCATCGATGTAGGAATGCCTCCCACAGGGGGAGTGGGGATTGGCGTGGAGCGAATCGTAATGCTTCTCACCGATCGTCCTAGCATCAGAGACATTCTCCTTTTTCCGACCATGAAACACAAAAAACAACAATAGGACCTTTCTTGAAGATTACAGACCTTTTATTTTTTCATTCAAAGCCTTTCTCCATAAGAAAGGCTTTTTTAATGTTAGGTGCCTTTTTTATTTTCCTCAGTGCTTGCCAGCAAAAACCCACCAAGGTCACTGAGGTAGACCTTGACCAAGAAGACCGCGTGTTCTCGAAAGTCCAGGTCAATGGGAAGGTGGAGCTTAAAAAGTCGGTGATCATTGATGTGAGGTCTCGCTTTGATCATCAAATGTCAAAACCTCCGCGGAGCTTTTATGCTTATTGGAAGGATTGGGATTTAAGAGGGCTATCGGGAAAGAGACTCGGTGACAAAGCCGATGAGTTGCAGCGCTTGCTCGCTCTTAAAGGGGTGGAGCCTTACAGTCATGTTGTTGTTTTTGGCAAAGGCTTAAAGGGAAATGGTGAGGAGTTTCTTCTGGCTAGTACCCTGATTGCCTTAGGAATTGATCGTATTTCTTTTATGACCGATGAGCAGTTTAAAGACGCTCTAACGGCTAAAAATGTCCCCGAGCTTGAGAACGCCCCATATTGGGATGAACCCGTTCGCTATCAATGGACTTGTCCTGAAGGAAGTGAACCGGATCTTTTCGTTGAAAAAAACAAAGGACCGCAGTCAGGACCGAGTGTTGATGTGATCAATGTTTTTGATAAAAAGTTAAATATCGATAAGAAGAAAACAAAATGGCTGCGCGCTGAGAAGTTAAAATCCTCGAGTGGTTTTTGGGCCTATGGGTTAGCTCTGCATCGGCGCAAATTGGGTAAGTCAGCCTGCGTGGTGGAAAACAACAAGGGGTAAAGGATGTCGGAAGTTTACAATCAAGAATTTCATATCAGGTGGGCGGACCTAGACCCCAATGGGCACATGAGACACACAGCTTACGGTGATCTATGCGCGGCCACTCGCTTTGCCTATCTTGAGAGTTTGGGGTTCACTATGAAAAAGTTTAGCGAACTTAAAATAGGGCCAATTATCTTCAATGAAAACGTTCACTATCTCAGTGAAATTCTTCCCGGAGACAAAGCGCGGGTCAATATTCGGGTGAAAGGATTGAGCGAGGATGGTCGTAAATGGGAGATGCTCCATGAGATTTACCGCCTCTCTGATGGCAAATTGAGTGCCACTCTTGAGATAACCGGAGCTTGGTTTGACTTGCTCAAAAGAAAAGTAACTTTTCCTCCAGATGTCCTGCAGGAGAAAATAAAAACTATCCCACGTACTGAGGACTTCGAAATTCTTTAGCAAGGCGGCCCTTTGAGAAATTTCGTTTATTTATGTTTTTCCTTGATCGTTGCATCCTGCACCCACAATAAGGTTAGCCTAAGCAAATACTCTCCGAGGGTTATCTACACATCCAATTTCATTGAACAAAAAAAGGGGACTATTGAATTTCAAATTCCAGAAATCTACGAAATGGTGAATATAGCCATTGCACTAACCGATCATGCCCACTCCATCTCTTGGCTTGTTTATAAAGATTCAAAATACTACGAGGATGTCATTCAGTATTTTTCACAATTCAATAAGCACCCATTTGTTCTCAAGCTTAATGCCCTCCTTGAGAAGAGGACCAATCTCTACAGTACATTGAAGATGGATTCCTTTTCTTTCATTTTCACTGCAGACAAAGGAGTGGGTCGTCATCCTGTTTATAAGGTCACAGGCTTTCTTAAAGAAAATAGCTTAAAACAGCTAACCAAAGAGATGACTGATTTTTACTTAGAGACCCGCTTTGATGAATTTTACAAAAGAAATAAAACTGTTTACAGCAAGCAAATTTCATTTTTTAAAACAGAAATTGATCCTCGAGATATGCGCCAGTGGCTGGATCAAAGGTTTCAAACCAACAAGAACATTGATTTTTTGAATGTGGTATTTTCTCCTCTTGTCTACGGCTGGCAGTCAGCAAAATGGTTTGAGGGGGATAGTTTTAAAGAGCTGCAAGCTCACGTTAATTTTCCCTACCCACCCTCAGAAAAAGCCTTGAGAAAGTTAAAGTATCGATCATTAAGATTGCTGCAAGGAAGTCTCCTTTTTACCGAAATTAACCATGGATATTTAGCAGTACCTTCCCGCCTCCATAGGGAGGCCATCGCTGATGCCATAGAAAAGCGTGATTTTTGGCTAGCTCCGAGCAAAGGTGATAATTACTATTCTGGCAACGCTCTCTTTGAAGAGTATCTAAATTGGGGACTGGTGCATCTATGGTATTTGGATAGGGTTCAGGACCCTTACGATCAAAAGTTTTTAACCGAAAGAAACATTAAGAACCAAGTTGAAAAGAGGGGCTTTTTGCGGTTTTCCGAGTTTTGTCGGTTTCTGGAAACTATATACAGAAAAAGTGAATCCAAAAAAATCGACACTCTTTATCCGCAGTTGATTCACTGGTTTAAAAGCCAAGGAAAAGCTAAGTCATAGTCCTCGGCAATAGGTCCTTCGCTACTCTCAGGACGACGAAATGGGGTGATGGCATTTTCAACTCCCACGATCCCATTGCCCCATTGTCATTTTGAGCGCACGGTCATTCTGAGTGCCCTGTCATTCTGAGTGCCCTGTCATTCTGAGCGAAGCGAAGAATCTATCGCAACTAAATTCACATTATAAATTATAGTCACCGGCAAAGATCCTTCCCTTTGGTCAGGATGACAATGGGGAAGAAGTATTACTAATTCCTCAATTACTTAGGTTATTTTGCGAAGGCTTAAAGGCTCTGTAGATAAGATAAAGGGAGCTAAGAAAAGTAAGGATCAGAGGTAGAGCCACCACGACCGTGAAGCCAGTGATTTCATAAATACCAAGCATCATATAAAGTCCTAGAAAGCCTAGGAGCGCACCAACAAGGCAAAAAATTCTGAGAATCGAAGTGGTTTCCATGGCTTGTGTCTAGTAGAGACGGCCTCATTCGTCAATTTGTTATCAATTGTTCACAGCATTTATAAATGAAAACCAAGTAATAATTGAACAAGAGGACTAATCTAACGCTATTGAAATCAAACTTAGGAGACAGATTATGACTCAGATATTTGAAGAACTACGAAAAGACCACGATATTCAAAGAGCTCTTTTTGACCATCTTGTGGAGACAGACGGGAAGAGTGAGACAAGAAAGAAGATATTTAATGAACTTAAAGATAACTTAAAAGGCCATGCACGCTATGAGGAGCGTTGGTTTTATCGGCCCTTGATGGAAGATGATATTACTATTGAAAAAGCCCGTCACAGTGTTCATGAGCACGAGCAAATCGATGACAAGCTTGAGGAACTCGAAAATACAGATATGTCCAATTCGGCTTGGCTTACTAAAGCTAAGCAGCTCAAAGAATTGGTGACTCATCATTTGGACGAAGAAGAGCATGAAGTTTTTCAACTTGCGGGTAAAGCTTTAAGCGAAAAACAGAAGAATGAACTTTCAAGCTCATATATCACCGACATGAAAGACTATCGCAAAATAGAAAGTGTCAAAATAAACTAACAAGACACGAACCCTATGACCCCAACTTAAAAAGCCGGTTTCAAACCGGCTTTTTTTTTACACCCGAGGTGGTGGAGGGGACTGGTCAATGCCCTCTTCCTTGTTAGTTTTCTTAATATCCCTAGCCTCCCAGCTTCCATCAGCGAGATTGGTCTTTTGGGGACCCTTTGTTTTCGAGGATTTTGTGGAAGATGATTCTGAAGCACTTCGCACCCGTTGGTGTCTCAGTCGATCTTTGATCCAGCCCCCCAGACGCGTAAAATCTCTTCGTATCTCAACAAAAGCGGGAAGTGCAAAAAGTGTGAGAAAGGTCGAAAAGAAAAGTCCCCAGCCTAAAGAAAAAGCGAGAGGTTGGGTGTAGCCCGACTCACCACCAATACCGTAGGCCATTGGAAAGACACCCCCTAAAGTGGTGACAGTTGTTAAGATAATGGCTCTTAAGCGGCTGGAGGCACCCTCAATAATATGTTCTCTAGCAAGGCCGCCGGCTTTGCGCCCTCTTTTCATAATTTGGTCCACCATGATCAGAGAGTCGTTCACAGAAACGCCCACCGTTCCAATAAGTCCAATGAGAGACATGATTCCCATTTTCATATCATGAAGATAAAGAGCCCAGACAATTCCCATTAAGCCAAAAGGAATGGGAAGACCTACCAAAAATGGAAGTGAAACTGAGCTTAACACTAGGGCAAGAGTAAACATAACTAGAACTATGCAAAGTAAAGCCACCTTCAAGGCCCAAGCTCGGCTACTGGCCTCGGCTCTGTCGGCATCGCGAAGTTCGACGGTGTAGGTCGGGTATTTTTTGGTGAGAGTGTCAGCCACTTTTTGGCCTTCCTCTTTGGCCTTCACGATATTCATCTCTTCGGTGGGCTCGTAGGCGAGGTCAAAACTAAACATCCTTTTACCATCTTGGTGACGGATATTTCCTAACTGTTTTTTTCGCGACCAACTGCCGAGTCTTGTGAGTGGCACACTTAGTCCGATGTTGTTAAGGACTGAAAGCTTTTCGAGCTCTTTTTGGGTGATGGGCTTGTCGCGTTTCACTTGAGTGTAGATCCACTTCGCTTCCCCCTGCAGTCGCATTTGCATGAGTTCGTGGGGAACGAAGTAAGAGCGAAGTTGTGAAGTGATGCTGCCAAGACTCATTTTATAGCGGGCTAATTTATTGGTATCAGGAGTGAAGACCCATTTTTCATCAAATTCATTCACCTCTTTAACCATCTCAAGATTCAAGTTCTCTTCTTTGAGTTGGGCGCTAATGGTTTGTTTTAATTCCAGGTAATCCACATCCTCGTTTCCAGAAACGTCTATTGAAACCATATCTTTTTTCTTGTCGTCCTGATCGTTCATTTCAAAACCAATTCCGATTTTTTCGATCTCGGGATGCTCTTTTTCATACTCGGCAAAATACTTTTTCAGTTTTTCGGTGTACTCTTTTTTGACAAGACTTGGTTTTGTGATGTCTTCGTGAATATGAAGCATAACTTTGGCATAGCGGTAACCCTCGTAGTGTCTACCTCGTGTCCACATACTTCCAATGTCGGTTTGAACGTATTGAAATTTATCTTTAGGAAGTGTGAGTAAATACTTTTCAATGGGAGCGATAACGTTTTCGGTAAACTTCAATGAGACATTGTCTTTTAAAGTGACTTTTATAGCGATTCTTTCCCTTGAGACATTGAACCAAAATTCTTGTTGAATCTTATTCTTAGCAACCCACCCCGAAGCGGCGAAAAAAGCAACGAGGAAAACTACCACGAGATAACGAAAGCGTAAAACCTGACCCATTACTTTTTTGTAAATGTCTTTGGTTTTATCAAAAAAGGAGTGGCCATTTTTGTGAGGCGCCTTTTCTATAAAATGTTGGAGATGATTGGGGAGAATGAAAAAAGACTCAAGCCAACTCATTGCCAATGATACGATAATGACAATGGGAACCGCATAAAAAACGTTAGCAATTTCACTTTCAAGCATAACCATTGGCGTGAAGGCAAAAACGGTGGTGAGTACGGTGCCTGTCACTGGGATCATTAAATCTTGGCTAGCGTTATAGGCGGCTTCTTTGGGCTCTTGCCCCTCTTCAAGGTTTTCAATATATCGTTCTGCGATGATGATCGCGTCATCCACCAGTATCCCTAATACCAGAATCATGCCCACAACTGAGATAATATCAATGGAGATACCAAAGAAATAGAGAGCCACCAGAGTTCCGCAATATGCGATTGGAATTCCAAACGAGGTGACAAGTGAGACCTTCCAGTTAAAAAAGAGGGTGAGAATAACCAATACAATGAGCATTCCCACCAGACCATTGTTTTTAAGAGTTTCCAGTTGGGACTCGATCAGTTGAGGGGCATCAATAAACACGGTGGCCTGCATCCCATCCGGATAGTTTTTGTTGGCCTCATCCAGGATTTTTTGCACTTCCCCTTTTAGAGCGATGGCATCGGATTCAATATCTTTTCTAGTGTAGAGATTGATAACAGGTTTGCCGTTAAAACGGTGGCTAGTTTTGACGTCATCAATTTTTAAGCGAATATCGGCAACGTCTTCCAAATAGAGAACATTGCCGGTTTTATTACTTCGAATCGCCATTTTCTTAAAGGCTTCAATAGCCTCTGCCGGTCGCTGAATTTCCACTGAAAAAGTTTTCTCATCAAAATCGACCTGACCGATTGGGGAGTAAGAAAGGTTTTCTTGAACTTTTGTTCTGATTTCCGCCACAGAGATTTCAAAGGGCGCTAATTTGTCAGGATGAATTTCGATGTAGACATTCTGTTTATTCATGTCTTCACTGACGTCAATCATCCCCTTAACCTGACGGATTTTCTCGGCCAGGCGCTTCACTCGTAAGCGGTGTTCCGGATTGGTGGCATCGAAGTTTTCAAGGGCAATTCCCATGTGGAAAACAGAGTCCACTTTGTTCTGAGAGACTGTGATATCTCTTGATTGCGAGGGGAGCTGCCAGTTGATCGCTTGGATACGGCTACGAATTTGTTCCACCGACTCGGCCATTTCGTCGTGACCGGCATTAAAGTACACCTGGATATTTAATGATCCAGAGGTGGAGCGTGTGGTGATTTCCTTGGAGTGTGGGAGCCCCTGCAAGGCATTTTCAATAGGGTAGGCCAAATACTTCTCGACTTCTGTGGCGGAAGCTCCTGGCAATGATACGGATACTGAAACACTCTTCCACTCAAATGGTGGAATCATGTCACGTTTGATCATTGAGCCTAAGACTAGACCTGCAAAAATAATAAAAGCAGATAAAAGGTTCACCACAAAAGAGCGGTTCACGAAATATTGAATGATTGATTTCATTGTAGAACCTTTCCGTTAAGTACTCTTTTGTGCCACGGGAGCTTCACAGAGTTTTGGCATATTATGGGCAAATTCTTTTTGAATAGCGAATTGATTGAGCCACAGATCTTTTTTCAATTGCAGGTAATTTCTTTTTTGGTTGAGGTAGGCGTTGCGATGGAGCAGATAATTTTGAAAATCCATTTGCGCTCTTTCCATGCGTTCAAATGCTATGTCCATTTTTTCCTTAAGAATCTTGACCTGGTTTTGGCTTGCAGCCACTTGCGATTTTAAAAGATCGTTTAAGGCCACAAGTCCAGCCACTTTACTCCTTTGAGTTTTAGCAAGAACTTGGTTCTCTTTTGAAAGAGAGTTTCTTTGATCGATAGCATTTTTTAAATCAGCGTCTTCGGTGTTGTTAATAAGATCAAACCCAAATTCCACACTGGCACGTAGGTACTCTTCGTTGTAATTAAGAAGGGGACCATTGAAAGCCAGTCGTCCAAAACGCTCACCCACTTCAAAGCCCAATTTCACATCGGTGCGTCGATCCCACCTGGCTCTGTCCACGTCCAGTTCCTGACTATTGACTCGTTTTTGTAAAATTATTTCGCTGATGGTCTCGTTATCAAGATTCATCTCTTTATTGAGCACATAGTAAGAGGGGTCTTTCAGTCGGTACTCAAGGCTCTGTTGATCCTCAAGAAAAGCTTGAATCTGAAGCTTGCTATTAAGAAGCTTTTGTTTCGCTTGTTCGACTTGTAGTTCGGTGTCGATAAAGTCGTTTTCAGAGGTCAGCTTGTCAATTTTATTAATAAGTCGATCGCGATAAAGATCTTTGGAAACTTTGAGGGCTCTTTTTGCGTCTTTAAGTTGAGAGATGAGAAGCTCGGTGATTTCCTGTTGGATGTAGGTTTCAGCGTAGAGGGTGAAGGCGTTCTCACAGGTGTTGACCATAGATTGGCGGTATTCAAGCTCGGCCACGTTAAAGTCAATTTTTGCTTTCTTCCTCACGGATCTTTGTGTGGCACCAAAAGCATTTCGAAATAAATCTTGAGTAATCTTGGCAGAGTAGCTGCGATCAAGGGTAGAAAAAAGGGGATTCTGGGTTTCCAAGTATTTTTGGGCGTTGACCTGAATTTCAGTTCCGGTGGGAGTGCCTTGCACTAACTGCCCAGTGATGTTGGTGGTGCGGTTAGAGTTGTCATCTCTAAGGCTTGAGTCGAATTTTTGAGTCTCAAAGCTTAGCTGGGGAGTGGCGGTTAATCGAGACTGCCACTGGTCGCGCGCGGCCACCCGGTTTTCTCGAGCGGAGTAGAGTTGTCTTCTGGCACTTAAAATTTCAGAGCTTTTTGAAAGATAGCTTGAGAGAAAGGACTCAAAGGGGAGGGTGAAAGATGCGGACCAGGTGCTGCCCGAAAAAAGTAAAATGGCGATAGCAATGTAAAGATGCCTGGTTAACGACAACGATTCCCCCCAAATATAAGCTGAATTTAAAAGACTCTAACACAGCTTTTATTTTCCACTTTGAGAGAGTGCCGACCAGGCCTAAATGACCGATAGGAGAACCCTCACAACTGAATGGTTATAATAAGACAAATAGTGCTTCTGTTCGCAAGGATTTGGTCAAGATTTAAGAGAGTTTGTTCATTTTTCACACCTCTGGAGACGAGGTGTGACAAGGGTGAAAGGAGAGTTCTAACCTTTGTGTCGGAAAGTAATTAAACCATGAGTGGGGTCGTAGGGCGATAGGCCCACAGTGACTTTGTCACCCACAATCACGCGAATTTTAAAGCGTTTCATTTTCCCGCAAAGTCTGGCTGAGATTTCCACCCCGTTTTCCAGTTCGATTCTGTAGTTTCCACCACCGGTTACGTCCTTCACAGTCCCATCAATTTGGATGAGGTCATCTTTAGCCATATTTCTCCTCGTTTGCCCCCATATTACTGATTTTCTTGTAAAAATCAACTGAGAAGGTTAGAGTTTTGCCTTTGCGGAGGTGGTCAGTGCTTTACGAAGAGCTAAAAGAGAGGGGCTTAGTCTACCAAGAAACCTCAGAAGAGGTAAAAAACCTTTTAAATGGAGATGGAATCCGGTTTTATTGTGGGGCCGATCCCACCTCCGATAGCCTTCATATAGGTCATCTTTTACCGTTGATCACCATGAAAAGGCTCCAAGAAAAAGGCCATCGCCCCATTTTACTTTTAGGCGGTGCCACAGGAATGATTGGTGATCCGAGTGGGAAAAGTAAAGAGCGGAACCTGTTAACTCCTGAAGTTCTCGACAAAAATATTCAAGGTATATTCTCAGATGCCAAGAAAGTTCTAGATTTCGACGGATCCACCGGGGCACTAATGGTCAACAATTTTGAGTGGATGAAAGAGTTTAGTTTTTTGGATTTCTTAAGAGATGTAGGGAAGCACTTTTCCGTTAACGCTATGCTTATTAAGGATTCTGTGAAATCGCGCATTGAGAGCCGAGATCAGGGGATTTCCTACACCGAATTTTCCTATATGCTTTTACAATCCTATGATTTCTATCACTTGAATAAAGAAAACGATTGTCGCTTGCAAATTGGAGGCTCTGACCAGTGGGGCAATATCACTGCTGGAGTGGATTTTATCCGTCGTATGCAAGGCGATGATCAAAATAAAAAAGCCTGTTTTGGAATGACTTTTCCTCTGGTGACAAAAGCTGATGGAAGTAAATTTGGAAAAACGGAGGCCGGAAATGTTTGGCTGGATCCAGACAAGACCAGTCCTTATCAATTTTACCAGTATTTCTTGCGTTTGGCCGACGCTGACGCCATGAAAATGAATTATCTTTTTAGTCTTAAGCCCCTTGATGAGCTCAAAGAGCTTGAAAAAAGATTCACTGCGGAACCTCATAGAAGAGAAGCGCAAAATAGTTTGGCCGAAGAATTAACCACTCTCATTCATGGGGCCAATGAATTGGCAAAAGCCAAGAAGGCTTCCGAAGCCCTATTCTCTGGAGATTTTGGCTCGCTTGATCAAAGTCTTCTGCAGGATGTTTTTAGTGAGGCGCCCTCAATAGAGGTCGATAAATCAAGACTCAAAGAAATGGATCTTGTTACTTTGCTCTCCGAGAGTCCTCTCTGCTCTTCTAAGGGGGCAGCGAGAAAAGATATAAAAGCCGGGGCAATCTATTTAAATAACGAAAAGTTCACGGGTGAAAACCTCGAAGGTGGGGAGTTTCCTTTGCTTTTTGAAAGCCTCATGATTTTAAGAAGAGGTAAGAAAAATTACTGTCTGGTTCGCTTTAACTAAAGGTTTTTTCTATGAAGTTATCTCTCACCTGCATTGGTCACAATGAAGCCTATCATCTCAAGGAGTTAATACCAGAGCTTCTAAAATGGGGAGATGAAGTGATTTACGTGGATTGTGAGAGCGAGGATAATTCCTACGAGTTGGCCGAATCACTGGGGTGTCGTGTATTCAGACGACCCAACAATATGAACCTCAATGTGAATAAATCTTACGCTATGGAGCAGGCCCAAGGGGACTGGATTTTTTATGTGGATCCTGATGAACGCTTCGAAAAACCTTTGATCGACGAGGTTAACCATAAGCTCTCAGTCACCTCGGCGAGTGCTTTCAAATTGCCTCGCCGCAACCATTTTTTTGGCACTTGGTTAAGATACGGCGGTCAGTATCCCGATTATCAACTTCGCTTGTTTAAAAAAGGCGAAGGCCGTTTTCCTAACGAGCATGTCCATGAAAGTTTGAAAATCGATGGCCCGATCGAGTATCTCGAAAACCCAATGCTTCACTATCCTTATTTAACCATTTCTCAATTTTTAAAAAAAATGGATTTTTATAGCAGCTTTGAAGCCGGACACCTTTATAAAAAAGGTGTGCGCCCCAGTTTTTCCAATTCTCTAAAATTTTTATTTTTTAAACCCTTCTCCCGAGTCTTCAGGCGTTGGCTTGTAAAAGGGGGGATTCGCGACGGGATCCCAGGATTTTTCGCAGCCTTTTTCGATGGAGTCGGCTGGATGCTTCGCTATTTCAAGTTGTGGGAGATGACCAAAGATCACAAAAAAGAAGCCTCGAAGCCTTCGTGAGTAAAAGCCGGTTTTTATTGTAAGAGACCTTTCTGGTCTAGAGCCTATGGATTTAAAGGCCTAAAAATCATTTTTATCAGTCGCTCTTAAAGGTAGGGGCGAAGCTAGTAGTGCAGAGCCACCTTCAACATGAAAACACTAGGTTGTCCCAATGTGTTGTCGTCAAAAATTCGGTTGTACTCACCGGACACAGCCAAATTCACAGTGGAAGTTCTGAAAAATTTAACTCCCGCATGAAGGCCAACCGCAAATCCACTGGAGTTGCTATCATCGATTGTGGGACGATCGTGAGCGCTGGCAAAGCCGTAACCAAAACCAGCGCCGAGGAAGGGACTTATGTCATTGGTAGAAAAAAAGTAATTGGTGAGAATCTTACCGCTGAAGAAGTAGGCATCAGCATGTTGGGTTGAAATGGCAAAGTCGGATTGTAGGCCCAGGTCAAAGTGGTCATCGATATTCCATAAGTAGCCGGCATTGATTCCGATCCCTGTTCCAGGGCTTTGCATATTGGAAAAGTAGGCGGGGCCAAAACCTAAGGAGACCTGTCTCCTAGCGGGGACGCGTTCGAAATTACTTCGGGCTTTCTTTTCCTCGGCTTGTTCTCCTAAGCTTTTTTTGTTTTCGTAGAGGACGGCCTGTTCTTCATTTGTTTCAGTGTTAAGGATTTCTGTTACGGAAGAATCAATCAGAGCCTCGAGTTCGTTAGAGTTTTCCGCTTTCCACTGTTTCTGTGCAATGGTTTGATTGCCCTGACCTTTAGAAATAAAAAGGGTGTAGGTATTGACGTGAATGACTTTGGCTTGCAAATAAATGTTTGCTTCATCAATAGAGTCGACAAGATTGTAATCGGACTCCTTTTGTACGGCGAGCTTAATGAGTTCTCGGTAACCTCGGCTCTCTTCCTGACTCAAGTTAGTTCCCTGAACGGGGGCCACGAAAACATTGGTGGCTTGAGCCAAAATTGGGAATAAAAACACAAATGAGATTAGAATCTTGATCATCGCTGGTCTCCTTGCCTCGGTTTGGAAGCCACCACTTAAGCAAATGTTGCTAGACTTGTCACTTCTTTAAAATGGGCCTCCAGCCCGCTCATCCGCCCTTTATAACGCTCCAGTTGTTGGAAAATGAGGCATTTTTCAGGATCAAGGTCTAGTTATGAAAATGGACTCTAGAAAAAGAAAAAATTCCTGTTAACTTGCCCGGAACATTTCGGACTAGGGATAGCATGATTGAAATAATTTTTATTTTATTAATTTTAATGAGTCGCAGGAAGTCTTGCGGAGGCTTTGGTCAGCTCCAGGATCAAAACCAACACCAAGTATTCTTTGTTAATGAACAAGAGGACATGAGCCTCCTAATCAATGGGTACGAATCAGGGCTTAGAGGGTCGGGGCTCTTGTACGTCCAGCCATGTCAAAAAACTCTGTTTGTTGAATACTTCCTTTATGGCCAAAAAATTGGGGATCAATGGGTGGAGATCACAAACCCCAGGAGTTATGTCATGGGGCCGGAGGTGATTCCATTGCCTAAAGTTTACCCAGTTTAAAGGTGATTGTGGGGGTGCCCCGGGTGCTTCTTGCCGAGGTGAAGGCCTTTGTGTAAGCTCTGAAAGTCTGTTCACATACTCAAAAGCGAGGATTTCATGAGCGAAAACTTTGGCAGCTACGATCAACTTTCTTGGTTAAAATCCAAAACCCAGGGGTCCACAGGAAAACAAGGCCCCCATGTGAAAGTCATTGTGATTGGCCGCGAACAAAAAGTTCCTTCAAGCCTAAGTCAGTCCGCACCTAGCCACCTCAAAGAGAAAATAAAAAGTAAGTCTTCTGTTGTCAGTTGGAATGATAATAAAAATGACATCTGGTTGTTACAGATGAAAACCGTAGAGGCCAATAGTCACTATGGTCTCTTTGCCGCCTCTCCCTACACCATGGCGCGCGACTTGGTGGGCACTTGTTTTCGACAAATTATTAGCACTCCTCTTAAGTCAGTTTCGGTAGAGTATATCGGCGAGAGCGAAGAGGAGTTTGTGGGTCTTTGTGTGGGAATGGAGATGGCCCGCTATCATTTTAAAAAAGTATGGCCCCAGAAAAAAGAAAATCCCTTTAAGGTCAGTTTAAAAAGCTCGATTAAGAATGATAAAACACTCATTGAAAAGGCTTCGAAACTCGGTGAAGCGGTTAACTTTGCTCGGTATCTGGTGGACCTTCCACCGAACGTTCTGCAGCCAAAAAATTATGCCGATCTTTTAAAAAATGTTTTCCGAAACAAGGCGAAGACAAAAGTAACAACCTGGAACATGCAGCGGCTCAAAAAAGAAAAAATGGGCTTGCATGTGGCTGTCGGACAAGCTGCTAGCCAAGAGCCTCATTTGGTTCACATCCAGTATCGCAATGGTGGTAAGTCTCAAAAACCCTACGCGTTTGTGGGTAAAGGAATCACCTTCGATGCCGGAGGCCTTGATATCAAGCCTTCTCAAGGTATGCGCTTGATGAAAAAAGATATGGGAGGCTCGGCCTCAGTGGCAGGGACTGCTTTATGGGTCGCTAACGCTCAACCAAAAATTAACTGTGATTTTTACTTTGCTATTGCTGAGAACGCCGTGGGAACGGAGTCTTTCCGACCCAGTGATGTGATCACAGCTCGCAATGGCCTCAGTGTAGAAATTCACAACACCGATGCGGAAGGGCGATTGGTGATGGCTGATGCGCTCACCTTAGCCACAGAGAAAAAACCACAATTGGTCATTGATATAGCGACGCTCACAGGAGCTATAAAACATGGACTTGGGGGCAATACCCCCGGTCTTTTTAGTAACAGTGACAACTTGGCAGAATCTTTATTAAAAACGGGACAAAAAAGGGGCGATGTGTTTTGGCGCATGCCTTTAGTGCCAGAAGAGAAGTTGCGCTTACGTTCGGATGTTGCCGATCTTGTGAATGCCACCAATGGTTATGGTGGAGCCATCACCGCCGCTCTTTTCCTTGAGCATTTCGTGAATGGAGTTCCCTGGGCCCATTTTGATATATACGCTTGGGTGGATTCTGCCACAGGTGTTTATGGAGCCAGCGGAGGCTCCGGGCAAATCGTACAAGCAATGACTTTGTTTTTAGAAGAGCAGGAAAAAAATCAAATCGAGCTTTGATTATAAATCCAGTCATATTGAAGGCTGAGATTATTGCAATAAGTCAAGCTTGCTTAAAATTATAAAAACTTTTAGTCCAAGAGTCTTTTAAAAGCCCTTCTAGGAGGCTCACTGAGGCTTGAGTCCCATTTTAATTTATTAGGAAAAAGATCTTGTTATTTTGAGATGATTTTGACATTCTCGGCCGAATTTCGAGGATGAGAAATTGGGACTCGTGACTTTTGAAAAAGTCGCACATCTGAGAAAGAAAAATAAGGGGGGATCATGAGACTCATAGGGCTCATCGTTATCTCAGGGATATTTATTTTCTCTGCAGGCTGTAGTTTACCGATCAATCAAATGACTGAAAAAGAAAGAAAAGCGGACCTTAATTGGGCGTTTGCTATCTTCGAACAAAACTATGCGCCTCTATCATTAAAAAAGAAAAATTTTGCCGTCGACTTTGAAGAAGTCAAAGAGAGCTGTCTGAAAAAAGCCGAAGAAGACATGAACAATCAGGAGTTCTTAACTCTCTTTCAACAATGCGTTCATCGCTTCAAAGATGCTCATATTATGGCTTTGCAAGTCAACAGTGGCTTTTTACCAGAATACGCCCAAGTGGCTCACCTTGGGTTTTTAACTTTACGAACAAAGATCGAATTAGAAGGGGAGTCGATCAATGCCCTGAAAATTGTATCCCGCCTCAAGGGGGCCGATAATGGCGGAGCGCCACTGGTGGAAGACGATCTTATTTTCTCTATTAATGGGGAGAGTGTCGAAGAGTATTTAGAAGCATCCATCGTCCCGTTTATTGACGTAGGACAAGAAGAAACCAATCTGACAACCGCAGCCTTTCACTTCCCGATGCGCACTTCAACCGATATGAAGCTTCCCGAGGACTCAAGCATTGAGTTGGAGGTTTTAAGGGGGGACGTTCGATTTGAAATCGAGTTGCCCTGGATTCGTGAGGATTTGTTGAGCTTTCTGCAAAAACAAAAAAAAGAGAACTCTGAAGAGACTGGTAATGGCGAAGAGTCAGCCTTTCCAGAAGAGAGGCTCACTCCCGTCAATGTTATTTCAGTCTCTAATCCGCTCGTGCATCGCTTCCTTGGTTACGAGTCATTGAGCGCACTTTTGGAAAGCTTTGAGTTTCCTGTGGAAATGGTAGCAAAACGTTTGCAACATTTGATTCAAACAGGTTTTCAAGTTCAACATATCAATCCCCTGATGAACTCCATTTTTAGAGGAAACCTAGATTTAGGAGCTAAGTTTGATCAGAGTTTAAAAAAACGGACGATCCCCGGAGCCGAAACGGTTGATGATCTTATGTTTAAGCCACTTTTTAAGGCCAAACTTGTCAAAACTAAATCGGAGCGTGAATTTGCCTACTTACAAGTCAGTAACTTTCCGGCCAATGATAAAATGCTGACAGAATGGAACCGAGCTATTACGGCAATCGAGGATAAGGGCATAAAAAACGTGGTGATCGATTTGGTCGATAATACCGGAGGGTCCTTAGTTCATGGAATGAGAATGTTAAATCTGCTTCGTAAAAAAGGCCTCAATTATCCCTCTTTGCAGTTTCGCCTAAACAACAATTGGATGAATACTTTTAAGAGTCAGGCGGTTTTTGGAGAGGATGATTACCAGAAATCAATAGCCGACCAGGTGGTTGGGCATTTTGAAGAGGACTTAGCGCAGGGTAAAAGACTCTCACGTCCCATTTCTGTCAAAGTCATGGACCCCTTCTTTCTACAGAACCCTGGCTATGGCCTTTCCGGAGATGTTAAGATCGTAGTCCTCATAAACGAGATGTGTGTATCCATGTGTGAGATTTTCACAGCTACCTTTCAAGACAATGAAATGGGGCATGTTATTGGTCAGCGCTCCATGGGTGGTGGTGGCAATGTCGTTCAGCATGGCCTTTCACCAGTTGGCAAAATGGGAATTGCTTTAACAGAGTCTTTGGTGATTACTGCCAGTGGGGAATTTATAGAAGACCGAGGAGTGATTCCTGACATCAAGGTGGATATGGTGGCCGATCGTAAGCAGGGGTTTAGTGAAGCCTTTGAAAAGGCTTATGAGATCTTTTATAGCGAAAGCCAATAAAACTGATATATGCAGGTGAGCGGATGAATCGCCCCATTTATTTTATTGAAGCCAAATCCCCAGAACAATGGACTCCTGCCGAGAATTTGGCTCAAAAACATATTGAAAAAACCAACCAAACCTATGAGCCAAAAAACTGGGCTCTCTATGTTAACAATAAACGTTGGGATCAGTGGAAGGCGAACATCAAGCCTCGCTCAAAGATATTATTGGTGAACCGAAAAGGGAAAAAACCTCAAATTGAAATCGTCCGTGAAGAGGTTGGGTGGCTGATTCTCAATAAACCAGCAGGTCTGCCCACTCAAGCGACTTTCAAAGCCTTTGAGGAAAACCTTTATGAAAACGTCCGCTATCACTTTGTTTTGGAGAAAAAGTTCCCTAAAGACCTTCCCTATGTTGGTCTTCATCATCGTTTAGATCGTGGAACTTCTGGTCTTGTTTTAATGTCAAAAAAACGCAGTTTAAATAAACCCATCTCTGATCTCTTCAAAAATAGAAAAATCCAAAAAGAGTACCTTTGCTATACGGAGCCCGGTGAAAAAAGCCCTCCCCAGCATTGGACTCAAGAAGACAAGATTGCTCGGGCGAAATCCAGTAAAAGAAAATTTTCTTTTGAGGTTTCTGAGGGAGGGGATCAAGCCATTACAGAGTTTGAATTGCTGGAAAGGAGAGTTAATGAGTATAACCTTATTCTTTGTCGGCCCAAAACCGGTCGAACTCATCAGCTGAGGGTTCAACTGAGCCACAGGGGCTATCCAATTTTAGGCGATTCGGTCTATGGCTCTAAAAGATCGGCTCCGCGTCTCATGCTACATGCTCAGTCTTTGTCTTTTCGTTTGAATGGAGAGGATTATAAGGTTTTAATGGACCCGCAATGGCGGCTTTCAAAGGAATAGCCCATTATTGTCATTTGGGAGCCATCCTGTGCCCCAAAATGTTACCTTTTACACTCGTGAAAACATTTCAAGTCCATAAAATACCAAGTGAATTTTAAATAATACAAATGGCCCTAAAAATGCTTCCAATAAAACTGTGAGGTGAAGCTGCTATGGGGCTTAAAAAGATTTTAACTGTTTTCACATTTTTATTTCCGCTGGTTTTGATGGCGCAAACCGAGTCGGTCTGTGATTCTTTCTCTTACGAGCCTAGTACGGAATCACAACGTGAGGCCCTTCTGAATAGGACCAAGGCTCAGCTGATCGATCAGGCCGGTGATGCTATTGAGAGTATCGAAAATGTAGTAGAGGACTTTAGTCGCTGCTCTGATGAGAGCTGCCTTGAGTTTAAAGGTTCATTTTTAAATTCGATAAGGGAACAGTTTCAAATGGCCAAATTGACCCGGGCTTTGGCTGAACGCCCCCGTGCGATGCAAGGAGGAATTCGCTCTCCAAGAACAGTGGGTGAGCTCCTTGTTTGGATTCAAAATGACTATATACACGCTCAACAAGTGGCTCGCACAAATTTAAGAGGCTTTCGTTTCTCTGCACAAGAGGAACAGAAAATTGTGCGCTTGTGGATTCATGTCTTTGTCAAAACCGCACTAGCATTACCTGAGGAAAGATTGCCTGTAATTATTGAAAATGTAAGGGCCTATTTTCAATCGGTCTCTGAAAATCTAAACTATATGAATCCGCTGTTGGCTTTCCTTGACGAAGAAGACACAGAGAGCTTTGAAGGAATATTGCCCGCTTTTGATCGCCTGATCCAATTTAATGAAGACTTTATTCAGACCATTCAAGGGTTGCAGACACGTCATCGTCGCGGATTTTGGAGTTATCCAAACCTCACTCTGAGAGACCATGAGATGGGGCTTGTTAACTTTCCTGATCAAATCGAGGCCATCATCCAAACTGAAAATGATACCACCGTAAAAAGAAGCTTTTGCAACGCCTGGAGTGATTTAAAAAACCAACAAACAAGAAGAGTGCGCTCTTCCATCGGTGTTGGATTTGCGACCTCTGTTATTTGTGGTGTTGGAATCTGGTCAGGCCTTGGGACACTTCCGGCCTTACTAGTGTGTGCTCCAGCCTTGGCTGATGGCATGTGGGGTGCGAGAAGAGGTTTTCTTGACTCTCGCTTAGCCGCACAATCTCTACAGGCCGGTCGACAACTGTTTGGAGACCAGAGTTTTTCAGAAGGTATTTTGACACGAGCTCAAAGTCATTCCCAACAAAGAAGAGCCAATATCGTTTTTCTTATAAATATGGCGGGCCTTGTGCCCGTAGGGAAGTCTTTGGCTTTCACTCACGCTGGTTCAAGAGGTCGCCCTCATGATCTATTTACCCTTCCAGCCAGTGATGTCTCGGTTTCAATCACGGAAACCAGTGCAGCGAATATCGTTTATCTCACCATGGCTTACCGTGGAGTGGAGGCTCTGACTTTTGAATTTCAAGAAGAGCTTGATCAGTTAATCGAACTTTTTGGCCGCACTTAGGAGAGTTGATCCTTTTGAAGTTAATTTCGTAAAACCTTTAAGCAAAGGTCTAGTTCTCTGTTCCGAGTTGAGAAGAAAGTGAGTCGTACTGAGAAATCTCTCAATACTTTGGTAAGTTCTCCCGACTTTTTTCCTGAAGCTTTTAAAAGTTTCGGTCAAAATAGGGGGACGTATGAAGAAAATGCTCGGCAAACAGGGGAGAGGTTTAATAATAACAACACTTTTTAGTGTTCTATTTAGCTTTCCAGCTTTTTCTAAAGACCGCTGTCCAAGTTCAAAAGATTATTCCCTCTCAGCACTGCGCTATAAACTCTATACCGCTTTTCATATGGGTTATGATGGCTACGAAACACCTTGTAATGTTAAATGCATGGGGCGAGAAAGTTGTCAGACCCAATGTCAAAATGAAAAGGGTTTGGAGCTGCTCTCTCAAAAAATGAAAGAAGTTTACAGCGAAAACGAAGTCAGCAGCTGTCAGTCGTTCTCTTCAGTTTGTATGGAACAGTGTGAAAGCCTTGGCAAACAGTGCAAGACTGTTTGCCAAGAACAAAATAGCTAAAAAATGTTTTAAGAATTAAAAGCTGTGGCTGTAGCCAACATAATAACGGCGCCCAAGTGCTTGGAAGGCGTATGAGTTAAATCCTTGGGTAAAATCAACCAAGTTACTTCCACGATCCACAGGTGGGCGAGTGTTGAGTAAGTTCTTAACTCCTAGAGCTAACTTTCCAGACCACCAAGGAATAGCGAAATTGTAATTGAAATCATACTCCGTGTGCGTACGGATGGAGGCTCTTGCCACTGTGTCTCCGGCGAGAGTACGGGCCGCCAATCGGTAAGAATGATTTTTTGTGGAAAGAGACGTGCTTAAAGTGTTTTTCCACTCAAGGTCTTCGCGGTAATAAAAATCCAATTGCGGGGCTGTTCTGGTTTTATAACTCAACATATGGGTGTGATTCATTCCGAGTCCTAAACGAACCACCTTTCCTAGAAGGCGAACAGGACTGTTAAAGTTCACGTTAAGGTCAAGACCACGGATGGTTCTCTCACCCATATTGGTGACTGCAGGGATACGTGCTGAAATCAATTCTCCTTGAGCATCTCTTTGAATCTCTACTCCCAAATCTTCAAAAGCGGCGTCAGACTCTGGTGTGCTGCCATTATAAATTTGATTGTAAATAGCGCTGTAGGCGCCAGAAGAAACGGCTGAGATTGTGTTTGATCCCTCAAAGTTCCATTGGTCAATCGTGAAGGTCCAACGCTTGTCGGGTTGGATAACCGTGCCGAAGTTATAGTTCACTCCTTCTTCTGGTGAGAGGCTAGGGTCACGGTAGCGAGTCACTCCAACAGTTTGGTCTTGGCAATTAGGATCACTCTGATCGCATAAACGAAACCTCTCGTAGGAGATCTCATCTCGTTGGATCATATTTCGAACACTGGGAGCATTAAAGTTTGTGCCCCAAGAGGATCGCAATAGAACCTTTCTTGAAGGGCGATAGCCCACAGAGATTTTAGGATTAAAAGTTCCACCCCAATCAGAGTATCCGTCGTAGCGCCCCGCCATTTGAAGCTCAACACTATTGAGAGGATACATCACAAACTCTGTGAAAAACGAACTCACTGTTCGTGAGCCTTGTTGGTTGGGTAGGAAGTTATTATTGGTATCAGTTTCGATAAGAATGTCGTCGTGAGCGTCAGCGGTTGTCTCCCACTGTCCTTCCACTCCGATGGCCATGGAAACTGGGCCACCTGTTCCCCAGACATCATTCATCTCAAAAAGTTCACCTGTTGTGAGAAAGCGGGCTGTGGCAAGTGAGGCTTCATAAGCTTCCACACCTTGAACTCGCGCGGAATTTAAAACACCGGTGTTCTGTGGTCCAATGTTTGCGGGATTCCACCCATTCACTAGAGCGCCACGAACTTCGCCCATATCAACAAGACCATTTCTATGATTGCGCTCTTCTAGAGAGTAGGCGTAAGCACTAGAGAGGTCCCATTTCCATGTGTCTAAATAGTAGCCTTCAATTTTGGCTTGTGCTGAATAAGAGTTTTGTAGGACTGCAATGTTCTCAGGTCCCACCTCATCAAAGGGGAGAGCACTCAGTTCAATGGTGTCTCCAGATAAAGAGCTTTGAAGTTCTGTGGAACCAAGCTCTGATATAGGAATGCGGTTATAACCTTCGTTTTGAGAGTAATTGATAAACGCGGGTCGCCCGTAGTCCATACGTTTGCGGCGATTGTACATCGCCAGTGCACTCACCGAAATATCCGGTGTTAAGTCCACGCGCCCTGAAAGAAGGGTTCCTAAGTTTTCTCTGGGATCACGAACCATATCGACATAACGAAAATCGGTTTCGCACTCCTGAGCGTTGGGGCCACAAGAGGCTTCAAAGCGTTGGTTGCTATCAAATTCTCCATCACTATTGAATGTCGTAATGTTAGAGTTTGAAGCGGCACGGGTGGTGGGGACGGTGTAGTAGTTCCCAGCGTCGGCCTCGGTATAGCCTCTTTGTTCCACATATTGAGCCGTGGCAAACCAGTTGGCGTTGGAATAACTTTTACCAAAGGCAATGGAGTGCTGCTGTTCAAGACCCTTATTGATTTCCGGTACAATCACTCGGTTTGAATACTCGGCGCCATCGTAATCTTTTCGAGTGATAAAGTTCATCACTCCGGCCATGGCGTCGGAACCATATAGGGCGGAGCTTCCATCTTTAAGGATTTCCACTCTTTCGATGATGTTTGTAGGGATGGCCTCAACTCCGTTGTAAAAACCGCGATCAGGACCTCCAAGCTTTGGTACTCTTAGGCCATTAAGAAGAATCAAGGTGCTTCCAGCGTGCTGTCCGCGAAAACGAAAATAACCATCTCTGTTTCCGTTGTTCTCAGCTCCTGTGAACATGGAATTTTCACGAAGATAATCGGTGACGGTATTGACTCCGGCTTTTTCAAAATCCTCTTTTTCCACTGTAAATACAGGACTTGGTCCCTCAATGTCGATTCGACGCACATAGGATCCTGTGACTTGAATTTTCTCTACATTTTTTGCGGACTGAGTGCGTTCAAATTCCGAGTCGACTTTCACTTCTTCTTTAGGTTTTTCTTCTTCAATTTCTAATTTTGTATTCAAATCGTTGGGCTGAACCACGTCCGGGTCATTTTGCCCAAAGGCCTCTCCTGCTAGGAGTAAAACCATCACTAAACTAAAGATCAATCGAACCGCCATCTTTCCCCCTCGTGTGCACCGACATCCTTAAAGACTCTAGGATCTGATATTTGAGAATCCGCACATTATATTAATGGGGGGGATAGGTAAAGGTCCCATGTAAGATGGGTGTGTTAGTTTTTGGTTAGTCCTGCGGAAATCCTAGAGTGGTTAAAAAAAGAGGCATTAGCAGCCTGAGGCCTCTTCTGAAACCTTCTTAAATTACGCATATTTTTAAGAATATGAAATTGTTTGTCTTCAGATCAAAATTATGAGTATTTCACCTCTTCGTCGTTAGCAGGACTGATGGGGCCGACTAAAAAAAGGTAATAACGCGTCACATTAACTGATTGTTTTCCAGGACTTTGGCCCTAATATCCTGCGCTTCATGGAGGTCATATGGGTTATATAAAGTTAGTGCTCGTTTTTGCTCTTTCGATGCCAGTTTTTTCTCTGGCTCAGTCGACAGACGACACAGATTCTGATGCAAACACTGTTACACAAGAAGAAACGGCTGTGGAAGTCGAACCGGTCGAAGACCAAGACACCACTCCCGCAAGGTCCAACGTCGAAAAGATCGAAGTTACAGGTTCCCATATTCGAAGAACCGATATAGAGGGGCCATCCCCTGTTGTTGTCATTGATAGGGCTGAAATTGAGGCCTCAGGTATGAACTCAGTCGGAGCTGTTTTGAGGCAGTCCACAGCCAGTCCTTTTGGAAGTGATGGCGTCACTGTCAATTTAAGAGGACTCGGTTCTGCGAAAACCCTGATTCTCATTAACGGTCAAAGAGCACCAGCCGAAGGAAGCAGTTATTCTACAGGTGCTGTTAGCACAAACCTCGTGCCTTTGGCTGCAGTGGATAGAATTGAAATCTTAAAAGACGGGGCTTCGGCTACATATGGATCCGATGCTTTGGGAGGGGTTGTAAACATTATCACTCGAAAAGACATTGATGGGTTAGCGTTTGCGAATCAATATAATATGACGAATCAGAACGGTAGTGATTCCAATCGTCTTTCACTCGCCTATGGAACTCAAACTTCCGATTCCAATTTTCTGACAGCGATTCAGGCTAACTATGTTCAAGGGGACCGAGTTTCCGATAGAGATTACAGCGGGCTTTCCTTGTTCGCTACTCCAGTTTATGCAACCAACTACTTTGATGACGCTGAGAATCTTAGGCCCGGACCTAATTGCCAACGATTCAATGATTTTGGTCAATGTGCCGATGCTGATCGTAGCCGTTTCATCTCTGACCCAGCCTACGGATTTGATTGGGTGACTCAATACTCTCATGATATTACTAGCGATACCGAGTTTTATACCACTCTTATAACGGGATACGGGCGAACACAGTCTCGTAGTCCAGTGGTATTTCTCGAGCCAGGAGTGGGCTCTGGAATCAGTTTCACAGGTGCCGAGAGTCCAACCACTTGGAATTCTCTACCCGGTTATACCGGGGGAGACACGAAAGTCTTTCACCGCATGGATAACCTTGTAAACAAAGAAACAACCCAAAACTATTACGCTGGTTTAATCACTGGCCTCAAAGGTTACTTCGGCAATTCCGACTGGCAGTGGGATGCCACATTGAACAACCAAATCAACACAATCACTGACACTGAGGAAAACGTTGGGCGATTTTCTGCCACTAAAGAAGCTGTCGTTAACGGCGCCTACGACCCATTTAATCCGGCTCAGCAGGATGTTTCAGGTATTGGTGCAGACACTTTTAACCGAAACCGTTACATGGTTAACTGGGCGGAGTTCAAAACAAATGGTTCGCTAGGAAGCTTTCTTGGTTTTGATTGGGCCTCTGCCTTCGGTGTATCTGCCGCTCACTTTGAATATTCCGATCATCGTTCAGCCATTTTCCTTGAAGGCGATGCGATGGGGCAATCCGGAGTAACAGGCAGTGCCGGTCGTGAGCTTTATGCTTTGTTCACTGAGTTAAGTGGTTTAATGGCTACTAACTTTGAAGTTCAGCTTTCTTTAAGGGGCGACTTTTATTCTGATTTCGGGTCGACCATTAATCCCAAACTTGCCACCAGGTACCAACCTTTTAAGTGGTTAACCTTTAGAGCTTCTGCTGGAACAGGGTTCCAAGCCCCAACATTGCAACAGATGAACACTTCTTTGGAAGGATTTTATAACAACTTTAGAGACCCGCTTCGCTGTGGAGATCCTGGCATACAGGATTGTGCTCTTAAATCGACAACAGCCAGTCAATCTCTTAATCCTAATCTTGAAGAGGAGACTTCTTTATCTCTTAACTTCGGGACAGTCGTTCAGCCCACAGAGAATTTCTCACTTGGGTTCGATTACTGGCGGGTAAAAGTTGAGGATGTAATCGGCTCTGCCTTCTCGCAAGCACTGAGAATCGAAGATGATTTTGGTCCCGGGGTTTTAGCCAACTACGGTGTGCAGATCATCCGACAAAACGATGATCCTACAGGAGAAATTCAAAGAATTATCTACACTCTTCAAAACCTTGGTACTCAGGAGGCTGAAGGCTTAGATTTTGACGCCAATTACCGATTGGACACAGGTATCGGTAAATTCACATTTAACAATCAACTGTCCTATATGTTTCATTTCTATCAAGAGTTCGTCGATCTTTATGGACGTGAGGATATTGTTGGTCGACAAGGTCTTCCTCGTTGGAGAAATAACTTTAGCATTAACTACAAACAGGGCCGTTGGGGTGGTTTCGTGCTCGCACGTTCGACAGCGGACATGCTCGAGTCCGGTAATATTAGTCAGAACCTAAAGAGTATACCCTCGCCCACTCAGTTCGATGTTGCCGCAACCTACACTCATGACTACGCTGGGGAATTCCAGTTGGGTGTGATTAACCTTGGTAACATTCGTCCCAGATTTAGTGTGGAGCAAACCATTGACACCACACTTTTCCGTCCGACGGAGACTTTCTATTTTACCTATCGTAACGACTTCTAAAGTAGAAATTGAAATTGCGAATAAAAAAAGCCTGGTCAAACCAGGCTTTTTTTTATTTGCTTTGAAAGATTTCAAAGAAACGAAAGTAAGCTTATTAGCCACAATTATAAAAGCTTTTTTAAAATATGAAAGTCAGATTGAAATAGGGCGTCAGTCCAGAGTATTTATATTCTGTAGAAGATGAGTTGCCATTTTGTTGAAAATCCCCAAACTCGTAATTGTGATAAGTCAGTTGCGGGCCCATTAAAATGTTTTCTGCAACAGGAACGGAATAAGAGATGTCGATTTGGTAACCGGAAACATCAGAATATTTTCCGCTACCATTAGTAAGGTCTCTCTCTCCATAGAGATAATAAGTTAAGGCCGCGAAAAAACCGGAGTTAAAATAACCCACACTCGGGCCAAAAAAAGAATCCGAAGAATCTCTCAAGAGTTCGTAGTCTTGTAAGGAGTAGAGCCCACCTAAATAAAGTCCAAAATCCATTAGATATCCAAGACGCAAATCAATAAGGGTCATCTTTACATTTCTTTCAGGGTTATTAGCGGTCTCTTCACTGTGCTCCATATGGGTAATTGATGGACTAAAAAGAAAAGCACTATTTCCGGTTTGGGCGGATAAAACAAAGCTTAGTACAAGGGCAATTTTTTTAAACATCTTAGATCTCCTAGCGCATTTTTAGGAAGTACCTACCTCTCATGGGCGGAAAGGGTCAACTCAGTGATGAGAAAGGTCCATGGAATTGAACAAAAATAAAACAATGAAAGCGGCAACGTTGCTCCTATATTGAGCAAGAGCGGGGCGTAATTTTAGATCCTGACTTAAAACCTGTAGTTAACGCCTGGTATCACCTGTTTTTTGTTTGAGTGATTTTCTCTGAATGGCTTAGAAAATCACCTCGGGGCGGAATCTTTAAGGAAACGTCAATTTTTCATTAATTTTTCGATGGGGTACAGATGATGATTAAAACGCTGATTTTAATTTTGGGAATGTTCTTATTTCCAACAAATTTGCTCGCGCAAGAAACGGAAACCACTTCAACAGTCGATGCCGATACCACAGAGGTGCAAGAAGAAGAGCCACAGACGCAGTCTTCTGGCGCTGGAGTAGAAAAAATTCAAGTGACTGGTTCCCACATTAAACGAATCGATGTTGAGGGTCCTTCACCTGTTTTGACTTTGGATCGCGAGTATCTTGATAAGTCAGGTTTTAATAACGTCGGAGATGTGCTTCGAGACACAACCGTTGCGAGTTTTGGTGGTTATCGCGAAACCTCGTTACAGGGAGGGGCAGCGACAGGAGCATCCACAACTTCTTTAAGGGGGTTTGGTGCCGAGAGAATTCTAGTCCTCATGGATGGAAAAAGGCTGCCTACCATCGGAGGGGGAACTTCCGTGGACCTTTCGTTGATTCCAATGGCAGCAGTTGAGAGAATTGAAATCCTAAAAGATGGTGCATCAGCCACTTACGGATCCGATGCTCTTGGTGGTGTGATAAACGTTATCACCAAAAAGAATTATGATGGAGCTTCTATCGAGCTAGGCTCTTTTGTGCCTGATAGTCCCGGTGGGATGAGAAACGATATTAAAGCCAGTTATGGTAAAACTTTTAATAAAGGCTCTTTTCTTGGGGTCCTTCAATATCGTTCGAATGAGGAGACTTGGAGTCGTGACTATGATTACGCACAACCTTTACTAAAAGATTTCAGTACGCGCAGTAGCCCAGGTAACTGGTTGGATAAAGATCCGAGTACAGGAACGCAAGCTGGTGGCGGAAATGACCCCTGTCCTGCTGGTCGAATATTTGAAATTCAACCCGATGGTCAGCCGGTGAGTCGTTTTTGTGGGTTTGACTATTCGCCTTATTCACAAATTACTCCATCCATTGATCAGTACAGTGCCTTGTTGTCGGGGAACTATGAAATTAATGAATCTTTAAACACCTATGCTCGTGGTATTTACACCCACCGTGATGTTACCAGCCAATTGGCACCACCACCGGATCAGTTTCGCGATGACACGGCAACAGGTGGTTTGAACACTGAAATTGATCAAGCCACGGCTCAAGGTTGGGGCCTCAGTGCTAACGATGATTTGGCCTATGTTAGATATCGTTTGGTCGGAGAAGGTGGACCAAGAGTTTCTGAAGTTGTCAGTGACAGTTTCGCCTTACAAACTGGAGTTGAGGGCTATATGTCTGATACTTGGGAGTGGGAAGTGGCCGCCACTCATGGTGCCTCTTCAACAACCAATAGAGGTGTGCAGGGTTATTACAATAAACAGATTCTTTTTAATCTTGTTCAATCAGGAGATTTTAATCCCTTCGCAGCTCCGAACAACAAAGACGACGTTAGTTCAGCGGCCTATCAGCCACAAGATATAATTAAGTCATCAATGTCGACTGTTGTTGCTCAGGCGACCGGAGAATTGTTTAATCTGCCAGCGGGTCCTTTAAGTATGGCCGTCGGAGCGCAAAACGCCTGGCAAACTTATGAGCAGACTAACGATTTAATCACCGGTTCCGGTGCCCAGTGGGGTGGAGGAGCTTCGGCTGTGGGGCAAGGCCGCCGAGACATTCAGTCAGCTTATGTCGAGTTCGCCTTACCGCCTTTCACTGGAATGGAAGTGCAGCTAGCTGGTCGTTTTGATAATTATTCCGATTTTGGTTCAACCTTCAACCCTAAGCTCGGTCTTCGTTACAAACCTATTCAAGCTCTCCTTTTCAGAGGGTCCTTTGGAACGGGATACCGCGCTCCTTCTTTACAAGACCTTTACCAAACTCAAACAACAGGCTTTCCTTTTGGAAGTGATCCTGTGACAGGGCAAGAAACTCAGTTTGAAGCGTTGGTTGGAGGGAACCCAGATCTTAAAGAAGAAACAACACAGTCTTATAACGTTGGATTTGTCCTCCAGCTTCTAAGAGACTTATCTTTCGTTGTTGATTATTGGGGTGTGCACCAGGAAAACGTTGTGACTGATGTTACTACACCGACCGGCATGAGAAATCTTTTCCGTGCTGAAAGAGCTTTTGGTCGTCCATACCTTCAAAGTTTTGGACTCGATGTCATTCGTAACTCAACAAACGATCAGATTCAGCGAATCATTGCCCCTTCGGTCAACCTTGCCTCTAAGGATGTGAGTGGACTTGATTTGCAGCTAGATTATTCTCTTCCTGTTTTTGGAAGTTACAAACTTCGTGCGGGAGTGAGTCACTCATTGTTGCTAAGTCTTGACGTTGAGCAGTTTCCAGGACTCGGTTCGGAAAACCAGTTGGGATACTATGGAAACCCTTACTGGAGAAATAATGTCAGAGTTGGTTTAGGGAACCGAACCTGGGATTACTCACTTGTAGTAAGAACGATTGGTGAACAGAACAAGGCGGCTTTGAATGATGACCCAGGTATCTTTGGTAAAACCAGAGACCACTCCGAGCTAGATCTTCGCGTTCAGTACGCTGCCTCGTGGGATGGAACCTTCGCATTCATGGTGCAAAATGTTTTTGATACCGACCGTCCACAATCCTATGACTACCAGTCAACCGGTTACCTCAATTCGGACCTCTACAGTCCTTTTGGTCGAACTTTCGGTCTAACTTATCGGCAAGATTTTTAAAAATTCAACGGGTTTGAAGAAAAAAGGGAGAGTTAACTCCCTTTTTTTTATTGGCTTTGTTTGGATTGCTAAATGCTAAGGCGCCTAAAAAGCAGGCTGGTTGTGTCAGACAAGGAGCGTTGATTGAACTGGGGTGTTAGGGGACTTTAAAGAGCCTCAATTTGTTTTTAGAGTTTAAATTGTTTATTTGAGAAGAGGAGCCCCGTGAAATCGATTCAATTCTTGATTTTTCGAGGATTGGGAGGTTAGTATCTCGGGCTGCGATTATTCGAGAGGTATTATGAATAGCTTATATAACAGACAATCAAAGAGAGCGAGTCGGGTTTTGACTCTTGTCGTTTTAATATCGCTTTTTACTGTCAGCTTCATGACAACCCCTGAGCTAAAGGCTCAGGAAAAGAAGCTTAAAGACACACAGAAAGAGCAAATGAAAGTCGACAAGGCGGCCAAAGATTCACAGGAGCGAGTCTCAGAAACGGCGGAGAAAACCAGAACCATCGTAGATGAATACCGCGCGACTTTGCGACGTATAGAAAATGCGAAAGTCTATAACGATCAGTTGCGAAAACTGATTGATTCTCAAGAAAACGAGATGACCTCGATTGCTAAACAAATCGAGCAGCTCCAAAACACCAATAAAGAAATTTTTCCTCTTATGCTTCGCATGCTTGCAAGCCTTGAAAAATTTGTGGAGCTGGACGTTCCCTTTCTTCCAAAAGAAAGAAGTCGTCGAATCGCCAACTTAAAAAAGTTAATGGACAAGGCGAAAGTCTCTACTTCAGAAAAGTTTCGTAATATTTTGGAAGCTTTCCAAATTGAGAACGAATACGGAAGAACGATTGAGGCTTACCGTGGGCTGCAGACAGTCGATGGTAAAGAGTTAACAGTGGACTTTCTTCGCGTTGGAAGAGTCTCTTTGGTTTATCAAACCCTTGATGGAGAAACTCAAGGTTATTGGGATCAAAAAGAACGTAAGTGGAAAGAACTTTCAAGCAGTTATCGTAAACCGATCCTTCAGGGTCTTAAGATGGCGCGTAAGCAGTCAGCCCCTGAGCTCTTAGAAATGCCAGTACCCGCACCGGTGGAGGCCCAAGTTGAAACTCTTTAATATTTTAATCGCCACATTTTTACTAGTTCCTGCCCTTTCTTACGGAGCCACTCTCGATGAGTTGTTACAAAAGGTGAGACAGGAAAGTATCACCCAGTCTAAAGAGTACAGAGAAAGAGAAGCGCGTTTCGTAAAAGAAAAGAATAAGCAACAAGCTCTTCTTCGTGAAGCTCAAGCCGAGCTCAATGAGCTCGAAAGAGAAACCGCTCGATTAACGGGAATCTTTGAAAAAAACGACAAAAAGCTAGCAAAGCTTGAAGAAGAACTAAACTTAGCCATGGGGACTCTTGGTGAGATGTTCGGTGTGGTTCGGCAGGTCGCTGGTGACTTCAAGGGAGTGGTTGAAAACTCCGTGGTGTCCGCGCAAATACAAGGCAGAGAGAAGTTTGCACAGAAAATGGCAAGCACGAAAAGTCTTCCCGGAATACCTGAGTTAGAAAAGCTTTGGTACGAACTTCAGCGCCAAATGACTGAAACAGGAAAGACAACCACATTCAAAACCACAGTTGTTAAAACAGACGGTGAAAAAGCCGAGCAACAGGTCACTCGAGTGGGAGCTTTCAACCTTGTTAGTCAAGGCATCTACCTCGACTACCAACCGTCAACAGGTCAAGTGGTGGAGTTAGCCAGGCAGCCTTCAGGACGTTATACAGGAACAATAGATGACTTAGTAGAAGCCAAAAGTGGTTACGAAGCCTTTGCCATCGACCCGTCCCGCGGCTCTTTACTATCTATGCTTGTAAGAGCTCCTAGTTTTTGGGAGAGAATCCAGCAGGGTGGACTTGTTGGGTATGTCATTATTGCCTTACTTTTCCTTGGAATTGGACTTGTTCTTGAAAGAGTAAAAACTCTGAAAGAAGAGGGCGATAAAATTAAAAAGCAAATGGGTAACTCCACAGCCTCTAATGACAATGCTCTTGGTAAAATCATGCTGGCTTTTGAGGAAAATAAAACTCGTGATCTTGAAACTCTTGAACTTAAAATGGATGAGGCAATCCTTAAAAGTACACCACCTCTTGAAAAAAGAATTGGTACGATCAAGATTTTGGCAGCCGTCGCTCCTCTCCTTGGTCTCCTTGGGACAGTGACTGGTATGATTGCCACATTCCAATCGATTACTTTGTTCGGTACTGGAGATCCCAAGCTTATGGCCGGTGGTATTTCTCAAGCCCTGATCACAACGGTTCTTGGACTTGTTTGTGCCATCCCACTTCTTTTACTTCACAATCTAGTAGCGACTAAGTCCAAAGGGCTTGTACAAATTCTAGAGGAAGAGAGTGCTGGAATGGTCGCCCAGAGAGCTGAAAAAGGTGGCAAGGCTTAATTTATGTTCGTTCTGGATATCGTTGATGTCATTCGAGATTTTATGGAGAGAGGAGGGAATGTCCTTTGGATGATTCTCTTTACCTTGGTTCTGCTATGGTCTCTTATTATCGAAAGATTCATGTATTACAAAAATGAATTTCCAAAGGAAAAAGAACAGGCGGTGGAGTCTTGGCAAGCCCGCAGTGAAAGATCCTCTTGGCATGCCCATAAAATCCGCCAAATGAAGATTTCGAAAATGTCGACAAGACTTAGCCAAAACATTTCGTTTATTAAAATGTTAGTGGCCATGTGCCCTCTATTAGGACTGCTTGGTACAGTGACCGGAATGATCGCAGTGTTTGATGTTATGGCCGAAACGGGAACAGGAAACGCTCGACTTATGGCTTCAGGAATTTCGATGGCGACGATTCCTACAATGGCGGGAATGGTAGCAGCCCTATCCGGACTCTATTTTGGAAGCCTACTTGAATCAAAAGCCAAAAAGGAGCAGCAGAAACTCGCTGACTCGCTCCCTTTAAGTTAAAGGATAAACTTTATGAGAAGACGTAGACAAAACCAGGAAGAAGATGCGGGAATCGATTTGACCCCAATGCTCGACGTGGTTTTTATCATGTTGATTTTCTTTATCGTAACAACTTCATTTGTAAAAGAATCAGGAATTGACGTTAACCGTCCTTCTGCTTCCACTGCCAAGAAAAAAGAACGAGCTTCTATCCTTGTGGGTATATCTCAGACGGGAGAGATTTGGATTCAAAAGCGTCGAGTGGATATTCGCTCAGTTAGAGCCAACATAGAAAGATTGCATGCCGAGAGTCCTGAGGGAACTGTTGTCATTCAAGCTGATAAATTGTCTGAGACGGGAATCCTAGTTCAGGTAATGGATCAAATCCGATTGGCCGGTGTAGAAAGCATCTCTGTTTCTGCGGCGCCAGGGTCAGGTGGATAAGGTCTATGATGAATAGTTCTGCGAGTCTTCGATTAGCAAAAGCCGGGGGCCTTGGGGTCGTCGTTAGCTTCTCTCTTTTTTATTTAATGTCCCAACTGATTTCAGGGGGGCAAAATCTCAACAAGTCGGATGATTCTGAAAACTTCATTGAATTTGTGCGAGTCAAAAGAGATACCACAGTGCAAGAAAGGAAAAGACAACTTCCTAAAAAACCGCCAGAACCAAAGAAACCACCACCTCCTCAAAAGTTAGCGGTGGCCGCCGACCAACCGAATAAGCCTCAGATGAATATGAATCTTCCTAAAATGAGCACCTCATTAAAAGGGAATGGACCCTATTTGGGAGCGGCCGGAAGTGGTGGTACAGGGAGTGCCGTCACACCGATTGTACGAATAGAGCCTCAATACCCTCGTAAAGCAGCCATGCAGGGAATTACGGGATGGGTTCGTTTGTCCTTTGATATCACTGAAACCGGGGCTGTTAGCAATGTGGAGGTTCTCGATTCAAAACCTCGGCGTGTTTTCGATATGGCGGCCAAAAGAGCCCTTCTCAAATGGAAGTACAAGCCACAGATTGAAGGCGGCAAACCAGTGGTTAAACGAGGCGAAAAGGTTCAATTGGACTTCAAGTTGGAGTAGTTTGAGCCTGCTATCCGCTCTCAGAGCTGTTTAGAGGATGTACAGATTATCCTGTAATACTTTCATCAATTCTGAGGATGCTGACAAAACGCGTTATTTTTGGTAAAACTTCCTTCGCTAGGTGAACCAGAAATTGGTAAAAAGCAAAGTGGTAGGAAACCAAGGGGACAACTGATATGAAAAAATCTATTCAAACAGCTCTACTAGTTTTAACTCTTGTGAGTTTTAACTTCTCTCAAGCTTTCTTAGATATTTCTAAAGAAGAGCTAAAGAGTCGAAGTGCCGCGCTGACCTCCAAGGGAACTCACCGCAGGCTTTCGAGAGCTCATTCTCTTTTGGGCAAAGACAAGATCAACGATGCTCTTGATGTATTAAAACGCCTCGAAAAATCAACGGCCTCTCGGCCTCATGAGCTCGCACAGGTGCTTCAAGCAATGGGGCACGCCTACGCTCAAAAGGATCAGTTTGGCAATGCTATTGAATATATGAAAAAGTCCTTGGAACTTAAGGCTCTTCCTTATGGAGCCACCCTTTCTACACTCTATATGGTGGGGCAAATCCAAGTTTCTCAAGAAAAGTACACCGAAGCTCTTAAAACAGTGGATTTGTGGTTCAAGCTGGCTGATGAGCCAAGCCCTGAAGCCTACGTTTTAAAAGCCACGATTTTCGCTCAAATGAAAAAAGAAAAAGCAGCTCTCGAGCTTGTGACAAAAGCTATTGATATGAGCAAAAAACCTCAGGAGTCCTGGTTGGCATTCGCTGTGGCTATGAACTATCAACTTGAGCGTTTTAAAGAAGCCGGTCGTTTGTTAGAAAAGCTCACGGGCATGTACCCACAAAAGAAAAAATATTGGAAGCAGCTCACGGGTGTTTACCTCAACCTCGAAGAGAATAAAAAAGCTTTAGCGACCATGGAACTTGCTGAAAAAGGAAACTACCTTGAGCAAGACTCGGAGATTATGAATCTTGTAAGTTTGTTCATTTATGGTGGAATTCCATTAAAAGGCGCCAAACTTCTAGAGAAATCTCTCAAAGAGGGTAAGGTTAAAAAATCTCAGAAGAACTACGAGATCCTGGGAGATGCCTGGGTGGCTGCTGAAGAGATGGACAAGGGTCTTGAGGCCTATGCTCAGTCGGCTAAGATGGCTGAAGACGGTCGTATCTTTGCAAAACAAGGGCGAATTTATCTCGAGCAAGAGAACTGGGAGAAAGCCTCTAAGTATCTTTCTCAAGGCCTTAAAAAGGGAAGTATTCGTAACCCACAACATGTGCATATGGCTCTTGGAGTTGCCAATTTTAATCTCAAAAAGTTTGATGCGGCTTCTGACTCTTTTAAGGAGGCTAAGAAAGCTTCCAAAAAGGTGGAGCGACAAGCGGATCAGTGGCTTGAGTATACCAAAACCGAAGATATGCGCTTAAATCCTGAAAAATACGCCAAGACTGACGAGGACAGTGAGGTTGATAGCCAGGCTATGTAGGTGGTCTTAAAAGCTTTATAAGCCTAAAATAAGGCAATAAAAAAGGGATTCTAATGAATCCCTTTTTTTATTTCGCAAAAGAAATAAGAAATTTACTTAATTTCTTTATGTACAGTGTGCTTTCTTAGGAAAGGGTTGTACTTCTTTTTTTCCAATCTTTCTGGATGAGTTTGGAAGTTCTTCTTCGTTGTGTAGCGAGAAGGGGGTTGGCCTAGTTTACGGGCTTCGGTGCACTCAAGAGTTATGATTCGAACTTTTCCTTTTTTCGCCATAGCAAATTCCTCGGTCTTTGATTAACGTAAGCACCGACAAGTAACACGCACAGCCCCAACCCGCAATAAAAACTTAACATTTTTGCACGCATCACATACTAGGAGAGATATGTCTTTAAACTTTGATCCCGACGAAATTAACGGAATCCTCTATAAAGCCGGAATATTACTAGAGAATTTGGCCAAAGATCCTCAAATGCGTGTTCCTGTTGCTAAAGAAGATGGCTCTCCAGTGACCGAGGCCGACGAGAGGGTGAGTGATTTTTTAACCAGGGAGCTTAAAAAAACCGGATTTCTGGTGGTCAGTGAGGAAGACTTGCCAGCCATCCCGCCCTCAGAGGGCGACTCCTATTTCCTAGTGGATCCGCTGGACGGCACAAAGTACTTTGCCCGTGGCGAGCCCGAGTACGCCATTTGTGTCGGCCTCTTGGTGGATGGAATTCCCACCTATGGTGGCATCTACGACCCGATAAATTCAAAACTTTATTGGGCGGTCCGTGGACGCGGCGCTTTTTGTGAACAAGAAAAAATCACTCATGAAGGAGCGGCCGACCGATTGGTGGTCTATTCGAGTGGGTTCCACAAAAAGCCTTGGAAGGACGAGGTGGTTAAAGCTTTCAATATTGGAGACATCCGAGAAAAGGGCTCAGCCTTGAAGTTCTGTGACATCGCCAAGGGTGAGGTGGACCTTTATCTACGCTTTGGCCCAACCTCTGAGTGGGATACCGCGGCCGCGCAAGTGATTCTCGAGGAGGCCGGATGTGTTTTATATGAATTAAAAACCATGAAAAATATGGAGTACGGCAAAGAGGACTATCTCAATAGGGGAGTGATCGCTTGTCATAAAGATCTTTTGCCAAAGGCCCTAGATTTTGTCTCTCACAGACTGCAAGGGAAATTTCCAAAGTGAATGATCAAACAACGAATGTAGAAGAGTTAAAAAAACAGATACAAAATTTTTGTGAACAACGGGACTGGGATCCCTTCCATGGACCCAAAGACCTCGCCATCGGAGCTGTTACAGAAGCCGCAGAACTGTTAGAGATATTTCGCTTTCAGACAGCTGAGCAAGAGGAAGAAATTCTCAAGCATCCTGACAAGAGGCAAGCCATCGGTGAGGAGCTTGCTGATGTTCTCTTTTTCTTGCTTCGTTTTAGTCAGAGATATGATTTTGACCTGAGCTCTTGCTTTGCAGAGAAGATGAAAAAAAACGCCCTAAAATATCCGATATCAGAATTCAAAGGTAAGAATCACAAGTCGCAAAAAAGTCTATAATTAACTGGCAGCTCCTTGCGCCGGGTCTTCCTGAGCTTAGCGCCAAATTATCCTGAGCGTAGTGCCCAGTCATCCTGAGCGTAGTGCCCAGTCATCCTGAGCGTAGTGCCCAGTCATCCTGAGCGTAGCGAAGGATCTAAGGTCTTTCGCTTCGCTCAAGACGACATATTGTAGTCGCTCAAGACCAAAGATCCTTCGCTACGCTCAGGATGACTGGGCGCTAAGCTCAGGATGACATTTGTGCTCAGGAAGACACTTAGAAGGCGTCCTTGAGGCGTCTTAGTTCGGCAAAAACCTCGGCGTCGGATTGACCGGAAAGATTTAAAGCTTTCTTTAAGTCTTCCTCATGGGTTCTTAGGAAGAGATTATTCTTTAGTTCAAAATCAAGTTGAGTGGGGACTGTTGGAATTTCAGAGGAGAGTTTTTTATTAATGGAGTCTTGCAAGTTTTGTAGTTTTTTGTCGTCGGGCAGAATGCTGCGTGAAAACTCAAGGTTTGCGGCTGTGTATTCATGGGAGGGGAAAATTTTAGTGCTTTTTGGTAACTCTTTGACGCGTTCAAGGTTATTGTACATTTGTTCAAAGGTACCTTCAAAAACGCGACCACAGCCAAGACTAAATATATGATCGTTTGAGAAAAGTAGTTCCTCTTTGGGGAAATAAAAAGCACAAAGCCCTAGAGTGTGTCCTGGCCAATGAAAGACATGTACCTCATGATCTAAAATCTTGAGTCTTGCATCGCTTTCAAAATGGTGATCAACGAGCGGAAGTCGATGTTGATCCTCTTTGAAACCGTAGACTGGACATGAATACTTTTTTTTCATTTCCCTCACGGCGCCGACATGATCGTTATGGTGGTGGGTAAGGTAAATTCCAGTGAGTTTAAGACCGTTTTTTTCAATCGTATTGACCAATGGATCGAATTCTCCGGGGTCAAAGATCACAGCCTCTTTTTCTTTAGCAAGAATGTAATTGTAACTTTGATAAGTTTGCCAAAGATTGGGAGTCTGGAAGACGCTAAGTTCGTTATAATCGTATTGGTAGAATTCTTTCATGAGTGTTTTAGCCTATTACCGATAATTGAGAGAACATCTTCACGGCAGGTACCACAGCCGGTGTTGGCTGAAGTTTGACTCCTGACCTCTTCAATACTGTGAGCTCCATAAACGACGGATCGGTCCACGACTTTGGTGGGAACTCGTCGGCAATGGCAGAGCTCTGTGCTTGTCACTGGGATTTGCCACTCCTGTTTTAATTGATAAATAATTTCTCGCCAAATCATTGAGGAGTGATCAGTGCCTTCCGGTACGGCAAGATCAACAATGGGTCCTTTCAGCTTCGTTTTCATTTGCTGACAGAGTTTGAGGAAATCCAGGCAACCCACAGCTTTCATATCCATTTCGGCTATAGCGCCCTCTTTAATTTTAAATTCCAAGCGGAGGCTCTCGCGACCCTCTTCATTCCATTGAAGAATTTTCTTTTCCATAGGTTCAATTTTAGCATGCTCAGGATGTCTTGGGAACTGGCTTGGGGGGCTTTGTTTGTTTTCGCTTAAGACTCGTTGTCTTTAGAGAAGGGGATTGGTATGAAATAAGCATGGACGAGCGCAAGCAGGAAATTTTTGAAAGCACCCACAGGCAGGCCTTTTATCTATGGGTCGGGCTATCTCTGGCCCTCACCTTATTTTTTGTACAGAGCCAGTTGATTTTCGTGAAAGGCGAGCCCTTGCCAACCTCCCGATTAGAATGGGTGTTTATTTTTTTAGGAGTGGTGACTTTTTTATTCGGTCTTTTCTTCTTTAAAAACTATACGGCACTCAGAAAAAAGAGTTTGCTCAAGATGCCGGTCAAAGATCGCAAACAAAGTCTCTTGGTGGCCTATGTTTTTCAGTTTGTTTTACTTGAGACTCTAGGTCTTTACGGTGTGCTTCTCTCCGTTATTACTCGCAATACTTATAAGGCCATTCCCTTTGTTTTATTTGCCTATGTTGGTTTTATCGTAGCTCGACCCAAGCGAGAAAAATTAAAAGCATTTTTTTAATGAATTTTGAATTCGCGTTATTTAAGAGAGACTGCGATTGAGCTTCTCGCGCATTTCTTTAAGGACCTGTTCTTTCAGTTTGTTGATAGAGCCCTGAATGGAAGCGCCACTGGCGTAATGGTGGCCTCCGCCACCAAAGTTTTCAGCAATCTCTAAAATTGGGAAGATGCCTTTGCTCCTAAGACTGAGTTTGAAATTCTCGGGAGAATCCTCTCTGAACACGGCAGCCGCCTGCACACTTTCAATGTTCATGATCATATCGATTAAATCGCGACTGTCGTCAATATCAAGACCCATTTCTTTTAGGTCATCGGTTTTAATGTATAGAATCGCTAATTTCTCATCGTCAAAAAAGTCCACATCAGCTAGGGACTGAGCAATAAACTTAAGTTTTGGTGCAGTGAAATTTCCAAAAAGTTTACGATGAACTTCGGCTGGTTCATTTTCATATTTGAGAAGCTCGATGGCCACTTCGTGGGAGCGTGGCGAGTTGCGCACATAGCGAAAGAGTTGTGTGTCAAAAACGATACTCGTGTAGAGAGCTCTGGCGATTTTTTTATCCAGGGGAATCTGTAATTCTTCGATAATATCGTAGGCGAGCTCCCCTGTACTTGCTGCGCGAATGTTGATCACGGAGTCTTTAGTGGGTGCGGGACCTTCCTGTAAAACAGGATGGTGGTCAACGAAGACAATTTCTTTGCACTTTTGTTCTAATTCTTCATAAAGAGGTTCAATGAGGCGGCGATCGTTGGTGTCAAAAATCAAAGCCAAATCGGGATTTGCGATGGGATCAAAATCACCATCGTAGTATTGGATGTGTTCATCCGGGGAGAGGTAGTCATACTTTTTAGGAGTGCCATCCACATTCAAAATACGAACCTCTTTGCCGATTTTTTTCAATGCATGGTAAATCGCTAATTCTGAACCTAGACCATCGCCATCACACTGTCTGTGAGTGGTAAGTAAAATGCTGTTGGATCGGCGGATTTTATCGGCTACGGATTCTGACATAGTTTCAGGATACATGAGCCTTTAGGGAGTAGACAATGCTAAATTAAATCCCAGACTTAGGCAAAAAACTTTGGGTTTTGAGTGTGTCGGTTTCGCGCAGTCTTAAGTCCCTTATTTGCCGATCGGAAGGCTTATTGGGTCCTGGTCGTTCGGATTAAAAGTAGGGCATTGCAAGTACAGCCAGTCCAAGGAAAGAAAAGAATCCAAAGATATCGGTGATCACTGTTACGATCACACCACTGCCCACAGCGGGATCTTTTCCTACTTGCTTAATGATTATGGGAACACCCACCCCGGCCACACAGGCTACTACTGAAGTGGCAACCATAGAGGTGAACATAATTAAGCCCACAAAAAAACTGTAACCAAGGTCACTTTTTAATATAAAAATAGCTAGGCCAGCCAGAGATCCTGTGATCAAGCCCAAGGTCATGCCCACGAGAGTTTCACGAATCATTACCATTTTTTTAGTAATGTACTGAAAATCATCAACGGCCAGTCCGCGAGTGGTCACGGTTAGGGTTTGGATAGCGGCGTTTCCACTTGTGCTAGTGACAATATTTTTTGTGACAGCAAGAATCACTAGCTCACCGAGCACCCCTTCAAAGAGGTGAAGAACGAAACTTGCGGTCCCCGCCAATACCAAATTTAAAATCATCCAGGGGGTGCGACTAATGATTTTTTGAGAAAGTGGGGAGTAAACCCGGTCACTTTCCTGTAGACCAGCACTTGCGTAAATTCCCGCGGTCGCTTGCTCTTCGATAATATCGAGAACATCGTCGACTGTGATGATCCCAATAATGCGACCCTGATCGTCCACTACCGGGAGAGCGACGAAATCGTAGTGACTCACAAGTTGAGCAACACGTTCTTCCGGCATTTCAGGTTGAACTGTAACGATATCTTTTTTTGTGAGTTCCATGATGGGCTTATCGGGATCACAGGTGGCAAGGTCTCTGAGTGAGACCACTCCAGTAAGACGCTGATCGTCCTCTACACAATAAATGTAGTAAATGCTCTCCTCTTTGGATTTTTGCCTTAACAACTCGAGGCCTTGCCGGGCGGTCAGTTCTGAAGACATGGTAAAAAAATGGGAATCCATTATGCGGCCGGCGGAATCCTCAGGGAAGTTTAGAAACTGCAGGAGTTTTTCCTTGTGATCCGCAGTGAGATTAATCAGGAGCGGGTTGTGACGCTCAGAGTCTATAAACTGGAGAAGATAAGAGCCTTCGCTGATTGAGCTGTGTTTTATAATGCGCGAGAGTTTTTCATCATCAATACCAGCCAGTAGGTCGGGAAGTTGAGCTTCAGGCAGTTGTTCTAAAACTGTGCCCGCTTTTTGAACAGTGGCAAGTGCCTCAATGAGCCGACGTTTTTCCAGTTTAGAAAGCTGAGTGAGGTAGGAGGCAAGGTCGGCGGGCTCCACTCTTTGGATGATGGATTTCAGTGGACGAGAATTGCGACCAACCAGTAACCTTTTTAAAATGGCCTTATTGGTTGGATTCAGCTTCATGACAGGACCTCTCGTTATTCCAATGCTCGCATTTCTAGTGGCCCCCATACTTTCTCAAATGGGCGAAAATCGTAAACCAGAGCCGAGCCTCGATAATAGGGCTGAGCCGGTTTTAAGCAAAGTCCTCGCTGCTCTAAGGGCTTCACCTGCTCTCTCAAGAAAATCAGTCAACGCTAGGGCCAATTGACCTACTAATACTATAATAATTTCTATAAATCATTGCTAGGATTAAACTCTTTCGTTATAAACGGAATTTCAATTTATTTCCAATAGTGGAAGGAGTTTGATTATGTCGACCACATTACCTTTGACGGTTCGAGGCAAAAAGTTACTAGACGAGGAGCTTAAAAAGCTGATTCATGTGGAGCGACCAGAAGTGATCAAACAAATTGAAGAGGCGCGCTCTCACGGGGACCTCAGCGAAAACGCCGAATATGACGCAGCTAAAGAAAAGCAAGCTCTCGTAGAAGGTCGTATCCAAGATATTCAAAGTAAACTGGCGGGAGCGGAGATCGTTGACCCCTCCACTTTAAGTGGTGAGAAAGTCGTCTTTGGTGCCAAAGTGAAAATGATGGATCTCGACACTGAAGATGAGGTGACCTATCAGATCGTAGGAGTTGATGAAGCCGATGTTAAAAACGGATACATCTCCATCCTTTCTCCAATCGCTCGCGCTCTGATCGGCAAAAAAGTGGGAGATATTGCCACCGTTGCGAGTCCTCGTGGCGAAAAAGAATATGAAATTTTAGAATTGATTTTTGAATAAGACTCCTTAAAGTGGGGGAATGGCTCGACGCGACCGCCCCCGATCACGACAGAAACAAGAAATCGCCTTTCGAAAATCCCTTTTAAGGTTTTTTATCATTTTTGGAGTGGTTCTATTCTGTGGTCTATCCACTCGCGTCCTTATTGCCAGTATTCCTTTACAAGAGAAAATAGCGAGCCAACTCGATAGTCCAGAGGGTTATGAGCTTGAAGTGAATGAGGCTTACTTCCAGTTCCATTCAGGGTGGATTCCGGTTGTTGCTATTCATGTTCCTCGAATCGAGTTAAGTGATAAGAATTGTGCAAGTAACTCACTGAAGATCCAGAGCTTTCTTGTTGTTTTTGATTTTCTAAAGATGATTCAAGGGAAATTTGAGCCCGGGCGTATTGAGGTCAAACTTCTAGAGGGAAGTCACTACCAAGTTTGTGAAGCCTCCAGGGAGACTGTTGCGAAAAACGACATTGACTCTCCTAAGGGAAAGAAAAAGGCAGAAAGAAAACAGCGCTCCCAAGAAAAAGAGGGAGATCTATTTCAGACAGAAAAGGTCCAAAATTTCTATAAAAACCTATGGCCTGAAATTAAAAAGATTCCTGTTCGAAAAATAGCAATCGCTGAGGTTCGATGGAATGAATACATAGACGTCAACGAGAAGCTTTTTATGGCGGGGAAATTTGAGGCTAAAAAGGAACAGGAGTTGAAGATTAAATTTGCGGTGGATCAATTATCTTACAAGGGTGCCGATCTTGATTCCCTCTATACCTCCGGACGTTTGCTAGTTAATGACGAAGAGATTTCATTGGAGTTGAAAAATAAAATTAGAGAGGGGCGTTTCCAAGTTAAGTCCAGACTTCAAAGAAAGAAAGATTGGCCGCTATCGATAAGCTTTGATATGAATCGACTCCCAGTTTCGGCCTTCTCCGAGCTCCTCGATTCTGATATGAAATTGAGTTATTTGTGGGCGAGTTGTTCCGGCCGTCTAGAAAGTCCATGGCAGAAAGCGAAAGAAAAGGATTGGGAGTTTGGACTTTGTGAACTCAATGGACCTTATGGAGAAATCCAGATCAAAAATTGGCAGGCGTCTTTTAAGGATCAAAGGCAATTTGAAATTGAAGTGAACAAGCTCGATCTCGATGAGATCATGAAGGAAAAAAGAGATCTTCTTTTTTCAGGAGTCTTAGCTGAGTTTGGGATTTTGTCCGGTCAGGTCTTACTCAAAGACAAGTTATACAAAATAAAAGGCCACCTGGAAAACTCACAGATTTTATTTTCCAACAACAATTTGCGAGATGTCCAAAAGTTAAAAAAGCTCCCTTTTGAAATTCAGGGACGTCCCAAATCTTGGAAAGCTAAAATAAATGATGTGGAGTTGGAAGAGGGGCAATTTACGGGCGATATTCAGATGGAGCTTGAAGGGGAAGAGGAAAAAGCCAAGGGCCGTATCGCTATTCATCAACTTTTGCTCAACGATAGAATCTATAAACTCATGCTTAAATCCCGGCCGGCTCAACTCAGAGTCTATGGAAAATTTGAAATCTCGGAAGGTGAGATCAATGAATGGTCGGCTCTTCTGGCAACTCCCGAACTGAAGTCTGATGACTATGTATTTAAAAATCTTAAGGTGAAGGGTGAGAAGAGGGATCAGGACACCTCCCAGGTGCAAGTTAATATCTCAGAGGGCTATTTGAAAAAGGAAACCCCTTTCCTCAAGTGGGTGCGGCCCACTCATCTTGATAAAGACTGGCAAGGAGAAAATGTGGAGTTCCGGGAACTCTCCACTCGACTTACAATCTTTGAATCTCGTAAAGTTGAATGGAAAAGAGGCTACGCTCGCCTAAAGAATGGATGGCAACTTTCCAGTGAAGGGCAGAGAAATCGCGATCGTCAGGTTGTAGCTTGGTTGCAGTGGGATCGACCAGAAGATGGGAAATACCTACGCTGGGACTTCAAGGGGCCCTTTTTCGAGGGACGCTGGCATCCTAAAACAGCCTGGGTGCGTGATTGGCTACAAGAGCACCCCCAATTTGTTGAAGAACACGCCGATATAAGCCTTGAACCTTTTTCGGAGGAAACTCTTCCCAAGAGTAGCTCGAGACCCTCCAAAGCACCAGCTACTAAAGGGGCTTGATGAGCTTTCCAAAATGGCAAATGCATCGAGGCTATTGGAAAAGTGGTGTGCGTGAGAACACCATGGAGGCTTTTGAAAAAGCCTTCGAGCAAGGTATCGACATGGTGGAATTTGATGTGCAGGTGAGTCTCGACGGCATTCCCCATGTCTATCACGATTGGACTTTAAAGCGCTTTTTTCATATTGATAAAAGAGTGACCCGCCTAAAAAGTGAAGAGCTTTCCGGTTTAAATATTCCCACACTCATAGATGTCTTAAAAAACAAACGAGTTCCAAAGGCTGTGAACATAGAGATCAAAAGCATCGATTTGCTTTGTCTAGGTTTAACCAGGAGAGTTTGTAAAGTTATTGCCGGGTCCAAAACCAGTAAGAAAGTTATGATCTCTTCTTTTAATCCCATGGTGCTTTATTGGGCCAAGCGTTTTCTCCCAGAAATTACTCGAGCTCAAATTATTGGAGACCCCAAAGCGCTTATGGCTTCGAGCTTTCGTATTTCTATGGCCCTTGGTAAGCCCGATTATATTAACTGTTCCTATAAGTTGATTGATCACAAGGTGACTCGTGAACGCTTACTCACTTTTGGAAAGCCTCTTATGGTTTGGACAGTCAACGATACAGAAAAAGCCAAAACCTATCTCCAGAGGGGAGCAAAGAGCATCATCTCGGATGTTCTCCCGTCTTCATAAAATCAGAAAGTCATCTTGAATAAATCGTCTTTGTCATCCTAAGCGCAGCGTCTTTGTCATCCCAAGTGTGGCGTCTCTGTCATCCTGAGCGTAGCGAAGGATCTTAGGTCTTTCGCTTAGCTCAAGACGACAGAGCACTCTAGGCTACAGAGCGCTCAAGGCGACAGGTCACTCAAGACAACATGTTTTAGTCCACTGGCGAAAAATCCTCCGGAAAGTAATGGAATCAGTCAATGCTTAAGTTTTTAGCATAGGCACTTAGTGCGCTGTGTTGAGAAAATAGAAGAATGATAGTTTGTAAAGAATACATACCTCCGAGAAAAGCGTTGTTGCGCCCTTTTGCCGAAGATAGAGCTGATTTTGCAAACAAAGGAGTGATTATGAACAACCTTAAAAAGATAACTCTATTACTTTCGGGTTTAGTGACTTTGGCTGCCTGTGGGGGGAAGCAAGATTCAGATGCAGCAAACACCTTGGAAGAAGGAGCTGTGTTAGCCGTTCGAACTTTCGAAGATGTGGATGGCACTGAGCAAGAAGGCATGACAGAAGTGGCTATTCTTGAGGGGCAATTTGATACCCCTGAGCAAGCGCAATTAGCGGCCGAGAATGCTGAGTGGACTGATATTTCCCAATTTGAATTAGATGATGAAATTGATTTTGAATCCGTAGAAAACTCTTCGGCTTTTCTTTCCGAGCAAGATCATAGAGATCGCTTTGGTGATGACCGTCGCCGCGGAGGAGATCGTGATCGCGACTTTAGAGACCGCGATCGTCGCCGTGGAGACAGAGATTTTAGAGATCGCGATCGTGGCCGTGACAGAGACCGTGATCATCGTCGCTTCCGCCGTCGTCATCATGACCGCGATGGCTGGAGACCGAATAACTACCGTCACCGTTGGCAGCGACGTCCTTTCACGCCGGCTCGTCACCGTTTTTATGGGTTTCAGCGTTGTACCTATCGTTACATCTACCGAAGAGGTCGCTGTTACCGTCCCGTTAGCCGTCGCTGGAACTATAGCTGGCAGCATGGTTGGGGATACACCACTCACCATCACAGAAGAAACCAAACCTCTAGGCTTCGCGTGAGAGTGCGCTTTTTCCTCTAAGTTTTATAAGAAATTGAACATCAAAGGGACACAACACTGACAGTGCCGTGTCCCTTTTTTAGTTTTTAATGAGGTTTAGAAAATCGACAGGCAAAATTTATTGTCAAAAGTTTAGACACTTTCTAAATGTGTTCGATTTTGAGAACAAAATAACGGGGGGCTGAGTGGAACGGTTCTCGCACATTAATAGGGCGTATGACTTTTTTATTGAGAATTCAGCAGTTTAGAAGGATTTGGGCGAAGATGAAGCCGCTTGGTTTTCGATCTTTTTGCGCAATCGTGCTTTTTTCTCTGTTTTCACAGACAATATATGGCGAGTTTGGCTCTATTGTAGATGTGGGAATCGGTGGAGATTTCTATTTTACTAGAGAGAGTGCCAATAATGGTCAGGGCTTTGTCAATTTATTGATCCAAAACAAATGGTCCAATTCTAAGCTATGGTTTGACGTAGGAGCGGGAGGCCTTGTTGGCGAAAATGCCGCTTCTTACATCAAGGCTCCACAGTTTTTCTATCGTATCGGCCAAAAAGGTGAGGCCTATTTTACTATTGGTCGCGCCATTCATCCGTGGTCTTTTTCTGATGATTACTGGAACATGGGACTAACCCAACCTAATTTTCGTTGGGATGAGGCTCGCCCAGAGATACAAGGGTTGGTGGGGCTTTTCGGAACCATTCCGCTCATAAAAAATAAGCTTGAGTTCACAGCCCTTTATTCGCCTTTGTTTATACCTTCTCAAGGCCCCTCTTACGAACTGATCAACGGAAATCTGACAGCAACAAACCCTTGGTTTAGTGAGCCTGTAGAAGTGATTAACTTTTCAGGAAGAAAAGTGGATCTTAACTATCAAATTGATTTGCCCAAGGCTCAAGACGTCATTAGGCAGGACACCTTTGCGGCTCAAATCAGCACTCCAAGAAACAAAAAAGACAGTCTGTTTAATCTTTTTATCATGGATAAACCACGAAATGATTTGGTTTTACCCTTCACCGGACAACTTAACCTGAGCACCCAAAACGGGGACATCACCGTTTATCCGAGAGTGCCAAGGCATACTGTTTACGGAGCTGATATCGGTTGGAATTTTAAATCAGCAAAAACAGTCTTGTCATATATGCATGAATCCGATGTCCGTTACGACGCGCCAGAAGGAAGCCTCTATCCGGTAATCCCTGAGCAAGACATTTATTCCCTCACTCAAATTATTCGACTGACAAAGGCTCATAAACTCTCTCTTGGATACATCCGCACAGACCGAGAACCCAATGAGTTAGCCGGTAACACCAATGGATCTCAAATTTCTGCTTTTGCAAAGAGGAACCGCTTTGATGAGGCTTTTCGAGTTCGCTGGATGGGTCTTATGTTTCGGTCAAAAAGTCTCTACCTTGTGCGAACGAGTGTGTCCTATAACCAGAGTTTAGTGCGTGATAACAGTTGGATTAGTGCCGATATCCGCTGGTCTATCCACAAAGGTATTGAAGCTTTCAGTAAGTGTGATTTTTTTGGTGGCAATGAGGAAACCATTGTAGCCCAGGATTTTATGAGTACATATCTTAATAATGATCGATGTTTCGTGGGGGCTCATTATGCGTTCTAAAACATTGAAGCAAATGACTCACATTTTATTTCTGATTACCCTTGTTTTAGGCATCAACCAATGTTCTTACTTTTTTGATGAGAAACAAATAGAAACAGAGGTAAACTTTGATGATCAGGTGGGAGGCTGCCTTTCCAGTGCCAACACCGTTTTGAGTTCCTATTTTGACGGAGATCGCGCCGATGTGGTTACTGAGCAAAATATCGACCGCACTGTTGAGTGTTATCAAGAAGCGATTACCTCGTTCAATAAGAATACTACCAGTGGTCGCTCTGGTGTGAGGGGATACACTCCCGATATTTTCCATAATTTTATCACTGAGTTTTATTCCAATATTAATCTCTCCCTTCAGCAGGTAACTGAATACGTAAAGATTAAAGGTTTTCTAATAGGTGGAACCACAGATACGTTCACTAAAGAAGAGTTGGAGATCATTAAAGACATTATTCCTCAGGTGGGAGAGCTCCTTAAAAAAATACTACCCCATCGACAGGTGCTCTTACAAAAAGAAAGTCTTGATAGAACTCCTGAAGATTATGCTCGTTTCAAAGAAGCCTTTGCTGTTTTTAAAGCAGAGGTAGGAACACTGCTTAATACTCTTAACGATTACCGGGGTCATCGCAGTATTTCGATGGAGGACGTTCTAAGTTTTATTTTTAAGGAAATGTTCTTTGATAGCTATGAAGACAAGATGAAAATGATCCCTCTTGTAGTAGCATTTAAAAATATGGCTCTTGATGATACCGGAGGAGAGCTTTATCGAAACAATTTATCTTTTTTTGTTCGTCAGGGAATCGTGACCTATGAGGCGATCGCTCAATTTGAGTACTTTGTAAAGGGACAAGATGAAAAATCAATCTTTACCAACATCGGCCATGTGGCTTCATTTTTGACGCGCATTCCTTCCTTTCTGCATGACTCCTCTCAGCTAAAAACAGTTTCTTTAGAAGCTGTTGCTGACATGGTTCAAATGGCAGAAGTGGTTCTGACCTATGCGATTCAAACCAGAGAAGATCAGAAAATACCTTACTACAAAATCCATGATCTCATTATGGCTCTCGACACAGCGGGCCTCATGACAGGAAGTCTGTCCTCATCAACCTTGAGCGTTTTCATGGAAGATCTTTCCGAAAAATGGTTCGACCCTAGTAATCAGGGAGATGCAGCTCTAACTCGAAACAAAGTCGTTTACCTCAAGCAAATGTTTGGGAAGTGGATGGAGCGCCAAAGATTAGCTAATGAGCTCGCTGAGTTGTCACCCGGCGACACGGTTTCATTGGTGGAGTTAGAGAGCCCTTATGCGGAAAATCCTTTATTGGTTGAATGGACCAATGCTTTAAAAGAAATTTCGTTGCATCAATGGGATGAATCCAACCGTGTGCTTTTTTCTCAAAATATGACTCAGTTTACATACAATGAAATGACAGTGTCTAATTCACTGTTTCTCCTCGTTGAAGTTTTCATGAAGCCCTTTAACGTGGATAAAACCAATCCAAATAACTTCGCCATCTCTGAAGCTCAAGCTCAAGAGATTTATGAGGTCTTGCGGATCCTTGGGGTGGAAATGGCTTTTATGGACTCTAGGGTCTACGACTCTGGGAACAAGGCTTTTCTGGAAGGAAATAACTTTTCAACCCAAATGCAAAATGACGCCGATATGGATTTTTATGAGGGCTATGAGTATGTCACAGTGGCTCTCAACTCGGGTCAGTTGGCCGATAAAATCTATGAGGACATTCCTGACTCCTGTCACCTTGAAGACTACACCGATGTTCATCATCGCCCCGTTACAGAGAAGCAGTGTTTTAAATCTTTTCTTTTCGATAATTATGCACGTTTCTTTGATCACCTTCCTATTATTCGGGACTTCTGGTCTGAAGCTGATGCTCAAACCAGACGTGATTACTTGGAGTCCATGGAATATGCATCAAGAGCAGGAGTTTTAACGAGTAAACCTTATGACCTCGGTGAAATTCGTTTCATTGTTTCAGTGACTTATTACATTCAATCGGTTTTTGCACTTTTTGATCGTGAGTCTCCTTACGGAATCGCTAAAGGCGAGGAACTTAATCGTGCCGAAGAGCATTTTCGCTCAATGATTGCCGAGCTGATTCGCGAAAAACGACCCACATTAATTCCTGATAACCGCAATCTTTTTGAAGGGCGATGCGGTTCGAAGTGGTCGGCCACCGGAAGTGATGAGCTCTCCAATGAAGAGATCTCTCATTGTATTGCGAGAAAATTATTTATTCATTTGCTTGGTGGCGGAAGTATTCCTTCTGGAAACTTAGATTTAGAGACAGCCTCCTTTGCGACACTTCTTCTCCAGTTTATGGAAAATCGTGCCTATAATAATACAGAGGCCAATGCTCACGATGTGCTCAAAGTATTCAGTGCTTTGGCTCAAGTGAATCGAGACAGTCATATTGATCTTATTAAAACAACTTTGAAGGAGCGACATGAGCCTCTCGTAGCATCCTTGGGCTCTGATCAACCGCCAGAGTGTTTGGCCATTGCTAAAAATTTACGAAGCCAAGGTTCAGGGATTAATCAAGCCGTAGAAAGTGACGAAGTACCCAGTGATCTTGACGCTAATGAAGTCTTTTTTTGTTATTGGGTGAGAAAACTTTACTGTAACGAGTCTGTGACCGAACCGATTTATGACTACTTTAGAGACAATCGTTACAATCTCTTTACCGGTGAGGCTTGGCAGCTAGAAGACAAAACAATTGCCGCTGAAAGATCGATGGGGCAGATGTATTCGACTTTTCGTATGCATCGCTTGTTCTCTACCCAATGTGCCTTCCCAGTCATAGAAGAGGACACCTTTCCCGATCGCAGCATCGACTCGGTGACAAGCAATCACAAGCGTCGCCTAAAATTCCACAAAAAACGTCACCAATAGGTACCTGCTTCCCAAAGGTAACTCACCCGCGTCACCCCATGGTACCTGCTTCCCAATGGTAGCTAATACGCGTTATCCGTCCACGTTCCCGAGAAAAATGCAAAGATGTTCATGCTGACCGTATAGGATCAGTTGAGTTCATTTCGAAGATATTGATTGAATCCAGACTTGTTTTTTTATTGAGAGTTCCACTTAGGGGGGCAGGACCTTTTAGCTGTGCACAGCCGATGTCGTTCATCTTTGTGACGCATGAGCGCTACCATCGGGAAGCAGGTACCCTGGGGTGACGCGGGTGGCTTTTTTTAACTGGCTTTGGGTAGGAGTTCGCGGTCGATAAGGTTTTGTAAAACGCGTCGGTTTTTTTTGCTCATATTGACGAACTCAATGGCAATACCGGGAGGGGGCATGGTGCCGGGCTCCAGGTTGTAGCGGATCACGCGGGCTTGGCAGGTGAACTGGCTAAAGCGGCCCGTGAACACACTCACGTCGACAAGGTCTCCTACTTTTATCCCATTTCGGCGTCCTACAAGACTTGTGAACGACATACTGTGTTTTAGATCGTCATAACTTAAAAAAGCACCAGATAGAGAAATGTCAAAGGTTCGAACGGAGAACTCTTGAGTGATGGGGGTGTTGATCACTAGGGGAATGGAGAGTTTACAACGCTTATTTCTTTGAAGTTGCGGATAGGCGCGTCTGCGACGATTCACTATCCAATACTGAGTGAGGCCTGAAAGGATAAAGAAAATCATGATCAACTGTGGGCTTAGGAGCCAAGTACTCATTTCAATTTGAGATGATTGTACCCAAAGGGGTTCCATAAGAGGGTGAGAGGTATCAAATGGGTGGTTCAGTTGGCTCATCATAGGTGTTTTTTTATGCAATAAGATTGTTAAATTCCCTATCGTCAAATGCTCTAAAAACTTGAAATTCTTTGACCATTTTTGTGAGGAGAAAACTGGAACGGTGCGAGAGTTCCTTTTTTGTCTCATTTTGGTAGAAAGGAGGCCTTGAGCTGAGGAGAGTGCCATGACGAATCAATTGGATGGTCCCAAGCCCTTTTTTAATATTCAAAGGTCAGAGGAAACGGGGCTGATTGAGACTTCCGAAAATGTGGGGCAAATATTAAGTTCCGATTGGGAGAAGGTTGAAAGACAAAAAGAGCTCTTTGCTTTTGTGCAAACCTCCCCCCATTGGCAGAAGTGGCACAAAGAAATCCTTGAGAACAGTGCCTTTACAGAAATCAACCTTGGTATTGATCCGTACAGTTTGGGTTTGTGGCAATCGCAACTTTTTAAATCTCATCTTTCAAAAGAGCATTTTAAAAAGGCCGCTGAAAAACAAGCGCGTGTATTTCGACTCTCAAGTCTTGCTTATAGAATATGTGGATCAAGCCCCTCTCAAGATCTCGCTATTCTTTTATCCTCTTTGCTGCAAGTCTACCGAGACTATGAAGGCGAGGTGCCCAAAGAAGAATTGGCCCAAGCCCTTTCTTTTGAAATCGCCATTGGAAGCAATTTGTTCGAAAATCTAAGCCTTCTTCGTGCTTTTAAAACTTTAGTTCATCGCGTTCACGACGTCATTGGAATTGAGAATCACGACATTGAGTTTTTCACCGTTCCTGATGTTCGTGTCTTGGCGTGCCGAGAGCCTTGGAACAATATTTTACGTTTAACTTCCATGCATTCAGCCGCTTTAATGAGTGGGGCTAAAGGACATGTGAGTCTTCCTTTTGATCTTTTTTCAAAAGCGGAAGGAGCCCGCGTCTCTCGCAATATTACTGAGATCTTAAGAAGAGAATCTCACTTGAATAAATTAAACAATCCCACGCAAGGCAGCTTTTTTGAACAGGAAAAGGCCGATCAGTTTTGTGATGAAGCTTGGGCCCTTTTTCAAGAGATTGAGAACAAAGAGGGGCTCAGAGCCTGTCTTCGTTCGGGCTGGCTCCATAGTCAAATTCAGGAACATCAAAAAATCCAAACTCAAAAGTTTTTAACCCGTGAAAAAAAGATGACCGGAGTCAATCAGTACGTTCTTAAAAAATCACTCAACAAAGAATATCCCCTGGTTGAAAAAGATGAAAAAGTCAGTCTTGAGAATTGGTGGGCCACATGGATGAACCTCGACTCGGCGGAAAATCTTTGTCAGGTCGAGCGCTATGTTCCCCATAGCTTAGTGAACAGTTTTGAGAAATGGCAATTCAAAGGGGATGAGTGGAATGCCAAACAGGCCGATAGTTGCGAGATTCCTGTGTTGGTAGAGTCGTCACAAGTGATGGCCAAAAAATGGAGTGCAGTGAGTGAGTTTTTCGGACTGGCTGCCCTTGGGATCAAAGAGGTGAAACTAGAAAATCTCGGTGAGGAACCTTTCGTTGTTGTGCTCGCTGGTGATCCAGAGGGAGAATTCGTTAAAAAAGTTTTTAAAGACACCCCTGAAAAACTTCACCCCCATCTCGTCTGGGGTGGAGAAAAAAGAGTGGAACCTTTTTCTTACTGCTTAAATCCAAAACAACCTGTTGATGAATTTTTCCAATTCGTATTCAGGCAACTGGAGGATTCCCTATGAAAACCAATAGCTTTCAAAAGATCTCTTGGAAAAGTGATTCTCAAAAAGAAAAAAGTACCTCTGAAAACACTTGGGAAACTCCGGAGGGTTTTTTGTGGAAAGAAAATTACACTCGCGAGGATCGCAATCGCAATCCCTATGTGGACACTGTCGCTGGGGAGTTTCCTTATCTCAAAGGGCCTTATGGTTCTATGTACACAGGACGTCCTTGGACGATTCGTCAGTACGCGGGATTTTCAACGGCAAAAGAGAGTAACGCTTTTTATCGACGCAATTTAGCCGCTGGCCAAAAGGGTTTATCGGTCGCCTTTGATTTAGCGACCCACCGTGGATATGACTCTGATCATCCAAGAGTGATGGCCGATGTCGGCATGGCCGGAGTGGCCGTGGATTCAATCATCGACATGCGCACGCTTTTCTCTGGGATTCCCCTTGATAAGATGAGTGTTTCCATGACCATGAATGGGGCCGTTCTTCCCGTACTGGCTTTGTATATTGTGGCAGCCGAAGAGCAGGGAGTGAAACAAGAGGAGCTTTCTGGGACCATACAAAATGATATTTTAAAAGAGTTCATGGTTCGAAACACATACATATATCCGCCTCAACCTTCCATGCGGATCATCTCGGATATCTTTGCCTATACCTCAGAACATATGCCCAAATTTAATAGCATCAGTATTTCGGGCTATCATATGCAAGAAGCGGGAGCGACCCCCGATCTGGAATTGGCTTACACTTTGGCTGACGGAATTGAGTACGTTCGAACAGGCGTGGCCTCGGGCCTCAATGTGGATGACTTTGCACCAAGGCTGTCTTTTTTCTTTGCTATAGGGATGAATTTTTATGTGGAGGTGGCAAAATTGCGGGCCGCCCGTATGCTGTGGGCTGAACTGATGCAAGAGTTTAAACCACAAAATTCCAAGTCCACCTGTTTGCGCACACATTGCCAAACTTCAGGGTGGAGTCTTACAGCTAAAGACGTTTTTAATAATGTCACCAGAACTTGTATTGAAGCGATGGCGGCCACTTACGGTGGGACCCAGTCACTTCACACCAATTCTTTGGATGAAGCTCTGGCTCTGCCGACGGATTTTAGTGCTCGAATTGCCAGAAACACGCAACTGTTTTTACAAAATGAATGTGGCTTAACAGATACCGTCGATCCGTGGGGAGGCAGTTATTTTATCGAAGGTCTCACCATGGACATATATGAAAAAGCCAAAAAACATATGGCCGAAGTGGAAGAGCTTGGCGGTATGGCTAAGGCCATCGAACAAGGCTTACCAAAATTAAAGATTGAAGAAGCGGCCGCTCGCACTCAAGCGCGTATTGATTCTGGCAAACAAGCTGTTGTGGGAGTGAATGTCCTTGCTCTTCAGGAAGATGAAGAAATTCCTGTGCTGAAAGTCGACAACGATAAAGTCTTAGCCAGTCAGCTCAAGCAACTCGAAGAGCTCAAAGCAGGTCGTGACAAGATAGCTGTTGAAAAATCCCTGCAAGCATTGACGAAAGCCGCCGAGAATGGGGACAATCTTTTGAAAGCCTGTGTGGAATGTGCCAGACATCAAGCCACACTGGGTGAGATGAGTATGGCGATGGAAAAAGTTTTTGGTCGTCATCAGGCAAACATCCAAGGTCTAACAGGAGTTTATCAATCCGAGATGAGTGGTGAAATTAAAAATTTCCAAAAAGCCAAAGAGAGAGTTGCGAACTTTACTAAAAAAGAAGGAAGACCACCTCGAATTCTTTTAGCCAAAATGGGTCAAGATGGCCATGATCGCGGACAAAAAGTGGTGGCCACAGCTTTTGCCGATCTTGGGTTTGATGTGGATATTGGTCCTTTGTTTCAAACACCCGAAGAGTCAGCCAAGCAAGCCGTCGAAAATGATGTTCATATTCTTGGTATGTCGAGTTTAGCGGCCGGTCACTTAAGACTTGTGCCGGCGGTCAAAAAAGAGTTAGCCAATATGGATCGGGACGATATGCTCATCGTTGTGGGGGGAGTTATTCCACCTCAGGACTATGAAGAACTAAAAAAGCGTGGAGCGGCTGCGATTTTTGGTCCAGGCACTGTGATTGCCGATGCAGTAATAGACCTTATTGATCTGATTGAAAAAGGTCAGAGCTCTTGAATATCGATCAACTGGCAAAAGACATTCTAAAAGGTCAAAATACCGCTTTAGCTCGAGGAATTACCTTAATGGAAAGTCAGCGCCTTGAGGATTGGCCAAAAGCCAAAGAACTTTTAGAAAAAACAAGAGATCACAAAAATACATTTCGTCGCCTGGGTTTTTCTGGGCCACCCGGTGTAGGGAAAAGTACCTTTATTGAAAAATTGGGAATGAAATTTATAGCGCAAGGCGATTCTGTGGCTGTTCTTGCCATCGACCCTTCCAGTCGCATCTCAGGAGGGAGCATTCTGGGAGATAAAACTCGCATGGAAAATCTCAGCCGACACGAGAGAGCCTTTGTTCGGCCCTCACCGACAAGAGGGCATCTTGGTGGTGTGACCAGTAGTCTTCATGGAGTGATACAGCTCTGTGGAGCGGCTGGGTATCAATGGATTTTAATTGAGTCTGTGGGCGTGGGGCAGTCCGAGGTGGAATTGGCTCAAATGGTTGAAATTTTCACCCTGTTAGCACTCCCTGGAGCGGGTGATGAATTGCAGGGTATCAAAAAGGGAATTCTAGAATACGTCGATTTGATCGTGGTCAACAAAGCGGATCGCGATCCGGAGATTGTTAATGCAACAAGACAGCAGCTCTTAGGAGCCTTAAAAATTATGGGAACAGGGCCTGTTAAAATTCTTCCCTGTAGTGCTTTAAAAGATCAGGGCTTAGAAGAGGTTAAAAAAGAATACGAAAACATTTTTCAAAAAAACAAGACACAAGATGCTTCCCATTTCTCAGAGCATTGGTTTGAATCTCTTGTCAGTGCCCAACTCAAACAACGTATTTTCTCGCACTCAGAGAATCAAAAAAAATTCGAGGACTTAAAAACAAAAGTCAGCTCAGGAAAGCAAACGGCTTTTCAAGCGGTTGAAGATTTTTTTCAAACCCTAAAACTCTAAGCCTTTCATCCTAAAGCTGGAGAGCCGCATTCTTTCTTAACGAAATTAGCAGGCCCTTTGTCTGGCATAAGGTCTAGACCTCCTAATTAGGGGATGAGTTGTTTTCATTATATAGATAAAATGACCTATGTTTAAAAATCGCAAGTTTTCATTTTTGTTCGTTATTCTCTTAAGCGCAACTCTGCCGCTCACTTCTATTCAATGCACTTCCAGCGAGGACGACACTTCGGTACTCGAAGACGAGCTCGATGATTTAGGAGGAGTGGAAAGCGGAGACATGGGAGATCTTGATGACCTCTCCGACCTTTCTGATTCAGACCTTGAAGATGTTGTTATGGAGGACGGAGATTTTGAAGGGGAGTTCGAAGGAGGCTTTGGAGGTGATTCTGAGGAGTTCGCAGAAAGTGAACTTGAGGGGGATCTTGAAGGAGAAGGCTTCGAGGACTTCGAGATGGAAGGTGAGGAGTTCGCTGGTCTTGATGAAGAGTTTGATGGCGGCGGAGATGAGTTTGCCGAATTTGAAGAGGGCGATTTTTCAGAGTTTGAAAGTGGTGGTGACTCCGAGTTTTCTGAATTTGAACAAGATGAGTTCGCTGAATTTGAGGATATGGAAGGTGGTGGTGACAAGTTTGCTGAAAACGAGGAAGCACTCGCCAAAGAGATCAACGGAGAAGGGGATTACCCCGTGGCTGAAAATGCTCAACCGCAATTTCCTGAAGAGATTATGGGACAAGGCAATCCTCCGCCGGGAGATACTGGCATGGCAGGCGGCCCTGTAGTAGGGGGCGACTTCACCGATCCAGGTGCTTCACCCATTCCGCCTCCAGGGCAACCCCTTATTACCAGTGAAACACAGGAAATTTCTGTGGCTGAACCGGATAACGGGCCCGAAGTACCCAATGAAGATTTGGGAATGGCTGACCCCATTATCCCTGATGATGAATTAGAGCCTGAGGAACCCAATTGGATTCCTGTGGTCAAAATAAAAACCGATCCCTTTTTTAGAAATGAAAGATTGATCAATGCGGTTTATATCGCAAGACCCGGTGATGATATGGGAGTGATCTCCGACAAAATTTATAGAGATGATCGGACCAAAGAACTTCTTTCAGATAATCCCCATCTAAATAAAGGAATCGATCCGGGTGACAAAGTTTATTACAACTCTCCCAATCGTCCCGATGATCGCAGTGCTTTAAAGATTTATTACTCCGATATTGGTTTACCTCCGCAGTACTACACCACTGAAAAAGACGACAATATGAGACGTCTGGGTTCTAAGCTTTTAGGCTTTGCTGATGGTTGGAAAGAGATATGGGCGATTAACCCGCAAGTGGATTCAAAAACAATTCTACCAGCCGGTCTTCAACTCAAATATTGGACAGGCAATGAACAAATTCCCACAATGGAAGTGGCCGATGTGGATCCCAAAATGGTGGGAGATGAAACAGGCACTCTTGATGATGAGCCCACAATGGAGGGTGGAGTGGGGGCTGTCGAAGATCCTTTCTCTGACGGCGGAAGTCTTCCGCCGGAGCCTCCTTTACCGGAAGCCCAGATCGCCATGCCTGAACCCGAACCAGTTCCGGATATTGAGCCCTTCCCAGAAGAAGGCTTAGAGGAAACTCCCGGGCCAGCACCGGTGGCACAAGTTCAACAAGCTCAAGACAATTCGCTTCTCACAGTGGGAGCTTTGGCTCTGTTAGTACTCGCCGGAGCGGGACTTGTCGCCATTCAAATCAAGAAAAGAAAAGACAGCACGGGTATTAATCCGCAAAGTCTTGAGTACACACAAGTGTAAAAAATTTTGCATCTAAGAAAGAGCGATACTGTCATTCTGGGCAATACTGTCATTCTGAGCGAAGCGAAGAATCTTCCTGCGAAAGAACGCACTAGTGACTATTTGAAAATAAGCCCATGACTTACAAACCTTTTTTTCAATAGGGTGACAGAACTTTTGTCGGAACTAACTGTCAAGAAAATCATGTAGATAATAATCCGCACCCCGTCTACTCGAAAACTCTGAGTACTAGTGAAGTCTCATTGACAGGTCTTTCCTGATAGTTAGTAATAAGCTAGACTACGAATTATTCTTTGGTAGGTGGAAAAGTGAATAAAGATACTAACGTAAGCCTTTTCTTTTATAGATCAAAAATTGGATTTCTTGCTGCTGGAATTTTATTCTCAATATTATTTATTTTTTTATTTTATCATACTTGGATTGTTCCTCATGGGCCACACCAATCGGGACTTTTCAGAGGTATTGTTGTGTACTGGTTCGTTAAATTTGTTGGCGTTCCTATGTTAGCATTGATCGTTTTTTACACCTGCAAGACAGCTTTTTCCAAATCCTCAAAAATAGTCGAGCTTCGTGTTGGAAAAAATGGGGTGTGGCGCAGGGGCTTCAACACGAAAACATATTTCATACCGTGGAGCGAAATCAGTACGATTTACATCGAGAAACGTAGGTTAGATGGACAAGTTCTCGTATTCAAGCTCAAGAACCTTAACAAATATCTATTTTTAAAATGGATGCAGAACGGAGTCGAGTATCATGAGGGCCACAGCCCAGTGGCATTTAAGGACTTGATAGTAAAACTAAATAAATTCAAAGAGTTTAAAGATCGATTCGATACCAATTCATTTGTTTGATTCAGCCAAAAAAAACGTAAACATAACTTATCCTGTTCAAGCCTGGGTAAAGTCCCCGATTTTTGAAAGTTTTAACCTGTATGTTATTTCTCATCACACTCTTCGCAGCAATCGGCGAGACAACGAAAGTGCGCATCGAAATAGAAAACAAAACCTTTAGAAAAGTTTGCTTTCATTGAGGAAATCATGCCTGCCTAATACGAAAGCGTCCTAGTTCGCTCTTAATTCACATTCAAGGCGGCGCTGCCCCTGTGTAGAATTGGTGCCAACGATAAAGGTTCCTTGCAGGTTAGGATCAACAATCAACTCCGCAACACTTGTGTGATTGATAGATTGTTGAGGAAGACCATCGGTTACTAGTAACCAAAGCCTTTTATCCTCCAGAGTTGGTTGTTCAATAATCACAACCTCTTGTTCGGCGGTCTTTTTCTGAAAAATTTCTGGTCTCTGGAAAGCATCGAAATCAGGGAGATAGGTCATTTGTGCACCATAAAGTTCACGGTCACAGATGGAGCGATTGGATCTTAATACAATATCTTTGATGATAGGATCGGGAAAGTCGCCTTGATCATCCATGGCAAAGTAATAGTGGCTGGTACAGACTGCCTCAAAAACCTTGCTAGCGGAGTTATCGTCGTAAGCGCTGGGGTTTTTGAGACACTCTTGGTAATAGTCAGGAGACTCCTCAATCACCACGGGCTCTCCTCCCTCTTGGGCAGCTAGCAATGGAGTAAGGCAAAATAGTACAGCGAATATAAGAATTTTAGAGCTCATAGTTTTCCTCTCAAGAGACTGCATTGTAAAAAAATGCGAGAGAATTCAAAACCATTCAACGACCTTGTATAAAGCTTTCAATGAGGCTTGAGAAAGACTTATAGGGCTAGAGAAGACGAAGAGAAGTCAGTTTTCAGAAAGAATTTTGAGATCCTCTCGTTGAAAACGTCTTTCTTGCCCTTTGGCATCAGTTTTTTCGAGCTGGATGCGATCGCCTCGGAAGAGCGCTGGGGGCTCTCCTTGGCGTTTAAGGAAGCTCAAATACGTTTTATTTTCATCCTGACAGAGGAGCCAGCGTGTTTTGCCCTTTTCAACCAGGGCATCACTGACAATACGCTGATAGGTGTTTTTGGTTTGGGATGTTTTTTGGGCGATTAGATAGGTGAATGTCAGAGTTTTATTGCGAATCGGCAGGTGTGAGGAAAGTTTTTCAAACCAGGAGGGCTGGACCCAGTGAACCCGGTCATGACACCAGTCTTTTTTATTCTCACTCAATGGACACCCTAAATGATGGGGGCAGGGGGCGAGGATCTGGTAGCCCTCCTCAATGAGTCGATCTCTAAGAGTCAGAAATTTTGGAAAAGCTTGATGAGTGGAAGGTTCCAGTAAGATTATTTTTTCAAAATTTAAACACCAGGAAGGCAGCTCAATCATTTCATTGAGAACGTAGGAGGCAAACAAAAGAGAATTTTTAGAGATCTTTCTTGGAGCCTGCATTTTGTAAAAAAGCTCTCGCTTTGTTTGATGACTTAAATAAAGGGGAGAGAGATTTCTTTCCTCATCAATGCCAGTAAAACTCTTAATCTCAGTCTGATCGATCAGTGCACGAGTCCCCGTTCCAGGGCCACAGCCAAAATCAATCACCTCATCGATGCCTTCAAAAAAACCAAAGGCTTTGGCTTCATCCAAAACCTTGAGGTTACGGATGTAATTGAGAGGGAAGAAATAAGCCAAGTAGGCCGCGGTGTGGGCTTTTGAATTCCAGGGAGTTTTGGAATCAGAACTCTTGAAGTGGTCAGAGACCTCAAGCACCGCCTTGGCTAGTTTTTTAGGTTGCTCGAGACTCATTCCTAAAGTGTTGATCTGCTTTTCTATCCAAAGACTCAAATCCTCGGGAATTTCGTACTTCTTAGGCTCTCTTGTTGTCATGGTTAAGGTGTTAGCGAAGAAAGAAGCACCCCGTCAACCACGGAATACAAGAAGCTTCAAATAAAGGGTATAAACGAGGTCTTCAAGAGGAGGATTTTATGGCCGAAAAAAAGGTCACTGTTGGAAAAAAAGTTCCGGCTTTCAAATTACCGGCAACCAGTGAGACCACAATGCAGTTAACTAAATGGAAGGGCAAAAATTTAGTGATCTATTTTTATCCAAAAGATAGCACCTCGGGTTGCACAAAAGAGGGCGAGGCCTTTAGAGACCTTTATAAAAAGTTTAAAAAAGAAAATACAGAAATCTTTGGTGTCTCAAGAGATTCACTGAAGTCCCATGAAAAATTCAAAGAGAAGTACGACTTTCCTTTCGAATTAATCAGTGATGAAGATGAAGAACTCTGCAAACTTTTTGATGTTATTAAAATGAAGAATATGTATGGCAAAAAAGTTCGTGGTATCGAGAGAAGTACCTTCGTTATTGATGATAAAGGAAAACTTGTGAAAGAGTGGCGTAAAGTACGCGTCAATGGTCACGTCGATGAAGTTTATCAATTTGTTAAGGATGAACTCTAAGGTGAGAATTTTTGATATCAGCCCGGAGATCCATTCGGGACTTTCTGTATGGCCCGGGGACACTCCTTTTCAAAGAGACGTCCTTATGGATACGGATAAGGGCGATCATCTTGGACTTTCGAAAATCACAACAACTCTTCATTTAGGAGCCCACACCGATGCTCCTAATCATTACGCCCGGGAGAGTGAGGGGATATCCGAGCGCTCCCTTCATTACTATTTAGGTCCCTGCCAAGTTATTGCAGTGGAAACAGAACCCGGAGAAAGAATAAAGCCTGAGGACCTCAAGGGGCAGGCGGTTGAGGCCCCTAGAGTTCTATTTAAAACGGGGAGTTTTCCTGACCCGGATCAATGGAATGATGATTTTTGTTCTCTATCAAAAGAGCTCGTTGAGTTTTTACATCAGCAAAATGTTATTCTGGTGGGTATCGACACGCCTTCAGTAGACCCCATTGATAGCAAGGATCTTCCCTCTCATAAAACGATTCACGAGAAAAATATGGCGATACTTGAAGGTATTGTCCTCAATGAGGTTTCCGAAGGCCTCTATTCGCTTGTCGCTTTGCCTCTCAAATTAAGACATGCTGACGCCTCGCCCGTGCGCGCGATACTGATAGAAGACGAAAAATCTCAATAAAATCATAGCTTTATATATAATTGATAAAATCCCGCAACTCTCTTAAGGCTCATACGTTGTCTCTATGAACAAAGGAGAATCCATGAGGAACCTATTTTTATTCGCTTTAATGAGTCTTTTAATTATCAACTGTCGCGGTAAAGAAAACCTTGGCACTCCAGGAGCCGATGAGGATTTATCTTCTTCTCTTGAGGATGCCGTTACCACTATGGGAGCCATGATCGATGACCAAGCTGGAGAATCCTACGCCAAGGCAACTCCCCAAAACAGCCTGGAAACTTTAGAGGAAATATTATTTCCTAAAGCTTATGCCGCTGGTTGTATCAGGCCTGTGTTTAAAGCTTGCAGCAGTGGAATTAAGAACTCTCAGTTTTCTGACTGCTCTATGTTTCGAGGGCAGGTGCTGGCTAGTGGAGAGATCAATCTTGATTACTCTCAAAACGATTGTTCTATGGATCAGACAGGAGATGATGTGGCTCGAACTTATCAATATGAATTAGTGGGGCCGAGGGGCGGTCAATTGAGTGTAACCAGTCAAGATCAAGAAGACTACCGCGGGGAAATCATCGGTGGAGGGGCTCTTTTGACGAAAACCTCTTCTGGGCACAGTTTAGATATTTTAGGAAAGAACAAGATTTTTACCCGCAACGGCCGTGTTTTAAGAAATAAGAGCATTCGCACGATTTCAGCCTTAGAAATTTCTGGCGGCTTAGCGAGAGGACAAAGGCAGGTCAATAATGGTCAGATTGAGGTGATTCATAACCTAGCGGAATTTGTGGCCACGTATAGCGCCCAAGATTTACGCTGGTCTAGCTCATGTTGTCATCCTGTTTCGGGAAGCCTATCGGTTGAGTATACTGGGAGTCTTGAGGGGACAGCACAAGTGGAATTTCAGTCCTGTGGACAAGCCACTTTAGAAAGAAGTAACGGAGACATTCAAAATGTTCAGTTCACTTACTGTGAATAGTTTTTATCAAGGAGAGGGATTTATTCCCTTTCCTCATCTTTCTTGGAAGTGGCTTTTGGCTTTTTTTGAGGCGGACCAGAAAGGACAAAGTCTCTCAGCTTTGAGCGATGATCAGTGTTTAAAAAAAGCGGCGAAAGGTGATGAAAGAGCTTTTAGCGAACTCTTTAACCGTTACGGTGATTTAGTTTTTGGTTACTGCATAAAACTATTAAAAGACCGAGAGCAAGCCGAAGACATTAGCCAAGAAGTATGGGTAAAAGTCATCCGAAACTCAGACAAATACTCTTCAAAGGGGCAGTTTAAGGCCTGGCTTCTACAGATAACGAGAAATGCCTGTTTTTCGTTTTTTAGAAAACAAAAAGTGAGGCGCGCCGAAGATATCGAGGATTATGAAGTCGAAGATGTGGATCAGCAAAGCATCTTGGACTTGATAAGCATCGAAGAAGATCGCGACCGAGTGAAAGAATGTATTAAAGAGTTGCCGGAAAACCAAAGAGTGGCTTTGGTGATTTGGATGACAGAGGATAAAAGTTACGAAGACATAGCAAAAGAGATGGAAGTCTCTGTTTCCTCCATTAAATCTCTTCTTTTTAGAAGTCGGCAGAATTTAAAAGAAATGTTGAGTCGGTAATATGGCAAAAAATGATTGGGACGACATTGTAAAAGAGAAGGTGAGAGAAGAGCTTCGTCACAAAACCTTGGCGCGTGTTCGCCAGGAGATGGACCAGAAGAGCACTTCCTCTGCTTTTTCATGGAATTGGCTCTTAGCCCTTGTTCCCGGTCTTGCGGCCCTTATTTTCTTTTTTAATCAACAGGAAGAGGGGAGTGAAGATGGCGATCTACCACCCCTAGCGGCTGATGAGCCTAAAGAGGATTACCTAAAAGAATTGGCCTCTCTGAGTGAAGAGGAAATCGATCAATACGATGAAGAAATGATTGAGAAATTGGACTTTTATAAGGACTTAGATGTCCTAGAGGAGTGGGATGGCCGAGAAGAAAGCTGATCAGCCTGATCCTAAAATGTTGAAGTATCTCGACCTTCTCATGAACATGGATGTTCTCGAAAGTGAGGAAGATTGGGACACGATCGAGAATCTTTCAGAACTTGACGGTTCGGAAGTCAAAGAGACCAATGAAGATTTTAAAGAGTTTGAGGAGTTTGAAGATGAATCGTAGAGAGGTATTGCAAAAGTTTATGGAAGCGGCCACCTTGCAGGCTCTTTTACTTCTCGTGGGTAAAAATGCTCTTGGCCAAGATCAGTCTCGATGGGATGAACTCTCTGATTCCCAAAAAGCCATGGTGAAAGAGCGGTGGGAAAAATTAAAATCCATGTCCTCAGAGAAAAGAAAAAAAATCATCGCGGCTTATCGCCGTTTTAGGGAAATGAGTCCTCAGAGGCGCAAGCGTCTGCGCCGCAATATCGGTCGATGGAAGCGGATGAAACCAGAACAGAGACGCAGACTCAGGCTCAACCGTAGGCGCTATAGAGACTACAACGATCGGCAGAAAACAAGATTACAAAGACGTTACCAACAGTGGCAAAGACTCAATCCAGCCCAGCGTCGTCGTTTACGCCAAAGAATCAGGGACCGTCGCCAGTAATGCCCATTGTTTTTATTTTTCTTTTTCTTTTTTTTGTCACTGGCGCTCATGCCGACCTGGCTCTGCCGTCTTCTGTTGGCATTACTCAAAGCTTCGACAATGATAAAAACCGGAGTTCCAGTCTGGATATGACTCTCGCCACACCCGGCAATGCTATTTTCTCAGGTGGATTTTTTCATTCTCATCTGAACTTCACTGATGAGGAAACTGGGCAAAATCGAGGGGCTTACGTGGGCGTGCAGTCGAACCCTTTGAGGGACTGGATTTTTGGCTTTGATTATCAGTATATTGAGGTCTCAGACCAGATGAGGATTACCAATCCCACAGTCTTTGTAAGAAATTTTGTGGGCCCATTTAACTACGAATTAAATATAGGCTATAGAAACATTCAAACCAAACTGACGGATCGATCCGCTCAGCTTTTTCGATCAGAAAAGGACTACGTGATTGATGAGAACCTCTGGTGGCGGTTACAACTAGGGCTTGATTATAAAAAATTTCAATTTGGACTTAGTTATCAGCAGTACCAGTACTCTTTGCGTTTTGACTTTTTTAATTATCCAATCGCTCAAAATCTTGGCTACTCTCTAGATACCATTAACTATGGTTCAACCTTTGCAGACTTTATTGCCTTTGCTTATGTGAAATATTTTAGAGAGAGGTGGGATTTCACGCTGGACTACTCTCACGTAGAGAATGAGTTTGATTCTTCGAGTGTTCAGACATTAACACCCTCAGCTGGTTTCCAGCTTAATCCACAGTGGTATTTTACAATGAGTGTGGGCTTCTCCCGAGGGAAGACCGAAAATGCCGACCCCCGTGCGGGAAACTTCCTATCGATTGGGACTATTTTCTACGACAGTCTGTGGTGAAGGCTCATGCCTCCGCTTTGTCGTCTTGAGCGTAGCGAAAGACCTAAGATCCTTCGCTACGCTCAGGATGACTGGTCGCTACGCTCAGGATGACTGGTCGCCGCGCTCAGGACGACCCTGAGCGAAGTCCTGCTGTATACACAGAGTCTCATTATGGGTTGTAGTTAAAGGCCAGCTGGTCCAAAATTTCTTTTGGAAGTTTAGGAAGTGCTGATTTTGGAATAAAAAAGGTAGCCAAGTTATTGAGATCTTTAAAGACCTTGTGCTTGTCACTTGCGGCCATCAGATACTTATGCCCACTAGAGCCACCGGTGCCCATTTTAATGCCAATCATTCTATGAACCATAAGAGCATGACGGTATCTCCATTGAGTGAAATTTTCGTCAATGGTTTGCAGGCTTTGCATAACATTAAAGGGGAGTTGTAAGGCTGGCTCATCTCGGTAAAGGTAGATGAATAAAGCGGCACAGAGAGCGTCATGGGAGAGTCTCCACAAGCCCTCTTTTTTTAAAGAGGCGTAGGTTTCTTTATCAAAAAGAGAATGGAAGCTTTTTTCCATCATCTCAATGCCTTTTTCGTGTTTTTTACGGGTTTCCTCATCTATCTCAGAAAGCTTTAAGTTCTCTCTATTTTGAGTTATGCGCTCTTCAACGGCTTTGCGGTAGGTTAGCCAGAAGTTAAAGTTTTTCTGGGAAAGGAAAGGCGTTCTCTCAAGCCACTTTTCAAGTAAAACAAAAAAAGATGCTTCCTCTTCAGAGCTTTTTGCTTTGCTTTTGTCGTCGTCTTTTAGTGATTCTTTGTAGTCCTGCTTATTATAAGTCAGACGCTTATCGATACCGAGTTTGTTTTCAATCAAACGAAATTGTGTGCTCTGAAATCCAGAGGCAGGGTAAAGATAGTCACGGAATTCGAGGAAATCCATGGGAGTCATAGTTTCTAAGACGTCCACTTGGCCGATCATTATTTTTTGAATCTCAATGATTCTCTCAAGGCGCGAATTGATGGTGAGCATATCGCGATCTTGGATCTTGGCTTGGTTGAAAATTTTCATAGCAGAATCGAGTTCAAAGAGAATTTGCTTAAACCATAACTCATAGGTTTGGTGGATGACGATAAACAGCATTTCGTCATGAGCCATATCTCCATACTGCTCGCTGCGAGGCTTTTGAAGATTAGTCAGTTCATCCACCTGGAGATAATCAGAGTAATGAATGGGTGGGTAAGTGCTCACGGGGTTCTCCTTTGTTAGGAAAAAGCTTTTTTTATGGCCTCAAGAAATGCGTCCACATGCTCGCTGGTGGTCGAAAAACTGGTCATCAATCGAACTTCAAAACTCTTCTCGTCCCAGACATAAAAAAAGAACTCTTTACGTAGTTTTTTTACGACATCTTTGGGAAGTTTGCAAAAGACGGCATTTGCTTCGGTGGGCTGAGTGATTTCAACCCCTTCGATCGTTTCTAGGCCCTGGCGTAATCTCTGGGCCATGCGGTTTTCTTGTCTGGCTATGTCAATCCAAAGATCATCTTTAAGGTATTTCAGAAAGGGGGCTGAAAGAAAACGGGTCTTTGAAGGAAGCTGTAAACTTTGTTTGCGAAAGAATTTAAGCCCTGATTTGAGCTGACTATTACGGTTGATGACAAATTCACCCATCATCAGTCCATTTTTCGCTCCCCCAAAAGAAAGCACGTCGGCCTCTTCAGTCACCTCACCAAGAGGGCAGTCTAAACTTAGAGCTGCATTAGCAAGTCTTGCGCCATCGATATGTAAATAGAGATCATTTTCTCGGCAGACCTTCTTGATTTGTCTTATCTCTTCCTTGGAATAAACCGTGCCGTATTCGGTGGGTTGAGTCACGGACACCATCTTGATCTGAGAGTGGTGTTGATCCCCCCTGCGGACCAGAGCCTCTTTAATTTGCTCAGGACTAATTTTTCCCTGATGACTTTTCAAGGGATAGAGTTTGATTCCCGCGATTTTTTCCGGTGCGCCACATTCATCCATAGTGAGGTGGGCCACGTCGGAGCAAAGCACGGCTTGATAGGACTCTAGGGCCAGTTGCATACATAAAACGTTGGCCGCTGTACCATTGAAGACCATGGCGACTTCAGTGGCCTTGAACATCACTTTCAAATGGTCTCTTAATTCATTGGACCAGGGGTCCTGCTCGTAGCTGGGGGCAAAGCCACTATTCACCTCAACCATTTCTTTGAGTAACAGAGGATGAACACCTGAGTGATTATCACTTCCAAAACTAATAAGTCTCATGAACCAATCACTCCGGTGAATTGATGGATAATTTGACTGGCGAGTTTCACGGTTTGCTCATCTTGATCAAGCCTTGGAGACACTTCATAAATTCCTAAAGCCTGAACGTTAAGGCGGGAGTAGAGCAGAGTGAAAAATGGCAAAAGGTCATGAGGGATAAATCCCGTGGGCCAGGCCTGGGAGCATCCCATGGCATAAGCACTAGAGAAACAATCAATGTCCACACTTACAAAAGTGGGACGTGAAGACACAAGAGTTTCGGCAAAATAACCAGCCAGATATTTAAAGGTAGATTCTCCACTCATGAGAATATCTTCCATAAAAATAATTTCGACACCTTTTTCTTGAGCCCACTCAATGTGCTCTAAGGAGTTGCACTGTCTTTGAATTCCCACTTCAACGAAGTCAAAAGGGGGAAGCTCGGAATCAGTGAGGAGGCGGTAAAAAGGGGTGCCACTTGATAAACCCTGATCTGTGGGGCGTACGTCCAAATGGGCATCAAAATTTATGATCAAAGGCTTTTTTTGAGAATCCTTGTTGGCCAGTAGAAAGCCAGCTCCATCGGGGTATCCAAAGTCATGGCCTCCACCTAAGCCAATCCAACGTCCTTGTTTTTTTATAACTTCGGAGGCTGCTTTTTTTCCCGCTTCGTGTTTTTCTTTGAGTGCAAGACTAGGGTCAATATTTCCAAGGTCTAAAAGCTTGAAATCAGGTTTATGAAATTCTCCACGAGTGGTTTTATAAAAACGACTGCGGATGGCGTCAGGGGCGTCTTTGGCTCCTTGGCGTCCTTGGTTAAGACCAATGCCTTCATCATCACTGTAGCCTGCAAGCACAAAACTGTCTTTTTTTAATTGGTCCATAGAAAAAGAAAGGGAGATCTCACCCATTCGTGGATCTCCCGTTTTCGTGGACTTAAAAAAAAGTTTGTCGTCGGCTGGCAGAAAAGAATTCGACCAACTCAAAAGACTAACCTAAGTTTTTATTGGCAAAATCCCAGTTTACCAAGTTCCAGAAGGCCTTCATATAATCAGGCTTTGCGTTTCTATAATCGATATAAAAAGCATGCTCCCAAACATCACATGTGAGAACAGCTGTTTTCCCCTCTGCGAGAGGAGTGCCAGCGTTGGACATCTTAGAGATCTCTAAAGAACCATCGTCATTTTTGATCAACCAAACCCAACCGCTTCCAAAAAGTGTTGTGGCCGCTTCCGTGAACTTATCTTTAAAATCATCAAAAGATCCGAATTGCTTTTTGATCGCCTCAGCAATGGCACCTGAAGGCTCTCCACCACCATCGGGGCTTAATGAGTTCCAGTAAAACGTGTGATTCCAAACTTGAGCGGCATTATTAAAAGTTCCACCGTCAGAATTTTTTACGATCTCTTCAAGAGACTTCTCCGCCATGGGAGTACCTTCGATTGCGTTGTTTAATTTTTTTACGTAACCGGCATGGTGCTTTCCATAGTGGTAATCAAGAGTTTCGGCAGAAATATGAGGTGCCAATGCGTCTTTGGAATAAGGGAGTTCCGGTAGTTCGATAGCCATTCAAGGCCTCCTTTCGATTTATAATTATCATTTGTCTTTCACTATAACGGGCACTTAAGCTTGAGTTCAAGGCCCTCAAAAACGACTCATCATATAATGGTGGATGATGGAATTCTTCTCAGTAGGAAGACGGATTTGTGAATGTGTTTACACAATCTGTGTGAGTGTCCATCGGGCGAGTTCCCCTAATTGAGGATGATCTTCAAAATTGCTGACATCGGTTTTCAATTCCTGCAGCTTTTTATTGGCGATGACTATTAGAGCGTTACGTTTTAAACCTCGACCCCCTGCGCGACTTAAAGGAGTTTCTTTAAGTGTTCGCATAAGCTGTTTGTTCGAAGATCTCAACACAAACCCTAGCTCTTCAACAAGGGATTCTCTGGTGCCTGAGCTTTGTTCAAAATCGCTTTGGTCCTTAAAAAGTTTAAGATTCCATGGGCAGACCGTTTGACAAAGATCGCAACCAAAAAACCAATCCTCCATTTTCTCGCGAATCTCAAGAGGAGGAACTTTTTTAGATTCAATATTCCAAAAAGCCAGACACTTATTGGCATCCAAACGACGGGACTCATCTAAGGCCTCGGTTGGGCAGATGTCGATACAAGCTCTGCACTTTCCACAAAAATCATGAAGCGGGGGAGGGGTTTCATTGGGGCCCTCAAGAGTTGTCAAAATTTCGCCAATAAAAAAGAGACTGCCTTTTTTAGGATGAATAAGACAGGTGTTTTTACCAATCCATCCGAGAGCGGCCTGTGCTCCAAAATCCCTTTCCAAAAAGGGAACGGCATCGGTAAAACAGAGAAAGCTCTCATTAGGAGAGTCCTTTTGAAGTTTGCCGGCAATTTGGCTTAGTTTCTCACGAAACCAGAAGTGATAATCTTTTCCTCTAGCGTAGTGAGCCATTCGCAAGGATTTAAAAGGGGGAGGGCCAGCGGATTCAGGCATGGGATAGTACTCTTGAGTGACGAGAAGTACGGATTTCATGGGCTTAAAATGCTCACTAGGGTTTTTGCGAACTTCACGACTTTCTTTAAGGTAGTCCATATCAGCCTGCAAGCCCTCATCAAGCCATTGATCAAAGGCCTCATGACTGAGCGGGCGTCCAAGAGGGATATGGGCCAGAGCGCTTAGTTCAAAGCTCTCCTTCAATTTTTTTAGCCTTTCTTCATCAAGAATAGACAGTTCTCCTTTTTTTTGTTTCTAATAGGGAGTGTCACCATTTATCAATCACCCTCAATGGCCAGCCATTGAAGCCATTCACAAAACACTCTCCAAAGAGGGATTTCAGTCTCTTATTGCCGGCGGAGCCGTAAGGGATCTCCTATTACAACGAATGCCTAACGACATCGATATTGCCACGGACGCTAAACCTGAGCAAGTCGAGGCCCTGTTTGAAAAGACGGTGATGGTGGGGAAAGCCTTTGGAGTTTCTCGCGTGCTGGTTGGGGGACAAGATATTGAAGTTGCGACTTTCAGAAAAGACGGTCCTTACCGTGATGGCCGAAAGCCTGAGTCCATCGAATTTTCCTCCATGGAAGAGGATGCCAAAAGACGAGATTTTACCATCAATGCTCTTTTTTACGATATCGACAAAAAAGAGATCATCGACTTTGTGAATGGACAAAACGACGTAATGAAAAAAACCATTCGAACGGTAGGCCTTCCAGAAAAACGTTTTGAGGAAGATAAATTGCGTATTTTACGAGCGGTACGCTTTCATGCTCAATTAGGATTTCACATTGAGCAGCACACCAGTGAAGCGATTCGAAAATTCAGTATCATGATCCATCAGGTTTCCATGGAACGCGTCCGTGACGAATGGGAAAAGATTTTAAAAGCGGAGAAAGCTGTCAGTGGAATGGGACGCACCTATGATCTGGGTTTATGGTCTCCCTTATTTGGAAGTTGGAAATACAACTCTGAAGAGTATAAAAAGATTTTTGACGTCAATAGAGGCAAAGACGAAGAAATCCTTTGGATTCTTTGGTTTCTCGTCCACTGCCAGGAGTCTAAAGAAAAGTTAGCTGAGCTTGGACTTCATTGGAAACTTCCAAAGAAAATGATTCAGAAAATGATTTATTGCTTTCAGTCGTTGCCGCAACTCCGTAATATTCAAAACGTGGCTCCTGTCGATTTGGCCATATTTCTGGCCAAACCCAATGGTCGTCTAGCTTTAGAAGTCTTCACTCAACTCCATCAAGGCAAGATCAAAGAGGACTTTTTTGAAAAGCTCAAAAAAGCAGAAAGCTTCTTTCAAAAGGGAGTGCTGCCTGAAATTCTAATTAATGGAGAGGATCTTATTCAGTTTGGTGTCGCTCCAGGTCCTCAGATCGCCAAAGAGCTTAAGCGTCTTTACAGACTGCAATTACTAGAGGGTATTAAAAATAAAGAGGTCCTGTTACAAAAACTTTCGGATTGAAGTTAAGCCGAAGGAGACTCGGCCGACTCTTTTTCTTTAGATTGAGGCGTCTTGCCGCTGTGTTTTTTCCAGTTGTAGCGAGGGTTTTCTGAGAGTCTATTATTCCAGGCTTCCCACTTTTTGTTACCCAGATCGTGCTCAACGCGACCTTTAGGGTTGAAGATATTGGTTTGCTTTCCAAATAAAAAACCAAGTAGGGCTTTGATCATAAAAAAACTCCCAGAAAATCAAAGGTCCCACTTTTTAAAGCGAGACCTTGAGATTATTTTTACTATTTTGACTTGAGCAAAGCAAGTCAGCTCTTTAGATACATTTTACGCTATTGACGCAGGACTCAGCAAAAAGGATCTGACGATCTTGATCAGGCTGTTGGTTTCTGTTTTTCACGAAAAGATCGGTGCGTCGTTGAAAGCACTCGTTGGTCACTCTAGAGAAAGCCTCCTCGTAAGTGGCCCCGCGGTATTTCAATTTGCCGATGTCACCAGCATTGATGGTGCAGATGTTTTTGGTTTTCGCAGCCGCTTCTTTAATAGAGGCTGGCTGGTGCTCAGCGCTATTAGCCATAGTGTTATAGCTCGCCTTGGCTTGGTAACCGATCATTAAATACAGTGAAATCATTAGAATCTTCTTAAACATGTTCCCCCCTTGGGTTTGTTCGTTACCCTTTATAAGTACAATAAAAAGGCCAAGTGCCAATTGAGGCTTTTTCTGTAAACCATTAAAAACACTGAATTATTAGCTCGTTTCATTGTGAGACGGGTGTCAAAGGCCAAAAACAGAGACGTTGAGTGTCACTTTTTTTGGGGGGGGCTTTTTAGCCACCAGTACGGTCTTCCAGGTCAGCGGCTGATCGTGCTATGACCAGTTCTGTGAATTGGTTATATGAGCGCCTCTGTTTAGATTCTCCTTCACTTAAGGAGCCGTCGGTGGATTGTTTTCACTGCCAAGTGAAAAGGCCTCTTAAAAGAAAGGAAAAGTACACCCCGGACAAAAAGTGCTGTCAGTTTTCTCCTTTTTGGTCGGCCTTTGCTATAGGAGCCTGGTTAGAGAAAGGCGAGGAGCTTGAAAAGTTCCCGCGCATTGAAGAAATGGAGCTCACTCTTATGGGAGCCCTTCACCCTCGTTCCCATAGAATAAGTAAAGAGACCCTTTGTCACTTCTATGATCAGAACGGGGGGTGTGGGATTTGGTCTCATCGTCCAAGTACGTGTTTTACCTTCTTTTGCGCTTCCGAATTAGGTTCAGAGATCTACACTCAAATAGAAAGTTGGCAGATGAGGCTTGAGGCTAATCTTTTAAAGCTGTGGTTTGAATTCAAAGGGGGGAGTCTTGAGGACTGGAATCTTTGGTGCGGTTATATGGATGAGAGGCCTAAAGGAGAGCTACCTTCTTTTTTCAAGATATCCCAATTGCATGAGGCCAAGTCCACTTATAGACAGGCCCACCATTTTCTTAAAAAGGATGCTAGAGCTCAAAGACTTCTCCTGGCCAATCAACCGCAAGCAGAAAATCTATCTGGCCAGTACACTCAGCTTATGTTAGCAAAAGGGCACTATGAGTACAGAAGGTGAAAAAAGACAGCAGGCTATAGTTGAAGAATTTTCGAGCCTTAGTGGCTGGGAAGATCGCTATAAAAAGATCATTCAAATCGGAAAAGAGCTTCCCGAGCTTCCTGAGGAACTTTATCAAGAAAAATTCCTAGTTAAAGGCTGTCAGTCTCAAGTGTGGTTGCACGCTTCACTCAACGAGGAGGGGCGAATGATTCTAAAAGCCGACAGTGATGCCATGATCGTTAAAGGCTTAGTCTCCTTATTATTAAGGGCTTACTCGGGCCTACCTCCGAAAGAAGTTCTGACAACTCCTCCCAACTTTATTGAAGAGCTAGGCTTTAAAGAATCCCTCTCACCCAGCCGTGCCAATGGTTTTCTTTCCATGATCAAGCAAACCATGCTCTACGCCCAAGCCTTTCAAATCCAAGCCCAAAACTAAAATGAGTAGCTCAAGGTCATCCTGAGGAGCCACTGTCATCAAGAGAAGCCCACTGTCATCCAGAGGAGCCCACTGTCATCCTGAGCGGAGCGAAGGATCTTCCCCTGCTATAGGGTGGTGTGAATCCGGGCGGTGTCGTCGTTTTCGTCAAGTGCATCCATAAACTCATAGACGTCTTTGACTTGCTCTTCGGTAAGGTCTGCGGTTTTGTTTTTTGCTTTGTATGAGAGCTCGGCTGTTTTAATTTCCCAGCCTCTCTCTGTTAAAGCTTTTTGAACAACGTCCACTTCGTCGGCTTCTGTGTAAAAGGAATAAAGAGTTTGCTCGTCGTCATTAGACTTTTCAACCTCATTGGCTCCGGCTTCAATGGCTTCTTCTTCGGGATCAATCTCTTTGCCCTCAGGGGGAACACCCTCTACGAGCCCAATGCGATCAAACATCCAGGCCACACTGCCTTGCTCACCCATTTGACCGTCATGTTTTTTAAAAATGAAGCGAATATCGGGGGCGGTTCTGGCGCGATTGTCCGTTTGGCACTCCACAAGCACTCCGACTTGGTGAGGGGCGTAGCCTTCATACATCACTTCTTCAATGGTTTTACCGTCATCAAGCTCGCCCGTACCCTTTTTAATGGCTCTTTCAATGGTGTCTTTTGGGACCGATTCGGCCTTGGCACTGTTGATGGCCAAGCGCAGACGGGAATTGGCCTCAGGATCACCACCACCTAATTTGGCGGCCACAGAGATCTCTTTTGCCAGTTTTGATATTTGAGCCCCTTTTTTCTGAGCATTGGCTTCTTTAAAAGGATTCTTCCAACTTTTTCCCATACGATACTCCTCAACAGACTAACAATCTAAATTTGTCCACTGATTCTGTCCAGAAAAGCCTGAATCCTTTGTCAAAATGCAACATAATCCTTGTTTCATACAAGGCCCTCAGGTTTAGATGGGTCCATGGTACTAGCCGAGGAGAATATCTTTTTAAAACTAAAGGGGCTTGAAGAAGAGATTGGGGCTCTTATTACAGATCCCGATCAGAATCAGATTCCCGCTCTTCCTGGGCGAGATATTTTGGTCCAATCCGTGCACAACTTACCAGCAAAAATGGGACTCTCACCTCTAGGGCAGCAAAAACTCCTCCACGATCTTGCGAATATTGAGCTTCAAGCCATGGAGTTAGGTTTACGAACTTTGATAGAATTTCCTTGGACCCCAATGGATTTTCGCGAAGAATTGGCTGAAATTGTGCTACAGGAAGGCAAGCATCTCAAAAAATGTTTAGAGAGCTTGGAAAGCCTGGGAGGTCACTGGGGAAAGTGGCCCGTGCATCTAGGGCTTTGGAATTCCGTTGATCGATCGGATACCCTTTTGCAAAGACTCTTTATTGTGCATCGGTATCTTGAGGGCTCAGGCCTTGATGCAGGAGATTCCATTCTTAAAAGACTCCAGGGGGTGCAGAGTCCTGTGGTCAAACAAACGGTGGGACTTATTGTTGAAGAAGAAATCGGCCATGTCGAATTTGGAAACCGCTGGTTTCGACATTTTAGTTCTCAGTTTTCAATTGATGAGAAACTTTTTTTTCATCGGATGACAAAGGCCTTAGCAAAAAAACATAAGCGTGGAAATAAGCCGGCGCTAAAATTAAGACAGCAAGCAGGCTTTGAAGAATGGGAATTGGAAATACTTAAACAGAGTCAGGGCTAAAAAATTTTTTCCGAGTCTTTTAAAAAACGCCACTTGCCAAGGGGGAGTTTTCCTAAGCGCAATCTTCCGATCCGAACTCTTTTTAAGGAGGTCACCTCAAGGTCGACCTGCTCGCACATCCGCCGAATTTGTCGTTTTTTTCCTTCAATTAAAACGAAGCGCAATTTCTGTGCCTCTTCTTTTTTAACCTTGGCTCGTTTTAATTTTTTGCCATCAAGGGACAGACCAAAGCAAAGCTTTTTTACTTTTTCCTCAGTGATGTCACCATTAACAAGAACGACATACTCTTTTTCCACTATGGATTGTGGGGAGATAATATTCTTAGCAATTTTTCCGTTCTGGGTGAGGATTAAAAGCCCGGTTGAATCAATATCAAGGCGTCCAGCCGGAGCAAAGCCCTTGTGAAAGATTTTAGGGTGCTTCATGTCGCCGTAATAGTTTTCAGCAGTCGCTAAGCGAATGGCTGGTTGATAGCCGTCCTCGGCCTGAGCCGAAACATATCCAAGGGGTTTATGAATAATGATGGTTTTTTTGTTTTTAATTTGTTTTTCAGCCTTTTCATCCCACTCCACTTTATCTTTGGGTAAGACTTTATAGCCTAGCTCTTTTAAAACTTCGCCATTGATCCGAATCCAGCCTTTTTCGATCAAAGCATCGGCTTCTCTACGAGAACAGAGACCTTGGTCAGCGAGGTATTTATTAATTCGAACCCCTTCGCTTTTATTATTTGAGGCCGATTTTTTTGAATGCTTTTTTTGAGTCTTCTTTTTGTCCATCTGAATGACTTACTAGTTTAGGTTGCACCTGAATGCAAACACGAACTCCAGCCTCCTCAGCTTGAAGCTTTATATGGTAAAAAGCTCCGTAGTTGAAAAGCCCAGCCCTTTCGCTGATTAAACACTTGTGAGGTGTTTTTTCGAGCAAAAGATACTTTTTTTGAACCAGAATTTCGTTGTCGAGTTTTGAAAAGAATTCCTCTTTTGAGCCATCAAAGCGGAGCTCATACTGATAGCCCTCGCCTTCAAGAGGTGAGGTTCTCCTAGCGCGAAGATGACTGATCACAAGGGTCAGTAGGGTCAGTTTTAGGAAAAGAAGACTCATGTACATGTCACAATCTTATCGGTGGGATTGTGTCATTTTTGAACAGGACTTTGGAGGGGTTAGCTGTTCAGTAAAATTCCACCATCGATATTGAGCAAAGTGCCTGTAATCCACTGGGAGTCTTTGGAAACCAGCTGGTAAGCCATGGGCGCAATATCAGTGACTTTTCCGGTGCGACCCAGCGGCTGGGCTTTCTGCATTGTTTGATAGAGTTCCTGGTCTTCAGGTTTAGGGCTACCTACATAAGAGTGAATGGGTGTGTCGATGATCCCAGGGCAAATGGCGTTAGCTCGAATCCCTAGAGGGGCCCCTTCAAGGGCCAAGGCTTGTGTCCAATTGCTCATGGCGGCTTTAATTGCCGAATAAGCCGCGGTGTTGGGAATAGGACGCATGGCAAGAGTGGATGAGATATTAAGAATTACCCCTTTTGATTCTTTAAGCTGGGGCCAGAGAGCTCTTGTCAGGCGCACGGCACTCATAAGGTTACTTTGAAAGTGGTTTTCCCAGACCTCGTCGTTGTCATCCTCAATAGGGCAGGGTTGAAAGATTCCAGCATTATTGATCAAGGCATCAATGGGCTGGCCTTCTAGCTTTTCTTTTAAAGTCTTGATGGCGCTTGGATCGGTGAGGTCGCAAGCGATGGGTGTTGCGTTCTTACACTCCTTAGCGAGCTGATCGAGCTTTTCCTGGTTACGGGCCACCATATAGACGGTCCAACCTTTTTGACTGAAATAACGAACAATTTCTGAGCCGATACCTGAGGAGGCACCACTTATAACAATATTTTCCATAGAATTGTTATAGACGCTTGGGGGAGGATGGACAAACTCGGGCGTGTCGAGAAACTTGGGGCGGGGGCATTTTGTGATCGAGTTCTTCGAATCTGCTTAAGATTTTGGGAGCCTTTCGGAGCGGCACGCACCCGGGTGCACTTCGTCTCCCGGGCTGCGCCATTGCATGTCGCAGCCCAAGATACGCAGCGCTCGTTGCTCGAGCCCCTCCGAAATTCTCCCAAAATCCTAAGCAGATTCGAAGAACTCGATCACAAAATGGTTTAAAAGTTAGTTAACGGTTATAGTTTTATTCTCTTAGCTGGCTTTTTTGTGGGTGCCCAGAGTCGCATTGTGAAAGATTCCTGATTCAATGAAAATCTTCAAAAGGAATCCGTCGATTTTTCCGGCTCTGGCGTCTTTGATTAAAATTTCTAGAGCGCGGGCTGGAGTGACTGACTTTTTGTAAGGTCTGTCGAAAGCGGTTAGGGCGTCATAGATATCGGCGATCGTCATCATTCTTGATTGAATCGGGATTTGGTCGCCGGCTATTTTTCTTGGGTAGCCGGTGCCGTCCATTTTTTCGTGGTGACAGTGGGCGATTGTGGTGACGTGGCTAAGATTGTCGGTCCAGGCGATTTGTTTTAAGAATTCGTAAGTGTGACTCACGTGGGATTCGATTTCTTTTCTTTCTTCTAAATTCAGACTTCCTCTGGGTATCGATAGAGTTTTTAGTTCGTCTTGAGAGAGGACATTGTCATTGAAATAATGATTGGCGTTTTCTAAGCGTTGAATCAGTTCATGGATATCAAAGTCATCACTCATCACTTGCGGTTCATTGGCTGTGATGAGTTGGCTTCGCATAGTTTGAATGCGTGATTTTAAGGTTTCAATTTGTTGATTGGCTTCCTTAAAAGCTTTGTCGGGATCAAATGAGCCATCAGATTTCCCACGGGCTTGTTCGAGCAGTTTCTCGCTAAAGTTTTTCCAGATCTTGGTTTCCTGGTGAAAACCTGTGGTGTCGAACCTTAACAAAATAGACTCTAGGTCGCGGTCATGTAACTTCTTCTTTTTAAGTAATACTTTTTCAGTAACACCAATTTTTCCAAAGTCGTGAAGTAGGGAAGCGTAACGGATCTCTTTGATCTGTTCCTCAGAGAATTGAACGTGTTTAAAGGGACCTTCTTTAATTTTGTGAGTTGCTAAAGCCAATTCCACAGTCATCATTGCCACACGATCACTGTGTCCACTCGTGGTGGGGTCTCTTGATTCGATGGCTTTAACGGAAGCTCTGACAAAACTTTCAAAAAGGTTTTCGATGTTTTCAGTGAGTTGTGAATTTTCTAGTGCGATGGCCGCGTAGCTGGCAAAAACTCGCATTAATTCTACATCATCGTCACTAAAGGTGCGGATGCAGTTCATGGCCATTTTGCCATTTGTTTCGAGTTTTTCTAAGCCCTTATCTGAGAGTTTGTTGATAAGTTGAAGAACGCCTTTGACCTTTCCATCCGCGGTGATCATTGGGATGGTGAGCATGGATTTTGATTTGTAATCGTTGTTTTTGTCGAAGATATCGTTAAATTGGAAAACTTCGCCTGAGTCTATTTTATAACAATCCTTGATATTAAGTATCTCTTTAGACTGGGCAACGTGGCCGGCGATACTGTTGGAGTCAATGGGTAAAACACCTTGCTGATCAAAAATTCCCTCTCTTCGATTCATTGACTTTAAAAAGCGCAAGACTGACTCTTTTTGCAGTGAGACCACATTGGAAGTTTTATGGGTTGCCTTTTCGTGCACAAGGTAAATGCTGGCGCCTTCGCACTGGGTAACATCAATGGCTTTTTGTAGAATAACTCGAAGAAGGTTGTTGAGTTCCTTTTCAGAAGAAAGAGCCACCCCAATATCAATCAGGCTGCGTAGGCGTTTGGTATAATTTGATTGTGGTGTCTTTTTCTTTTTCATAATGCTTCCCTACTCATCGGTCATAAGAAGTGAGAATTTGAACGCGCTTATAGGAAAAAACAATTTTAACGACTAAGGTCTCCCGCTCTAAGGTCTTGAGTAAAAACCATGAAAGGAGACTGTGGAGTTAAATCGTTAAAAAAATCTAATTTTGAGATGAGGCTTTTGAGAGTTGACTAAGGTCCAATTGGTTCATGCCATTCATTTTCCAGCCAGTGAATGACTTTTTAGCCATGATGCCAAAATGCATCTCTCCTAAGGGAATGAGAAAATAATTTTTTAAAAGATACTCATTGGCTTTTTGGCAGATCTTTTTATATTGCTGCGGAGATTTGGCTTCTTTTAGACCTGTCACAAATTCACCGTACTCGGAATCCTTTATGTCGAGATAGTTTTGTTTTGAGTCGGCTGAAAAAGTTTCTAGAGCACTCAAACAAGTGGGGCGATCAAGGCCCACTCCTTTTCTAAATATGTCTGGGGGACTTGTGCGCAATTCGTTAATAAGAACTTTGCCCTCAACTTGACTCACTCGCACGTTAAGTCCCAGATGTTTTTTCCATTGATTTTGTAAAAACTCCGCTTGTTTCTTGATATCGTTGCCACCTTGTTGACTGACCTTGAGATCATAAACTTTGCTTTTGTCTTGTTCAGACACTTTGGAGAGCCATTTTTTTGCGGTCTTTAGGTCAAAAGCGTAGCAGGGTTGCTCCTGCATCCAGCCTTTAGGAATACTGGGGCAGCCAGGGCGTTCGAGAGCAAAGAGGAGTTTTTTCAGGACCTCGTAGTTTATAGAATGGCTTAAAGCCGCTCTTAGATTTTTGTTTTCCTTTAAATCATCGCCGAAGCCGACGTAGTCAAAACGAAGCATGGGCAGTTGAAAAAAGTCATCCCGCTCTAAGACTTTATGAAAAAGCTTTGAGGGAATGCGTCTTAAAAACTGCAGTTCTCCTTTTTCGTAGAGGCGATAGGCTGTCATTTCGTCATCGATAAAATAAATTTTAACGGGAGGCCTGTTGGGGTGACCCTTTTTGTAGTGTGGATTAGGAATTAATTCTAGATGCTTACCGGCCTGCCAGGTGGCCATTTTATAGGGACCGTTGCCAATAAAATTTTGAAAGTCTTGCCGGGTATCAGCCCGATTCTTGTGGGTCGGGAAAAGGGCAGTGCTTGCCAGTTTATATAAAAACTCAGGGTCGTGGTCTTTAAACTGAAGGCTAAAAGAATCCTCAGAGGTGATTTCAAAGGAAATCTCTTTCGGATCTTTCTGACCGGACAGGATTTCTTGAGCTCCCTCAATACGACCCAGTAAGTGAGCCCTGGGAGAGGCGTTTTCTGGGTCGATCAGGTCGATAAAACTTCTTTTGTAATCCTTGGCCTGAACCGGAGTGCCATCCCACCAGTGTTGATCTCTGATTTTACAAGTGAGTTTTTTAGAAGAGAGCCACTGGCACTTTCCACCCTCAGTTTCCAGCTCATTTTTCTCATTAATTTTATAAAGGCCTCTCAAAATATTGTAAAAAAAATAACTAGAGGTCGAGGCTCGGGCTCGTGTGGGGTCAAGGTGCATGGGCTCTTGGAATAAGTGGAGGCTAAAGTGGGTGAGTTCTTTATTTTTTGAACCTGTACATTGAGTCAAAAGAATCAAAAGAGCGGGGAGTAGTGTGCGTATCATTATGAGACTTCTAACATCAATTATTTGAAGATGGTACCAAGGGGAGGCAAATCATTCGATTTTCTTAAGCAATAAGCCGATAATAGAGGGACTGGGGGATACATGAAAGTCGTTCTTGTCTTTATGACAATGGGAGTGATCCTTTTAGGATTCCAAAATTGTGGAGATAATCTCACACGAGACACTTTATCTATGGCCGAAGAAGCCCTAACACCGCAACAATGTAGTGAGGGGAACTGTGCCACCAGTGCCAATCAGCTCTGGATGACCATCCGAGAGTTTGATCCTTATAAAATCGAATATTCTACACTTAACAATGGTGGTCACTTTAATGTGGGCGGGATCTGTGGTGTGGGACAGTTTAGACATCATAGTTTTCTTTTTGAAATGAGAGAAGGCTTCGGAGCTCAGAAAGTGGTAGCACAAGGATTTGTGGATGACCGCTGTGAGTCGGGGCGTTTCGTTGTACCGATTCTCATCAATAAAGAACCTGTCGTGCCCGACAGAATGTACACTTTGTCACTAGAGCTTGTGGGGCTGACCGATACCAATCAACAGGTATCAAACCCGATGCCTTCTAATCTTGGCTCACTCAATGTTATTTTCACTTTTGAGCCACCTAATTAATTTTATAGAAGTTTAATCATTACATTTTATTTTGTCTTGAGCTAGGGACCAATTTGTTTGTAGGCTTTCAATAAGAAATTCAGCACCAAAAGAAAAACTGGAACCTTTCTCTAAAGACTCTTCCGAAGCGCTTTTATTTGTAGAGTAATTAAGGCCTATTATTTCTTTCTTGGAATTAATAAGGACGCCTCCGCTCATTCCAGGAAAAACAGCGGCACTGCTGACCAGAAGCTTTGGGTGTGAGTTTATGTAACGATGGCGATTTATTGCAAGCGGTGAGAGAGGGAGACTTTTTAAATAAGGAGACAAACTCCCAGGGGACCGTAAGCTTCCTGAATATCGAAAGAGGGTGAGACCTCCAGAATGAATCTTGCCACTGGGATAGCCGAGTGTTTCCACCTGATAGTCCTCAGAAATTTCGCCAACAGGAACAAGGGGAAGGCAGGAAAAAGTCTCATCTTCTCTTGGGTAGAATTGCAATAGAGCGTAATCTTCTACCGAGTTTGTCCATTCCAAAAAGTCGGATTCACTCAATTGATCGATGTTTTTTGTGGAAAGGGTTCCCCAGCCGCGCCCCCATGCAAGGAGGGAAGGTTTTCCGTAAAGCTTCTTTAAAGAAGGATGAGAGATAATAAGGTCTTCACAGAGAATTTCCCTGTCTACTTGCAAAGTGAGATATAGCTTATGAAAGGCTGATTCCTTGTAGGGTCGTAGCGGCTCGTACTTCGTGTCAGGGTCAGAAGTCACTAAGAGATCATTGTCCTCAAGACACTGAGTGATGCAGTGAAGATTGGTGAGAAAATACCCCTTCGGCGACACAAAGACCCCTGTGCATTTAGAGCCCCCTGTTTTTGATTTTAATCGCCATAAGGCTCCGTCAATCCTGTCAGTGGACTGGGACCAGCCCATGTTTGGTGTGCAAAAGATAAGTATAGTCCATAAAACGGAGATAAGTTGTGTTTGAAAATTTGGTCTCATAAATTCCTTAAGGATACTGTTTGGCTTGTATCTTATTGAATTTGGAGGATGATAAAAAGTAGGTTTGAAAATATTACGGCTTTTACTCTTGGTGCTCTAACCATGCCTCTTCACTTTCAAACTCAGCATCGGCAAGTTCGACCACACAAACAATCTTACCGTCTGCTGGGGGATCGTAGGCGTGAAAACTGAAAAGGCCTTCATTGGATAGAATCACTCGCTCAATCATTACGCCCTCAAACTCTAAAAAAAGAGGCACTTCCATATTGTCACTCACTAGAACCTCATTGAGTGCGCAGGTGACAATAGAGCCAGAGGGTGTATCCTCAATACTAGATATAAACACCGCTCTTTCCCTGGATGGGGAGGAGGACTGTTCGGAAGGAACCGTCGATTCAAGGCCGCATCCTGACATGATCAGGGCGAGCAAAATAAAAACAATCACAGACACACGCATTAACCATCCTATAGGGCGAATAGTTGTACTTTTTTATCGGACGTTGGTCGGTGGGAGTTGAGGGTCTTTTTTATGAAAACCGTTTTAATGCTCTTAAAAATAAAAATGCCCCACTCTTGGACAGAGTGGGGCTCAAAAAGAGATGTTTCTGAATAGTCGTCACAAAGGTTTTATTTCAATCCAATAGGGTCAAAAGTAATATTCACAATGGCTTCCGATCCAGGGATCGCGTCACCATGGAAAGTGATCAGCCAACCATCGGAATTGTAAGTCCAGCCATTGTCAGGATCTTGTGGAATGTCTCTCCCATCCACAACCACTTCAATGGAGTCAATGTCAGGCTCACGATTGAGTTTAAAAGCTGTTGATTTTTCAATAATCGAATCAGAAATTCCAGACATCACATCGGTGAAGTCATCACAAAGACTTCCTTTGTATCCACCCGTGGCGTCTGTCACTCCAACATAGCGTTGAGCAATAAAACGACCAGTGAATCCATCAGAGCTTAGATCGTCTAAACACTGTTGGTCGAAAATACCGATCGTGTTTACAATAAAGTTTAAGTCTCCCTCGCTACTTCCTGTTAAGTTATAAAGAAAGTCAAAGTACTGCATGGGATCGTGAAGATCCGGATTGTTATAAGGATCGGCTTGAGCCTGAGCGTTGTAGAGACCATCATGAGAGAAGTCGTCTTCATCTGTGAGAAAAATCACAGCTAAAAGAGCATCTTGTCTTGGAAAGGGCTCATCAAGATTGGCTTGAAGGCTCAAAGCTTCCTGTAGTGACTGCCAACCTCTTTCATCACCACTTCCGTTAACACCTAAACGAATATTGTTAGAGAAGGTGGCCTCAAGATCAGGGGTGTCTGGTTTAATCACTGTTACACCAGAGTGACCTGTAGCATCTGTACCGTCCCTGAATCGAGCTAGGCTTGGATCACCATCATGGGGAGCAAGCCAGGCGTCAGTGGCTGTAACAGCCATTTGATAGTCGAAGTTTGTTTGCTGGAACTTTTCAATAAAAGATTGAAAGTTGGCCGCCACATTGTCTTGTGAAGTTTCCATTGAACCTGAGTTGTCGATCACCCAGAGAATATCCACTTTCACCTTAGTACGAGTGACACTCTGCTGAAAGACGTTCTGATCGCCTCCCAGTGAAAAGCCAGTGTCTCCTGCACAACCTGCTAGAAAAAGAATGGACAGCGCGAATCCGAAAATCTTTAGTCTCATTAACCTATTCATATAAACCCTCTTTCTTTCATTCCTTACCTTTGTGTTTTTATTTTAGTACGAAGGTCTGGAAGCTTAAAAAATGGGGTAAGCTCTTGGAACTAATGGGCTTATTGAGTCATCGTTTCCGAATGAGACGCTCTAAATCTCTGAAATTGTTTGAGTTTCAAAAAAAAAGCACTTTTTGAAATTTAGTCGACTGTCAACTATTCACTCAAAAGCCTCCACAACTTGGGGGCTCGGTGAGGCGAATGTCAGAGGAGTCGAAAAAATACTATACACAGCTTTATAGGTTGCGTTTTTTTGTCGATCTTTTTACAACCTTATTAGGCCGAGAAAAATTGGGAAAAACATGCTTTTAGATCAAATCAACCTGAATTACCTTAGAATCTTTGAATCCGTGTACCGCACACGCAGTATGACTCAGGCCGCCACGGAGCTGCATTTGACCCAGTCGGGCATAAGCCAGCACATACGTTCCCTTGAAGACTCTCTTGAAGTTAAGCTTTTTGATCGAATCAAACAAAAGCTCATCCCAACAGCGGCCGGTAAAACCCTTTATGATAACATTTCTCCACAGCTCAAAGGTTTAGAACAAGCTCTCACAGGGGTTACCGCCAAAGATCACACACTCAGAGGAGAGGTGACCATTGGATTGCCAGTGGTTTTTGGTTTGAACTTAATTATTCCATGGCTCAAGGAATTCGGTGAACAGCATCCAGACCTTGATTTCAATTTGAAGTTTGAATTAGGGCATGTGCTCAACAATATGCTTCTCAGCGGTGAAGTGGATTTTGCATTTGTGGATGATTTTAATATGGACTCTCAGATTAAAACTGAGAAAGTTTACGATGAAATCTTGAAACTTTACTGTTCGGAAGATTACTATAAGACCAAGAAAAAAGAAGTGGGGTCCCTCAAAGGAAAAAGCTTTTACGAGGCTTTTGATTATATTTCCTATGAAAAAGGGGAGCCAATTCTCAGGCACTGGTTGAAACAGCATGTTCGCGCCGGACAAATGCAATTGAATGTTCGAGCTTATGTGAGCGACGCCCTCGGTGTGGCTCGGTTTATCACCTCAGGTATGGGAGTTGGAGTTCTCCCGGGGCACCACGGTGAAAAACTACTGGAACAAGGTTATAAGCTCTATGAATTTGATGCCAAAGGAAAAGAATCCCATAACAAAATCAGTCTGGCCACTGTTAAAAACCGCACTCACTCCACACCTGTTCAGAAAACCTTGGAGTTTCTTATCTCCAAATTTGACGAGGCTCAATAGAGCTTTACTACTACCACTCCTACTTTTAGCTGTCGGTTGCACCAGCTTTGAACACCAAAAGAAGCTGGCGGGATTTGACGACGCCTTAGAGGCTCTGAAAGCCGGAAAAATCGAGAAAGCCAAAGCTCGCCTGGAGCCCCTCTGTAAAAAAAAGCACAAAGCCTCCTGCGCTCTTTTGGGAAAGAAAGTGGAGGTCCAGCATCGCCTCCCCATAATGCAAGGAGTGACCACAATCAATGCCAGTCAATTTGTAGTGGCTCAGGAGGGAAAAGCTCCCTTAAGATTTCTCATTCGTCAGAAGGGCCAGATGAAAATCTCTGAGCCAAATATTCTTAAAGAAGTGCATCGCTATAAAACAAGTCGACGCCTTTGGCATATCGCTTTTGAAGATTTAAAGGCCGGAGCGTCCTACAAACTTTTTGTAACCAATGAAATGGGCGAGCTTTTAGATGCGCGCCGTTTTCGATTGTTTCACAAAAAGGAGGAGAAGCCGAAAGTGTCTTTGTTGTCTTGTATGAAAGATAGCTACAAGGATATAAAAGACATTTGGTCGACACTTGAAAAGAGAAAATCAACACTCATTTTTATGATTGGTGATAACTCCTATCTCGATCAGGGTATTAAGATTCGCCCCAACGGGATGGACCCACAAACCATTTGGCGACGTCATATGGAAACCCGTTTTAAGCTTCCCATATTTCGCTGGGAGAGTCTGGTGCCAGTTTACGGAGTCTGGGATGATCATGATTACGGTAAAAACAATGGCGGGGCTGAGTACTCCAACAAAGAGATCAGTGCCCAGATCTTTCGATCTTTCTTTCCCCTGTATTTTTCCACAGAAGCCGTCGAAAAAGGACCTGGAGTGGCTTTTTCGTTCCAGTGGCAAAAGCAAAACTTCCTCTTTCTTGATAACCGCTCGTTTCGAGACAAAGAACACCATCTTGGTGAAAAGCAAATAAAGTGGGTCGGGGAGCAGTTAAGTGAGGATCATCTCAACTGGCTTGTCTCTGGTGACCAATTCTTTGGGGCCTACCATAGTTTCGAATCCTTTGAAGGCAATCATAAAAAAGAGTTTAAAGATTTACTCTCGCTTCTTAATAAAAAGAAAGCGCGCTATCTGTTTATTTCCGGAGATCGTCATATGAGTGAATTGATGAAAATCCCAACGACAGAAGTGTCGGGAGGAAGTTATGAGGTAACCTCAAGTCCTGTTCACAGTTCTGTTTATGAAGATGCCCTCGAAAGAGATCCCAATCCTCATCGCATTCATGGAGTGGACGGCACATGGAACTTTGTGACTTTAGAGGCTCAGAAAAAAGGAGTCTGGGAAGTTAAGAGTTGGGGACAGAAAGGGAATATTCTGTTTCAAGAAAAATTGAATTTAAAATAAAAAAAACCCTGAGTGTTAACCCAGGGCTTTTAAGTTTAAGAAATTTCTAAGAGATTACTGCTCGCAAGAAATTTTAACAGTTACGTTCCAAACGTTGTAACCAGTTTTTACGTCGATCCCTTGAGTGATTTGACCTACAAGGTAAGCTTTTCTTTTTAGGTAGTCGTTGTCTTGAGCTTCGCTAGAAGAAAGAAAACAATCGCTGTAAACTTTCATTGCATTGTAAGCCATTCCAGAAACTTCTGGACGAGTCTCACCAGCAGCTTCGATAGCAGCAACTAAAGCCATTCCATTGTCGTAAGCTTCTTGAGCTGTAGCACCTTGTACAGTTTCGCTGAATACTGTTTTTTCCCCGCGAGCAAATGCAACACTTGATACGGCCATGATAGCGATCACTAGTAATTTTTTCATCTTGTTCTCCTTTTGTTGTTAAAGATGTTTGTTGTTCGTTTTTGAAAACAGCCGTTTTATAGAGATTTTTAGCCTGTTTCGTCAAAATGAGTGGATGGAAAGTTAGTCGTGCGCTTGTATGACGAAGAATTCTAGAGGTTGAATGCAATACCATTGTTAACAGAAGATTTTTTGTGTCGGCTTGATTCGTCAGATGAAAAGAATGTTTGCTGATAGCGACCAGGGTGCGTCGAGAAAAATTATAAAATGGTGAATTTGCAAAGAAAACAGGGTGAGCGCCCATTTGAGTGGTGCTCAGACAAGTAACTAAATATCAAAAGTGACAGCCATTAGAAAACCATAGTTGGTTTTGTGAATGAATAGGGGGGAGTTGTGATTGATGGCTAGGCTGTAATCATAAATGTTTACGGATGAAGAAAGGTTCCATCCCTCAAAAGGAAGGGTGTGAAAAAATCCATAAACAAAGCCTAAGAAGCCAGCTCGGGCGTGGAAGCTTGGTCTGGTGGGGGTGGCAAATTCTTTGGGGACCTCAAAGAAGTACTGTTGGTATTCACTTGATTGAATCAGAGCTTCGGCGCGAAAGGTCAGCTCTCCTAAACCTTGATAACGAATGGCGTGACGGAATCCAGGGTTAAAAACAACCCCGCAAAAGCGCGAACGTTTTGCAAAGTTAGTGCAAGCGTTGAGGCGAATGGGAAATCGAAAGAAAAAGGTATGATTGGGGTGCACATAGATAAAGTATTTCATCTGTGGCCCAAGACTTAATAACCAATCAAGATCGGGCATTCCTTGGCGCACGGGAATGGACTCTGAATCGGTAGGAAATTGAAAAATAAAATTCCAGGAAAAATCAAAGCGCGTGTTAGCAAACACATCCCCGGATACGCCGGAGATTCGGTCGATTCGAAAAGCACTGCCTCTGTAAACAGGGAAGGGAAGAAAACGCATTCGTCCCTGGGCGGCTCCTGGATAGTCACTGATCCAACCAGCTCCAAGCCCCAAACCCCATTTAGACTGTGGTTTTTTTTCGTCCGCCTGACTAGGGGCAGACAGACCAAGAAAAAAGACAAAAAAAAGGACGAACCCAAAGGTTCGTCCCAAAGGCTTTAGAGGCCTAATTATTGACATGTAAATCCAGCTTTACTCAAGTTGGACTGAATGCGATCTTTTACTTCTTCGCAATACTGTGTTCCGAACCCAGAAGAAGCCACAGACTTCGATTCACCAAACTTTGTATAGAAAAGTTCGCATCCGCCACCCTCAGTTTTCTTCACTTCGATCACACGAGTGTCTTTGTCGAGTGTGCAGGAGGCTTTGCTGCCTTCCATGGAGGACTCCGCTTCTTCTTTGGCCTCTTCGGCTTTTTCTTCCATATTTTCTTTTGTTTGCTCGGCCGTTGCCTGAGCCTCATCGCCGGCATCTTTCATGTCTTTCTTTTCAGCTGAGCTGCAAGCTCCGAGACCCATAACGATAGCACTTAAAATCAAAAGCTTTTTCACAATTCCTCCTATTATTCTCACGGATTGTCTAACCTCATTAGTTTGTCGTGTAAAAGTTGATAAATCAGTAAATTGTGCCTTGAGTCACTGATTTTATTAGTGATCTCCAGGTTTTCGCACCGAAGCCACACTTCGTATCCCAAGAGGCTTTTCCGCAGACACTGAGCGAAGATGCAGATCTCTTTGAGGAAAGGGGATTGTGACTCCTTTTTTGCGGAATTCTCGCACAATTTCATAGCGAAGCTCTGAGAGAAGAAGATCGAAAAACCACAACTCACTGGTCCAAATTCTTAAGGTGAAGTTGAGACTTGAATCTGCAAACTCTTTAAGCACAACAGTGGGTGGGGGAGAGGAAAGGACCTTATCGTGTCTTGAAGCCACGTCCATAAGGACTTGTGTGACAGTATCGATATCTGAGTCGTAAGCAACACCGACATCAACATGCAATCGGAGTTTATCGCCTGAAAAACTATCATTGACCACTTGCTTACTGATAAAGTCGGAGTTCGGCACAATCATAACAACGTCATCACGGGTAAGAACCAGTGTGGAGCGAGCTTTGATGTCGAGAACTCGGCCAGAGGTGTCACCCACTCTGACGATATCCCCTTTTTTAATGGGGCGTTCGAGGAGAATGACAATTCCAGACATAAAGTTTTGGGTGATGTTCTGTAGTCCAAAACCAATACCGACTAGGGCAAATCCACCGACGGCGGTCAAAGTTGTTAAGTTAATTCCAATGGAGCTTAAACTCACAAAAGTACCAATAATTAAAATAAAATAGCGACTGAATCGCTCAATGGAACCCTTAATCCCAGGGTCGATGTCTTTATATAAAAGAGTCTTATGAGCAAATTTTTCGATCCACTTGGAAAGCCAGTAGAAGCCCCAGAGGAGGGAAGCTAAGACGATTAGGCTCTTAACAGAAATAGGATTGCCCCTTAATTCGAATAAGGGAACGCTGATCCAGGCTGTTATTTTGCTAATTATCTCGTTGAAATCCATGTTGCTTCCTCAATGTCTCATATCGGCACAATAGTACCCAAAATTAATGAATTCACTGAGATCTCGTCTTTTCGCCGGATTTATTGACCTGAGTCCAGGGATGAGTAGAATGACCTATGCTAAAAATCCTAGCTTTTCTTCGCTCTTTTTTTCTCGCATTTTTCGTAGCCCTCCACACCGGCTATTGCTCGATCATAGTGATTAGTCTTTTACTCCTAAGAGCTCCCAGAAAAATAGTGGATTTCGCCGTAGGCCCCATGTGGTGCTACCCGATGGTAAAACTTAGCGGAGTCATCCCTGAAATCGAAGGCCAAGAAAATGTCCCAAAAAACAAAGGCTTCCTCTTTTTATTCACCCACTGCAGTCATATGGACATTCCCTTTTTATTTGTCTGTTCACCTAAAAGTTTCCGCTACGGAGCCAAAGCCTCCCTTTTCAAAATTCCCCTTTTCGGAAAAGCTATGGAGTTAGCCGGAACTCTACCAATCACAAGAGAAGACAGAAGCAAAGTAATAGAAGTCTACCGAAAAGCTGAAGAAAGAGTCGCCAAAGGCGAAGCCTTCGCTTTAGCTCCAGAGGGTGGACGACGCGAAGGTGATGAGATAAAAAAATTCAAATCCGGCCCCTTCATCTTCGCCATCAACGCAAAAATGCCCGTCGTCCCCGTGGTCATCTGCGGAATGGACCGCGTGCTACCAAAAGGCTCTATCCTGATTAACAAAACAAATTGGACAAAAAAAGTGGGCGTAAGATTCCTTCCACCTGTCGACATGGCCAAAGTCCCCATCGAAGAAATGAAAAAAGTAAAAGAACAAATCCGAGAAGACGTCGTCCGCGAATTCGAAGAAATGAAGAAAATTTACCTCTAACAAATTAAATAATTTTAAAAATACAAAAAAAATCACAAGGCTATTCAATTCTGTTTTGCTGGAGTTTTTAAGACACCTATTTTCGTAGGCTCTGGCAAGCGGGACGCGCTCACCCGCAGGGTGATGCCAGCAAAGCAGGAGCTGTGCCTATGAAAATAGGTGTCTTAAAAACTCCAGCAAAACAGGATTGAATGCCAACCGAGGCCTTCTTCTTTGCACCCTAAAGCGATTCTTTTTTGTTCTGAATCGTTCGCCCCTCAGTGCTCCCATTACGTTCCACTTCCCCAGGATCAAAGACATGATCAAAAGAAGGGGAGTGGCCCTCAAAGCAGCCGCGGTTATTTTGAGGAGTGGTAACGATACGGTTGAAATTGGCCATGAGACCGGTTTCAACGTTTTGACCCATTTTGTACTCGCCGGTATCAAGAATGGTAAACTGGGAGTTTTGGCGAAGCTTCGAGCGCAAGTAGTCCACTTCTTGGCGTTCAATCGCACAATGTCCCGGAAGAATTCCAATGCAAGAGTGACACAAGTTCCCACTTCCTCCATTGTGGAGATTCACACTGGGGTTATCTTCGCAGCGAGAGGGGCGAAGCCTTTCCTGGCTAACATCAGCAAAGCAGTGCTCATCCGAACACCAACTGCTTGTCACCCCAATCCCAAAAACATTACGGGCAAAAAAGTTAATCGCTCTTTGATGGTTCGCGCCGGGTGTGTCTTGGTCGTAAGAGCGTACGATACTGCGAACAAGCCCGTTGGGTTTTCTCCAGGTTTGAAAATCAATGCGTCCAGCCGAAGTGATCGTATTTGTGAGTTCCCCATTTTTCTGAGCTTCAAACACAGCCTCGTAGCTGGAAAAAGTTCGGTTCATAGCACGGATTTGCGCTTGTCCATTGGGCATAAGCGAAACCGTTCCCTTAACGTGATAGTTCCCTCGGCCTTGCTGGCAGCTGTTAGGGGTGGTGTCCGTGCAGTAAAGCATTGGAATGGGGCCTGGCCAGTCTTGGGGCTGTTCGCAACTTCCAGTGTTGTTAGGGATGTATCGTACGCACCAAGAGCCTGTGTCGTGATTGAATTTATACTCGGTGTGTCCGCCGATTTTAAAGCCTTCATCATTAGCACTCATATTGAAAAAAGAATGTTCGTCGGTGGGAAAACCCGGTTTTGAAATGCGAGTCTCAGGAATTTCACAAAGACTAGGATCTTGAGTGCTTTGTCTGACTTGACTTAAAAACTCGGGATCGCTGTCTTCAATCACAATGTGAGTAGGGCGGCAGCCCAGGCGTTCAAAATGTTCGTAGATGTTTCTTAAAGAATGATTGGTGTGAATGCGTCTGGTGACTTGTTCGTTGTCTTCACATTCGGTTTGGTCTTCGTAGGTGGCAGTCACTCGTCCTTCAAGGCTTGTGCGACCATGGGCATTTCCGGAGGTTCCAGTCTCCTGAGGAGTGCTTCGCGCGCAATTGGGGTCGGGAGTGAGTTGCACGCGGCGGGGATCAGGGGTTTGGTCACAACCTCTGTAGGTGAAGTTGAGATTGGCTCTTCTTAACGCAGCATCAATATGAGTTCTATTGGCATAGGAGCCTTCCTCTAGACGAAGAGAGGCTTTGGAAGTCGATCCTAAAATGAGAATCGAAACAAAAAAGAAGCGAACTGGTAATAATGAATGCAACACTCTTATAAACCCCTTGTTGAGCACCAACCTAGATTTTACACTCATTAAAGAGGTGAATGTAGCTTCCAGGGCCTCAGGGGGAAGTTTTCCGTTCGATGATCTAGGAAGAAATTTAACTTCAACTGCGTCACTCATTGGGGCTGAAGCACTTCCCTAAGTCGAGGCTGATCGTAGGGGTCCAGGTCTAGCCCCTGAATGCTTTCTTTTAGCAATTCAGGGATGATAGTCTAGTTTCAGTCGGTAGGAACTAAAGTCTCAGATTTTAACAACCGATCTGGCATTATAAGTTTTCTTTCAACAAAGGGAAGGGATATGAAATCTCTAAGAAATGTAATCATCGGATTTATCCAATTGGTTCTATTGCTTTCAACAAGTTTTGCGAACGCCGATTTAAACGTGAACGTTCGCCGAGGTATTGACTATCTAAACTACGAGTCAAATCTTGAAGCACTTGTAATGAAGTACAAAGGTCATTTTGAAAGCCGTGCGGATCACAAATATTTGGATAAGCTTTACAAGGAAAACAAAAAGCAATTTGATAAATGGCTTTGGCGCTTTGAACCCCGTACCGGCGGAAAAGTGGCTCTTCGTATCAATGGAAGAGTGCAAGCCATTATCTCTGATATGGACGCTAACGGTCGTTCTTACAAACTCAACGGAACTCTCATTGCGTGGACAGACGGAATGAGTTTTAAAGACTACCATGAGAAAAACGTCGCCGCTCTTAAAAAGAATTCAGTGGCAGGAGTTTATGACGCTCTTTTCGTTAATGAAGCCCACGCGATTGCTCCTTTGTTAGCTTTCGGACTTGTTGCCGGGGGATTAGCGATTGCTGCTAATGAAGCCAATGCCGCCAATGCTCCTCGATGTGAGTACACCGCTCGTCCGATCACTGTACAGTCCGGTGGCAACCGCTATTCAGTCAGTGCTGATGAATTGAGACCTTACCGCAGTAATTTCCGCGGCGGTCGCATGTGTAGTACACGCAGTATGCCTCGTGATTTTCGTCGTCGTTTGGATATGGTTAGACCTAACTTCCGTGATAATGGTAAATTCAATACCGACACCAACACTCAACATCGTTACGATGAGCGTTGTGTAAGACAATATTCTTCTCGTATGGGTGGCCGTCCACAAGCGGTTCAAATTTGTAAATGTATCCATAGAAAGCAAATGTCTTGTCAGTCTGGTGGTTGGAACATGCTTGAAGGTATGGCGACATCCACTTGTTTTACTGGCTACAATGGTTGCCGAGTGCCTGATACTCCACGTCCTCAGCCACAACCCCATTATCCACCACCAACAAGTGACGATCCTCTTGAGATTCCTACGATCATCTGTTCTAGCAAAACTCCTCAAGGACAAGCGCAGCTTTGTGCACAGAGAGGGGTATGCTGTCCTGATCGTCCAGAACCACAAGAGCCCAACGATCCTGTGGACTACACTCCAGTAATCTGTTCTAGCAAGTCTCGCTCACAACAGGCTCAACTTTGTAGCCAAAGAGGTCTTTGCTGCCCAGAGGAAAGTGAGGGCGGTAACTACGATCGTCCAACAAGTCGATAAGATATCTTACAATTGATACAAAAAAAGCTCCGTTCAGGAGCTTTTTTTTTTATGAAAAATAGAGAAGTTAATTATTGAGCAGAACCACGCTGGTTGCGACTATTACCTCTAAAGAAGTTACTAATCCCTCTCCAGGCCCGTTGAAACCAGTTGTAGGATTGACGGCTCTCCCGTCTTGCTGTTTGCTGGCGAGTCTCTACTTGAGCCTCAGTTTCGGCAAGCACGGGTTGACCGGCTTGATGTCTATCCCACTCTTCTTGGCTTAAAGAACAAGCGGGGCGCCCACCCAATCTTGCAAGAGGACGACCATAACCGTGAAATTGATAGCGGACATGGCGTGTACCGACACGTCTGACGAGATTATAAAGAGCGCGCGCATTGTTTGGTTCAAGACGAATGCAACCTCTTGAGGCGGGACGACCACTGAACTCACATTGAAGATCATCGGTGTAACCTTCACAAGCTCCATGAATGGCGTAGTCTCCTCGGAGCCAAAGAGTGTTGGTCATCGCAGCGCCTTCCCATTCTTTTGCGCTACTGACAATGTGAAGTTCCGCACCCGCTTGCGCTCCCGCACCCAAGTTTGAACTATAGTCAAAAGAATTTAAATCGGTGTTAGGATCTATATTGAAATCACTCTCACGACCGGGTTGGTTTCTGCTTGTCACGTTGGTGACATCGTTATGGTTAAAAACACCAGGGGAGGTCAACCAGTTATCTGGTGTTGTCGAAAAGGGCGTGTCACGGTTTTGAGTGTAGGGATTTTGAAAATAGGACTCTCCACAATCACCCGTAGGGCGAGAGTCGCGAGTCAGAGGGCAAACATTTGGAAAGTAAACTCTAGTCTGAAATTGTCCTGTGGCTTCGTTACAAACAACATCCACGTTCACACGCGTTTGTCTTGGGATCATATTCATAAGAGGATCATCATTAAAGCTGGGATCTCCATTGGGCCAATCGTTAAAAGCTCCACAGGACTCACTATTTTGATCAATCACTGTCCCGCTGTAACACTGACGAGCGAGCATATTTTCACGCAGTCGAACACGATCGGCATGGGTCAGTCTTGCTAAGTGTTGATTGGGATTTAAAAATTCTGCTATGTTTCTTTTTCCCTTGGTCGCCTGTGTGGGTTGATCAGAGACAACATAAGCCCCAATCCCTAAGACCACGGCAACGAGAACTCCCATAACATATTTTCCACTGATTGAGGTCGATTGTTTTTCTTCCATGAAACCACCTTTCAGAGGTTATTCTAGCGAAAAGATTGGGTCTTTTTGAGACCCGACTTGATTGAATTGGACTAAGAGCCAATAAATTTAATAAAATTCATTTCAAGTCTCTAGTAAAAAGGACTCAATATGAGAAATTGTACAAATGTGTTTTAGTTCCGCTAGACCTAGGCCGATACTATCAATGTAGGTGGTCGTCTCTTTGAACAAAGAGAATGGTAACCGTTTGGGGTCAATGAGGGGAGTCTATTTATGATCTGGAGTTCTATTCCACAGCCGCTACTCGTTCAGGTGAACGAAATTCTTGAGGAGCTCAAAGAGCACGATCTTGAAACTTACAAACACTGTGTCAGGGTTTCTGAACTCTGTGTTTTTATAGCGGAAGCAGCAGAACTGAGTGACTACGAAAAACTTTTGGCTCAATTTGCAGGTCTCTTGCATGACGTCGGTAAAGCAAAAATTCCTCTAAGTGTTTTAAATAAACCTGGAAAACTAACAGATGATGAATATGAGCTTATGAAAAAGCACTCTCTTTTTAGCGCTGAAATGCTAGAGTCCCTTGAGCACTCCGAATTTTTTAGAGAAGTGCAGGTGGCTGTTCTTCACCACCACGAAAGAGTCGATGGTAAAGGATATCCCCTAAAGTTAGAAGGGGAGCAAATTCCTCATATTTCTCGTTTGATTCTCATTGCCGATACGGTCGACGCTATGACTCAAACACGGGCCTACCGCAAAGGTTTGCCGATGCCTGTCGTTTATAAAGAATTGCGCAAGTTTGCAGGCTCTCAGTTCGATGAGGAGTTTGTAAACATCTTTATCGCAGCCCATAAAAAACTGGAAAAAGAAAAGGCGAAAGACCCTATACAGTTTCCTGGCCATATAAAGGCGGCATAAAACATTACATTCAGCAAAAATTCATGTATAAAATTCCCTGAAGCCTAACAGCCGTTTCAGAGGGGAGTTTTATAATGGAAAAGCACAATTTCTTATTTGTTTCTTGGTCCGGTCTTATTGGGGACATTGCATGGCAAGTTCAAAAAGAGGGGCACAGTGTTCGCTACTCCATTGATTCTGAGTCAGAGCGAGAGATCTCTGACGGCTTTGTTGAAAAAGTTGATGCCTGGCGCGATCATGTGGATTGGGCCGATGTGATTGTCTTTGACGATGTGCTGGGTCATGGCGAGCTTGCCAGTGAGCTCAGAAAAAAAGGCAAAAAAGTCATCGGTGGCACACCCTATACAGATAAACTCGAAGACGACAGATCCTTTGGGCAAGAAGAGTTAAAAAAATACGATATCCAAATTATTCCCTATCAAGATTTCACCTCCTTTGACGACGCCATTGAATATGTGAAAAAGAATCCCGCTTCCTATGTGATTAAGCCCAGTGGGGAAGCTCAAAACACCAAAAGGCTACTTTTTGTTGGAGAGGAGGATGATGGCAGTGACCTGGTTCGCATGCTTGAGGCCTATAAAAAAGCCTTTTCAGAAAAGATAAAACAGTTTCAACTTCAAAAAAGAGTGCAAGGGGTTGAGGTGGCCGTGGGCGCTTTTTTTAACGGAGAAGAGTTTGTTCTCCCTATCAATATTAACTTTGAACACAAAAAACTTTTCCCTGGAAATTTTGGACCTCCTACCGGGGAGATGGGGACAGCCATGTTCTGGAGCGGGCCCAACCGCTTGTTTAACCTCACACTTTCCCGCATGGCGCCTAAACTTAAAGAAGAGGGGTTTGTGGGGTATATAGATCTTAACTGTATTGTGAATCACAAAGGGGTTTATCCTTTAGAGTTCACATCCCGTTTCGGGTACCCAACTATCAGCATCCAGCAAGAAAGTATGCTGACCCCTATGGGAAAATTCTTTTATGAACTGGCCAGCGGAGAGAAAACAAAACTTCGCACCAAACAGGGTTTCCATATTGGAGTGAGGCTTTGCATGCCGCCTTTTCCTTTTGAAGATAAAAAAACCTTTGATTCCTATTCAAAAAATGCGGCTATCGTTTTTAAAAAGCCCAATAGGGAAGGAGTTCACATCGAGGATGTGAAGCAGCTTGGAGATCAGTGGTTTGTGGCTGGATCTGTGGGAGTGGTTTTGGTTGTCTGCGGGAGTGGCCCCACGATGAAGCAAGCCCAGAGCCAGGCCTATAACCGGATTAAAAATATTTTGATTCCCAATATGTACTTTAGAAAAGATATTGGGGATCGCTGGTCCGAGGACAGTGACCGGCTTCATAGCTGGGGCTATTTGCGAGAAATCTAGTCCGACTCACTCGAGATTCGATTTTAGAGGGTATCTTTTTCGATGCTATTGGCTCGAAGAGACATGATTCCCGTAGTGATAAAAATTACAGCAATCACCATCAAAGACACCCAGCTTGGAATATGAAGCCACTCTTCGATGAGCATTTTTACTCCGATAAAACCCAATACAAAAGCAAGGCCCACTTCAAGATACTTGAGTTTTGATACTCCATCGGCGAGCACAAAAAACAGAGCTCTGAGTCCAAGGATGGCTAAGATATTAGAGGCAAAGGCTACAAAGGCATCGTTGGTCACCGCAAAAACAGCCGGGATCGAATCCACGGCAAAAAAGATGTCGCTGATCTCGATGGTCGCAAGAGCGAGAAAAAGAGGCGTCACCATGAGACGTCCCTCTTTGCGAACGAAGAAGTCTTCGCTTTCTGTGAGAGTGGTAGTGGGGAGAACTCGTCGTAACTTTCTTAAGAGCTTACTTTCTTCTTTTTCGTGCTCTACTTTGTTGCGAGTAATCAAACTATAAGCGGAATAGACCAGGATGATTCCAAAGATGTAAAGAACCCAGTGAAAATGGTGGATGATCTTAGCTCCAATTAAGATAAAAATCGCACGGAAGACAACGGCTCCAAAAATTCCGTAAAAAAGGACTCTGTGCTGAAAGCGGTCGGGGATCCGAAGAGATTGAAAAATTAGAAGAATGACAAAAAGATTGTCCACACTCAGACTTTTTTCGACCACGTACGCGGTTAAAAATTCTGATCCCAGCTTCCAGCCGAATTGATAGGCAAACCAGAGGTTAAAACCTAAAGCCACGCTAATCCAAAGAATACTTTCAATGAGCCCCGTCTTCCAGTGCATCTTTTTATTGGAATGACCAAAGAGCGCAAGGTCTATAACCAGAAGAATTAAAACACCAATGGTAAACCAAATCCAAAGGGAGTAGGGCACCACGGAAAGTTCTGTCAAAAATTCTTTTAAATCATCCATTTCAGTTCCACAAATATCAGGTAGTCGTTGGATTAGAGGGGTAGACTAACTCCACTAGCTAAAAAAGTCATCCTGAACCTCATATTATCATCTTGAACCTCATAATGTCATCTTGAGCGATAGCGAAAGATCTTTCGCTGACGCTCAAGATGACAGTACGATACTCAAGATGACATCTCCAAAAAAAAGAAAAACCCACTGGGTTAAACTCAGTGGGTTCAAGATTACAATTTCAACCCGTGTCCTAAATCTCAATAGGAGCCGAAACACTTATAATCCATGCTTCCGACTCTAGGTCGTAGGCATCCGGATTGGTAATAATATTAGAGTTAAAAGTGGTATCGTTGTAATTGATTCGCTCGTATTCAAGATTCACAGAAAAGTTGTAGATATGATATCCGCCACCGACACGAAAACCTTGAGCTTCTTCAAAATTAACATCAGTGCCATTGCTAGAATCCGGATCAAGGTTTCCTAAAACAACCCAACTTCCCCAAGCTCTTAAACCAATGTCTCTCATTTGAATTCCGACCACAGGGGCAAGATTGTATGAGGTGGCATCACTTTCAAAATTAGCCGTGTCGTTACCGTATTCGAGAAAACTGTAACGAGCATCGGCGCCAAGAAAGATAAGTTCATCAATGTGGTACCCCAAACGGAACATAAGTCCAAGACCGCGCAGATCCTGTTGATCGTCGGTATTAAATTGATAAGTCACTCCAGGCTCTAAAAAAAGCCCACCATCGTCAGCGGCTACAGCTTTGCTCTGAGAGGGTGTTAGAAAAAACAGTCCACTAGTCACAAGAGCCGCAGTTAAAAAATTCTTCATGATAATTTCCTTTTGTAACAGTTAATAATTCTTACTCTCAAAACTGCCAGATCCTCCGACTAAAAGGATCGCTGGAAGTTGCATATTTTTTGAATATTTATTGATAATTAAGGGTGGAATGTGCTGTATTCCTCAAGAATAAGGAATTCGTTGCATAAAACCCACAAAAAGCGGAGCTTTTTTATCACTACCGACCAAGAGCTACTTAAAAAAATAAGAAACTGCATTCACTGCAGAAAGTTTCTTCCTTTAGCCCCAAGGCCCATTGTGAGCTTTGAAGCGAATTCCAAAATCGCACTCATCAGCCAAGCCCCCGGTTTCAAAGCTCACAATTCAGGAATTCCTTTCGATGACCCCAGCGGAAGACGACTAAGAGATTGGCTAGGAGTGACAGAAAAAACATTCTACAAACCTTCAAACTTCGCCATTCTCCCCATGGCCTTTTGCTACCCCGGCAAAGGAGACTCCGGCGACCTCCCGCCATTAAAGGAATGCCGAAAAATATGGGACCCTCCCTTGTCAAAAGCCCTTAAAGAACCCAAACTCTACCTTCTCATAGGAAAATACGCCCAAGACCACATATTAAAAAACGAATCAAAAACTCTCACAGAAAACGTAAAAAACTGGAAGCAACATTTAAAGAATAACTATCTCCCAATTCCTCATCCATCCCCAAGAAACAACATCTGGCTTAAAAAGAACCCCTGGTTCGAAAAAGAAATTCTTCCGAATTTAAAGAAACAAGTAAAGAAAATTTTAATGAACAAGCTATAAAAAAAGCTAATTTGATCAAGGACACGTTCGAACCACGATAGCCTTCGTTTGGCGGGAACATTCGCTAAAATGAACCTCCTAAAAGCGGACGCGTTTTCGCCCAGAGGGCGAAATTTAGGTTAGGCAGGAGCCGCGGTTTATTTTAGCGAATGTTCCCGCCAAACGAAGGCAACCGAGGCCTTCCGATCGAGCCCCATCCTCAAGATATCAATTTCTAGAAATGCATCTTAACTTTCTTAAGAATTTGCAGTGTGGTCTGCGTATCAGGAATCTCTCCGAGTTCCAAAAGATCTTCCACATGGTCAGGATGAGATAGCCCCATAACCACCGAGTGAATCTCCGGGAGAGAAAGATAAAGCCTTGTCACTTTATTAGAAAGCTTAGTCTCGTCCTCAAGGGAAGCGCACTCCTGATTGAGGTAGTGACAGATTTGATTGGTGCGTAGGTTCGCAATCCCTTGTAAACTGTCAGTAACTAAGCCAAAAAGTGAGTGCATGCGATTGACGTAGTTCACTTTCCAATTGTTCCACTCAGGAGAGTGGGGTAATTTCTCGATACTTTCTTGCATACTAGGAAGTATGTTTTTTTGTAAGTACTGATTCCACTTCCACCAGTCGCTAATTTTATTGAGGTTGTTCCGAAGAAGGTGTCCCCATTTGAGGTCTTTGTGTTCAGGCATCTTTTTAAACAGCTCTTTTTCAAGCTCGACAACTTCCATTAATAAGGTATGTAGGCGTCCTTTAATAGAAACCTCGTCTTTTCCAGGGAAGGTGATAAAATGATGAACCTTATCGCGATGATGGCTTGTGAGAGGACGGCAGGTGAGTACCCCAAGATCGTGCATGTGGGCCGCTTCAAAAAAGGATCTTTTGTTTTGATTCTTAGTGAATAGAGGTCCTGACTCAAATAAGTTGAAAGGAACCTGGGCCACTGAGAAGTGATGTTTCTTGGAAATCGATTCGGCAATCGCCACCACCTCATCAATATCAAGGAAATCAGGCGCAATCTCTTTTTTCAAAAAGGCACTCGAACTAATTCCATAGTGAGAGATTCTTCCTTTAGCCACTTCCACTTCTAGGTGCTCAAAAGCCCTTTTAAGATAAGTGGTGAACTCTTTTTTTGATCCTAGAATCTTTAAAAGATATTCTGGGTTTTGCAGAAGAACGAGACTTACGCGTTCGGTTTGCAGTCGTCTTAAAGAAAGGCTTAATTGTGATTCAATGTATTCTGGAGTGAGGCAGTAGCTCATACGTTCGCTGATCTTGTAGGCCCCGGGGATTTTATGACCCATTTGGGAGCGCATTTGTAATTCTTGTAAAGTGGCGCCTTGTACAATACCCATTTTCGTACAAAGTACGATGGAGTCTTTTTTATCGGGATACTGACCAACGTATTCTCTTAAAGCTTCCCCAATAACAATTTCTGAGGCTCCGTTACCGTAAGCTCCGCTGGTATCAATAAACTGGATCCCACTGTTGAGAGCTTGGTAAAGAGTTTCTTTGTAAATGCCATTTTCAGGAGTGAGGCGTAGACTTCCGAAACATATGGGTGAAACCATAAGTTCGGATCGTCCCAATCGTCTTTTCTCAAGATTGATTTGGTCTTTTACTAACTGCTGTTCTTCGTTTTTTTCCGCTGCAAATCCCATATGAACCTATCGGGATTTTTAGGATTTAACTCACCCGATCAAAGTATGGAAATGCCCCATTTTCTAAGGATCGAGACCAAAGGGAGGAGGGGGAGCCCTATGATGGAGGTGGGGTCTGTGGTCTCAACCTTGTAAAACAAAGCTGAGCCTCTTTTTTCAAACTTGTAACCTCCGGCACAGCCAATGGGCTGGTCGAGGCTGACATATTTTTTAATCTCGCTTTGAGACAAGGGATGCATCGACATAGAGGAAACCACTTTTTCAATGACAGTCTGCTTTTTGAATTTCACACAGATACTGGTGTGCAGTTCGTGGGTGTCTCCTTGAAGAGCTTCCAGTCGTTCTTCAACCTCCAGAAGAGTTTCCGGTTTGGCCCAAGATTGCCCTTGGTAGATAAGGACTTGGTCTGATCCAATGACCACTTTCTCAGGATTCAGTTGGGCAATGGCCTGAGCTTTTCTCTCTGCTAAAAAATCAGAAAGCTTTTCGATGGGATCAGTGTAATTTTTCTCCAGAGCTCGCTCGTCAACCGCAGGAGAAAGAGACTCAAACTTAAAACCTAAGTTTGTCATCTGCTCTTGCCTAAAGGGGGAACTGCTAGCCAGGATGATGGGTGTCATTTTAAAGGCCCCAGTCTTGTTTTTTTAGAAAATCAAAAAGTTTCTCCTTTGGAAAACTCTCCTGGGAACCATCCTTTAAATTCTTAAGCTCATAGGTTTCCTTTTCAATCTCTTCGTCGCCGATTATGAGAGCGTGGGAACAGTTACGTTTGTTCGCCTTTTTCATTTGTTTTGAAATGTTACCGGAGTAAATGATTTGGCTTGGAATTTCCGCCTCTCGCAGCTCGTTGAGGAGTTTAAAACGATGCTCGCTACCTTTCTCTGTGGCAGCAATAAGAGCCAATGTTTTGTGAGGGTTTTTGGGTTTTTCTAAAAGTAAGGCAATTCTATCGGTCCCCGCAGCCCAACCTACACCCGGTGTACTGGGACCTCCCATGGTTTCAATAAGATTATTGTAACGGCCACCAGAAAGTACGGCATTCTGTGAGCCTAGATGGGTTGTGGTGAATTCAAAAACACTGTGGTTATAATAATCTAAACCACGCACAAGAAGGGGATTGAGTTTATAGGAAAGCCCCAACTTCTCAAGACCAGAGAGTACCTGGTCGAAAAAACTTTTCGACTCGTCATTAAGTGAATCTGAAAGGCTAGGGGCCTCACTGACGATCTTTTTATCATTTTCGTCCTTGGAATCTAAGATTCGAAGGGGATTGCTTTTAAGGCGTCTTTGCGAATCCTCTGATAGATCTTTTTTGTAGGACTCTAAGAAGGTGGTCAACTTATCTAGATATTTTTTACGGCTTTCAAGATCACCGATGGTGTTGATTTCAAGTTCGACTTTTTTATCAAGCTGGCAGCCTTTAAAAAAGTTCCAAGCAAAAGAAAGAATTTCGATGTCACCCACCGGATCGCCGACACCAATCATTTCTACTCCAAACTGAGTGAATTGTCGGTACCGCCCTTTTTGTGGTCTTTCGTGACGGAACATCGGACCTGAGTAAAAAAGCTTCAAAGGTAAATCTCTAAGCAGACTTTCGGAAAGAACTGAGCGCACAACACTGGCTGTGCCTTCAGGTCTCAGTGTAAGAGAATCACCACTGCGATCTTCGAAAGTGTACATTTCTTTATTAACAATATCGGTTTCGTCACCAAGAGATCTTTTAAAAACTTGAGTGAATTCAAAAATGGGGGTTTGAATCTCGTGAAAATCAAAGATTTTTGCTGTGCGGGAAAACTGGCTCTCGATTTCTCTAAAAAGAAGAGCTTCTTCGCCGTAAATGTCTCGCGTTCCTCGCACGGGTTGCAACTTCATATTTCTTCCTCCCATTAGAAAGCCTGAGCTTATCCTTAAATGGGCCAAGAGTCCACCGCAAGGACCCCGTGGAGGCGTAGGATTTTTCTTTGTATTCCTCCATTTTTCCGCTATAAAGAGCCTCATGACCCGACTGAGTGTGAATGTGAATAAGGTAGCCACCCTTCGCAATGCGCGAGGTAAAGATCTACCCAATGTACTCAGTGAATCTTTAAAGATTATCGAATTCGGCGCTCAGGGGATTACCGTTCATCCAAGGCCTGATGGTCGCCACATCCGCTGGCCCGATGTGGTAGAACTTAAAGAAAATATTTCAGTGGAACTCAACGTTGAGGGCTTTCCGGAGAGCCATTTTCTAGAGAAGGTGGGTCAAATAAAGCCGGACCAGTGCACTCTCGTACCCGATCCACCTGAGGTGCTCACTTCCAATGCGGGTTGGAGGCTTGAAGGCAATGAGGAGCTCCTTAAAAAAGCGATCTCGACATTGAAAAATAAAAATATCCGCGTCTCTCTTTTTGTGGATCCTAATGAAATTCAAATGAAAGAACTTCTGGCTTTTCGAGATCTTGGTGTGGATCGCGTGGAACTTTACACCGAGTCTTATGCTGAGGCTTTCAAGGTGGGGCAGCAGGAAGAGGAAATCAAAGCCTATCAGAAGTGCGCCAAGCTCGCCGATTCCATGGGAATGAAGGTCAATGCTGGTCATGACTTAAACCTCCACAATTTAAAGTTCTTCAATGACCATATTGACGAACTCGCCGAAGTTTCCATTGGTCACGCCTTGGTCTGTGACGCTCTTAATGAGGGGTGGAAAAATACGGTGAGGCAGTATCGCGACTGCTTGAAGTAGCAAGTCATATCGGATGAAAGCCTGTCTTCTTGGATGAGAGCATGTCGTCTTGAGCGAAGCGAAAGACCTAAGATCCTTCGCTTCGCTCAGGATGACAATGAACAAGTCTCAGGATGACTATGAATAAATCTCAGGATGACTATGAACATTTCTCGGGATCACTCTAATCCAGGTTTGACCCTAATAATTTAACAAAAAGTAAACTGCTCAGCGCACTGGACGAAAAGATCATCGTCATAATCACAATTTGATAACGAACGGCGATCAATGGGTCGACGCCGGAGAGAATTTGCCCGGTCATCATTCCGGGTAGTGAAACCAAACCCACGACAAGAAAGGTGTTAATGTGAGGGATAAAGGCAGCTTTTAGAGCTAAACTTTGTGCCATCGGCCAGGGGTGGATTTTTAATTCATTAAGGAGCCTTTCAGCAGCAAGACTTAGTGTGTTCATCGAATTGGCGTAAACCATGCCGGCCAGTGGGATCACAAAACGAGGGTCCCAAATGCTCTCACCCGGAATCACAAGCCCTGTGGTCCAGAAGAGCACAGGGGTGGATCCAAAAAGAAGAGCTAGAAAAGAATATTTCAAAAGTTTTAAACGCTCTTTTTTTACCACTCTTAGAGAAACCCATGACGAGACAACAATCATAATAGTTAGTAAAAGGGAGGTCCAAAGAAAATGATCTTTTGCAAAGAGGTAGGTGAGTACATAGCCAATTCCCACAAGTTGTAAAACCATGCGAACACTAGCGTAGAGAAGTTCTTTAAGGTTGATGGAATAGTAGGCGAGAAGACTGATCCCAATGACAAAGGGGATAAAGCTGAGTAAAATTTGTTCAACACTGATCACAGAACTCACACTCCTGGACTTAGTTCAAACTTCATTTGTTGGCGGTTTTTCTTTTCAGTTTTTTCGTTGAGTTTTGCACCCAGCCCCAAAAGTCTTAGTGGTTTATTCTGATTGTAAAAATGTTTTTGGCTGAGATCTAGATAGCTATCTAGCTCAAAGGGAAGAGTCTTCTCAAGGCTTGTAATTTCAAAGTCCTGGGTTTTCATTTTCACTCCAAGGCTTTTGAGTTGTTCCGTTTGGATGTTGTTTTTATTCACTCGGTACTCAAGCTCCTCAAAAAGATTTTCTACCCAAGGACGCAAATCCTCCCAAGTGGAAATATCTTTCCGAAAAGTTCTTTCAACGGAAATGGACTTCCGTTTTCTCTCTGACCTCACAGGGCTTTGATCCACTCCTCGGCAAAGATCAAAAAGTCTGGCTCCCCATTGGCCCCAATAGTGAGTCATATCACTGAGGCTGATCGCCTGAAGATCTCCACAGGTTTTCAAATTTTTCTCGGAGAGTTTAGCGAGAAAACTACGACCCACGCCTGGCACTTTCTGAACGGGAAGGGTTTTTATAAATTCTGGGATATCAGCCGGAGCAAGAGTGTATTGCCCATCGGGCTTTTTCCAATCACTGGCCACTTTGGCTAAAAATTTATTGGGAGCAATTCCGGCAGAGGCCGTGAGATCAAGTTTTTCGCGAATGTCTGTACGCAACTTCTTTGCGATTAAACTAGCACTGCCCTCAAAGAGAGAGGAGTCTGTGACATCCAAGTAGGCCTCATCGAGTGAAACTCTTTCAATTTTAGAGGCATAGCTTTTCATAATTTCTAAGATTTCCAGACTGACTTCCCGGTATTTGTTCATGCGAACGGGTAAGATGACTAAATCAGGGCAGAGTTTAACGGCTTCTCTGGCGGAGAGAGCTGAGCGCAAACCATAGCGCCTGGCTGGATAATTACAGGTGGTTAGTACGCCACGACCTGTGGGAGAACCACCCACAGCTAGTGGGCGATTTTTGAGATCCGGACGATCACGCATCTCAACAGCCGCGTAAAAGCAATCCATATCAATGTGGATAATCTTGCGATGACCGTAGTCCATGCCTCAAACTACCGACACCATCTTAAGATAGCAAGTTTATAAAAAAATCGTTTTTTTAATAACTTAGACAAACCCTGAGAATATCTTGACAGAATCTTGACATGCTCAGCTGGACTTGGCCTGGGAATCCTTTTAGAAAATAAGGGAGCGAGTGTTGCCAGTTGTAGCGATGCCAAGGGTGCAAAGGATCGGAGAGTATGAGTCTTATTTTTAAAGGAATGGAAAAGATCGTTTTCCTACTCATTAGCCTCTATCTTGCCGCTCTTTGTGGGTTGGGCGCCTTTTATTTGGTGGCATTGTTTCTCGATCTTGAATCTTTTGATTTTCGAAAAATCTTTCTATGGGTTTCAGTGGGCTTGAGTGTTTCATTGTTAGCCAGCCTCTCTAGTTGGCCCTTTGCTCTTTCTTTTGCCACATTGATGGAGCATAGAAAAAAGGGGCGACTGATTCGCGCCATCCGAGTGTTCTTAAAATATTACTCGTCTTTGCCTCTGGTTTTATTTGTTTACATCTATGTAGAGGTGATTGGGGAGCCGGGCTTTTTAGCTCTTCAAAATCAGTGGACCTATTTCTTTTCGTCTTCTAATTTTTTGACCCAATCGGTGGCCTTTGCCATTACTCTGCTTTTATACCCTTTAACGATTCTTCCTTTTTTCGATGCCGACTTAAGCGTGGATTCTTTTTTTCAATCGACCTTAGAGAGAGTGATCGATTTTGCGCAAGCCGGGCTTGTGGCAGTAGTGGTTGTTCTCGGCCTTTTTCTCTACATCTTACCTAAAATGATTCTTTTTATGGAGAAAACCTTGAAAGGGGAGGAGAGCTTAAAAAGTTTTGAGATTATTAAGTCTCTCGGCGGAACCTCATGGGAAAGCATTCATATGACAGTGATGCAGTCGATGAAAAATCGATTCAACTCCATACTTATTCACTTCACTCGAGTCTGTTTTTTCGAAGGTTTGATCACTTACTCTCTCCTGCACTTTTTTATGTTCAATCATCGACCACACCACGAGCAGTGGGGGGCGAGTTTGAGTTCACTTTTTATTTCCTTTTCCATCAAGCGCCCCCTTGAGGAAGCTTTCTTATGGAAAATAGCAGGAGTGCTGCTCGTTTGTTATCTGGCTTTTACCTATGTTGAGATGAAATTTATTAAAAAAGAGAGGCAAGCTTATGCCTCGTCGTGAATTTCGTAACCGTACCAACCACTCGATGATGTTAAGCCTTTATTTGTTGGCTAGTTTCTCCTTCATTTTACTGGTTTCCTATCTGTTGGTTCTGGCTTTTCATATTTTTTATAATATTTCCTTATCGCAAATATTGCAGGATATGACCTATTTGCCAGAAACTCTGGGATTGGTTTTGATTAGCTTATTGACGGCAGCGCCATTTAGTGGAGCGGCCACTTATATTTTTATTTCAAGAAAACACACGAGATCAAATCCCGGGATTCGAAGGCTTTTGAATTGGCTCGTTCGAACTCCCGTTCTCCTCATTGGGGTGGGTTTTCTTTACGTTTTTAGTGGTCAAAAAATCATAATGTTTACCAGTCTCTTTTTTATTGGAGCTATTAAACTCAGTCAGCGTTGGATTCAAATTTCTGAAAAAATAAGATCCCTAGAAATTGAGGGCATGCAAGCCATGGGGCTCAGTCGGGCTGTGATCGCCTATCAACTCTTTATCAGACGTTACTACAAAACCTATGGGGGACACTTTGTCTCGACCTTTCTTTATTTGGTGGCCTTAGTGACTCCATTTTTATTCTTGTTTTCAGATAGTGATGGGGACTTTCACTATCTCTCCCTTGAGTTTTTCTTTCATATCGCCAAGGATCAGCAAAAAACAGCCAGCCTTGCTCTTGTCTTTGTCTTGCTTCATCTACTTAGGGCCGTGCTCGATTCCCAAATGAATTATCACGAGGTGGAGTATGGCTAAAACAATTATGGATATAAAGGATCTAGAGGCCTGGTCAGATTCTCGCAAAATTTTAGACCGAGTGAATCTCGGTGTAGAGAATAAAAAAATACTTTCAATTATTGGCCCTAGGGGAAGTGGTAAGTCCACTCTGCTCCGGTGTATTAACCGTCTCTTTGAAGAGAGGCAGGGAAATCGGGTCGAGGGGGAAATTTGGTTTAATGGTAAAAACCTTCTCTCTAGTCATTACAATTTACTTAAACTTCGCCGTAATTTCTCTATGATCTTTGCCGAGCCCACCACGTTTTCTCATTTGTCGATTTTTGAAAATATTGCCTTAGGCATGAGACTGAACCGTATTGAGTCAGGAGCTCATATCGGAGAGGCTGTCGAAAAGGCTTTGATTCAAGTGGGTTTATGGGATGATTTAAGACAAAATTTAAATCGCTATCCACAACGCTTAAGCGCTGGTGAAAAACAGCTTGTATGTATTGCGCGCTCTCTTTGTTTGAAGCCAAAAGTTATGTTGATGGACGAGGTGACTAGCCGAGTGGGCTTACAAGTGACCTTACAAATTGAACAATTAATTCGGGAGTTCTCTGAAAAGTTCCCAGTCATATTCACTACCAGCTCAAGAAAGCAGGCGGCCCGTATTTCTGATCGCACCGCCTTTCTTCTTGATGGTGAGTTGATTGAGGTTGGAAAGACTTCGGACCTTTTTATGAACCCCAAAGATACAAGAACGGAAGATTATATTACCGGAAGGTTTGGTTAATATGGATACTCTTTTACAACAATATCTCACCCGTCTGAAATCAGCGGTGAATGAAATGTCGGGATTGGTGGAGGAGTCCATTGTGATCTCAACCAAAGCCCTTGCCAAGAAAAATACGGCAGGTCTCGAGCGAGTTTTTGAACTGGAAGACAAAATTAATGAATTCCATAAAAAAATAGATCGAGACTGCTTTAAGTTATTGGCTAGACAATCTCCCGTGGCCTCGGATCTGCGCTTGTTGTTGGTTTGCACGAAAATGGCTATGGATCTTGAACGCATGGGGGATTTAGCCTGTTCAATGACCTATAGCATCTATGACTACATGAAAGGTCAGCCTCTGCCTGTGGCCAACGAAATCCCTAAAATGGCCGACCTGGTTCGTCTGATGGTCAGAAAAGGTCTCAATGCCTTCATTCAAAACGATGAGGAGGAGGCTAGGGAAGTTTTGAAAATTGACGACTCCGTGGATGGATACCGTGACTCCCTCAGTGAAGCCATTCGCGAGTCTATGCGTAAGAGCCAAACCAATATTGATGGAAATTTAGAACTGTTCACAATTATTCGCAACTTAGAAAGGATCGGTGACCATGCAACCAACATTGCCGAAGAAGCCATCTTCCTCATTTCAGGGGAGGACATTCGACACGAAAGTGGAGAACGAGAACTTGATGGGCCAAGGGAGGGAAACAATGAGTTCTAGGGTATTAATTGTTGAAGATGAAATGGATATTGGACGTCTGTTAAAAATGCAGGTTGAGAATATGGGCTACTCTGTGGATCATGTCACCTCCGGAGAAGAGGCTTTGGCTTTATTAAACCGAGACAGCTACGATGTGATGTTGCTTGATTGGATGCTGCCAGGACTCTCAGGAATTGAGATTGCTCAGTTGGTTCGAAAAATGGATACCATGAAAGATATTGCCATTCTTATGCTTACCGCCAAGTCGGATCCCGATAATATTGTTGAGGGTCTTGAGGCTGGGGCTGATGACTATATCACCAAGCCTTTTAGCCCCGACATTCTTAAAGCGCGCATGTCTTCTCTGTTGAGAAGAGTGCAGAGAAACACGGTGGCCCCGGTACAAAGTAGTCAGCCGGATTTGCAAGATGAAATTGAGGTGGGCCCTTTAAGAGTATCCCTTAAAACTTACAAAGCTTACTTAGACGGGGAAATGCTTAGCCTCACCCCTTCGGAGTTTAAGCTTCTTGCTACGATGCTCGAGTATCGCGGTCGAGTTTTAACCCGAGCCCGTTTGATTGAGGAAGTGCAAGGCGAGGGAATCTCTGTGATAGGGCGAACCATTGATACCCATGTCTTTGGTTTGAGAAAAAAATTGGGGAAATATGCAGATTTAATTGAAACGGTGCGAGGAATCGGTTACCGAATAAGGGATGACCATTTTTAAGTCTGCCGCCATTGTCAGTCGAAAAGCCTACACCTGGTTTGTGGGCTTTTTTCTGTTTTTATTTTTGCTGGTCGGCTCTTTTTTCCGCTATTTCTTAAAAACCAAGCTCGATGCGAGCCAGCCGGAAATCGCCCGCTTTTTTTCTGAACTCGATAAGGTTTTAGTTTACTCGTTTTGGGTCTTACTCGCCATGGCCATGATTTTTGGCCTCGTTTACGTGCGACTTTTTTTCTCGCCTCTAGGGGCTTTGATCGCAAAAGCTAGGGCGATTAAAAAGGGCTCTCTTAATATTAAAAAAAGTGAAGTGATTAAAGAGAGCCGAGGGGAGTGGTATCAGCTCGATTTATCCCTCAATAAGATTTGGAAAGATCTTAAGACCAAAAAAGCGGATGTTGAAAAGGAAAGAAATGAGTTAGAGGCCCTTCTCACGGCCGCAAACGATGCCATTTTGGCCGTCGATCGCGACATGAACATTCGCTACTACAACGCCCCCATGGCTCTTTTCTTTGATCAAAAAGAAGAAGGCAATTGGGGTAAGAAGCTCAACGAAATTCTACGCAGTCAGAAAATCATTGAAGGCTTTAACGAGTGTATTCGAACACAGAAAAGTCAGTGGGTAGGGGCCCAGCATGATATGTCGGTGGACTCGGCCACTCACTACTTTCAAGTTTCCATCTCTCCATTTCTGGATGAAAAAAAGAATCGCACCCGTGGAGCCGTAGCTATTTTTCACGATATCACCGATCACAAAAAATTAGAAAAGGTCCGCATGGACTTTGTGGCCAATGCTTCCCATGAACTAAAAACTCCATTGACTTCGATACAAGGCTATTTGGGTTTTATTAAAGACAGTATGGCGAAAAACAATTCCACCCTTGAGGAGTCTTTCAAGGTGGTTGAGAACAATCTTTTTCGTCTCAATAATATTATTCAAGATCTTTTAGAGTTATCAAAAATTGAATCGGCCGAGTCTGTGCATATAGAAAACCTAGACACATTGGAGATTACCGAAGCTGTGCTTCATGACTTGAGTGGACACATTCGTGAGCATGAATCGGACATTCATATGAGTTACGAAATAAAAAAGATCAAGGCCAACTATGATCTCCTTGAGCATGTTCTGGTAAACCTTGTTGAGAATGCTATTAAATACACCCAAAAAGGTTCACAGATCAAAATTCGCTGGGGTGAAGGGGAGAACTATAGTTTTTTGAGCGTAAAAGACAATGGGCCGGGAATTGAAAGCTATCATCAAGGCCGACTTTTTGAACGTTTTTACCGAGTGCGCGACGAACAAAACCAACAAGCTAAGGGAACAGGTTTAGGACTTTCGATCGTCCGAAACTGCATGGTTAAAATGGAGGGGCATGTGGATTTAAAAAGTGCTCCGGGTCTTGGTAGCGAATTTATCTGCTACTTTCCAAAACATAAAAAGGGAACCTAAAGGTTCCCTTTTAAGATAAGTTCAAAGATTTCTTCTTTAAACTAAACCGCCTCTCCTAGATCCAGGACAGGATCGATATAGCGTAAATCAATAATTTTTTCTTCGTCAAGATAGCGAACAGTTTCCAGCATATTACTGTAAGCCGCGGCTAACTGGGATGGACTAGGCTCTGAGGAGTCGTCAACAAGCTGCTTAAGCTCTCGATATTTATCGGCCCGCAGGAGAGTTGAGAACTCTTTGATCTTTTCCTCTCCCATAGACTTGAAAATATTAGAGCAGTGTTGTGAGATCATGTTCTCAAAAATCAAAGATAGATGGTCATGTTCCCATTCAAGAACCATTTCTGGACTGATTTTCTTTTCTCGAATTTTTTGTGCCCAAGAGGGATCCTCCTTTTCAACAACTTCGAGGAGCTTTTCCTGTTTGAGGGGTTGACTGGTCTCGATGAGCTGGAGGAGCTGTTTAAAGCCACCTGGTTTTTTGTATCGCGCTAGTATTGACATATATTTTACACCTCAAATCTGTAGTAAGTTTTTATCGGAAGACTCAGGCCATGAGTTTAGAAAAGCGCTCCATGATGAAACAAAAAAATGAAGAAAAAAAACAATTGCACTGAAACCGGGGGTTCCAGGAGGGCCGACTACTTTCCGCTTTCAAGGGGTGGCTCGTAATGAGGCAACTTTTGAGTGCTGAAAATTCAGGCTGCGCCCTTATTAGGGAAAGTAATTTAAATTAAAATACTTTATCAGGTAAACCGTTTTGGTTGGGTTGTTTTTGAGCTCAAGGCTTTGAGGGGAAATGGGGGAAAGAATGAGTGGAAGCTTCGCCAATAAACATGCTAGGCTATAAGCTCATGAAAATTATCAAACTCCTCACTGGCATTTTGGGTATTTTTCTCCTTACTGGGGGCTTGTTTCTCTACTTCACCGGACAGTGGACAAAAAGTCTGGTCACAGAATTCACCAAGGAAGAAAAGCAAGTCGAGCTAAGAAGTTTTCTTACAAGCCTTCAAGGAGTTCAAAATCTTCAGTTAGCAGAACTGGATCAGGTTGAAGAGTTTTCAGAAACAAGCCGGCGCAAAATTTTTTGGGAAAAATTAGAGCTGCCTCCTGTTGTGGTCTCGGTGGAGCTTCCCGTCCGCTTCACTTACTTTATTGACTTAAAAAAGCCGTGGACGGTGACTGAAAAGGATCAGGAAATTGTGGTAATCGCTCCTCCTCTAGAGTTTAATCGTCCAGCCACAGACATTTCAGCGATTAAAATTCACTATGAAAAGTCCAGTATGTTTCGCAATGAAGCCAGCGTTAAAGATCGATTGATGAAGAGGCTTTCAACTTATCTTGGTAACAGAGCTTTAGAAAACAAGGCTCTTGTCAGAGAAACGGCTCGAAGGGAACTAGGGCAGTTGATTGAAAAATGGCTCTTGCCGGAGCAAAAAAGCAAAAAAATTAGCATTTATTTTCAAGATCAGGAAGGATCTTTGAATACTCCAAACTTTTAATACCGGCTCTTAGGGCTTTAGAAAGTTTTCTTTTCTAACAAAACTTCACTGGAAACGGCACTAACAAGAGTTTGCTTTTTTTCACCCTCTTTATTTTCATAATTTATTAGGTAGGCCAGCTCTCCTTTTTCCATCTGAACAAAGAGCACCTGCTGAAGCTCGCCAACTATGAGGCTATCGGGTTGCGCATTTTTAAAGTTTTCTAGAATTTCATTGGCTTCAAAACGTGTATTGGCCTGAGCGTCTTTAATTGTTTTCAAACTATTCTGTAGAACTTCAAAACCTTCGGGGCCTTGAGCCTGGATAACCAAAGTGGCTTCATAGACGGGGTATTTGCGCCATTCTTGTTGAAAGAGGAAGGTATTGTCAGGACTCTCATTTTTATCAAGTGGACCTTGTATTTGCTCCTCTGGTATTTTTAGTCTTGCAGCGAGACTTTTTGCAAAATCCAAAGGGCTGGGTCTTTTCGCTTCACTTGTCTCTACCTCAGTAAGAGGGCTCTGTTTTTTTTGTAACTCAATAACGTTCTGCCTGGCCTCACGATCGGCGGAGTACCACAGGAGTAAAATGAGGGCGATAAGAAAAAAAAGAAAGGCTTTGCCTCTAAGAATTCGACTCATGACTCTAGCCTATCTCAAAAATACAAAGAGAGCGAGGAGTTCCAAGGGGCCCCGAGTCCATGCATGACTCTCTGTTTCTCGGATCCTAGCTAGGAGCGGTAAAAATTACACCAATCGTTGTCTGGGCGTCAGGAGAGGCCTATAAGAGCGATGACTATTAAATTTGGAGGGGATATGAAAACTCTAGTCATTCTTTTAATCAGTTTGCCACAGATTGTTTTAGCCACAAGTGCGTTGAGCCTGATGGATTTTCAGGGCTCTAAGGCCTACCGGTACGTTTCAGTCATAGGGGTTGAGAAGGTTTTTAGTGATGAGTTAACTCAAGAAGATATCTATAAAGTGAGCTTTACAGTGAACACTGATAACTGTGCTCCTCAGGGTGAAATTGACTACTGTGAGCAAAGTGAGCCCATGTGTGAGTACGCTCTTGTAGATACTTCCTACGCCACTCTGAGCCCAGAGGACATTGAGTCCACCGGCGTTTCTTGTGAGCAAGATCTCGAAGAGGTCTTAGATCCTCAACTTATTGATGAGCTGTAATTGAAAAAAGGAGCTTTTTTAAGCTCCTTTTCTTATTTAAGAAAACGGAAATACTTTTGTTCAACCACGTCGGGCTCCATTTCACAGTCGCCACGATCGCAGGTGTTGTCGGGGATGGATAGAACCGCCTTGCCATCTTCAAAGCTGTACTCACGACCTAGCACGAAGGTGCAAGTCATATCTTTATCGCAGACCTCGCAAAAATAAGGAACCTTGAAGGATTTAACTGTGGACTTTGGAGGAAGAAACCCATCCACCATATTAATTTGATCCACTATAGGTTTAGGACAATTTACAAAATAAAACTTAAGCTCGGGATTAGATTCCGAAACCTTAGCCACCCAATGCACCCAATGCTTGATGCCTGTCGAGTTGATATGTTCGACATTGTTGAAATCAAAAACAACTTCATCTGTGAACTTCGTCTCAATGGATGAGTAATCCGAATGCTCATCCATGGCCCCATCAATTTGAATACGGGTCTTCATATTGTCGTCAATTTTCGTTGTTACTTTAAATCCGCTCATTGCCTCACCTAAAAACAGTTAATATGGAGTTGTTTCGGAACATTTTCTACTTTTTTTAAGCTAATGTTAAGACGCATATGGCAGCAGGCCAGTGTCCTTTTACCCTTTTCACAAAGGATGTAGATTGATCTGGACCGGTCGAGCATCATGCGCAGACCGAAACCGGCGCCTTTGGAAGTTTCATCCACCTTGCGTTCATTATAAGCCTTGTAGAGAGAATGACAAATACCATCTCTATCGACAGACCCCCATGGGTCCACGGCACCTATAAAAAGATCGTTCTGAGTGTGCACTGCAAAGATTTTTGCATTTTTATTGCCTGGGAAGCGCACATGTTCATTGCGGTGCATGTTTTTGAAAATTCGGTAACCGCCTTCATCGACCGGAGCATTAAAAAGGGCGTTGGAGAAAAGTTCATCAATTACTATTAAAATATTATCGGAAAGTCGGTTCATGGACTTATTGCGCCCTATAAACTTCTGAATACTCTCCATGACTCGTTCTTTGTGCTCAGTGCAGTTAAAGTTTTCTTGCCATACTCTCATAGCTGTTGCTGAGGAGTCTTGAGAATTGAGAATGGTTAAGGGGTTGTTGAGGAACAGTCGTGGCTTTTTAAGAATGATACTGGCAATAAAAAGCTCGTAGGGGAGATCGTCGTTTGAAGTTTGTACGACATTGCTTAGTTTATTTTCCACAAAGTTTTTTAAGAAAGCTGATGTTTGAATATGATCGCCGACCGCAATTTTTCCCGATAAGTCAGTGTCCTCATCTAAATCTTCTTTGTCGTAACTAAAGGCCTCTACCGAACTCATAAGGTCCTTAAGGGCGCTGTCCTCTAACTTTTCAAAGGACTCAGGAAAGTAGTCTAAGAGTGTCATGTCTATTATATTAGTTTCCTTTTGCACTTTTGAATATGGATTGTATAAAGGAACTGTCCTAAGGTTAGGTTTAAGTTTTTAAATGCCTTTTAGAGAGAGGGATTTCATTGAGCAAAGAAAAAGACAGTGCCAAAGATTTACGCCGAATTAGCTTAATGATGAGAGAGGACCAGCATCAACATCTAGTCAACTCAGGGCTAAATGTGAGTGGTCTTATCCGTGATCTCGTCGACGACTATCTGAGCGAGTACAAGATCACTCTTTCTGTCACCGAGGAAACCCGAAAGATCTACGATAAAGTGGTTTCAAACACAGGAGCCACAGACGCCGATTTAGAAAAATACATCGTCAAAGCTCTCAAAGAGCTCCTAAGAATCCGCATAAAAGAAATGCAAGACCTAGAGAAAAAACTCTAATCACCAAAAGGTACCTGCTTCCCATTGGTAGCGCCTCTGCGTCACCTATAGGTACCTGCTTCCGAGTGGTAGCTAAGGTGCGTAATGTTTGACACGCTAGCGCTACCTTTGGGCAGCAAGTGAAACATAATACTTACCTATAATGTGGTGTGTCTTAAATCGAGAAAATGGGCAAAGAATCGAGCCGGGTGACATTTCTATGACAAATCTCATTACGTTTTCAGTTATATTGAAAGGGTCATGACGGAGAATTTGGTCCTATATCATAGAAAAGAGCCGGGGCGGGCAATGAGCCTCCCCAAAAACCACTGGCATATGGCCACGTGTTTACGTTCTATTATTATCTCTGACCAAAAAGATGAAAATCCTGATATTCTGGAAAATTACGAAAGAAAACAAGGGGATAAGGCCTACGGCTTTCTTCTCTCAGTGATCTGTGGTCTGGACTCTCCGATGCTCGGAGAAACTGAAATTTTGGGGCAGTTCAAAGAATTTTGCCGCAAGAATCAGGAGCACTTTTCGGTAACAATGGGTGAGATCGTCACCCAACTCAAGCGAGACGCCAAAAGTGTAAGAACCCAGTATTTACAAAACCTTGGCTGCACTTCTTACGGTAGTCTTTTAAGAAAAAATTTAAAAAATAAATCCGGAGAATTTGTATTGATCGGAGCTGGAGCGCTCACTCAAGATATCGTCCCTTGGTTTGCGAAAATGGATGTGAAAATCAAGGTTTTTACTCGGCGCCCGGAAAAGTACAAAGAGCTCGAAGAGGGGCAGGATAATTTAGAGCTGCTCCCTATGGATGAGCTTTCTGGTCTTTCCAGTCGTGGAGTTTTGGTGGTGGCAGCCCCCATCGAATCTCAGGAGTTACAGGAAAGAGTAAACCTCGATGGCTTCGATCATGTTTATGATCTTAGAGGTTCGAGTGTGGAAGATCCCCTTGAAGTGAAAAGTGCCACTCCCTTGCGGACTCTTTTTGCCAGTATTGAGAAAAATAAAGATCAAGCCCATAAAATCCGCAAAAAAGCCTTTCTAGCCGTGGAAAAGCACACCGTGAATTTCAGCCTTTTTGAAAAGCAAAGACCCTTCGGTTGGGAAGATCTATGGACCTGCGCATAGCCGCAAGAAAAAGTGATTTAGCTCGTTTACAAGCCTACCAAGTTGGAGACCTTTTAGAGAAAAGAGGTTTCAACATCGATTATTACTTCCGAACTTCCCTTGGCGATCAGAATCAAAACGACCCTCTTTGGAAGATGCCCGAAAAAGGAGTCTTCACGGAAGACTTTCGCGAGGGATTAATCAATGGTGAGTGGGATATGGTCGTTCATTCATGGAAAGACCTTCCGGTGGATATCGGTAAGGGCACCCAAATAGTTGCCACACTCCCCAGGGCTGATCTTCGGGATCTTTTCCTCTTTAAAAAAGCCCATAGAAAAAAGCTTTCAAAAACGGGTAAGCTGGTTGTGTTTTCCTCATCCCCTCGAAGAATATATAACCTCACCCCCTTTTTTAAAAAGTACCTACCCTGGGATTTACACGAAGTCCGTTTTGAAAATGTGAGAGGGAACATCAATACACGTATTAGAAAAATGCTAGAAAACCCGGAGGTCGATGGACTGATTGTGGCCAAAGCCGCAATTGATCGCATGCTTCTAGCAAATAGAGAGGAATTCAAAAAATCTCAAACCGAAATTCGCGAAGCCCTAAGCCTCTGTGATTTCCAAGTTCTTCCTCTGACAGAAAACCCAACAGCGGCCGCCCAAGGGGCTCTTGCCATAGAAATTTCAGACAAAAGAAAAGATCTGAAGGAAAGCCTGTTAAAAATTAACTGTGAGTCCACTTGGAAGGCGGTGTGTAACGAAAGGCGCATTCTGAAATCCCATGGGGGTGGCTGTCATCAGAAAATTGGTGTGAGTCAGTTGAGTCGAGATTACGGCGAAGTGATTTATCTTAAAGGGGAGACCGAAGAGGGGGAGACTCTTGAAGACTTGAGTGTCAAAGATCAAAAGATTCGCCTCAAAAAACCTTTCACAGGCAAGCTTGAGCTTTTTGAACGCAAAGATCTCAAATACCCCTTGGAAAAAAAGGCCGAGGCCAATTGCCATTTTATCGCCAAAGCCTCTTGCCTTCAGGGGGGCGAAAACTTTGAAGACAATCTCCTCTGGGTGGCTGGGATGAAAACCTGGTTAAAGTTAGCAGAGAAAGGACATTGGGTTCATGGCTCAACCGAATCACTTGGAGAAAAAGAAGACCCTCAGCTGAAAGCTTTGTGGCCTGAGCAAAAGTGGCTTAAATGGACTCACAAAGAAGGAACTCAAGGCGAGGAAAAAGACACCCTTTTGACTTATGAATTGGTGGAAAAAGAGCAAGACCTCTCTTTTCTTGAAGAGTACAAAGAATTCTTTTGGTCCAGTGGCTCCCAGTTTGAGCACTGCCTGAACAAAGTACCGGAGATCGCCAAGGCTCGTCATTTTTGTGGGCCGGGCCATACTTTCCGCAAGCTCTCGAAGGTGTTAAAAGAGCGGGGTATTGAAAATAAACCGGAAATTTTACCCAACCGCTCGGTTTGGGAAAAACTGATCCAATAGACAACAGGACAAAAATTATGGATTCAAAGAAACTCTATGAAAGAGCCGTTAAAGTCTCCCCAGGAGGGGTTCAATCACCCGTCAGGGCTTTTAAAAGTGTAGGCGGAAATCCTCTGTTTTTTGCAAAGGCCGAAGGTGCTACTCTCACGAGTGTTGAAGGTGACGAGTACATAGACTTCTGCCAAAGCTTTGGCCCCTTAATTCTGGGACATAGAGACCCGGATGTTTCCTCGGCGGTGGAGGAAATGATCAAAACCGCGTGGACCTTCGGAGCTTGCGAACCCTATAGTTTAAAATTGGCCGAATGGATCGTTGAACATGTGCCTCATGTTGAAAATCTACGTTTTGTCAGCTCAGGAACCGAAGCCGTCATGAGTGCTCTGAGAGTGGCTCGTGGAGCGACAGGTAAAAATAAAATCTTGAAATTTGAAGGTTGCTACCATGGTCATATGGACTCTCTTCTTGTGAAAGCTGGCAGTGGCCTCGCAGGGCAGTCCGCAAGTGATAGTGCCGGCGTTTCAGACAAAGTCGCCTCGGAAACTCTGCTTGCTTCCCTAGGGGATCAAGAGTCCGTTGAAAAGATATTCAATGATCACGACGATATTGCTGCCGTTATTATTGAACCCCTTCCGGCTAACTTTGGAATGTTGAAGCAAGATCCTGAGTTTTTAAAGTTCTTGCGAAAAATCACAAAAGAAAATGACAGTCTTCTTATTTTTGATGAAGTGATTTCAGGTTTTCGAGTGGCTCTTGGCGGCATGGCTGAGATCTCAGGGGTAACGCCGGATCTTGTGACCTACGGTAAAGTGATCGGTGGCGGTTTTCCAGTGGGTTGTTACGGTGGCCGCAAAGATCTGATGGACTATGTGGCGCCACAGGGTCCTGTTTATCAAGCCGGTACTTTGAGTGGAAATCCCGTCGGTATGGTGGCAGGTCTTACGACTCTTGAGAAAGTACGTAGGGAAAATATTCTGGCGAAAATGACTCAAAGAACGGAAGGCTTTGTGGAAGCTTTGGAATCCCATATTAGCGATCTTGAGCTTCCATTAAAAATTGTACAACAAGGTTCTCTTCTTTGGATGCACGGCTCGGATAAAAAAGAGCCTGAATCTCTTCCGGAAATATCAACTAAGCAAGGCGAACTTTTCACCGAACTTTTTCATCAGTGTTTGAAGCAAAAAATCTTCTTAGCACCCAGTGGCTTTGAAGTGTCGTTTCTTTCTTGGGCCCACAATGAGAAAGTTCTGGTCGAAGCCACCCATCGCTTTAAAAAAGCTTTCACTGGTTTGAAGGAGAAGTTAAAGGCGTGAGATGGATCTTTGCGATCATTTTTGTTTGGCTTAGTTTTGTTATGTCTTTAGCGGGCTGGTGGCTTTATTTTGGAATCACAACCCTTTCTAAAGCGGCCTCTCTTGGAATGCCCTCGCAACTAGCCAAACATCAAAAGATGCTGTTTACCGAAGGTACCGTGCTTCTTTTCTGTCTTCTCAGTGGAGGCCTAGCGCTTTTTTACCTTGCCTATAGAATGTATAAAGAAAAGTCTGCCAAAGAGATGTTTTTTGCTAGCTTCGCTCACGACATGAAGACAAATCTTTTTCGCTTACAGCTCCAGGTGGAGAAAGCGGCTGGTGAGAACGAGGATGAGAGTTGGGATAAAATTCTGGGTCATACGAGAAAGATGCAAATCGATTTTGAAAACGGACTGGATTCCACCATCGGTCAGCGCAAAAGCACTTTTATTGAAAACATAAATTTAAAAAACCTACTGATGGACCTACACATCCAATGGCCTGAGATCACGATCCAATTCTCTGGAGAAGAGGAAATACGCTCGGACCGTAAAGCCTTGCATAGTATTTTTAAAAACCTTTTTCACAATTCTTTTTTTCACGGAGAAGCCGATCAGGTTAAAGTGACTCTAAGAAACGAAAATAAAAATTCCCAAATAATTTACGAAGACAATGGCAAAAGCTTTAAAGGAAATCTAGAAAGTTTAGGCTATCCTCAGCAGGAAACCAGTCAGGGCAACTCCGGCTTTGGTTTGATTATTGTAAGACAGTGGGTTTCAAAGCTTGGAGGAAAACTTAATTTTTCTCAATCGCCATCGGGCTCACTGAAAGTCCATATCCAACTTCCAGGAGGATTTTAATGAATATTCTTCTGGTGGAAGATGACAGAGACCTTGGGCGTTTGATTCGTGATGAGTTGGAAAAAAGAAGCTATCAGGTGCATTGGTCCCAGAATTTTAATGAGGCTCTAGAAAAAAGAGAAGGAGAGTTTGATCTCGCCATCCTTGATTTGAATTTGCCTGATGGAACAGGCTTTGATTTAGTAAAACCACTGGGCTGCCCTGTTATTATTATGAGTGCCATGAGTGATCCGGAAAATAGACTAAAAGGGGTAGAGCTCGGAGCAATGGACTTTATTCCTAAGCCTTTTTTGCTGCAAGAGCTGTTCTTAAAGATTGATCGAGCGCTTGGAGAGAAACAAGAGGCGAAGAGCCAGTGGAGTCTCAATGGGACGACTTTAGATCTTCATAAAAGGCAGATCACCACGAGTAAAGACACTCATCTTCTCAATAAAAGAGACTTCCGTTTGTTAAAAATTCTAGTACAGAGAGCTCCCCAAGTGGTGAGCCGAGATGAAATTATTGATTATGTTTATGGAAAGGATCAGAACCCTTCTCATCGAACAGTGGACAACGCTGTGGTTGGTATCAGGCAAATGCTTCTTGATGAAGACCATGAGTGGATACGTTCGGTACGAGGAGAAGGTTACCTTTGGGCCTTAAAAGGAGAGAACCCATGAGAAATGAAAAATTTAAAAATGCTTGTTCAAGAAAAGCTCAGAAAGTTCCTCCGGTGTGGATGATGAGACAAGCGGGACGCTATCACAAGCACTATCAGGGTATGCGAAAGCAGCACAGTTTTGTGGAACTTTGTAAAACACCAAAGCTTGCCGCAGAAGTGGCGCTGGGTCCCGTGGCGGAATTCGATTTTGATGTTTCCATTCTTTTTAGTGATCTTCTTTTCCCGCTCGAAGGGCTGGGGATGGGATTAAAATATGACCCGGCTCCGGAGCTTGGTTGGTACCTTGATTCCGCTGAGGATTTTAAAAAGATGAACACCGTGGATCAAGCTTTCGAAATGCTTCAGTTTCAAGAAGAGGCTGTGAGAGAAACTCGTAAAGTGCTTCCCGAAGAAAAAAGCCTTATCGGCTTTGTTGGTAGTCCATGGACTCTTTTTGTTTACGCTGTGGCGGGATCACATAAAGGCAGTCTTATTGAAGTGAAGAAAAGACTCTCTCTTTTTCCAGCCTTTTGTGAAATGATCGCTCCATTAATGGAGAAAAACATTGAACTGCAACTTCGTGGGGGAGCGGAAAAGGTCATGGTTTTTGACACGGCAGCCGGTGAGTTGGCCTGCCAAGACTACTGGCATCTTCTGCATCCCTACCTTATTGATTTATCAAAAACTTTTGCAGGACAGCTCGGTTATTATTCAAAAAACACTCTCCCCGGTCATCTGCACACTCTTTGGGAAAAATCCAAGTTCGCAGGTTTCGGTTATGACCACCGTTGGCATTTAACAGATTGGATGAATAAAGGGGAGGGGTTCGTGCAAGGAAACTTTGATCAATCCCAACTTTTCCAAAAGCCCGATGAATTTGAAAAATCACTCAGAGCCTACCTGAAACCCTTCCAGGAAATGACAGAAGAAGAACGAGCCGGTTGGGTTTGTGGTTTGGGGCATGGAGTTCTTCCGAAAACCCCAGAAGAAAATGTGAAAAACTTTGTAAAAATCGTAAGGGAGTCCTTTTGAAAGATTCAGACGAACTTTTTTATAAGTACAATGTACCCGTACCTCGCTACACCAGTTATCCGACGGTTCCTTATTGGTCGGATTCACCCACAACAGAGCAGTGGATTGAGTCGTTAAAAAAAGCCTATAAAAATCGTCCGCCATGGTCTCTTTATGTTCATATTCCCTATTGCGAAACGCTGTGCACCTTTTGTGGATGCAACACCAGTATTACTCGTAATCATAAAAGAGAAGAGCCCTATATGGATATTGTGCTCAAGGAAATGAGTCTTTATTTGGAGGCTTTGCCCGAGTTAATGGAATCCCCCCTTCAGCAATTTCATTTTGGGGGAGGAACACCCACCTTTTTAAGTCCTAAAAATTTACAAACATTAGCTCTTGAGATTATGAAAAATCTCAATCGTCCTGAAAACTTTCATGGCTCTTTTGAGGTGGACCCTCGGCGCACCACAAAAGAGCATTTAAAAAGATTGCGGGACGTGGGCTTTTCACGAGTGAGCTTAGGGGTTCAAGACTTTGACCCTGAGGTGCAGCGTTTGGTGCACCGAGTGCAGCCTTACGAACAAACTTTGGAAATCACCGAGGCAGCAAGAAGCTTAGGCTATTCCTCGGTTAATTTTGATTTGATCTATGGCCTTCCCACGCAAACAGAGGCCTCAGTCATGGATATGATGGAGAAAACTTGGACGCTTAAGCCCGACCGTATTGCTCTTTATTCCCTGGCGATCGTTCCATGGATCAAACCCGCTCAAAAACTTTTCAAAGACGAAGATCTCCCTAAGGGAAAAGACAAAAGACGACTTTATGAAATCTCAAGAGCCTTTCTCTTAGAGAAAGGCTATGTAGAAATTGGTATGGACCATTTCGCCCTTCCCACTGACGATCTCTCTAAAAGTTTCGAGAAAAATGAGCTTCACCGAAATTTCATGGGTTATGTCGAAGAGCGCACGCAAGTGCTTTTAGGTCTTGGCGTGAGTGCGATCTCAGAAACCCCAGACTGCTTTCATCAGAATGAAAAAGCTTTGCCAGTTTATGAAAGGCGTACTCAACAAGGGGAAATTTCCACTTTACGAGGTCATCTTTTAACCGAGGAAGATCAGAAGAGGCGAGAGCAAATTTTAGAGTTTATGACTATTGGTAAAACTCGCTTTGAAAACGAGGCGCAAGAAAAACGAGTGAAAGAATTTTTAAAAGAAATGATTCAAGACCAGTTGGTTGAAATTAAAGAGGGTGAGATGCGCTTAACCAAAAAAGGAAAGCCCTTTTTGCGTAACGCCTGTCTTTCTCTAGATGAAAGGCTTCTGCGTAAAAAACCAGAGTCTGAAATTTTCTCTAAATCCTTGTAAGGAGCTTCCTTTAAGTGAGTAAAGATATAAAAATTGACATCATTGGTGGCGGTTTCTCAGGGCTAATGCAGGCCTTCTATTTAACAGAGAAAGGCTATAATGTTCGGGTTTTTGAAAAAGAAACCAAAGTAGGAGGACTGCTTGGTACTAAGTTGGATTCCCCATTTTTGATCGAACAGGGAGCCAATGCTTTTCTTGCCAATAAAGAGCTTGAGCGAGTCGCGTCGGTTATTGGGGTGAAATTACGCCCCAAAAAAAGGAAAGCGCGTAAACGTTATGTCTATAACAACGGAGAGATGAGCCGCTGGCCACTGAGTCTTTTTGAAAGTCTTCCCCTGGCTAAATTTGCTCTGATGGCAAAATGGGGTAAAGACAAATTGGTTGCAAGTCCTGATGAGAGTTTGTGGGACTGGGGATGTCGACTGCTTGGGGCTTCTGTCACAGAAAACCTTTTGGAGCCCGGTATGCAGGGTGTTTACGCGACCGAATCCAAAAACCTTGATGCCCAATTGATTTTAGACTCCCTTAAGAAAAGGCCAAAGAAAGGTAAGTTAAGAGGATCCGTCGCTCCTGAAGGTGGAATGGGAGAGTGGATCGAGCAGACCCGCAAATATCTAGTGGAAAATGGTTGTGAGTTTTTTCTGGAAACCGAAAAAGAGAATCTCAATCAAAATCCCACTATTTTTGCAGTGAGCTTGGCTGATATGAGAAGCCTTGTGAATAGTCAGAGGTTGGATATTCCAAAAAGTATACTTGAAACAAAGTCGGTCTCTCTCACTTCCGTCACTTTGTGTTTTGGAAAAAACAAAGTGGCTCAAAAGAAAGACGGATTTGGCTGCTTATTTCCGAAAAAAGAAAGCTTTAATTCTTTGGGAGTCTTATTTAATAACAATATATTTAAAGGTCGTGGAGGCTCGCACGTTTCAGAAACTTGGATTCTCAATGACGACAAAATGGATTTCTCCCATATGAGTCATACCGCTCTGATCCGCTACGTGATGACGGATCGTTATAAACTTACTGGTGAGAGGGTGGATCCAAAGAAAACCTATGTCTATCAGTGGCCCGGTAAGATTCCTCTTTATGACAGTGCCTTAAGAGAGTTTCTCGTGGATCTAGAAAACGACAAATCTCCTTATCTCTTTATTGGAAATTATCTAGGGGATTTAGGGTTGAGTAAAATTTTGCTCAAGGCTAGGAAAAATTTAAAGAAAATTGAAGGAGGCCACTTTGGCTAAAATAGGAGTGGTTTTCTCAAACCTAGGAACTCCGGATGGACCCGATTCCAAAGCCTTAGGACGCTATTTGGGTGAATTTCTAATGGATAAACATGTCATCCAACTGCCCTGGTTTTTTCGAGCCCTTTTAGTTAAGGGGATCATCGTGCCTTTTAGGAAATCGAAATCAGCAGCCAATTATAAAAAAGTTTGGACGAGTGAGGGTTCTCCTCTGTTAGTGGAAACAAAAAAAGCCGCTCAGGCGCTTCAGCAAAAATTGGGGCAAAACTACCAAGTCGTGGTTGCCATGAGATACGGTGAGCCTGGTTTTAAAAGCGCCCACGATGAGCTTAAAGACTGCGAGAAGATCATTTTCTTTCCTCAGTACCCGCAGTATGCGGACTCAACGGTTAAAACGGGTCTTGAAAAATTTGAGCAGTATTTTGAGAATGAAAAAGCCACGGTAATAGAGCCTTATTTTGATGATTCTCGCTTCATTAAAGCCTATGGTGTTTTTTTAAAGACTCAAGGGCTGCCTCAGAAAGGTGAGCACTTATTAATGAGTTTTCACGGTCTTCCAGAAAGTCACCTTTTCAAAACGGACCCCACAGGACAGCACTGCCTGAAAGTAGAAAACTGCTGTGAAAAAGCACCACAAAACGTTTTAAAAACTTGTTACCGAGCTCAGTGCCTTAAGACCGCTCAACTTTTAAGCAAAGAGTTGGGCCTCAGTCCCGAGGATTATAGTGTTAGTTTTCAATCCCGATTGGGGCGTCAGAAGTGGTTAGAACCTTCAACAGAGAACAAACTCAAAGAGTTGGCCGGAAAGGGACATAAAAAGGTGAGTGTCATCTGTCCTGGATTCTCTGTTGATGGGTTAGAAACCCTTGAAGAGATCGCTCTTGGTGGAAAAGAGAGCTTTCTAGCCGCGGGAGGAGAGTCCTTTCGATTTGTGCCCTGCCTCAATGACGATGATCACTGGATCGAAGCTTGCGCGAAGATGGTTCGCGAAGCATAATTGTGGCCTGTCCTGTGCCTTCCGTAGGAAACAATTAGAATGTCTTTGAGCACAGGCACGCATGCGGGTGCATTTCGTCTCCCGGATCGCGCCATTGCATGTCGCGCTCCAAGATACGCAATGCTCGCTGCTCGAGCCTGTACTCAAAGACATTCTAATTGTTTCCTACGGAAGGCACAGGCCAGTCTTTTTTGAGAAGGTTCGTAGGAGGAGTTTTGAAGCAGTTTTTTAAAGTTGTTATGGCGTCGATGATGGGGACGACTTTGGCTTTTAGTTTGATGTTTTTTGGGCTGATGATGTTTATTGCCATTATGGCATCTTCGACCACAAGCGAGTGGGAGCCTGAGATGTTGGGGATTGAGAACAATTCCGTTCTTGAAATCACCTTTGATGGCCCACTCAAAGATCATGTGAGTCGGCGGGATATTTTCTCATCTATTGTTAATTACGATGAACCGCCCGTCAGTGGGCTTTATGAAATTTCCTTGGTTTTACAACAAGCCGCTAAAGATGATCGTATTCAAGGAGTGATTCTCCGTTTTGATAATCTGATGACCGCAATGGCCAATGCCGAGGGGCTTCGCCGTGAGCTTGTTCGCTTTAAGAAATCAGGGAAGTTTTTGATTTCTTACGCAGAAGCCTATTCGGAGATGGATTACCTTGTGGCCTCAGCCAGTGATGAAATTATTCTTTACCCTAAAGGATTTTTTGAATGGGATGGTCTCTTTTCCAAGCTTAGCTTTTTAAAGAATACGGCAAAAAAATTAGATGTTGAGCCGCAAGTTTTTCGAGTGGGGAAATACAAATCAGCCATTGAGCCTTTTATTAATGAGGAAATGAGTGAATCAAGTCGCGAGCAGATTAGCGCTCTTGTGCAAGGCAGTTGGGATCAACTTCTTAAATACGCCTCTGAGAAATCCAACAATAGTGTGGAGACTTTGAACGAGATGGCTGATGAGCTTTCTGTCATGTATGCCTCCGATGCGCTTAAGGCTGGGTTTGTAAACCTGTTAGCTTCCCAAGAGGAAGTCGATGAGAAGTTAAAAGAACTCTCGGGAGCCGAAGAAAAGACCAAATACGTACCTTGGAGAAAGTATTATCGGGAATACAAGGATTCACGTGTTGCGCGCTCAGAGAATAAAATCGCCGTGGTTTTTGCTGAAGGTGGTATTGCCACAGAGGAAACCGATGGTGAGGGGATTTCCTCAAGAAAGCTCACGGAAATTTTAACGGAAATTCGGCGCGAAGAGGAAGTGAAGGCTGTTGTGATGCGAGTGAATAGCCCTGGAGGATCCGCTTTGGCATCTGATGTGATTTGGACCTCCACTCAGTGGTTAAAAGACGCCAAACCTTTTGTGACGTCTTTCGGAAATGTAGCCGCCAGTGGAGGCTATTATATTTCAGCGGGAAGCCAGTATATATTTGCAGAACCCTCGACCATTACCGGCTCCATTGGTGTTTTTGGGCTTCGTTTTGCCACAAAAGATTTTTGGAATAAAAAAGTGGGAATGACCTTTGATACTTATAAGTCTCACCGCTTTTCCGATTTAAATGCCCTTGTGCGTCCTGTGGATTTAGAGGAAAGACAAAAGGTTCAGAATGTTGTCGAGCAGGTTTATGAAGACTTTTTGACAGTGGTGACCAATGGCCGCACGAGCTTTGAAACTATTGAACAAACTCACGAAGTGGCGCAAGGACGAGTGTGGATTGGTAAGGATGCTCTTGAAAAAGGACTTGTCGATGAGATGGGAGGTCTGAACGAAGCGGTTTTAAAAGCTGCGGAGTTGGCCAAGCTTGAAGATTATGATGTGGTTATTTACCCGAAACCGCTCTCGCCCTTTCAAGCCATTTTAAAACAAATGGGGGGAGTTTCGGTCTCTTTGCTTAATCAGATTTTACCTGAGAGTTTAAGAAATGCTCTGAGTGCTAAGAAAAAGTCGATTCAAGAAAGCTTTAAGACAAGACTTCCTTTTGATATTCTGATTGAGTAGTGCGAGTTTACTGTAAAAACGCCAGTGGGACCCCTTTTAGGGATCCCACCAACTGCTAACGTTCCACTTAATTTTATTAAGATTTATTTGTCACCTTTACCGTAAGGGCAGGATCTCTGACCGTAGGCCTCAAGATCAGCGTCGATCTGGTCATAAAAGGCAATGACTTCATTTCCATTGCTGAGAAATTCTTCATTACGAGAGGCGTGCTGACCATTAAGATTAAAAACGCGGCGGTTGCCATCGGTGTAATAGATAACTAGATAACGAGAACCGGCTGCGGGCTCCTCTCTTGAGCCACGACCCACCTGGGAGCGACTTAAGATTGTAGCAAGTTGCCTGATTCTTCTTTCAACTTCGTCATCGTCGGCACTTTGTGAAAGGCCAATAATACAGTCATCAATATCGTCTTTATAAATGTTGTCTTCGCGACTGGACCAATAAATGGGATCATCATTTCCAAAGTAGTGAATCTCATTGGCCCCATCTGTGAGATCTCCTCCGCGAGGTTGTAGAGTGTTTTGGCCTTGATCGTTCGGACCCACAGCCTCGAAGCTTGCATTGTGACAAGCCAGTAGGTTGAAAGTCAGTATAGCAAAAACCAAAACTAACCCTCTTGGGAGTAAGCTTGGGGTATTCATGGATTTCCTCCTAGTACTTTAATACCCATTACTAGTGCAAAGAGTGTCCCAAAATGAGAGAGGGTTTAAATCACTGAAATAACAGGAGATCGCTAGACTCTACGAGGCTTTGGTGCCGAAAATGGTCGTTGTAAGACTTACTCAGTACAAAATTTGTCACTTTGAGGATAGCTTTTTAAGAGCATTAAAGTTAAGACCTGGGCGTGGGAGCAAGCGACAAGTGACTGAATTGAGAGACCTGGAAAACCCTGAATTAAAGCGAATCTTTCGAAAGCAGTTGTTACGTGGATTGGTGTTTTTGACTGTCCTTGTGGGGCTGATTTTCTTTCTCGCCTTAAGTTTCGAGCCTCAAATAAGAGCCACAGCGACTTGGCTCACTGAAAATTTTGGATTCTGGGGAATCGGAGTCTGCGTTTTTGTGGCCGACCTATTGATTTCTCCCATTCCTCCTGACGCGGCTCTCTTCTTCATTGGAAAAAGTGCGCTTCACCAAGAGTGGATGATTTGGGTCCCTCTCTTAGGGTTAATATCCACGGCAGCGGGTTTGTGCGGTTGGTTGATCGGACAAAAACTAGAGCATCTTAAAATCCTTCATCGCTTTATCGAGAGCTTTAAAAGAGAACACAAAGGTTCGGTTAAAAAATTTGGTTTTTGGATGGTGGTCATCGGAGCACTAACACCACTGCCTTTTTCTCTGACCTGTTGGCTCGCTGGCATATTTAAACTTCCATTTAAAACTTTTCTGATCGCAGCCCTTGTGCGCGTGCCTCGTTTTGTACTTTATTACTGGGCCATCTTTTTCTCTGGGGAAATGGGCGGGCTTCTTAGAGATTTTTTATAAGATATCGGTCACTAGGTTGTACTCGAGTGCTTGTAAGGTTTGTAACTTCCAATCTCTGATTTTTATGATGTTCCCTTGTAGGGGCCAGTTGGGATCTTCTTCCATAGAGAGGTAGTCCGTTCTTAACTGGCTAGAAACACCGCCGGCCTCAAGGAAGGCAAAAGACTCTAAAGTGGAGTCCATAGCGATAGCCTCCCATTTTTCAATCACTTCAGAGCAATTCTTTTTTTCTTGATTGAAAAGCCACTGGGCCTTTGCGTCTTGTTCAAAGCAAGTGCTTTGAAATTCCACTAGGAAACCTTTTCCAAGCCTTGCACCGTGAATACCAAACCAGGTTGAGGAGGCAGCAAAGCGTTTTTTACCGGCTGAAAAAAGATAAACACAAGCGCTTGCACAGACATGTCCCTCTGGAAGAGAGGTGTCCAAGCCCAACGATCGAATCTTACGAGCAATTTCTAAAGCCCAATCCGTAGAACCACCCCAAGAGTTCAATTCCACGACAACCTCGGAGGTCAGATCGGCTTGCATATAAGCTAGAGCATCGTAGATGTGAGAATCAATGGGGCCTGATATTTTTAAAACCCCATCTTTAAGCCTAGGCATTTGCGAAGTGCGCAGAGGGTCGGCTTGTGAGGCCCAAACGGGATTAGCTACAGCAAAAAGAGTGATAAAAAAAAGAAACTTCACTGAGACTGATCCTAGTTAAAGGGCTCACGAAAATAGTTTTGAATATAAACGGCCTCTTGTTCCGGATAATCCAAACTGAATTCTCGCTCGTCCATTTGATCATACTTCAACTGAACGTAGTGGGCGTACTCATGGGCTAGGTTATGAAGTTTCATTTCGGAGCCAAGGAGAATCATATTGAGCTTGAAGAGATAAATATTAATTCCCTTAGCTAGGGCCCATCCCGGCATTCCTTGGTGTTCACAAGCTGCGATCACTTCGGTTTCTTCCTCACTCACAGATTCTGAGACGCGTACAGGCGGTATTTCTTTTTCATTATCTTTTTGATGGTCCATCAATCGAATCACATCCGAGAGAACCTTTTCCTGCACAGAGGGATCAAAAGGGGAGAGCTGTTGTAGCTCTTCGGCACTAAAACTGGTCTCGTTGGAACCCTGTGCTGTTAGAGGTGTGAGAAGAAAAATGACCACAGTTAATTTAAAGAATTGGGTCATGAAATCCCCCCCCCTGTTGTTCGTTTATAGATGTTTGTTTGTTGTCCCTTAGAAGAGTGATCGCGTCTAGCGGCTTGAAAGGCAAATAATGCTTTGAAATGAGCGCTATAAAAAATTCTTTTGTTATCTCTTAAAAGACGGTGTTTGAGCTTAGGGGAGCTTTCTAGCCTCATTTAAAATTTTCAAAGGCCTGCCATTAAAAAGATTTCAAAAGCACGATGGTAAAAATGAAAAGGAAATAAGGTTATTTATTTTAGATCGCTGTCACTTAGAGCACTGCGACACCGATTGGTGTCGCAAGCAGAGATTTAGGGGCGACGTAAATTGAATTCCACTCTTCGATTAAGAGCGCGTCCCTGATAATTACCGTTGTCAGCAATAGGGTCTCTTTCCCCTCGTCCTTGCGCTGTGATCTTGTCGTGCTCGCTAGGAGGAAGGTAAGCTAGAAGCTCTTGGCGCACGCTGCGGGCCCTTTTTAAGCTTAAGCGATCGTTATAGGCGATACTTCCGACACTGTCCGTGTGACCTGTAATAAGAAGAGTTTCAAAGCCCTCACCACCGGTTAGGTAGCGCGCCAGTTTTTTTAATGTCGCACGAAACTCTGGGGTGACTCGAGCACTATTGAATTCAAAAAGAACATCTTTAGCGATAAAAACTTCATCCCCATTGGCTCTTTTTTGAAAATCGAGATCTTCTATAAAAACCACTTCAGGCTCTGTGTAGGTTTCATACTGGGTTCCAAAAAGAGGTCCGATGGCCCAGTTGATTCCCGTGTAGACCCGCCAGTCAGGGGAGGCTGAGCCATGGTAAAGTTCCGTTCCGCCTCCAAGGTGAAAAGCGACGTCATTGGTGACATCCCATTTGGCTCCAATAATCATCTCAGCCGAAGAGAGCTCTCGATCACTTGTGAACTGAACATCCTCTGTGGGAATTCCACTAAAAATCTCTGCAATGAATTTGGTATCAATGCTACTGACAAGATAACTTCCTGCCACGGAAATCAAGAACTCATTGGGCCAGGGTTCAACTGGAACTCCGGCCACAGGGGTGCCGGGGTTGCGAAGGCGATAGCCCACATTGGTTCCAATGTTAAAGTTGTCGATGGTGAAGTCATAGGCCAGTTCAAAATTAAAAGTAGGCCCCGGATCGATCCCAGTAAAAGGGTAATTTTCAATAGCATAATAGTTCATGGTAAGGATCGTGGCTAAGCCGCCATTAGCATCTCCGAAAAAACGATACTTGGTATTTATACGGTACTCAGTCACTCCGGTATTTTCAAACTGACCTCGAAAGACCGTCGAATTTTCATCCACGTCCTGCCAAACCACTTGAGGCACGGTAAAGCCAATGTCCCAATTTTTTGTAAGCCCTAGTCCAATGCTTGTATCCATTGAGACCAGTTGGTCTTTAGGTTCATCTCTGGTTTGTGTTGTGGTGTTTTGATAGTTAGGAAGGGTATTGATGGCGTAGTTGAAAAAGAGTCCAAGGTTTAAAATCCCTGGTTCAAGAGTCTCAGAGGACTGAACGGTGACAAAATCAATCCCGTTACTCGTGGGGTTGAAGTTTTGTGCGTCCACTCCAACCACATTGGCCTGCGCGAGAGATGCAAACACCATGGAAATAAGGACTAAGTGGATTTTTCTCATGAAGATATCCTTTCTTTAGAAGCGGTAAACCCCTCCGATTGTGACCACCAATTGTCTGCCGGGACTAAATCCCATGCGAAAATCAGCGCGGCCATAAAGGTTTCCATATACTTTTGTTTCTGTTCCAACTCCTAAATGCCAACCCGAGGAAAAGCGAAAATCATACTCCCGGCGTGTCCCCGTGATCTCCCCGTAGGAGTCTCTCCTTTTGAAGTAGTGGGCGTCGAGTCCGATCAAAGCAAATAGGGGAAGAGCATCACCAATGGTGAAATCATGGCGCAGACTAAAATAGGCCAAATAATAATTGATACCCTTGGCGTTGGCGGCGTCGACATCGTATTCCAGTGAAAGGGTCTCTCCGATCGCATGACCAAACTTCAACCCCCACATGGGGAGAGTTTCCCTTACCCCTTCTATTCCTGAGGGGAGGAGGGCGCCTGTTTTTGCTCCTAAAAATGTGGTGTTCTGACTTGTATTCGTGGTCGTATTGCTCTGAGCGCGGCTTAGGCTGCACAAGAAGAAAATACTTAAAAAAGCTAAAAAAGGGGAAAGTGCAATCTTGTTCATGAGATCCTAAGTATATCAAAGGGTTAAGGCCCTGAGACCTTATATCTTGGAGGCCTGGACCAGAGACCAGGGGTCCTAATATCACACGTCGTGATCTGATTTTCTTGATTGGAACTCCCCGACATGGGCATACTTATTTCTGCCAACTCAATAACGATGGTCTTTGTTGCTAGTTTTAAAGGAAGTGTTGAACAAACACTTCCTTTTTTTTTACTCATAGGCTTGCCTTTCCCACAATTGGGCCCTTTGTTAAGAAGAGGCACAATATAGAGCCCGTTTCAGTGGCTCTTAAAATAGACGCGGGACGTTAAGAGCCTGTAGACCCTATGGATTTCTTGCAATGAGGATTGTTTTTATAAGGAATTCTGTTAAAAGCGAGGAATGTTGATGGATCCAAATCAGAAAAGAGAATTGCCCGACGTGGCATTGAGTGAAAAGTCCCAGTTCGAAAGCGATCTGCAGTGGGTCGGTATGGAGAATATTTATATTCCTGTACAAGTCGAGGGGAACCGCCAGGTCTCTGCTCAAGCCGATATTTTTGTTAATTTAGCCAAAGCCGAGGCCAAAGGCATCCATATGTCTCGCCTTTATCTCGCTCTTCATGAAGGCCTAGAGAATAAAAGCCTTGAGATGGAGCAGGTCAAAAAACTACTCAATCAGTTTGTTGAGTCTCAAAAGGGCCTAGCCAGCGCGAGCCTCCTTGTTTTGAGATGGGATGAACTCCTCTCAAGAAAGGCCCTTCTTAGTGATAATAAAGGCTGGAAAAATTATCCAGTGGAGCTAAGAGCGGTTCAGACCGATGATCAATGCCGTTTTGAATTGAAGTTCTCTCTTTTTTATTCCAGCGCATGTCCGTGTTCCGCGGCTTTGGCTCGGCAACTCTATCAGAAAGCCTTTGCTAAGGAGTTCTGTGAAGACAATATGAGCTTCAAAAAAGTCTTTGATTGGCTGGGTGAGTCTCGCATAGCAGCTCCTCATTCACAGCGAAGTCGTGCGGACATTACTGTCGAGTTTAAAGAAAATGTGACAAACTTCCCGATCAAAGAAATGATTGATGCTGTGGAAGAAGGCCTAAAGACCCCTGTGCAAAGTGCGGTGAAAAGAGAAGACGAGCAGGAATTTGCTCGTCTTAACGGTGAGAACAGCATGTTTGTTGAGGACGCTCTTCGCAATATGAAGCATAGTCTTAATCAGCTTGATTTTCTCAAGGACTTTCAAGTCAAAACCCACCATTACGAGAGTCTTCATGCTCACGATGCGGTCGGCAGTATTAAAAAATAAAACCAAATCTTGAAGGCAAGCTTTTTCAATCCATGACATTCTTTGCGTCCTGATTGAAAAATTTTTCATTGCTTATTCGTGGGTGGGGCTTAAAAGTAACTGACGAGGATTGACGATGGAGTCTCATTTGCAACGATTTAAGAATGTCATGCGGAATCTTATTTTTCTGTTTTCTCTTATTCTCGTTTGTTCTCAATCTCAAGGGGCCCCTGTTTGCTCGGAACTATTCAGCAACCCCTCGCACGTCTTATTTGAAGGCTATATAACAACCCATAAACGTCTTAATCGCTCAATGTTCGTCAAGATCGAGAAACCTCCAAATGGTCAAGAGCCAAAAAAGTGGCATTTCCTGATTCACGGCTTAATGGATAGCCATATTGGCTGGGAAGCTGTTGCAAAAAAAGCTCTAGAAAATGGAGAAGGGGTCATTCGAGTAGACCTTCATGGCCATGCTCGAACACTTGCTAAAGATTATCAGTTGGGAATGAAGCTTCTTGATACTAGAGATAATTATCGTCTTAACGTGTCTGATGTAATTCAAGTGCTTAAGCGATTGAGGCAAGATTATGGCATACGAAACCCACAAGTAACGGGCCACTCTTATGGAGGAGGGATTGCAACCAGTATTGCCACCCATCCTTTTGGGAAAAACTTGATTAGCTCTAAACTTACTGTGATTGCCCCCTATGTTTATCGGATTGATGGTTATAAGGCCGAGAACACGATTTTTTATATGGGAGGCCTACCTTTTTTAAGAGTGATGCAAAGTTTTATCACGGATCGATTCAAGGCCCGTATGGAGGCTTTTACTACGGATCCTATGACCGATCTTTTTATGACTAAGATGTACACCAAGCATTTTAAGAAGCTTCTTAACCAAAGAGTTCCAGAGTTGAGTGAAGTCACAATCCGAAATATTAAGGAATCCAGCCAAAGGCGTGAAAGACGCCAGACAAGAAATTATGTGATCGAACAGCATGTGGCAGCAGCCATTAAGATCACAAAGGGAATTCGCTCTTTCGACGGTCGCGATGTTGTTGATGATTTACCGTCTCAAATTGATTTTCAACTAATCCTTGGCGAAAATGATCAACTTGTGCCCCGAGAAATGGAATTGGAGTTCTTTAACCTTCTTCTGGATCGTGGACTCAATGCCCGCCTTGTCGAAGTCGAAGGTGCTGGGCATATGGTGATCAATGAAGAGCCGCAAGAGATATTTGATAATCTCTGAAATTTCATTCACTGTCTCAGCCCGAGAAAATTGCATACAAGACATTCACTCGTTGTATCTTTTGACAAGATAACCATCTCTATTAGCCATTCATAGTGAGAAGAGATGGAATTTATTTTGCAAAAGAAGTCTGTGGGTTATTTTTTCAAGGGTGGACTATGGGACTTCGAAGCTTCCTTATTTTTCTATTATCTTTAGCTATAGTTGAAATTGCAGTGGCTCAAAGCAACCATGACGAAACTGGTTTTCAGGCTCTTGCCTGTGATGAGGGCTGCACCCTTACGCCCTCAGATTTTCAAGCGACAACCGAGAAACCGCAGCAGCTCTCGGCAGTCATCGGCACAATGGCTCCAGGAACTTACGAGATGATCATTTTTTATAAAACCACGGGAACCTTGGGTGTGCCATTTCATTTCGAAATAAATCAAAACAAGGAGGAGGAGGTTTTTCTCTACCCCTCCCAAGAATTAACAACAGAACATAGGAAGATAGAACTAGAACCGGGCCTCAATGAGGTTCTGATGTCAGAAGGGGAGGAAGATTTAAGGATCGAGAAAATTGAATTAATAAGAAATTACTAAAGGATAAAAAAATAAACAAAAGGGAAAGGAGATCTTAAGTGCAGCCGGTGGGACCGGCTGCTTTTTTATTTTGGTAAATGGATAGTAAAGCAGGATCCTGCGCCCGGCTGACTGGAAACTTTAATTTCCCCTTGATGAGCTTTGAGGATTGAAACCACTGAGGCTAATCCCAGGCCTGTACTGGATTCACCATTTGTGGGTTTGTGGGGCGTTTTGTAAAAAGGAGTAAATATTTTTTTAATTTCTTCTTCCTTGATACCAAGTCCTTGATCGCTGACTTTAAGCTGCAAATCGTGCTGAGACTCTGTGAGTTCGATTGTAACAACGGTTCCAGAAGGAGAGTACTTAATCGCATTGTCCATAATGTTTTGAATGGCTCTTCTTAAAAGGTTCTTGTCAGCCTTCACAGTAAAATCTGTGGTTGGGGACTCAAATACAATTTGAATATCTTTTTTTCGGGCTAAAGGTTGAATGGATTCTAAAACCTCTCTCAGAGCTGAGTTTAAGTCTATGGGGTTGGGTTTTAGAGTGAAATTGGAGTGCCTAAAAGAAGAGAACTCCTGCAAATCTTCAATCAGTTCTAAGCAAAAGTTTGAGTTATTGTAGATTCTCTCAATGAAATCCAAGTTCAAGGTATCAGACTGCCTCTGTAAATCGGCAAATCCTTTGATTGCTCCAATAGGGTTTCTTAAGTCGTGGGCGATAACAGCCATTAGATTATTAGTTTGCCTATGGTTTTCTTGCAAATCATGTCTAAAGTTCTCAGTCTCTATAAGAGAATTTCTCAATAGGACGACAATAAAGGAGACAAGCATTGAACCTGAAATAAAAATAAAAAACCGGAGGAAAGAGTTGAGCGAGTCCAAGACCGAGTGGATCGGGGCTACATAGAAAAAATCGAGGCCTAGAGCGCCGATGAGGCTAACAGCTATAGCTGGGCCAAAGCCCCCATGGATCGCTGAGAGGACAACGGCTCCAAGAATCGCTGAAGAGAGATTCACTTGTTCAATGTTAGATACGAAATTCATAACAACAAAAGAAGTGGCAAGAAGGAGTAAAGAGAGACCATATCTGTTAAGCACTGACTTTTCCCGAACAAAATAATCTTTTATCCAGTCACTCATAATCCCCCCTTTGTTTAGAGGTCTATCAAAGCAAGAAAATAAGCCATTGGCTTAAGCCTTCCTCTTTTGCAAGAATACCAGGGGAGTGGGTAAGTTTCTCTATGATTTGCTCTCTAACGTTCGGTGTTAACTAAAAATACCGAGCCACCAAGCATGATCGAGGGCTAAAGGCGAAGGTTGGTAGAAGAAAGGGAAGGTCAGTAAGTCTTGAATTTCATATTAATGACAGTCGAGGTCTCCTTTAATTCGATGGCCGAGGAATCAAAGTCGGGTGCAGAAAATACGAGGGTCGGGTTTGAGCTAAAGCCTATGGGCTCGGTTGGTATACCAAGACTATTTTTGTCCAAAGCCTTATTTCCGTTGGTATCGATAAAGGCTGATAAAGCTAGGGTCTGCTCTTTTAGCCTAATGGTTATCTGTTGTTTGCCAGGTTCTAAAACAATATTTCTTTTAGCTTTCTTGGCTTGATCGGGGAAACCTTCGCTTTGGGTAAAGACACTCATATAGACTTTATGTTTTTTGCTCTCCTCGGCATCTATCTTAATTGTTATAGATTTCGACAGAGCTTGGAAAGGAGAGGCGAGAAGAACAAACAATAAAATGAGGATACAACGCATGTTTATTCTTTTACCCAGAACTTCACAAAGCGAGCAAGCTCAAACACAATTGTTCTAAAAACTACACCAATTATTCAAGCTAAATTATCAACAGCATTTTTTTTAGACCGCTGTGCCAGTAGTCATCAAGATTCAAAAGAGGAATCAGTGAGGGGGTAAACCTCATCACTGAAGGGGGATGAATTCAACCAATTGTTTTTTAAGATCGGCCGATGCAAACTCGTACTTAAGAAGACTCATGAGATTTTTGACCTGAGCTTCCGCGTAGTTGATTTCGCGAATGTTTACGAGAATAAGGTCACTGGCACCTTGGGAAAATTTGCGTCTTTCAGCATCGGCGAGTTTGTCGGCCATTTCCACCTGTTGTTTTGTTGTTTGGTAGATAGAAGAGTAGGCCTCAATTTCAGTCTTTAAGCTGGCTACTTTCGTGTTGAGTTGATCGATTTGCCAATTCTTTTTTGTCTTAATCTGTTCTATTTTTGCTTTAGCCGCACGTTTTTGTCCCAGTCCTTTTCTAAACTGAAAAGGGATCTCAAGGCTCAAAAGGACTTTGTTCTCCTCGGGTCGAAGGCGCTCTGGTCCAACCCCTTGATCTTGCCTCCACTCATAGGAGAGATCAAGTTCGGGAATTAGATCGTTATTTCCCATTCGAACCTCAAGTTCAGCTTGTTTTTCCTGGGATCTTAACTTCTTTAAATCCAGATTGTTTTCAACCGCTCGCTTATAGAGATCATTGGTGATCCCAGAAGCACTTAAATCAATTTTTTCTAGAGAGGGAAGGTCTTCGAGATCGGGCACTTTCGGAACACCTTTCTCATTACGGTAAAATAGAGAGAGGTAGAAGCTTGCTTTTTGAAACTCTAGACTCGTCTCAATGACTTTGGCTTTACGGGCTAGAAGATACTGATTGTTTTCTGTGAGGTAAATGGCGGGGAGATCTCCTAGTTTCACTCTTTTTTTAAAGTTACCCATCCGTTCTGCGGCTAGTTTTAGAATTCCCTGGTGAACGGACAATTGTTGGCCTTTTACAAACCAGGTCCAATAGGCCTTAAGAGCCATAGTCTGGACATTGATCTTCACATCTTTAACGTCAATTTTGGCCTGAGTTCGGTTCTCCTGTTGATAGTACAAATTAAAGCGATTCATATCGATTAAGGAGTTTCTTAAAAGTGATACGGAAAAACCCGCAAAAAGCTCACCTTCGTTGAGCGTTTCGTACTCGGCCTCATAAACGGGAAAATCATCAAAGCCTTGTCTTTTTCCTCCAAAGATTTTTGTATTGAAATAGGGAATAGGTTTTTCAGCTTTTAACTCGTAGTAGTCGCCCTCATAATAGCCCTCGGTACGTGCACTCATTTTTCCCTGAATGCTGCCATCAAAGGCTCCACGCTTTTCCATGGTCTTGTTCTCTTCAATTTCCAATTGCTTGATGGACTGAATCACTTTTGGGAAGTGATTAAGACTTGAAGCCACCACTTCTTCTGGGGTAATGGCGAAAGTCGGAAGAGAGAAGAACAAGAGAGTAAAAAAAACGATTCTCACTTCTTTTTATCCTGCCCGTTAAAGTATTCGGTAGCCACATCCATAGACTTAGGGAAGCCATTTATTTGTCGCCAAACTTCGTATCCGGCTGTGACCACATCAAGGTTAATGATTCCTAGCACACGGGTTCCTTGCCTAAGGAAAAATTCATCGGGCCAGGGTTCAGGGTCTTCTGGGTCTGGTTTTACTAGTATTCGAAACTGCCCGTTGGAATCAACCGAAGGGTCAACCATGGTGACGACTCCTCCAAAGCTTCCTACCGAGACCGATGGCCACCCGGTGAATTGCACCGCCGGCCAGCCTTCAAATTGTAATCTCACCTTTCGACCCGAATGAACTAGTGGTAAATCGTTAGCATCCGCATAAAGCTCTACGGCTCTGTTCTCTGTGTCGGGCACGAACTCTACCAGTGGGTCTCCGGCTTTCACTTTAGTTTGACCAGAGCCAATTTGGATCCGGCGAATACGGCCATCTCTGGGGGCGACCACGGTTTGTTGTTGCTGCCTTGAGAGTTCTACTTCGGCTTTAGCCAAGTTGGCGGCCGCAGCCGATTCTTCGGCTCTTAGTTGTTTGTAGCGAATTTTGGCTTGTTCAAACTCTTTGGAGGAACTTAGACCATCGCGATTGAGCTTTTCCTGCCGGTGATAGTTCAAGCGGCCCGTGTCACTGGCCTCTTTGGCCGCTTCAAATTTTGCAACGGCAGCATCTCGTTTTGCCTCCAGGCGAGTGAGGTAGTTGGGGTCGTTGTCGACCACCCTCACTATGGGTTCGCCTTTTTTAACTGTTTGTCCGTCTTGAACAAGCCATTCTTCCACAATCCCCGCCAAGGGGGCCGTGATGGTTTGCACGCGATCGTTAGGGTCTAAAGCGACGACACTTCCGCGTCCGCGACTGAACTGCTGCCAGGGGACAAAAATAAATGTCAGTGTGATCGCAAGGACGGATAAACCAAACTTGAGGCTGAGCTTGCGATAGTTCGTAGGAGTGTAGACTTGTTTGAGGGATTTCATCTTGGTGATCGCGCGTCCCACAGGAGGGTAGCGATCAAGGAAGTTCCAGTCTTTTCTTTCTTTTTCCGCCAACTCTTCAAAAACCTCAAAGAAAGGGGACACCTTATAAGTGGCGGCATAGAGATCGTAGAAAGACTCCAGATACTTCATGGCATAGAGGAGGTGACTTAAAATAGCATTGACCACGATTTCGGCAGCAACCAACTGTCCTAGGGTCAATTGATTCTCAATCACTAAATACCCTCCAAGGGCCAGAAGGAGAGCATTTAAAAAGGCATAGAGAGCCATATAAAGGATGTTTTGAGTGAATAAGGTCTTAAAATGACGAGCGCGACCCGAGAGAAAATAGCCAATTTGCTCATCGGTTTTTTGGACTTGGTCAATGGACTCGCCACTTTCAAATCGAGCCGCCAACTCTTCTAAGTAGTCAGCCACATCGTACTTTCTGTTGGACTCATCAATGGATGTTTTTAGGCCCCGAATACCAAAAAAATAAATGGGCCCTACAATAGAGAGCAGAATCAAGCCACCAAAAACAATAAAGAAAGGGTGGTAAAAAGAGATCAGGATGAGACCCAGGAAAGTCTGCAGGGCTACCGTAATTCCATCGGTCATCAAAAAGGCTAAGCTTTTATGGATAAGAATAATATCAAAATAGCGATTGGCTTTTCTAGCGAGGCTTAAATCTTTCTTCTCACCGTCTTGGAGCTGATAGGCCATACCAATAATCGCTGTTATTTTCGCGTAGAGCTTTCGTTGCAAGTACTCGACCATCAGGTATTGCAATGATTTGACCAGTCCCAGAATGGCAAGAAGGGCCAGGAGGATGAGGCTCAGAATGAAAATAGGTTGAAAATAAGCGCCAAAGGAAAAAGTACTTACAAGTGATTGTACGGAGATCGGGGTAGCTAGAGTGAGAAAGCTCACGCAAATGGAGTAGACGATGATGACCGGATAAAAGTCTCTGTAACTAAGTAAAACTCTCCACAGTGGTTTGAATGGAGTTCGAATGAGAAGTTCTCTGGACATAATTTTTCCCTAAATCTCAAAAGGAATCTATAGCTCCTTCAGGATTCTGCAACGTGCGCGTCTCTATATAAATACAGTAAGTCAGGTTCAGTATTAAGTCATTTTTTAATATGTGAACAAAAATACACGAATTAATTTTCGTATTTTGTTGCCTTATCGTCACAGGTTCTTTAGTGTTCAAAACATGTCTCAATGGAGTTTTTTCACCAATTACGGTCACATTCTCTTTTTAATAAGCCGTAATCCCGACCAGACGGCCAAAGAAATGGCCTCGATTGTCGGGATCACGGAAAGAGCCACTCAAAAAATCATCCATGACCTGGAGGCTGAGGGCTATATTTCCATTACAAAACAGGGGCGCAAAAATCATTACAAAGTCATTGGGAATAAGAAGTTAAGACACGATGTGGAGAAAAATTGCCAAATTAAAGAGCTCATTGGTCTGATTTGTCATAAAAAAAGGGATCTTTAAAAGATCCCTAGTCGAAGTTTAATAATGGCAATTAAATATTTAAATTAAAAACTCTCGTCAAAAGAAACATCTCCTGTAACACCCACTTGGTAGGCCGAGACTTTTCTTTCAAAAAAGTTGGTAAGCTCTTGCACGTCTTGAAGTTCCATAAAATCAAATGGATTTTTGGAGTTATAACGTTTTTCAATGTTTAGAGCTTCAAGCCTAGAGTCGGCTACGAACTCAAGATACTGACGCATATCTTTCATGGAAAGACCAGCAATCCCTTGTTCAAGCACGTCCTCAGCAAAAGCCATTTCACACTCCACAGCCTCTTCGATCATAAGTGTAATCATATCGTTCATCTGGGGTGTGAAAATTTCAGGATCTTCTTTTCTAGCGGTTTCCACAACCTCAAGAGCGAAGTTGATGTGGGCCGATTCATCACGGAAAACCCAGTTCGTTCCACTCGCTAGGCCATCAAGGAGACCTTTTGAACGAAGATAGTAAACGTAAGCAAAAGCTCCAAAGAAAAAGAGACCTTCAATACAGGTGGCAAAACAGATAAGATTCATTAAGAACTTTCTGCGATCCTCAAGAGAGTTAATCTCGTTAACTTCATTGATAGAGTCCATCCACTTAAAGCAAAACTCAGCCTTTTTCTTAATTGACGGGATATTGTCAATAGCGGCGAAAGCCTTGGCTCGCTCATCGTGATTGGGGATATAGGTGTCTAGTAGTGTTAGGTAAAATTGCACGTGTAGAGCTTCCTCAAAAAGTTGACGAGAAAGATAGAGTCTCGCCTCAGGGGAATTCACGTGTTTATAAAGGTTTAGAACCAAGTTGTTGCCAACAATCGAGTCCCCTGTGGCAAAAAAGGCCACAAGACGGTTGATAAGATGTCTTTCAGCAGGGCTCATTTTATTAGTAAGATCGCTAACGTCCTTGGAAAAATCCACTTCATCAACGGTCCAAGTGTTTTTAATTGCGTCTTTATACATTTCGTAAAAGACAGGGTACTTCATAGGTCTTAGTGTTAAATCAAATCCCGGATCTAAAATCATGTCTATTCCTCCTTAAATACTACTGACAGGCGTCACAGGCTTCTGGGTTTTCTAGTGAACAAGCTAGGGCTTCTTCATCGGTGTAGGTTTTCTTTTTGTTGGTCACAGTCGTCTTATTGATTCGCGTGGCCGGGCGACTTCTTAAGTAATAAGTTGTCTTGAGTCCTTTTTTCCAAGCGTACATATACATGGAAGAAAGTTTACCGATTGTGGGGCTTTCCATAAAAAGGTTGAGTGACTGCGATTGGTCAATAAAGGCACCACGGTCGGCGGCCATCTCGATCAATCCCTTCATAGGGATCTCCCAAGCGGTTCGGTAGACTTTTCTCAAGGTCTCTGGAATTTCGGTGATTTCCTGCACGGAACCTTCGTTGGATTTAATTTGGTCACGGATGTCCTGAGTCCATAGACCAATCTTTTTAAGATCCTTTACGAGGTAGCGATTGATTTGCAAGAACTCACCTGACAGAGTTTCTCTTTTAAACAGATTTGAAACCTGAGGTTCAATGGCCTCATAACAACCACTGATACTTGCAATGGTCGCCGTTGGAGCAATCGCAATAATCAAAGAGTTACGAAGCCCGTGCTTTTTAATATCGGCTTTAAGCTTTTGCCATCTCTCACTACGGTCTGGCTCGACACCCCAGCGGTCAAACTGCAGATCACCTTGGGCGGCGCGAGTTTCATTAAAGTTCTCGTGAGGCCCTAATTCTTGAGCTAACTCACAAGAAGTTTTAACAGCGGCGTAGTAAATTTCCTCTTGGATTTTCTTAGAAATCTTTCGGGCCTGGTCGCTATCAAAGGGAAGACCAAGTTTAAAGAAAACATCCTGAAGACCCATGGCCCCAAGACCAACAGGGCGCCATTTGTGGTTAGAGCCTTTGGCTTGATCAATAGGGTAGAAGTTAATGTCTACCACTCGGTCTAAGAACTTAACGGCTGTTGCCACAGTTTCTCTGATCTTGCGGTAGTTCACCCCATTTTCTGTCACATGGTGTGAGAGGTTCACAGAACCTAGGTTACAAACAGCTGTTTCGCGATTGTTTGTTACCTCAAGGATCTCTGTGCAAAGATTTGAGAGGTGAATCACGTTTTCTTTTTTGGCCGTTTGGTTACTTTTAAGATTGCTATGATCTTTAAAAGTGATCCAACCGTTACCGGTTTGGGCCAATGTTTTCATCATACGAGAGTAAAGATCACGAGCCTTTACCTGCTTCATATATTTTTCTTCTTTTTCGGCTTGGATATAAAGTTTTTCAAACTCTTCACCAAAAGTATCAGTCAACTCTGGCATGATTTTAGGATCAAAGAGTGACCACATCTCATCAGCTTCCACACGCTTCATAAAAAGGTCGGGAACCCAGTTGGCAAGGTTTAAGTTATGAGTTCTTTTGGCCTCATCTCCAGTGTTATCGCGAAGTTCAAGGAACTCCTCGATATCCGCATGCCATGACTCAAGATACACACAGCAAGCCCCTTTTCTTTTTCCACCTTGATTTACGGCGGCCACAGAAGAGTCCAAAGTTTTGAGCCAAGGGACGATCCCATTTGAGTGGCCGTTGGTTCCTTTGATCAAAGATCCTCTTGAGCGCACACGGTGGTAAGCCACCCCAATTCCGCCAGCAAATTTTGAAAGAAGAGCGATGTCTTGGTATTTATTATAGATGGATTTCAGGTCATCTTGAGGAGAATCCAAAAGATAACAAGAAGACATTTGCGGGTGCATAGTTCCCGAATTGAAAAGGGTAGGGGTACTAGGCAAATAATCCAAATTGGATGTTAGTTTATAAAGTTCAATGGCTTCCTCAGGCGACTTTGCCAACCCGCAGGCAACACGCATAAAGAAGTACTGAGGTGTTTCGAACACATCTCGTGTTTCAGGGTCTTTTAAAAGATAGCGATCGTAAACAGTGCGCAATCCAAAGTATTGGAACTTTTCATTGCGACGTCGCTGGATAGCCGCTTCTAGAGTTTCTTGGTGCTCTAAAACAAAGTCGAGAGTCTTTTTTGCAATCAAGCCGCGGCTGTGGCCATAGGCAACAGATTCACTAAAGCTATAAATACCGCGGTTTTTGACCTCTTCATTAATATAAATACCAAGAAGACGGCTAGCGAGTAGAGAGTACTGAGGCTCTTCACCAATAAGCATAGCGGCTGTTTGGATACTTAGATTGTCGAGCTCTTTGGTAGAGGCTCCATCGTAAAGTCCACTGATGGCCTTAATAGCCACTCTGTGGGGATCGATATCACGGAGATCTTCCGAACACTCGGTCACTCGTTTTACAATCTTTGTAACGTCCACAGCCTCAAGACTTCCGTCTCTTTTGCGAACTCGCATCAGGTTTTCTGTTTTGCTTGATTTCGTATTTGATTTTGTTGTTTTGTTCTTAGTCGCTTCCATTCGTCTCGCCTCCCCAAACTTGCTGTTTGAACACGACCTAGACTATAGTCCTTGAAAAAAAGTGTATAAGACGCCAAAAGAAGGCCGAGGCCTCCTTTTGTTGCTTCCAGATTTTGGTCTTTCTTTTGGAAAGATTTAACTAAATCTAGTTTTTTCCCACTTTGTTCATACTACATCTAGGTTGATGTGTATCCCTGTCTAAAGACGGTAGTGCTAACCCCCAGGGCTGTCAAACAGGTTTTATTCGGGTCGAGTGAATTTCATGGAATTTAAATACCTGTCAGCCTTTATGTGCTGAATATGTGGTTTATTCTGGACCGATGTACAGTGTGTAGGCAGGTTTTTTTGCTCGATGTTGAAACTTTACTTTTAAGCTTTGCTCTCTTTTTTTGCACTGTAATTTCTCAGTTAAGAAAGTGACAGCAGACCTAACCCTTGGTCAGCCTGTTTTTTAGGCGTTTTTATTCTTTAATAAGTAAGTTTTTTTGGCAAAACACCGATAAGAACATATGATTGGTTCTGATAAATGGTTTAAATGGTGTTTCAATATTTTTATCTTTCTAATGTGTGTGCAGCTCGGAATGCTGCTCTTCCTTAAAAGCCTTTTTTACCAGGCTGAAAAAAGAATGGAAGATAACGAGGCGCAGGTAAGCTTTGCGTGTGGTGATCACAACACCGATGAAGCTTATTGGTCCATTCCTAAAAGCGCTGTTAATAAAGATTCTCTCTGCCAGTCACAAAAAAATTGTCCAGAATCTTTATGGGTTAACCCAGAGCAAAAGTTTGAGAAACTGCATGTGGTTTCTGTCGCGCGACCTCGCCCCAGTTTTATGGAAAATGGCAAAGTCGAACCAGGCCATTTCGTCGATATTCAGTTAGAGTCCTTTAAGTATCCAACCACCTTGGTTTTAATTAGCCAAACTATGCTGCAATGGAATCTAGAGTTTGTACCTCCTCATGTCTCGATGACGGAACCCCTGGTCACTCCTCCCGAAGAGTCTCAAGTCGTCGAAGATATTTCTGTGGTCCTTGATCGAAACAAAGAGTTACCCGAAAATTGGAAGGATCAAGCTTTATCGAATGTGAAAGAAGTGATTGTGATCGGACCAGAGCTTGTGTGGATTGATGGTCTTTCTAAAGAAACCAAGGTGACCTATTTTACCAAAGATCAACTCTGCGCTTATCCCATTGCTTGGGAAGAGCTAGGGAATTCTGAAAACGAGTTTCGTCGCCTGGCTTTGGCATTGAAAGAATACACAGGAAAGAGTATTTCGAGTTTCCAGGGCAAGGAAGTGGGACGCTATTTTAAGGTGCCCTTTTTAGATATTCCCAATCAAGAGCCTGAGAGTATCGAGCGAGGATTAAGCTCCACTGTGGATGACTCCCGATTTGCCAATGGCATCCACTGGAAAAGGCAAGGTAAAACTCTTTTAGCCGATCACTACCAATTGAAACAAGATGGCCAAGTGAAAACTTTTCCTCTGCCTGAAAAAACCATGCAGGCCCACTATGATAAGGGTTCAGACAAACTTTTTGTGATTCGAAATTTTCAATTCGGAACATGGAATAAAGAAAAAAATGATTTCACTCCCATCCATGCTCCATTGACAATTCCTGCCCTCCGGTGGCCAACGGCTATGACATTTAACCCCTATCGTAGTGAAATTTATCTTTATAACGAAGATCGCGGAGGGGAGATCTACGTCTACAATGTGGTCACTGAGAACTGGCGCGTTTTTGCTAAAAAAGTGGGCTACTCTCTAGTGGGCCTTCATTTTGACAAGAAAAGTAAAAACATATTAGGTCCTCGCTACAAAAGTCATAAAATCTCTGAAATTGTGAAGTTTGACGGCCAGGGGAAGAATTTAGAACCTCACCCATTACCGACACCCTTGGATTTTTCTAAAAATAAATGGCGAGTGCGAATGGTGAAAGGGGAGAGTGACCTGTGGCTTAAAATCTCTCATCCCGCTGAGCCTGGGGGGGAGCTTCATCCCGTTTTTGAGTCTGGTCAGAAAATGTAGCCTTTGCCTGTTTGGCGGTTTTAAGCTAAGAATTGTCTATGACGAAAAAAAAGAAAGTTTTGAGTGCTAGTACGACAACCGGTGACCTTACCTTAGGTAACTACGTCGGTGCGATCAACAATTGGAAACCCATGCAAGAGCAGTACGATTGCTTTTATATGGTGGCTGACCTGCACTCGCTGACCGTATTTCAACGCCCGGAAGAATTGCAGAAAAGAGTGCTGAGTTTTTTTGCTCAGTACCTAGCCTGTGGTTTAGATCCTGATCGCAATGTGGTCTTTGTTCAGTCTCATGTGCCTGAGCATGCAGAACTCTGCTGGGCCCTTAACTGTATCACCCCCATGGGAGCTCTGAACCGAATGACCCAGTTCAAAGAAAAATCAGAGCGAACCAAAGAAATCAATAACGGTCTTTATACCTACCCGGTATTAATGGCCGCCGACATTTTACTCTACCAAGCCGACCTCGTGCCTGTGGGTGCCGACCAGAAACAACATCTTGAACTCACTCGTGATCTGGCTCTCTCGTTTAATAAGCGATACGCGAGCGAGGCAAACCCTATTTTCACAGTTCCAGAACCTTTTATAGGAAAATCCGGGGCTCGTATCATGTCGTTGCAAGACCCTGATAAAAAAATGTCAAAATCCGATGAGAACCCTAAGGCTTTTGTTTCGATCATTGATCCCCCTAAAAAAATCCAAAAGAAAATTAAAGCGGCCGTGACGGACTCTGATCCCAATGCGGTCATCAAATATGATGAGGAAAATAAAAAGGGGCTGGCTAATTTGATGACAATCTATTCTGTCCTAAGCGGGCAAACGATGGATCAAATCGAAAAAGAGTTCGAAGGTAAAATGTATGGTCATCTGAAGGTAGCACTGGCCGATCTTGTTTGCGATACCTTCGCTCCGGTTCAGGAAAAGTATCAAGATCTTATGGAAAACCCTGATCATCTCAAAAATATCATGAAAACCAATGCCGAGAGAGCTCGTAGTGTTGCTATTGAGACGCGCAAGAAAACCTATGAGGCCCTGGGTCTAGTCACTTTTTGATGAATCTTTCACAATTTGTGCATATTCGTTAGAGGCCGTAGAGGTCCGTTTGTTGCTATACTACTGTGATAAATGAGAAACCAAGGCGGATTTAATATGAATGACAGTACGAAAGCATCGCCCTCAGAAGCAGGCAATAGCTCAGAAGACGTTCAAGCCAGAGAAAATGGTGGACTTAAAGAGGATGTCGACAAAAGAAATTTGCAAGGGGATGAAGAGGAAAACTCTGCGGGCAAAGATCGGGAGAAAAACCTCGATTACCAAAGTTCGAGTGAAGGAAATTAGACTTCCTCTCGTTTCTTAAAAACCTTCGAATTTAATTCAGAATCCAAAGGCCAAAGTTCAGGGGTTTACAGACATTTTTCCGCCCCAATTCTCCGAAAAATTTTGATCTTTCGAGCTCGCTTCTTTTTTGCTTATTTATATAAAAAATACAATCGAGGAAAACAATTCAGTATTGAGAAAAAGATCTCATTATTCGCCTGAATATCGAGTAGTTTTACCTCTCAGTAACAAATTGACATTTTTTAATTTGAGTCCTGGGAGGGTCAATGATCGTAAAAAGTTTTCGTGTATTAATGCTAGTCATGTCTCTAATGTCTATCAGTCTGTTCGCTGAAGCAGAAAGTCTAACCTTTGGGGAAAATTCGCCCTATGAATATTTCAAAAGTCATCCCGATGAGCGTGCAAAATTCTTGCAGCAGGTAATGGACGATGAAGAATTGAGCCCGGCGCAAAAGAAAGCCTACCAGGCTCTCCTTGGAGAGAATAAAAATCTTGCCGGTGACGATGTTCTAGAAAAGTTAGACAGTGAGGAAATCGCCTGGTTTTATGGTCTGGATGAAGAGGCGATGGAGGATTTCGATAAGGAAAAAATTTACAATGCGGCTCGAATTCAAAGATCCGTTGGGCATGCCCAGTATATGGACTGCCTCAGTCGTCCTCTTTGCATCATGGTTTCAAAGAGTTCCCAACGTCTTTATGCTTTCCGTAACGGTATGCAAATGGACTTCGGTGGATCGCTTTGGGCCTATGTATCAACCGCTCGTTCTGGTAAAATCACACCCAATGGATTTTTCAATGTCGAAGAGTTAGCCGGAAGAAATAGAGTCTCAAGCCTCTATTCTGGAGCCGCTCTTTATTACGCCATGCAAATTCATGGAAATATTTTTATTCACGCAACGAGCACAGGCAATTACAAATACCTCGGTTCCCGAGCCTCGGCTGGTTGTATACGCACACGCCTCTCAGTGGCTGAAAAACTAAATGGGTTAATGAGGGAAATCGGAGGAAGGCGTTCCGGAGTTCTTGCCAATCGCTCCACTGTGAGAGTGATAGTTAATAGTTCAATCCCGAACGAATATTTACAGGCCTATTAATAAAAACAAAATGTCGGCTGCTTGATTTCATGGGACTTTAATAAAAATTCGAGTGGTTTGGCGGCCAGTTGGTAAAAGGGAACTAAAGGTTCCCTTTTGTTTTTTTAAGTATTTGGTTGTCTAGAGAAATTTGATTCAAATCGATAAAAAGTGACAAAGTGAAATAGAAAAGGGCGTAGATCATTTGAAAGGCGACCCAATCCCACTTCTCAACCAAGCAAGACCCAAAAATAAGGGCGAGGATTAATAAAGCCCCAAAATGCAGAGCTTGCCGAGTAAAAAGTCCTAAAACTAAAAGTACACCCAGTCCTAGTTCTAAAAATGGTAAACTGAGACCGAATAGGTCTACGAGAAAGTCGGGAAGTAGGGAACTGGAAAAGACTTCCAGCATCCAATCTCTAAAACCAAAAATTTTTGGGATTCGAACGATCCCATGTCCTAGCATGTTCACACCCATTGTAAGTCGAAGAAGAGTGTAGGCGAGAACCTTGTCTTTTTCTAGCATTTGAGTCTCCTTGCTTGAAGTCTATACTTGTGACTTCCTATAAAGCAAGGAGTCTGGATGACTGGTCGTTTAGGGAATTCTAAATTGACCCGAACGATTGAGGCTGGAATTTGTAACGGAGCCTTTCTCTCGGATACCGTACATATAAACCTTTTTCCCTTTAAATCGTACTCTCTTCTTTTCAGAGAAAATGAGGTCAAATCGGTGAGTGACAGACCCTTTGGTTTTACATTCGTCATGCACGGCCTTTTCTGATCGATCGCGAGTGAGAGCCTTTCCGAAAAAGTCACCACTATTTTTTGACCGATAAGGATTGCCCACATAGATATGAACAGCGATCGACTTATCCACGCCTTTTTGACAAGCCCAACCTTTGATTCGAACTCTCCCATCTTTAAGTTTTGCCACACTAGCGATACTACCAACGACAGGACCGTAGGAAACCTTTTTAGGAGCGGGATTTGGACTTTTAGGTGTAGGTTTCTTAGGTGTAGGTTTCTTAGGTGTAGGTTTCTTAGGTGTAGGTTTCTTAGGTGTAGGTTTCTTAGGTGTAGGCTTCTTAGGTGTAGGTTTCTTAGGCGTAGGTTTCTTAGGTGTAGGCTTCTTAGGTGTAGGCTTCTTAGGCGTAGGTTTCTTAGGTGTAGGCTTCTTAGGTGTAGGCTTCTTAGGCGTAGGTTTCTTAGGTTGTGGATTCGTCTTCACCGGTTTGGCTTCTGGAAGTTCCACTGGGGTGTAGCTAGAAGGAGACCGTAAGTTTTTAAATCCACAATTTTTAGCAAACGATTGTTTTTCCTTAGGAGAGAGGTCTCCTTGTCCCATTTTATCAGCATGAATCATATGTCTCATCAACTGATAGTAGCAGTCAGAGAACTTTCTATTGGGCTCAAGGCCTCGTGAACGGTTATAGTTGAACGCATCAGCAAAGAAAGGATACTGTTTTCCTTGATAAGTGACAGTCTCCTCAGCGCCTTGCCGACAGCGGTAGTTAAAGTAGTCCGAGATATCATCATGCTCAATAAAAAGCGGGGCATTCCCTGAGTGAGGAATGCTTTTGCACGATTTTCTACCCAACCACTCGTTCCAGCTCGCAATGGACACAAAACGGATTCCATTTTTCATGGCCCCTTGGAACTGATGATAAAGGGTAATGCCATTATTTTTACCTTGAGCTAAGGGATGAAGCATATGACTGTGTTGATAGGCAGGAGCGACGGAAGCCTGGTTGCCGGCTCGTCTTTGCTTACAGCCTTTTACAATGTTGTGGTTCCCATCCACTTTACAGGGTTCAAGATAGCTCCACACACCTCTTTTATTAAGGCCTTCAAAAGGTTTTTGCGGACTTTTAGCAAAGTGTTCCACTTGAGCCCATTTCGGAATGGGGTAGAATTTGTCTCTTAGCTGATCAATCATGGGTTTAACATCAGGGTAATTGTAGTGGCCATTGGCCACTTTATAAAAGAGAAAGGGCTTAGAACCGTCGTGAAACCTTACACCAGCAGATTGTGGATGGAAGACCTCACGGGCCCATTTGACCACGGAATTCTTGTAACGAATGTCCCTTTTCTTTTGGTAATTGGTGGCTCCAATCCAGGGAACAACTTTAGGAACGGCGATTCCTGATGCCTGGAGTTGCCTGTAGACTTGTAGAAGCTTCATAAGAGGATCATGGATTTTATCTTTAAATTCCTGATCGTAGCCTCCATCGTCATTGTAGGCGTAAGGCCAATTGGTGATATCGATATAAATATAGTCAATTCCAGCATTCACTAATTGGATGGCGTGCTTTTTAATGATCTCGGGTCGGTTCTTTAAGCAGTAGTAACCGTCAAATGGTTTTCCCACCCAATGAGGCCAGTTTAAAGGTCCCCAGTCTCCTTGTCCTTTCAGGATTTTTTCAACATCGTAAACATGATCAGGATCAAATTCTTCGGAAACCGGGCAGTGCCAGGTGTGGTAAAGAATTCCATAATTGCGTCCCTTGCTGTTGAGTAAGATCGGTTCAAAAGACATGGCACTATGCTGACCAATTACCTTCCAATTCTTAGTATTTTTAAGTGAATTGGGAAGATTGGCACTGAAAAAACTCAGGTGAGTCATATTCTGACATTCTTTACTGATAAAACGGTTTTGCTTTTTAAGATCACTTCCGGTGAAGGTGAGGGCTGGTTGGATATTTTTTTTATTAGAACCAGCTCCGACTTCCAATTCGACATAGTGGTCATTGGAACAAACAACCCCAGAAAGTCTACGTCCCTCTAGGTAAAGATTTCCTTTAATGTCAGCGCTATTCAGAAGGGCTGAAGAGTTAAATTGTGCTCCGATGTCCAAGTCACTTCCAGAAAACCCTGGTCCACAACTTTGAAATCCAAACACGGCGCTAACAGTTAATAGAGATAAGATGAAAGAAATTCGTTTGCGTATCAAAATGCCCCCTCATGATCCATACCACCCTCTTAAGGTGCAAGGATGATTCCAGATAGAATGATCTAGAAAAATCCAAAATTAATACCTTCAAACCACTTGGTTAACGGCTGAGGTTTAAAGGCTAAATAGCATATCCTATTGAAACACTAATTTCTATACAGTCGTACACTTCTGCTCAAGTGTATCAGATTGAATCAATAAACAAAAAGGAGAACCCTTTTGGATGCGAATTGGAGGGATCATGATATCCCGCTTTACGTCTAGTTCTGTGAACTTTTAGTATCTGCTGACAATGGAGGGTCTATCATAAAGCCATGGTAAAGATATTGCTATCCTCGTTTACGGTATTTTCTCTAACAACTCAGGCGAGCGATAAAAATAAAAAGCCCATGCCGGCACTGTCGTCTTTTGTCATGACAAATATGGTCTATGAAAAAATGACGAAGCCAATAGATTTCAAAGATATTCAAAAGTCTTTTCTTTTGGTCATGTCTCCAATTAACGCTCAAAAAACAATTTCATTTTTAAAGTCGATTAAAAAAGAAAAAATCAAACTCATCAAAGCTAAGATTCATATTCAAACCAGAAATAAAAAATATGTGGTTTATTTTGAAAAGGCTAACAAGTCCCATACCAAGTTAAATATTAATGGTCGTACCTATAGTCTTCCCAATAAAGGAAAAATCGACAATATCCTCGGATTTCAAAATGCCAAAGCCACCGAGCCCTCTCATCTTGTTTTTACAAAAGCCTTTGCTCTTGATCCCAATGGAACGGGCGGAATTATTGGAATCATTTGGGGACTTTCTAATTGGATGAGAGCCGCTTTTGATAGAAACGAAACCTGGCAAGAGCGTCAAGCTTATTGCATTAAGGACAAGTTGCAACGCTTTGAAGCCTTGAGGTCCGCTTGTGAGCAAGAGTTAGGGCAGGGAGTGGCCTTTGAGGAGACTCGAACTTTCGAGTATTTCGGTTCTGAGCCGATTCTTCCCCCTGAACAAAGGGGGCTCGATCAAGCCAAATGTTTACACGAAATGAGACCTCTATTTCAAGAGGAATGCAATATGCCTGAGCAGGAGTATCCCTCCCAGCCTATGAGAGCCTTTTGTAATCATGTCATTGAACTTGTAGGTTGCCACAATCGGTTTAGAAATAGTCCCGAGGCTCAAGAAAGCTCTACTATTGATGAAGTGGCGAGATAATGTCCTCGATTCTTTGTCTTAGTCCTGATCCAAAAGGACGAAGGGTTAAGTCTTCAAGGCTTGGTTCATAAATTATATGAGGGGTTACGGCCTCTCCTTCCAGCGGGCGGAAGCATTGACGATTTTCAGAGTTGCAGTAAAGACTTGAATCAATGGGATTGAAATCCTCATGAACCATGGTGGTCACATCATCAAAATAGAGTGAGACAAAAGAGGAATAGGGGAGTGTGTCGAGGCCTTGCCTTTGATAAAAAGACACCCCGTTAAAGGCACCCTCTGTAGGAGTTCCTAAAAGTGTGGTGTTGGGAAGATTCTTTAAAGTCCGAGTGAGTAGATCGCAGGAGCTTTTGCAAAAAGGCGAGGTTAGAACTAGAATTTCTTGAGCATAGCCTTCAAGCCACATGGGCTCAATATCAAGCGTCCGACAGAGGGAGGAGGAAAAAGTCTCAAGGTTTAGTCCCTCAAAATTTTCTGTGATGGATTCTAGCTCACAGCTAAATTCGCCGGCAAAACTGTGCTGCACTCTTAAGGAACGATACTCTGAACCATTATTGAGATGAGCCGGTACAAGAACATTGAGAAGCCTTGATAAGCGCTGATAAGCACCTCCGACATTTGAGCGAATATCCAAGATCAATTTTTTTTGCTCGTATTTGCACTGATCAATATCAACTTCGATTTGATCCCATAAGTCTGTCTCTTCACCTGAGGAGTTCAAGAAAACCTGATTATGGTTGAAATCTTTAATTTTTAAATAGCAGGAGTTAATGGGGAGTCCCTCCACTCCTTTAGAAAATGAAGCGATCTCTTTTACGCGTGAAGAGTCAGAAAAGGCTGTCCATGAGGTTGAGTAAAGGGAGCGAGAAAAATAATAACCTCTTCCCTGATGAGGTTGATCCTGTTCTCTGTAACACTGGGTTATGGATCTTTCGACAAGTGGTTGCAATTGGTCGTCGCTAAAATCGTCTCGAAAGAAGTAGTAATTTTCTCTAAGGTCAATAACCTCTCTCTCTCTTTTAACCTGAATTTGAGCCACAGAGGTTTCTGGATAGGCATAGTTTCTTGTTGTTAAAGCACTGACGGCTTTTTGCACCTGAGCGTGAGAGGAGCTATTGATCTGATAGGTTTTGAGATCAGTAACGAATTCTTCAATGGGCTTGCCGTCAATCATCAAGATTTCATCGCCTCGCTGCAAACTGTTCATCGAAACGCAACTTTCTCTGGGGAACACACTCTTAACGAGATACTTTCCTTGTGTGTAAAGAACTTGAAAGGGGAGTCTTACCTTAACAGTGTTTCTAAGGTTGACAGAGATATGTCCGTTCCGGAAATGTGAAAGACATTTCTTTAGGAGGCCATTGGTTTGGACTCGATCAAGGTTACTTGAGCCAATTGTCTCTCCACAAGTGTTGAATATAGAGTCGACATGGCTTTGAAAATTATTAAACACTTTTCCTGAATGACGATTTTCAAGAACGTCCTTCAGATAGCAAAGAAGGGATCTTTGCTCTCCCGGTGTATAGAAACTCTTTTCACTAAGACTAGGAAGGTTTTCCGGGCAACTCAGAGCCAAAGAGGTTTTAGGGAAAACTAAGAGCAGAAAACAAAAGCTAAAGAGGGTAAATGAATATCTTTTCTGCAAACTAAGCATGTAAACATTTTACCTTCTCCTCTAAAAGAATCCACTTTTAACCGGTGGTCTGAAGCCATTACAAAGACTGTCAAATATTTAGACGATGGAATGATCACTCAATTAATTTCGCAGGAGAGAATTAAAATTCACTATCAATACCTTAATCAGATATTGGCTCAATCAAACTTAGATCCATACAGTAGTAGTCACTCAAAGATTTGGCGCAAACGATAGGTGCATCATCCGGTCTTAAGAAAAGACCATCGGGCTCGAGGCTAACCCCTTGAGTGGTGGGAATTTTCCAGCTTTTATTCCAGTCATCAGATCGTTTTAGATAAAGATAGCATGCAGGATCACTGTCTGTTCTTGCTGAATACAAAATATTCAATCGTCCTAGGTCATCATATTTTGCCTGTAGAAAGGGGGTTCCTGCACTCGAACCGGGGGTGAAGGATCTACAAATTGATTGATCGGTAAATGCAATAAGTGGGCTTAGGCTGCTAAAACCATCGGCTGAGTCCAACACTGATATATCAACGCGTCCGTCAGAATTAGAGTCAGTCAATAAGAAGACATCTAAACCATCATCAGGTCGCCACAGAGGGGTCCATCCACCGTATTTAATTCTACCATCGCTTGAAACATATTGATCGCTTGTATATGAGTCCAGAGACCAACGAAACCGCCCGCGCCAACCGCCTCCATTAGAGCCGTAGGCCAGTACATATTCTCCATCATGGCGTACGGCTCCCGGTCCGGGAGAGCTTCCCAAGTTTCCATCGTTGATAAGCGTGTAACTAGAAAAGTTATCAGTACTATCAAAAAGATAGGCATCTCCCATACTTCCAGCGGTATAGACGGTTCCAGAGTCATCCAATCCAATGGTAGAAATAACGGGTAACGTATTGGCATCAATGCTGGCGAAATCCGTACTCACAGTAAAATTATCAGAAGACGTGCTAAATCGACTTCCCATAAATTTAGAGTTTTTTTCGTTTGAGGCATAAATGAATACATCCGTGTCACCGGGGCGAGAGAGGTAGTGTGGAGAACTGATTTCAATTGTGTTGTCAGTCTTTTTAGTCAACCAGGTCTTTTCTGTCCCAAAAATATTTTGCAGATAAAAATTAGAATTTTCACAACTACCAAGAGTCTCACAGTATTCAGAGGATTGTCCGACAAAGCCAATTTCTCCATCATCAAGGGCCACTGTTTTTATAAAATTGTTGGCAGGTCCTTCGATCAAGTGACTGGTTGTAGCGGAAAAATCTTTGTTTATTCTGAATTGATTGAGACCACTTTTGGAGCCTGATCCAATCATCACATTTGCAACTAAGGAGTTTGCATCTTGTGAGAGGGAAAGGGATGGTGTCCAGTTTGAAAAGTCGTTCTCATAAAAAATATAAGGAGTGGCATAATCGTTGCTTGAGTCTGATATAAAAAAGTGGTGAGAAAAGTCCGCAGGAGTCGGCGCCCCTCTTCTTGCCGATAACAAGTAAATATGTCCATCGTTTTTCACCTGGCTGCTGGGACGATGATGTTCATTGGGGTAGGAATGAGAATAGGCACAGGAGCCTGGCACCATATTGACCGATGCAAAATTATCTTGGCTGGATCCATAGTAAAGAGCCCAATTCGAACAACCGGCATGCCATGTCGAATGGTGGAAAACAAAGATTTCTCCGAAATTATCAATGGCAAAGTGAGCGCTTCCAGGGTTGCGGCCATTGGTAAAACTTGTGGGTGCAGACCATTGGTCGCCGTCGTGAACGCTATAGTTAAAATAGTTCTGCCAACTGGTGCAGTTGCCTGTGTTTCGCTCAAAGTTGTAAAAAAGATAAAAGTCCTGCGTGTTATCACGTAAACCAGTGCGCACCATATTAACGTCACAAGTGGATTCTTGGCCAAAATATTTTCTCGATTGGTAGTTGTCTTTGGATGATCTAACGACGGCTCGAAAAAGATCACAGGCATTTTGGGCGCAGTACTCTTTTGACGCGTAACTAAGGAATATTTCTCCCTCTTTGCTTTGTTCCAATTGCAAACTGTTGAGCATTTCGTTTGGTCCAAAATTGGTTAGGCTTTTTTCTGATGTGAAGGTCTTGTTTGCAAGATTGAAGTCCTTATAAACAACGTTACGGCTATCATTGTTGCTCCTGTCTGCAATGTAGAAAACTCTTAACTGGTTTTCAGAGACCTGAACGACCCTTGGCCAGGAGAAAGATTTAGTGAGACTGCTAGTCACAAAATGGGCGGTTTCGTAGTTGTCCTGTTTGATTCTAAGGACGATATTTTTAGCCGAGCACCCAAGTACGATACAGTACTCATCGGAAACGTAGGCTATGGCTTCAGATTTATTGTGATAGGGAGAACTATCAATTTGATTGTAACTTGATATCTTTTTAACTCTTTTATTAAAAATCACATGATCAGGCATAAATGACTTTTCAAAATTTAATGATTTGATAAGTTGGCCAGAGGAGTTATGGATAGTGATAGTGTTTTGGCCTTCCGGAATTCTTTGCCACGGTATATCCAAGCTCCACTCGTTTTGAGAGGAGCAGTCCACTTTAATATTTTCACGCAAGTTTACAATGATGAAGTCTTCAGATTGCAAAGACGAGCAAAGTCCTGAAACTTTCAAAGAGGAAGCCTTGTTATCATTAAAAACTTGGCCAGGTGTGGGAGAGGCGATCGTGACTTCCTTATTTAACGGAGTGGTCAAGTCACTATTCACTTTAAGATCGAGTCCGCAGCCAACAAAAAGGCTGGACATTAAAATTAACCCGAGAAGACGTTCCATGACCTCTCAATCGGCAGAGGATGCCCTCAACTTTAGACTAAGAAATAAATAAGATATATTAAATAGCTTTTTATAGAACTGGCTCAATTTGAGAATGAGGTGACAGAAAAGTTGCGCTCACTATGACAGGAAAATGGAGCGGGTGATGGTTATGCCTGCGCTAAAATGTGCCAGCGGTACATTTTGGTGCAGAGCAACCTGAAGGCTCGCGCGGCGTAGGCCGTGCATGTCGGAAGGCCCCGTGCCCCATCAAAAAATTCCACGCAGAAAAGGCATGGTAATCTAGGCAAGCAAGATTTTAGGAATTAATTGGAGCGGGTGATGGGGCTCGAACCCACGACCTCAACCTTGGCAAGGTTGCGCTCTAGCCAACTGAGCTACACCCGCGTCGCGGAAAGAACTGTGTTTCTAAACTTAATTTGAGGCTGTGGCAAGTCACTGTCTATAAAGTTCATGACATAGGAGGTTATTTTGCCCAAAAAAAAGGCCGACGTCCCAAAAAAGAGCCCTCTGTGGCTTTTTTGAGTGGTCGACCTTGTGGCTTTGGCCCTCTTCAAAGGTGATTCTTATTGAATTTTTAAGTGGGTGGATTCCTGATAAATTTCTTTTTGGAGATCGTTTCTGTGTTTCTCGGCGGAACTTAGTTTTCGCCCTTCCTCCATCATGTCGATAAGGGCGTTGTCTAGGCTGTCATCATAAGCTTGAACTCTTTGGCTGCGATCTTCGATTTGAATATCTAAGGTGATTCCCTGTTGCTTCATGGGATTTTTTGTTTTGACCTTCCTGGCTTCAACTTTTGGTTCAATGACTTGAGCTTTTGGAATAGAGAGTGTGACGGGCTCTTCGACTTGAGCTTGTTTGACAGTGTTCTTCTGTTTGGAATCCAGCGGAAGAAATTCCACACTTAAAAAGCCAAGGATAAATGAGCCTAAACCGAGAATGAGTAGAAGTCCTTTTTTCATTTTATCTCTCCCTTTGATGTTTACAGAATAGGAGAATCAAACAATGTTTACGATCCACAAAAAATCAAAAGACTGTCTCGATATGGGACTTTTTAAAATGCTAGATGGGGAATAGGCTCAGTAGGCACGAGTCGTTCACCCGTTGAACCTTCTTGAAAGTAGGCCGCTTCCTCAAATGACCACCGAGGCTGTGTCAGTTCGTCTTTTCCACTTGTGGGTAGGGACTGAATCACCACCGGAATATTTTCCTCTTTTGAAATAAGGCCTTGGCGATAAAGCTCGTACAAAGCTTTGGCCTGGGCATTACTGGTTATTGCTAGATGGTCTTGATCAGCCCAGAGCAGGGCTGTTAAAGCGGGGGTGTCGATTAAGTCCAAATAGGACTCTCCTAAGTAAAGAGCGTTCATATCCTCTTGGACATAGTGAATGTTTACCCTCTTTTCAGTCATACGAGCTTTTTGTAGTAACTCTCCAAGGGGCATCCATTCAAGCTCCATGGTGCGAAAATTATTGTTGTCGCGGGAATTAAAGTTTTCTAGTGCAATCCTAGTGTCCGTTAGGTCCCAATAAAGTCCTATTGATTTTTGTGGAACACCGAGAGCCTCAGCACATTGAAGGGCTTGCGAAAATAGAGGAGACAGGACAAATGCCACGCAAAGAATGATTCGTTTCATGCCCTGGGAGTAGCATAAGGGGGCTTGGTTGGGGAGGGCTCCCTAAGTAAGTGTGTAAAAATAACTTAGAAATAAAAGATTTTATAAATGGAATAAAAAATTTCAAAACTCTCTTCCATGCCCCCCCCCCATAGTAGTTGAGAGGGGCGTAGGGAAGAGACGTAGAAGTGACTATTGGAAAAATGCTTTCGCTTTTTCCAAGGCTTTCTTACCCACTTTCGAGCCAATCTTTCTAGCGGGAAGATCGTCATAAGAAGCGTGAATACCGCCGTAAAGTCTTGAGATTCCGCTGGTGTCTGAAGCATCAAAATAAGTGGCCCACTGAAATTCAAAATCTTTGGTTTCATCGTATTCAAAATGAAGTGGAGGGGCGGGGTAGGTCCCCAATCCTCCAGGAAAGTACTCACTCCCAGTCACACCCGTTAATATTTCAGCAGCCGCTCGGCTAAAAGTACTATGTCCTGAAACGAAACCAGGAAAAGGTGGAGTAACAAAGGTTTGTCTTTGGTAGGGGAGCCAGTTTTCTGCGAGAATCCAACCCACACCGGCGTGATTCATCCGACTGAAAAAATCATTTTCCTCTAAAGCGAGGGAATCGCGTTTTTTAAAACTGAAATCACGCATCTCCACATATCCGCCACCATCAAAGTCGCCCAAATAAAAACCGTGCTCTCGAGGACCACGCCAGGCTTTGATAGCAAGACGTGTGACTTCTTTGGTTTCCATTTGACCCTTAGAGTTTAAAACTTCTTTTTTATAGGTCACCATTTTCACAAGGTCTGGGGCGAGGCTTTCAAGGTAGGCTCCAAATTGAGGATCTTTTTCCGCCATGGTGGCGAGCTTTCTGATCACTGTAATGGGACGGTTTCCTTGGAAATGTCCCTTGATTCCCCAGGCCACGACAGCAGCATCGTGAAGGGCACCATTGAGGGTGAGGTAAAGTCTTAATTCGTACTCTTTGCGTGTTAGTTTTTTCTGTTGGTCTCCAAGCCAGTAAAAACCTTTTTGTTTCTTCTGTAATTGATCCATGACGTAATTCGCTAAGGTGTTCCAGTGACCTGGGGGCGTTTCAGAAGAGGGGCCATCGGCCCAAAACTCTGCAATGGAGCGATAATAATTGGCAGCCTTTACCTTGTAGGGCTCATAACTTTGACCAGTAATAGGGTTAATCGATCTTCCAGCGCCATCATTGGCTCCAAGAGAATTGTTTCCAAGGTGACCTGGTGAAATGTCGATCATCTCAGCGCCTTGATTGTGATCGGGTTTCCCGTCGCGATCGAAATCAAAGTTCGACATATCTTGAGGATTAAGAAGGGCACTAAATCCCACCACCTGAAGATTGGCTAGGATCACCTCCTCGGGACTATCTCGAAAGGAAGGATAGTGCTCGGAGGGGTCAAAATAGACTCCCGGTTTGTCACTTGAGCGGTACTCACTGAGATTCCCAAAGGTAGGCAATTCACCCCAGAAAAGAGTGAGCGGTTGTTGTTCACTGGCTTGAGCATTTCCACTTTGATCAATGGAGCCCGGGATATGAAGCCTGATCCAATGATCGATATCGACCTCCCCAGCAATAGAAGGGCCTGACTTTACATCACTGTCGACAAGGCTTTGATCCTCGATACTAAAGCCAAAGTGATCAAACAGATACTCTGGCATGAAGGAGAAAATATCTCCTCCCTCACCGTAGTCGTGGGGCTTTTTTAAACCTGATTGAGAGATGTCTGCAATTTGGTTATTCACCATGTTTTGAAAGTCGGGATCCGAGTAGTTATTCGCTTCACGAGATCCATCATCTAGTTGGGACTGGATTAATTCCTCAGCCAACTGCTGACCAAGCAGAGCTTCCGCTCCCTGGTCTTCTAGAAAATAGCCAAGACGTTTTAAGGCCCGGTCTAAAAAGAGATTCACACGGTTATCTGGTTCTCCATCGGTTCCCAGTTCCCAATTGGGATAGTTATCGCCATTTCCAGGAGCCAACTCATAGCGTGTTTTTAGGAGTCTATGAGCGGCAAAGCTCATGACTTTGTTCATTGAGGCGGTTTCATCATTAGAGGTTGGAAGATTGGTGTTTGGGTTGAGGTAGTAAGTCTTTTCCGAGTTATAGAGAGCGTAAATATCCCAGAGAAGGGCTGAGAGGTGAAATAGGTTTCTGGCGGTAACCGTGGGTCTGGCCAAGTCATTGCGGATACTGTGCAGAATGGCTTCGTTCCAATAGCGAGGAAGGTTTTTCTTATGAGCCATTAAAAGTGTTTGTTCGCAGGTTCGCCCCAAATTGGATTCCATGGCATTAAAGTGAACGAGAAAAGTGTTGTCGTAATCGGTAATTTCGATTTTTGATCCCGGCCTACTTCCAGCTGTGACATCGTCGTAGACAAAGTCGCTGGCGACCTTGAAAAGGATTTCTCCAGGTTCATACCCAAAAAGAGAGGACTCCATTTTCGCGCGAAACGTTGCTGAGCGAGGCCCTTGCGAATTGAAGTTACAGGTTCCGGTGGCGGGGCGACCTTCCCTTTGAGCGGCCCAAGGGTCCTCTGGATTGTCGTACTGACAACGTCCTGTGACTTCAGCCAACTTGTCTTTTCCATTCTGAACGAGATGAATTTGGACTGTGATGGGGAATTCGTCGCTAATAAAACTAGCCCAATCCTCATTTTGCACGATCACCGACCGCACTTCTTGATCGGGATGTTTGGCAAGGTGTTCTTGAGTGTAAAAGCGCTCATAACACATCCCAAAAAGTGAGGGGGAAAAGCCGATCAGGCCAATAAATAAAAGTATAGATTTCATGGAATTCTCCTCTGAAACCAAAGCTTTAACGAAGACTTCACTGAGAATCATGAACTTCACTGGCTTTTATAAAGTTTACTGGCCCTTATGGATCAGAATTCTGTAAGAAATATAGAAGGCAGCGAGTGGGTTTTTCATCTCAATCTCTCGAACTACGGGCAGTAATTTGTAGGATTTTAAAACCTATCTGAACCTCATCTCGAAGTTTTCGTAAAGGGTTTGGGCTAATCTTACTTCTATCCTGATTTGACAGAGGAGATGATCATGAAGACAACTGAAATTTCACATAAGCCTAAATACAAGCCCCCATTTACAAAAACTCAAGATCATCCCCCAGGGATGGAAAACCAGCTCACGCCCGAGCCAGTTTATATGACCGACGATTATATTGGTTCTAAAAAATTAGCTGGGAAAAAGGCGCTAATCACGGGGGGAGACTCAGGGATTGGAAGATCTGTGGCAGTGATGTTCGCCAGAGAAGGGGCTGATGTGTTTATTACTCATCTCCCTGAGGAAAAAGAGGATGCCACAAAAACTCTTAAAGAAATCCGAAACGAGGGTCAAAAAGCTTTTTCCATAGCCTTGGACCTTGAAGATGAAAAGTCCATTGCGAATTTGGTTTCCCAGGCAAAAAAAGATTTTTGTGAGTTTGATATCCTAGTGAACAACGCTGCCTTTCAAAATCATGTGGACTCCATTGAGGACTTACAGGTCAAACAGTTTGAAAAGACGTTCAACACCAATATCATTGGCATGTTCAAAGTCACTAAAGCCCTCTTACCTCTGCTTAAAGAAGGCTCAAACATCATTAATACAGCCTCCATTCTGGCCTACGTGGGAGATGATTCCCTAATAGACTATTCGGCCACCAAGGGCGCTATTCGAAGTTTTACCAAGTCATTAGCAAAGCAACTGGCGAAAAGAAGAATCCGAGTCAATGCGGTGGCACCAGGACCTGTGTGGACGCCACTCAATCCAGCGGAACGCTCCGAAACAGAAATCAAAGATTTTGGAAAGAACACATCTTTTGGCAGACCGGCTCAACCCGTAGAAATTGCTCCTGCCTACGTCTACTTAGCATCTGAAATAACGGGATCCTATGTGACTGGTGAGACCATTAATATTTTCGGAAGTCCCTCTGGGGCCAATTAAATAATTGAGGGCTAGATCCAGCCTCTAGTGAATATTAAATTTGCTGTAGCGAATTTTTATGGTCTTACCCTGGCTCTCAAGTTTATCTTTAAGTTCATTAAGGTGTTCAGAGATAGCGGGATCGAGATAATCCACCTCACGCAAACAGAACTCTAAGTTAGTAACATCGCCAAGGTCTTGACCCTCTAGTTTTTTAGAAAGAACGGGAAGATCTAAAAAGGAAAGTTTACCTTTAAATTTTAGAACTTTATTTTCTCCTTCGTCTTGAACAACCAAATCATATTTCAGGACATCTACGACAAGTAGAAGGATAGCGACCACAAAACCAGAAAGAACTCCAGCCAACAAATCCACAGTGATCGTTAGAACAAAAGTAGTTCCAAAAATTAAGGAAGTCTTATTCCATGCTTTAATGTAGGCAAACATATTTTTAAAATCGAGAAGCTTTATACCGATGTAAATTAGAAGACCTGCCAAAGCTGGAATGGGTACATATCCCAGAACCGCGGGGAGAAATAAAAAGGCTGAGAGCCAAAAGCCCTGCATGATTGAGGACATTCTTGTTTTTGCACCAAACTCAAGGTTCGCGGCACTTCTAGAAATCACGCCCACAACAGGAATGGCACCCAAAAGGCCTGCCACAAAATTCCCCATCCCTTGTGCGAAAATGGTGCGATTGTAGTTGGAAGTGGTTTTGGCAATTTTATCAATGGCACTGACACATAAAAGGGTTTCGGCACTAGCAACAAAGGCAAAACCTAAGGAGTAGGCAATAAAGTTCCAATCTATCACCGCAAAGCCTTCTCCATAATTAATATGAAGAAGTTTACCAAAAATATCTTCGGGAAGATTGACCATTCTCATATCCCAGCCGAGGAAATAGACGAGAAGTGAGGCGGCAAGAGTGGAGACAAGGGGGCCCGGAAAGATTTCAAAAATTTGGGATTTACCGAGGTTCCATAAAAATAAAACGGCTAGTACAAGCAGAGCCACAATGGCGGCTTCGATTTGCACTGTCGTAAGCTGGCCACCAAAAATAGTTCCAGCAATATCGGGAAGGCCAATGATGTTCTGTAGTCCTTTGGAACTCATGGGGAGATCAAAGATGATATAGATCTGTGAGACGAGAATGAGGGCTCCGATTCCAGAGAGCATGGCTCTTAAAAGGGCCGGAGGTGTGGCTTGGAAAAAGTGCCCCACTTTAAAGATGGCAGTGAGAAGTTGAAAAAGCCCAACAATAATTCCAAGAGGGATGAGTGCTGGCGCCCCGTAGACATCCACAACATGAAGCACCATCACAGCTAAGCCGGTTGAAGGACCGCTGATCTGTAAGGGCGCGCCACTAATGGAGGCGACAACAATTCCACCAATTATACCAGTTAGGAGACCTTTAATAGGGTCGACACCAGAGGCAATGGCAACCCCAAGGCATATAGGCAGAGCGATAAGAAAGACAACAAAGGAAGAGAAAAGCTCTTGTTTTAAATTGATGCTTTTAAAAAACGACATAAATTCCTAGTTTGTCCAAAGTATACCTTGAAATTTTAATGGGTAAAGAATTTTGGTCGAGCGTTGCTAGAAATGTCGTGTCAAATAACGATTCTAGCTCTTGATTAGAACAAGGCCTCTAGTATTTGCTTTAAAAAGCAGCAAAATCAAGCCTGGCAAGGCTCTCGGGGCGCCTCTTTATTTGCCTTATGCTAAAATGCTGTATAGTCTTAGGGGCTATGAGCAAAAAAAAATTGGTAGTACGTACAGCGACACTTGATGATATTGATGGGATTATCACCGTTTGTGACAAAGTCTATAGCGAGATGCCCAGTTACTCTCCAGCCATGATTCGAGGGCAGATACTGCATTTTCCCGATGGTCACTTGGTGGCGGAAATGAATGGTGAAATTGTTGGTTACTCAGCAAGTATTAAGGTTTCAGAAAAGAAAGCTTTCAGCAAACACACTTGGCAACAAATCACTGGAGATGGTTTCGGAACCACCCATGACGAAAATGGCGACTACCTCTATGGTTATGAAACCTGTGTTCACCCTGGATATCGACGCCACCGCATTGGCCAGCGTTTTTATAATAAGCGAAAAAATATTGTAAAATATGAGCGACTAAAAGGGATTGTCTTTGCGGGCAGAATTCCCAATTATCGAAAAAGAAAGAAAAAGGTAGGGAGCCCTGAAGAGTACATTCAGCAGGTTCTTGATAAAAAAATTAATGATCCAACTTTAAACTTTCAAGTTAAAAATGGCTTTGAGGTTCTTGGAATTCTAAAGGAATATCTACCTTCGGATAAACAGTCGATGGGTTTTGCCGTGCACTTGCTTTGGAAGAATCCAGAAATCAGCGAAAACCAAGTGAACTCTCAAAGTAAAAGAAAGCCCAGTCGTCAGAATTCTGTACGAGTGGTTTCCGTACAGTACCAGCAGCGGGGTATTAAGTCTTTTGAAGATTTCTCCCAGATGGTGGAGTATTTTGTTGATGTCACAGCGGATTACCGAGCGGACTTTGTGTTATTTCCAGAGCTTTTCACCATGCAGCTTCTTTCTATTGAAAACGAGCAGATCCATCCTTCAAAAGCCGTTGAGAAAATGACAAAGTGGACCGATCAAGTCAGAGACCTCTTTCAGGGCTTAGCACTCAAGTACAATGTGAATATTATTGCAGGGTCTCATCCCACCTACGTTGGTAAAAAAGTTCAGAACATCTCTTATGTATGTTTGCGGGATGGCTCGGTTCACCAGCAGGCAAAAATTCATCCCACTCCCGATGAGCGTTACTGGTGGAATATTGAGGGGGGAAGTAAACTCAATGTGATCCAAACAGATTGTGGGCCTATTGGGGTTTTGATCTGTTATGATAGTGAGTTCCCCGAGCTCTCTCGTTATTTGGTCAATCAAGGGATGCAGATTCTTTTTGTTCCCTTCTTAACTGATAATCGACAGGCCTACTGCCGCGTGAAGTACTGCTGTCAGGCCAGAGCCATTGAAAATCAAGTTTATGTGGCCATGGCCGGAAATGTGGGGAACCTTCCACGGGTTCATAATATGGATATCCAATATGCGCAGAGCTGCATTCTAACACCTTGTGATTACCCCTTTGCTAGGGATGGAATCGCCGCTGATACCACGCCTAATGCTGAGATGGTAGCAATTGCTGATCTCCGCATGGATGTATTAAAAGAAGCCCGAAACAGTGGGGCCGTTCAAAACCTCAAGGATAGAAGGCACGATCTTTATTCTGTGAGTTGGCACAACTTGGACGAAGACATTTGATCGCTTAGGGGAGGGGACTGTGGAAGTTGAAAGTTATCCAGAAAAATCAACGAAGAAAGAGGCGAAAAGGTCCTTGGATATCCTTGAAGCTCCAAAAGTGAGCGTCACCGAAGGAGAGTTCGGACAATTTCAAGTCAGTCTTGAGTGGAAGGGGAAAAAAGTTTCAGCGAAAGCCTATTCTCCGTTGAATGCCTATCGAAAAGCTCGCATAGCTTGGGCCCAGATTGGATAGAAATAGAAGACATCCTCGACAATAAACCACTATCCCAAAGCTTGCAGGGGCCGCAGCGGTGACGTTTAAGGTCGACTGACCAATCTATTTACAGTGGAAAAATTTTCTAATTTGTGAGCTTTAAGGCCTTTGAGTGGCTCTATAGGCATTGTTTGATGATTCCTGCAGGTCACTTTTGTGCTGTATTTTTGTTGGTATCAGAATTGCTCTTTAGTGGGGGAAACCTATCAATCGAATTCTGAAAGGAGCTCCCCTCATGATTAAAAACTATGTGATTGCACTACTGGCTGTCCTTGGACTTATGGTGGCCTGTACAAGTGATAACGACTCGAACCAATCGGATGCCTCGGGCCAAAACCGAGTGGATGGTCAGAAGATCGTCGATGACGACACAATGACTCCTGAGCAAAAGGCTCAAAAGTTGGTCGAAGCCGGAGAGATGCTTTTTAGCCCGGAGTCGTTTTTTCTTGCCGATAGACTCTTCGTTGAGGCTATGAACCATGACAGTTCGAATAAAAAAGCTCAAATGTATAGAGCGATCACAAAACCGATGATGAATCTCAAGGGAATTGTAAAGAGAATAGAACCATTAATGAAAAAAGATCCCAAAAGCTATGAAAGTTATCAGGCCAATTACTACGGTGAGCAAGCCGGAATTCGTATGCACCCGCTTTTGGATGAGTTCTTAAAAGATGGTGAGCCCGATATTGCCACTGAAAAAGACCTACAGGATTTCTTGCAAGGACAGGTTGCCGCTTACGATGAAGCTCGAACTTTCTTTCGTGAAAATCGTGATCTTGAGTTAGAAATTAATGTTTCAGAAAAATGGTTTGATCAACGTTTAAAAGATCGTGGTCATATTTGTACCTATACTCGTATCCATGACCTTGCGACAGACATTGATTGTGAAATAAATATGGATTTCATGAAGATGAAAGTTGATCGTGGTGAGATGGAAGTTTTCAAGAACTCGTTTGCTGGAATGCAAATCTATTCCATTCTTCTCACAGCATACGATGGAACGGGTTTACAAAAAACAATCATGGAGACTCGTGATGAGCCTTTAATGACTCAACAGCAAAAAATTGAAATCGCTAAAAACTCTGACGAGAAACTCGGAACTCTTCGCGATGATCAGGCCCTTTCCCAAATAGTGGACCTCGGTATTGATGCGATGGTCGGAGTTCGTTGGATTCAGGAGAATCAAGAAACTCTTTGTCCTTTGCCTACAGAGGGGACTTCTTTTGTCTACACTGGAGAAGTTGAAATAACTTCTCGTGTGGATGGTAACGGAAATTATCATTATGATTACCGCCCAGGAAAAGAGCTGTTAAGAAGAGAAGGTTATGTTCTCGATGAAGGGTTGTGCTTGAATGAAGGAACTTTTCATAGCCCTCTTGAAAAAGTATTAGATACCATTGATCTTGCATTAAGTGGTGGTGTTATTGAAGTTGAAGGTGAGAAGAAACGTCAAACTTTCATCCAAATGGGTCGATCGAACATACCTGTGATTAGGTCAACTGGTGAGAAAGTAAAAGCTGAGATCAGACCAACAGCTGTTCTTAATAATCCGATCCAAAACCTCAGAAGTGTAGCGCCTGATGCCTACAATGATTGTGGTGAAGCGAAGAGTTTTGCTGACAATAGTCTCGGTGGACTGTTCGTGAATGGCGATGCTGATCAGTTTCTTTCTGAAACTAAAGCCATTAATAAAAATGAAGGTCTTTGTGCTGTCGAGTACTAAGATTATTCTCATTTTTTTTCGAAAAACTGGGAGGCTAGTCTATCTAGCTTCCTTAGTTTTTTTTACAAGCTTTGCGCAAGCCTCTGATGAGAAAATGGGTGATGTGGCGATGACTTCTTGTCACAAGGACTTTTGTGTCAGCTTAAAATCCGCTCGTCTTTTCAAATCATCTATAGGAAATCAGTACGCTTTTGGACCCTCGGAGATCAAAATAGACTTTTCTGGAAAACTTGGCAAAAAGCTCTTCGTTGATTTCGAAGGCTCCTTTCATCCTTTAAGTCAGCGTTTTTACCTATCCAAAAAGTCCTCGCAGTTAGAGTACATGATTGATCTGGAAAAACAGAAAGTGGTTGCTTTTAAAAAGCCCTAGTCCCAGCCATTCAATGCAATCAAAAAAAGTTTCACCTGCTCTTTCTTTCTGCTAGTTTAGGCTTGAAAGGAAAATTCATGCCGTTTCTAGTGTTTCTTTTATTTGTCTCTTGTGTTCAAGCCCCCAAAAACCAAAACAACTATCCTGATCTCTGGTGGAAGTCCGTGCCGGCCACTGAATTAAAATCTTGGGAGATTAGCCCTGCCTCAGTTGAGCCCCCTCAAGTGATACTTTCCAAAAGAAACGAGCTTGGAATTTTATCAAATTTTGCATCCACCCCTTTCATCTATAAGGGAGAGAAGTTCGCTAGCCTTGAGGGCTTCTGGCAAGCCATGAAGTATCCTGAGGGGGCAGAAGATCCACGTCTTTCATTGGCTAAGTGGCCTTATACCCGTGGGGAAGTGGCTTTGATGACAGCCTTTCAAGCTAAAAAAGCCGGAGATTTTGGGTCAAAGGTGATGAAAGAAAATAATTTAGAATGGGTTAGTTTCAAAAAAAGAAAAATGACTTATAGGCTGCAAGAGAAAGGTGATTTTTATCATCTGATTCGAAAGGCTATGAAAGCAAAGCTAGAGCAAAACCCCAAGGTAAAAGCTGTCCTTTCTAGGACTAAAGGCCTAGAGCTGTTACCAGATCACAGACAAGGTAAAAACCCTCCGCCAGCATGGCGTTATCATGAGATATGGATGGATATACGTAAAGATCTTGAATGAGGGAGAGTTTCTTCGCCCCCAGGAACATGAGCTCTAGGAAGCCACCAGTAAGAGAATGAGATGTAAAAAACCTAGACCTTTCAGCCTGGCTCCTGATTTGATGCCTTACTCTTTTCTGGCTACAATTCATAGAGGGAGTGTTTATGTCTAAAAATCTGATTGTTTGCCTAACTTTGTTTTTTTCAAGCCTTACACTACAAGCAAAGAAAAATACCCCTCAAGCTCCCCCAAAAAATATCTCGATCAGTGAAAGGAAGATAACGGAAGTGGCGGCCGAATTGCACAATGTGAAGTCCGTGCAACAATGGCTCAATTCCGGATCACGATCGGTGCGGCTTTTTCGAAGGCAACACTTCTCAAAATTTGCTAATGGCTCTTTTCCGAAGTTTATTCACCATAAAAACGTCATTTTGTTTCTCGACTCAAAGTCACAACGCCCAGTGAGCGTTCTTAGTGCTCGTAAAAAAGGCTCTAGGGTGCGTTTCTTCTACAATCAAAAAGATATTTCAAGGCACAAGGGGGAGTCGCTCAATGAGTGGATGACCCGTATATTTGTAAGAAAGCAGAGAAATAAAAAATCAGCCTCTATTCTCAACCTTCTTTTTGCTGTCAGTTGGGCCCAAAATTCACAAGTTTTCAGTGGAACTCCTTTTGAATTCAGTGGTTCGCAAACCAGCTACTGGGCTGCCATCGTAGCGTCCATGGCCGTGGATGAATGGAGCCAAAAGGATCTGGTTTCCTCTTATATGACCGATGGCCGAGCGCTAATTTCAGGCGGTCAGCACCTCAATGAGCAATACAATTTATACTGTGATTCTGGTGAAGCGGCTTTCGATTTTGACTTTCAAACTTTTGGTGAAATACGAATCAGGACTCAGTTAGATCGAAGCAGTTCACCTCCTAAAACAAGAATGAGTCTCACCAGGCAGCAAGGGGGAAGCGGGACGCGTTCCGGAGAGATTGGTCGAATTGCCTATGATGTCAGAAGCGACGGGCAAGAGGGGGCCGTTTATTTAAGAGATGTTCCCAACCGTTCGCCTTCAAGCTTCTCTGGTCCAAACGATCAGGGGGTGACTGAGGAGCTTTCACAAATTCTGGCTCGCCCTCAAAACGGCGTGACTCCAGAAATCCAAGGATTGATGAGCGAGGACTTTTACAAGTTGCGGGTTCTTTCTGACGCGGCCATTGCTTGTTGCAACAACGCTCAGTGTTTTAAACAGGGGCGTTTGCAAGGTAATGATCCCGCAAACCCTCACATCGCCCAGTGATCAAGTAGGTTTCCCAAAAAAAAGGAAGGCCCTTGGGGGAGCCTACCTTAAGCAACCAACATTTAATAAGAAGAATCAACTACTCTTGGAACTCAACAATAACAGCTTTGACTTTGATACGACCTTTCATATGGAGTTGCCACGCGCCAGGAGTTCTTCCGCGAAAGTTCCAAGCCAGTCTGTTATAACTTTTTGGTAAATTACTTTGAAAAGCTAAACCGTTTTGAGATTGTCCGATGGTTTGAGCGTTGGAAAAGTTTTGTCCCACTTGCATTCCGGCAGAAGCTCTTCCGCGGCGACTTTTTGCAACCATTACTACGCGACGAAGTTGATCACGTCGAGTTTGATAACCCATTTTTTTCAGTTCTTGACGAAGTTTAATGGTGTTCTCTCCCGCTAAAAGCTCACCTCTCATAGGAATACGAACACGAGTGAGGTTTGATCTGGGTCTAAGCTTAAGCTTAACCTCTTCAATTTTGATGTTTCCTCTCAAGTGAATTTGCCAGATTTCATTGGCTTGCCCAGGCATACTGGAGATGTTCCAACGAAGGGTATGGTAAGCCCATGGCGCTTCCACAAGAAAGAAAATAGCGTCGCCAAACTGATCCACATTTTTTTGGCTTTGATCATTTCCAACCACTAAAGTGGCCTTGCCGTTACCGTGAAGGCTTTTGGCTTTCATGGTCACACCAACGAGTTCAAAATTTCGTAAATTTTGATTTTTTAGAGCTTTATTGGCGAGAGTTCTTAGGTGCAGAACTTCTTGTCCTTGAGAGTGCTTCTCTCCCATTACTTTTATGTCTTTAGCAAAGGCCCCGTAACTGAAAGCCATAACTGCGATCATTAAGATATTTTTAAACATTTTACCCCCTCTTGATTGTTTGAACTCTAAAAGCCGGAATTGGTTTTAAGAGCTTGGATAGGGGTATAAAAGTCGAACGACTGAAATGACACTTAAACAATCTTAAACGTGAAATAATATTTAAGAACCTTAAATTTTATGTTTAAGAAAGGCGCTAAAGTATTGAAACCCGGAAATAACGCTAAGCAGAACACTTAGCCACAGTCCGTAATAACCGATTTGCAAAAAAGGAAGAAATGTCAGGCTTTCGCTTAAAAAGAGGGCAGGGATAGCGATCATTTGCACTGTCGTTTTCCATTTTCCCAGGTCGCCAGCGTCGATCACAAGACCGCGTGAGGCACTGATTGAGCGGATTCCTCCAATTACAACATCTCGGTTGATCAGTAAAATCACCGCGATCGGGTCGATCCATTTTAATGGAATAAACACAATCAGAAGACTTGAGACCAAGACTTTGTCAGCAATGGGGTCCATAAATTTCCCCATGGTGGTCACACTATTGAGTTTGCGGGCCAAATAACCATCAAGCCAGTCAGTTATTGAGGCGATGATAAAGAGCACACAAGATACGAGGGCCCAGTGGCGTGGTTGCCAATAGACAAGCGCGATAATGACAGGGACAACTGCCATTCGAAATAAAGTGGCCAGCATAGGCAAGGGTGAGGGCTTCATTTAATCCAATCCTAACACTCCAGAGGGCTCATACCATAGACTTTTTTGAAAGTTCCTTTTTTTAAAAGCTCACTCCAGGGGAACTTTTTGCCTGAGCGGAGAGAAATTGCTCGTGAACTGGAAAAAAGAAGGGGTGGTCGAAAGGGGGGGGAGTTCGATACAATAGAGGGTGTGAATCGATTTCTTTTCTCAAAGGCCATAGGTCTTATTATTTTGTTTTTGTTTCTGCCAGCCTCGCAAACAATGGCTCAGGAAGAGCTGCCTTTTTGGCATCATAAACCTGATCTTGTAGAAAAAATGACGGAGCAGAGGAAAATTGTGGTTTCAGTCACCTCAGAGAGTGTGGCCGGAGGCACGAAGGTGGGAATGCTCGGTGCCGGTGTGGTGAATGTGCCCCTTTATTTTGCCAAAGAGCAAGTGCTTAACTTTGAAAAGCTTCCCGAGATTTCCAGTTATTTTAAAAAAGTGGTTCATAAAAAAGAAAAAAAAGAAGTGTACTTCCATATCCGTGCTCTTGGTATGCAGATGCGTTTCATTCAAAAGTACAAATGGGGGAAAACGAGTCTCAAAGAGGCTCAAATGGACTGGAAAGTGACCTGGGGTCTTTTGAAAGGGATGGTCGGGCATTATAAGTTTCGTTACATTGAGCCCACCAAAACAGAGATCACCATTTGGTCCTCTCTGGTGAAATCTGATATTCCTATTCCTCAGTTTTTGGTGAATTTTACGCTCGAAGTTATCGCTGAAAAAGTGGCTCAAAAAATGCGAACCTTTATGGAAGAGAATTTCCGTCAATCCCTTAAAACAAGCAGGAAAAATGGCCAAAAGTGACAGCGTAAAGGACCGTCGTAAATATCAAAGAGTGCTGGTTGAACCTTCTTCAAAAGTTCTACAAGTCACCGTCACGGACTACGGTCCCACCTTGGTTTTTGATATGAGTTATGAAGGGGCGGCCTTCGCTCAACCCAAAGAAAGAAAAGTGGAGAGTGTGGATCAGCCCATAAGACTTCATCTTAAAACTGACGTGGATGAGGCGGCCATTGCGGCCAAAACTGTTCGCGTGAGTGATGAGGTGGTGGCCGTGCACTTTAAAGATATTAGTGTGGCCGCTCGGATTATTATCGACCGTGTGGTTACTGATCGCATTGTGGGGCTCAACATGGCTCTTATTGACCCCAAACACTACAGCGCGGGAGCTGACTTCAGTTTTTGGTTTCATGGGCCTAAAGACACCAATCTTTACCTATGGATGCAGGAGGGGGAACTGGTGAAGGCGCAAATGGATATGAGTGGATCATCCATGGTGATGGATGAGGATATGATCCTTTTTGAAAATAAAAAAAGTGGCGAGGGTGTTCCTGTGCTCAATAATCAGCAGATTGCCTTGAAAGTTTATTCGATCGTGCGGCAAATTGAATCGGAATTGCCGGCTCTTGTGCAATTCAAAGAAAAAGTGAAAGAGCATGTTGAAGCCTAAATACCAGTACAAGCGTCTTTTACAGTTTTATGAAACCGATGCTATGGGTATCATCCATCACGCCAACTATGTGCGGATTCTTGAGGAAGCCCGCTTGCAGTTTCTTCGCAGACTTCATGGTGACTCCGAGGGTAACATTCTCGGGCGCGTGAACTATCCCTTGGTGAGTTGCCATGTCGACTACAAATTGGCCTTGAGATTCAACGAGGAAGTTACAGTGGATTACAGTGCTTACCAAGAAGGGGCTAAACTGGTGTTTGAATACGTTCTATGGACAAAAAGCATTGATAAACCCTCAGCCTTTGGTAAGACAGTCCATGTCGCATTTGATATGGAAAAGAACAGAGCCATCCGGCTGCCAGCTTATGTGATCAATTTTCTAAAAGACGAGGCGGAGAAAACTTAGTATGGATCGCAATTTAGCCCTAGAATTTGTTCGAATCACTGAAGCCGCATCACTGGCATGCTCAAAATTGACAGGAAGAGGAGACTCTCACGGAGCGGATCAAGCCGCTGTTGATGCTATGCGCAGCGCTTTTAACCATATCTCCATTGATGGAACCATCGTGATTGGAGAAGGGGAGCGTGACGAAGCCCCTATGCTTTTTATTGGTGAAAAAGTGGGCAAAGTGGGGCCCGACTCTCCAGAGGTCGATATTGCCCTTGATCCCCTAGAGGGAACGGCGATTTGTGCTAGTGGAGGGGTGGGAGCTCTTTCCGTTATTGCCGTGGCGGGAAAAGGAAACTTCCTTCACGCTCCTGATACTTATATGGATAAAATTGCTGTGGGGCCCAAAGCCAAAGGTGTGATTTCCTTTGATAAAACCCCTGAAGAAAATATTAAAGCCACAGCCGAAGCTCTGAATAAAAATGTGGAAGACATGACCATTGTTATCTTAGAAAGAGACCGCCATAAGGAGCTAATTTCAAGAGTTCGAGCTCTTGGTTCAAGAATTCTCCTTATAGGTGATGGAGACGTTTCAGCCGGGATTGCCGCCTCTCTTGAAGAAACCGGTATTGATATGCTCCTTGGAATTGGTGCCGCTCCTGAGGGAGTGATCACGGCAGCCGCTCTCAAATGCCTAGGGGGCGACTTTCTTGGAAAGCTGAAATGGCAAAGTGAGGAAGAAAAGCAAAGAGCCCTAAAAATGGGAGTAGAAGACCCGGACCGGGTTTACACTCGTGATGATTTGGCCAAAGGGGATGTGATGTTTTGCGCGACCGGTGTGACCGATGGTCCGCTCCTAAAAGGCGTTCGTTTCTTAAGTAACAACCAGGTTTTAACTCAATCGGTTGTGATGCGTTCAAAGTCTGGTACCATTCGATTTATTGATTCTCATCATGATATGAAAAAGAAACCCCAATCCTTCTCAGGAGGTCTTTAATTTATGGCAGAAGTCCAAGTGGTCTGTTTTTCTTGCGGGACGAAAAACCCTGTGATGGACCGAGTGGGGAGACGCGATGAATGCGATAAGTGTGGGGCCGACCTTCATGTCTGTAAAAACTGTCGGTTCTACGACGAAAATGCCTACAACGAGTGCCGCGAACCCTCAGCCGATGTGGTTCGAGAAAAGGAAGAGAGTAATTTTTGCGATTACTTTGAACCAGGCGACGGCACCTTCGAAAAAGACAAAAGAGATGATCTATTGGCGCAAGCCGAAGCACTTTTTAAAAAATAGGAGGACCCATGGCGGAAGTACGACACACAGAAGTTTTCAACTGCTCACCGGAACAGTTCTTTGAAATTCTGATCGATTACAAGAACTATCCTCAGTTTTTAAATGAGGTGAAGGAAGTCAATGTCCTCGAGGATCAAGGTGACACAAAGAAGGTGGAGTTTAAGATCTCAGTGATAAAATCCCTCACTTACGTGAATGAGCAGAAAGAATCCAGGCCCAATGAAGTCTCCTGGCGGTTTCTTGAAGGAGACTTATTTAAAAGTATGAATGGGCACTGGAAACTGAGTGAAGAGGATGGCAAAACTAAGGCTGAGTACTTTGTAGAGGCTCAGTTTGGGATGTTTGTGCCTAAATCAATGACAAAAACAGTGATTAGCGCCAATTTACCAGCTATGATGAAAGCCTATCACAAGCGAGTGGCGGAACTTTATGGAAACTGAAGACAAAGAAATGGAAAATGAAAAAGTAGAACTAAACTGGGACGAAGAAAAAAAGGGTGGTATCTCAGACACCATCCGAAAGGTCGTGGCCACAGGGCTTTCTTCCCCCTTTCTTTCAGAGGATCAGTTGAAGATTTATCTTTCAGGTCTCAACCTTCCCAAAGAAGTGATCGTACAGGTTTTAAAAGGTGCTCAAAAATCTAAGCAGGATCTAATGCAAAGAGTGGGCAGTGAGTTTTCAAAAGTGATTCAAAAGATTGATGTGGTCAAAGAAATTAAGAAGGCTCTAAGAGAACACAAAATTTCTATCAAGGCCGACATTGAATTTGTTCCTAAAAATGATGTGATTGAAGATCGGGATGAAACTACAAGCCCAGAAAATTCATAAACTCACAAAAAAACTCCAAGCTCTGTCTCAAAATCATTTTATTTTATGCATCAGTGGGGGACTTGATTCTATGGCTCTCCTCCATCTTTTTGAGCATTTTCACCGCAATTTTCAAATCCAGTTTTCAGTGGCACATTTTCATCATGGCCCCGCTGAAAGTGAAGAGCAAACCGAGTATCGGTTTCGCACTTTTGAGTTTGTAAAAAAACAATGTGATTCAAGAGAACTTAAATTTTTCAGCAACTTTGATGGTGATAATTCGAAAGAATTTTTGAAATCCTTCTCTAAACCTTTGAGATCCGAAGAGGCGTGCCGAAAAGCCCGTTTACAATATTTAAAGGGTCTTATCGAAACGGAAAAAGGGGATCTGCTGGTTTTTGGCCATCATAAAGATGACCTCTTTGAGACACGCCTCATGCGATTGATCCGAGGTGTGGGGCCGGATCATCTGTTTTCAATGCAGTTTCAACAAGGAGATCGCATAAGGCCGCTTCTAGAATTTTCTAAAATGGAATTAAAAACTTATATGCAGTCCCAAAAGGCTGAGTGGCTTGAAGACCCTTCCAATGGGGTGAATGAGGCGTTTCGAAATTGGATTCGCAATGACTGGTTGCCGCAATTAGAAGACAAGCGTCCTGGTTCTAGGGACAGTTTTGCCCGATCTCTTGAGACTCTAATGTCAGAAAATGAGAAGCAAACTCTGGATTTTAGTCAGTTTATGGATGAAGAGGCCTTATTTGTCGCTGAACTGCTCTCTTTGGGAGATCAGCAAAAAATAAGGGTTGTTGCCGAATATTTTCGTCGTTTGGGGCTAAAAAACTATGGTCTCTCTCACCTAAAAGAGACCCTTAAGCGCCTTGACACTTCCCAGAAAAGACTCACATTTAAACTATTGGGTCAGCGTTGGAAAGTTGACGCAGGACGAATGAGCCGAGACTTCTCGGCCTGAATTGAGCCCTCCTCCTGACAGTGTTAAACTAGAGAAAGGCTTTACCAAAAGGAAGTGAAATGAAAGCATCGCGATCCATGGCCTTCTGGGCCCTTGCAATCTTAGTCGTTGTATTACTTGTGCAGGCTTACGAACAAACTAAGCAAACCCAAATCGCCGACTTTGATTACCCTAAGTTCAGACAGGCTCTTGAAAACAATAAAATCGAGAGTATTACGTTCCGTGACACAGGCTCCGGTGGAGACGTGGGAGAAATCCATGGAACAATTAAAGATCCCTATAAAAAAGAATTCGGTGGTAAAGATTTTACCATCGTCGGAAATATCGGTGAGCAGGGGAACCGTCTTTTAGAGCAAAACGGTATCACCCCGAAGTACGAATCCAACGCCAATAATTCTTTTATGATGGTTTTTCTTATGAACTATCTGCCGATCCTCATTATTTTTGGACTCTTTATCTTTGTGATGAGGCAGCTTCAGGTCGGTGGTGGAAAGGCCATGTCCTTTGGAAAGAGTAAGGCAAAATTATTAACAGAGAATAAAAACCGAGTCACATTTAATGATGTTGCTGGTGTTGTCGAAGCCAAAGAAGAACTCACCGAAGTGGTGGACTTCCTTAAGGATGCTAAAAAGTACACCAAACTTGGCGGTAAAATTCCTAAAGGTGTTCTCTTAGTCGGCCCCCCTGGAACGGGTAAAACTCTTTTAGCTCGAGCTGTCGCTGGTGAAGCGGGTGTTCCTTTCTTTACAATCTCAGGTTCTGATTTCGTTGAGATGTTTGTGGGTGTGGGTGCGAGTCGAGTGCGTGACTTATTTGAGCAAGGAAAGCGGAATGCTCCTTGTTTGATTTTTATTGATGAGATCGACGCTGTCGGCCGCCACCGTGGTGCTGGAATGGGTGGAGGTCATGATGAGCGTGAGCAAACCCTTAACCAAATGCTTGTTGAAATGGATGGATTTGAAAGTAACGATGGTGTGATCATTATCGCTGCCACCAACCGTCCGGACGTGTTGGATCCAGCCCTTCTTCGCCCCGGTCGTTTTGATCGACGTGTGGTGGTCAATAAGCCCGATCTTCACGGACGTGAAAAGATCTTAGCGGTGCACGCTAAGAAAGTTCCTGCGGCCAGTGATGTAAATCTTAAAAAAGTAGCACAAGGAACCCCTGGGTTTTCTGGTGCCGATTTAGCCAATTTAGTGAATGAGGCGGCTCTGAACGCTGCTAGAAATAATCACTCCAAAGTTACCATGAGTGATTTTGATTTTGCTAAAGATAAAGTGATCATGGGTTCTGAAAGAAAGTCCATGGTTATTAGCGATGAGGACAAAAAGATCACGGCTTACCACGAAGCTGGACACGCTCTAGTTGGGAAAATGCTCAAAGGAACGGATCCTCTTCATAAGGTGACGATTATTCCTCGGGGAATGGCGCTAGGTCTCACCCAGTTCTTGCCGGAAAAAGACCGTCTTAATATGTCTAAGAAGAGTGCTGAGAACATGATTGCCATGCTCTTTGGTGGACGTGTTGCCGAAGAAATTATTTTTGAAGACTACACCACAGGAGCCGGAAACGATATTGAGCGCGCCACGGATGTGGCTCGCAAAATGGTCTGTGAATGGGGAATGAGTGAGAAGCTTGGACCCTTAGCATACGAGAAAAACGATGGCCCCGTATTTTTAGGAATGCAGAACGGTGGCAGTAACAAGGAGTACTCCGATTCTAAAGCCGAGGAGATCGACCGTGAAGTTCATCGCATTATTATGGATGGCTACAATAAGGCGCGTCGTCTTCTCGAAGATAACCTAGAAGTCCTTCATACTCTGGCCAAAGCCCTTCTTGAGTTTGAAACAATCGACGGTGAAGATGTTTCGATGATTATGAAAGGTGGAAATCTTGACGATCTAAAAACGCGTCTTGAAGAGCGTGAGCGCAAAATGGCAAAAGAGCAGAAGGAAGCGCGCGAAGAAATGGAGAAAAAAGAAAAAGAAGAGGAAAAAGAGGCGCAAGAGAAGATGGCCAGCGGCGGTGTCCCAGGAGATCCCGTCACAGCTTAGTGACTTTTTTGCAACTTTTTCAAAGAAAGGCTCCTTTTCAGTGGGAGCCTTTTTTTTGTTTAAATTTTAGAAGCTCGGCTCCGCCAAAGCATGAGAACAACCGTGCAAAGTCCCTTAATTTTATGGTATAAAACCACTTATTAGATAACAGATGATTTTCCCAGAACAGGGGAGCATAAAAGGAAGCAGTTTATGGCAAAACGACTTTTTGGTACCGATGGAATCCGCGCGACCGCCAATCACTATCCCATGACTCCTGAGATTATTTTAAAAGTCGGTCAGGCCCTGGGCTATTTGATCAAAAAAGACCCGCCTCGTAATCATCACGCCAAGGTGGTGATCGGTAAGGACACAAGACTCTCAGGTTATATGGTGGAATTAGCTCTCACAAGTGGTCTTAATTCTATGGGGGTGCATGTGCAATTGGTCGGCCCCCTTCCCACTCCTGGTATTGGATTCTTGGCTCGAAATATGAGAGCCGATGCCGGAATTGTAATTTCAGCTTCCCATAACCCCTATCATGATAATGGAATTAAAATCTTTGGCTCAGACGGATTTAAGATCTCGTCAGCCATGGAAGACGAAATTGAAAAACTTGTTCTCGATACGGAAATGGAACCTCTTCTTGCCGATGGTCCTAACCTTGGAAGAACAAAGCGAATCGAGGATGCTCAAGGTCGCTATATTGTCGATCTAAAAAATACGTTTCCTCTTGAGTACACCTTAGAAGGAGTTCGTATTGTTCTCGACTGTGCTCACGGAGCCTCATACAAGGTGGCCCCGGCTGTGTTTGAAGAACTCGGTGCTGAGGTGATTTTGCTGGGTAATCAGCCCAACGGTTTTAACGTCAACGATAAAGCCGGCGCTCTTTATCCTGTGAAAATGACAGAAGCCGTGGTGAAGTATCGCGCCGATGTGGGAGTGAGCCTTGATGGTGACGCTGACCGAGTGATTATGGCTGATGAAAAAGGAAAAGTGGTGAATGGTGATCACATTTTAGCCATTTGCGCTCTTCATTTAAAAAAGCAGGATCGCCTTCCTAAAAATACAGTGGTCGCAACTTCAATGAGTAACTTTGCCCTTGATAAATTAATGAAAGAAAATGGCATTCAAGTGGTTCGCACCGATGTGGGTGATAAACACGTGGTGCAAGAGATGCGAAAATATGGCTACACCCTAGGAGGTGAGCAATCAGGACACATCATCTTTTTAGAACACTCCACCACAGGAGACGGTATCGTAGCCGCCCTCAATATACTGGCCGTGATGAAGGCTTCTGGAAAAAAACTCAGCGAGCTCAATGAAGTTATGAAAGAGATGCCCCAGATTTTGGTGAATACAAAGATCAAGAAAAAGAAGGATCTAAAGGATCTTAAAGGCTACGGTGAGATCAAATCAAAAATTGAAAAAGAGCTCAAAGGCGAAGGGCGAATTTTAGTGCGCTACTCTGGCACCGAGAATCTTGTGCGTGTCTTGGTTGAAGGCCCTAACAAAAGACAGATTTCTGATCACGCTCAAGAGATGGCCTCTTTCCTAGAAAAAAATCTCAATTGATAATGAAGCCCGTTACTCTTAGCCTTAGTGAAGTTAAACCTTGGATTCAAGAGATCATCACGACTCGTTTTCAAGAAAAACAAATACTAAGTTTGGTGGGACCACTGGGAGCTGGTAAAACCAAGCTCGTTGAAATCGCTCTGGCACAGCTTGGAGTGAATGAGCCTGTCTCATCACCCACGTTTTCTTTAATCAATCACTACTCAACGAAAAAGTATCCTTTTATCGCCCATGTGGATTTATATCGAACCGAAGGCGAGGAAGACTTAGAGAGCACAGGCTTTTGGGATCTTTTCTCCCAGGAAAAAGGTCTTGTGTTGATTGAATGGGCGGACCGTATTAATTCTCAGGATCTTCCTCTGGATTGGAATCTTTTGGAAATCGAGATAAGTAAACCTCCAGGTGATAAAACTCGCTCCTATAAGCTAAAATAGGCTTAGCTTTCCCTCACCTTTGAAAATAATTACACAAGTTTGTCACCTAGTTTAGATTCTCTAAAGCTCATCAGAGTTTAAATTATTACTATACAGTTGGAGGACTCGATCTGTGGAATTAGGATATAAAGAACGTAGTTATTTCGTGAAGCTAGTGGCGTTTTTCGGGGGCTTGGCCTTATTGATCACTGTTGTTTATCTTTCTCCCATGGGTGAGCATCTCTCCGCTGAGAATGCCCTCAGAGCCGCTGCCAAAACCCCAGACAATTGGATCAGTTTTTTTGTCTTTCTTATTATCTTCACGTTAGGAAGCTGGGTATTGTTTCCTCTGACCTTAACCTCCGTTTTAACTGTGATTGTCTTTCCCTTCTGGAAAGCCACCCTCTGTTCTCTGCTTGGTGTGGCGTTATCGGCGACCTTTAGTTACTTGGTGGGCCGTTACTTTTTGAACGTTGCCGAGATGCCGCGTTTTAAAAAACACGTTGATTTCGTAAGAAAAGAAGTGGAGCGATTGAGTTTTTGGGCCATTGGCGCCTTGCGGTTGGCTCCCCAGCCGCCATTCATTGCCACCAGTGTGATCGCTGGTTCCTTAAAATTGAGTTTCCCTCAGTATCTACTAGCATCTCTTTTAGGTCTTGGTCCTATGATCGCACTTGGCCTTATACTGGGATCGAGAGCTATGTCGTTACTCAAGGAGCCCTCGGTGATTACAGCCTGTGCTATGGGAGCGGCCTTGATTCTGATTCCTCTATTTCTTATCGCAAAGAAAAAAGTATTAAAATCCAAACAAGTTAGTCATTCGTAAGATTACGAAGTTGAGATTTTTCGGAGATTTTGATGAGACCATCAAACTCCTTCCATTCTCCATCGCTTTTTACCATGAGATTGGTTCGCCCCTTGTAGGAGACAATTTTCTGAGACTTACGATCAAACTTTATTTCAATAGTGTCGACAAACTGACGAATGAAAAAGTTACTTGGAAGCATATGGATCGTCAGAATGGGCCCGTCGATATTTTCTCGTCTAAGATAAAAATCAATAAGGTCCTGGCGCCCCCAAAGGGCAATGCTAAAATCCACGTCCTTGTCTTTGGCTAGGCGATCTGAGTTTCGGTCAACTAAGTTAAATATGGTCGAGCCAACAGCAATTTTTGAGTCGGGAATATCTTTTTTTTCTTTTTTTATTATTTTGTCTGTTTTAATGTCGCGCAGATAAAAATGCACGTTTTTGTTATCAAGATATACGTGGGCAGAACGATTGGTTTGTAGTTGTTTGATATTATAGTTTTTAAGATTACCGGCGCGAGTTTCAATTTCTTCAACAAGAACCATATCTCCATTGAGATTTTTGTAAGTGACTTTAGATAGAACCTTTCCGTCCTTCTTCTCCATTTCGTGACTAAAGGTGAAACGCTTTTTTGAAGTTTCAATATCGTAAACAACTCCACTGTAGTTTTCGACGTCAGCAAAGCTTTTGGACGGCAAAATACTGATAGATAAAAGAATGGCCAATATCGAGGCTAATAACTTCACGACAAGCTCCTATTTTTTGTCCAATGGTTCTTGATCTGATTATATACAAAAATGAGGATTACGACAGCGATGACCGAAAATAGTGCAAGAAATGAAGGGTTACGCACAAGATCAATGATTTGAGTGCCAAAGAGTTGAATAAGAGTCATCATCGGGATCATACCAACCACAGTGCCAAGACAGTAGGGGAGTATTGGTATTTTAAACACTCCCGAGAGCATACTGGTGAGTGTAAAAGGAGGGGTGGGAGCCACTCGAAGAGCTAACACGGTCCAGCCGGTGGCGTTTTGAAAATGCTCTGAGAAATTATTTACTCGGTTGGCTACTTTCTCAGGAAGGAAGCCCATTCCGAAGTAGCGTCCTAAAAAGTAGCCCGAAAGGGAGGCTAAAAAAACTCCAAGCAAAGAAAGTAAAAGACCCATCCAAAAAGAATAAATCATCGCACTGGCAAGAGCCACAGCGACCACCGGGATAAACACACAAGTTCCTATAAAAAAGAGGGCTAGTAAGAGGGCGGGGGTCCAAGGGGACTGAGCGAGATCCACAGAATATTCCCAGAGCGTTTCAGGCTGGAAAAGCTTCTTGAGGGGTGTAAAAAACCACAAAGTTGTTACGGCCACTAAAAATAAGACAAGAACAATCAGGCGTGGATTCATTCTACGTTGCAAACCGTTCCTTCCGACTGACAAGCTCTTCCGTTTTGAGTTGTTTCACATACCAGGAAAACAGTTTTCTCTGTGCGCGTTGGTAGACCATAAATTCTGGATGCCATTGTACGCCCATAACCAAAGCGCTTTCTCCCTCGCACTGCTCGATACCCTGAATCACCCCGTTTTTCTCAGAGGCTGTAATACAGAGCTCTTTACCCAGGTGTAAGATGCCTTGATCATGAAAAGCATTAACCTTAAGGTCTTCTTTGCCAATGGCATCGAAGAGCAGAGAGTTTTTTTCTAATCTGATTTTTTTGACAGGTCGATGTCCGCGTTTGAGCTTTTCTTTTTCAGTGTAGTGACGTTTAATGTCGGGATCAATTTTACCCCCATAGAAGACATTGATCATTTGCATGCCTCGGCATATTCCAAAAACAGGGATTTTCTGTTTAACAGCAAGGCGCAGGACTTTCATTTCAAAAAGGTCTCTTTCAAAATCGGTTTGATGACGACTGGGGCTGTAGTTAAATATTTTTAGCAAAATAAGCTTAATAAATTTTACCACAAAGTTTTCCGTACGGGCCACCTCGTCTTCCACAAGTTCCAGATCTTCTTCACTTTCTTCGTTGTTTCTATAAAGTTTAGGACTGATATCGGCTCCACCCCCTAAGATGATACCATCAAATTGACGGATCTTTTTCTCATTGAGCTCTTGGGGAGGGAGGTAGGTGGCTTTTCCACCCGCTATCCAAACTTGCAGTGCGGTGAAAAACCAAGCGGGGTAACCGCCAAGACTCGGTCCAGTAACAGCGATTTCAGGTTTTTTATCGTTCATTATATTACAGCCTCAGGTTGAGATGATTGGGATTTCGAGTTTGAGTTCGTTTTCAGGGTTTCGGCTTTGTTTTCCACCTTCACCCAACGTTGCCATTCTGTTTTGAAATTCCAGTCCTCATCATCGAGGTGACAATTAGGAAGACGATAGTGAAAGGCCGGCCTCGGTTTTATAAGCTCTAGCTCCACTCCTTTGTCTTCGTATTTTTCTAAGAGCTCCCAATTCATGTGACCGATGATTGTTGTCAAATCCAAGGCCCGATTTCGGGTGGGATTGAATTTTAGATAATCTTCAAAAAAAGTTTTTATATCGGGCTCATAACTAGGATTCATCAAGAGTCGGCGATACTCACGAGGATAGGGCGCTATGTAAGGAGCAATTTGCCTTTTTTTATCAACATCAATTTCTTCGACAAGATTGTCATAACTCTGGCTAAAAGAGGCGACAATACTTTGAAGGTCTTTAACTTCAAGGCTTGGGGCCTCAACATTAATGTGAAGACCGCAAGGGGCGAGAGAAAAAGGGATCCTATCTAGGTTTCTCTTTGCTTCTTTTAATTTTTCGATCAATTCATCAAAACGGTCAATTTGTGAAAGAGGCAGCGGAGGTGTGATAATTTCAAAGGGAATGAGGACGTTGGCTCCTTGAGCAATTTTCTCATCCATTTTCTGAACATCCTCTGGCTCAAGGTCAATTCCCAATTTGGAAAGCCATTGATTAAACTTTCTTGATTTAACAAAGGAAGAGTCACACTCAACACGAAATTCACCGAATTCCGAATGTGTAACATGGTAGATGTATTCATCTTTCTTTTCCACTTGTCCGCCAAAAACCTCGGCCACCAGATCTGTGGCTTTGTCTAAGGGAACACCAATAAATTCTATTTCAATACCCACTAGGCGCTCTTTGTTTTCGCGCCCGGGAAGATGAGACACCTTTTCCATCTTGAATAATCCTCCTTTAAGTCCTTTAAAGGTCTCATGAAAAGCCCTGGCTTTCTCGAAATCTGTATTCATAGATTGATTAGAAATTTACACAATTAGGTGTGAAGTTGCGTTGATCTTTGCAAATAGGGCAGCAGAAGGCCACAGGTGAGGTTTAGGCGGCCTTAGCTTTACTGGATTTTACAAAACTTTTCCTGCATATCGAGACAAGATTCTCGATTTTCTTGAGACTTCCAAGCTCATCGAATTCAGGACCTTTGCCAAAGCAGGTGATAAAGCCAATGATCTCTTCCTCTACGACCACAGGATAGATCGTAGCGAAATCAGGTTTTTTACCTTTAGACCACCACTCGAAATATTTATCGTTGAATGGATTGTCCGAAATTTTCCCATGAAAAGGGTGGCCTGATTTATGAGCGATACGAAAAATATTTGGATTACTCAAATTGATGTGCATTTTCCACGCCATGGAAGTCATCTTCCATGGGCCGTATACAAATTTAGGATAAAAGAGTTTGCCATCCTCACGGCCAACGTAGAGAAGTTTTTTGTAATCCCGAGTGAGATGACTGAAAAGGTGGGCCATCACTTCTTTAAGACTCTTGCAGTTTTCAAGCTTGTCGGCCCCGGTGAGTTCTTTATCAGAAATAAGCGCTTCCGGTGGAGTGTGCACAGGCTGATCAGAGTAGGTGATTGTGTTTTCTGTAAGATTCGTTTGAGTGACTTCATTGAGCTCTAGACTTTCTTTGTCGGCATGAGCTTCTTTTTGCCCTTCCGAAACCTCCGGTATGGGAGTGTAGTCATCGTCGTACTCTTCCTCTTCAATCAAAGGAGCGACTGGTGGTTGTGGGGCCTGCTCTCCTTTTAAAATCACAGGCTCCTCATTGTTATGTTTTGGAATTTTTAATTCCGTATGTGTGTGCTCCATACCAGGTGCTCTTTTAGGATTCTCGGTTTGATGAGCCATAAGGTCACTCAAATCGGGAATGGCCTCCTCTTTTGAGGACGGATTTTCTTGGGCTGGCTGTGGCGGCGGTGGAGGGACGGGCGCGGCACTTTTTGCTTGTTCTTCTTTACTGTTATCTTCCTTCATGACGGGAGGAGGAGGGGGCACACTTTTCTTTTTAGCCGTTTCATTGTCTGACGACTCTCCAAGTTTCGTCTTAGTGATCTCTGATTTTTCGGGATCACCCTCAAGACTTATTCCACCTGTACTTAGATTATCAAAATCCAATTCTTTATGTTCCGTGTTTTCACCGCTAGCGACGACTGTTTCGCGAGGGGCGTGGATTGTTTCCGTAGCGGTGGTAAAGTTATTTAAGTCATGTTCATCAATTTTGGTTTGAGTGATTTCAGCCGCAGTTTCAACTTTTGTTTCTTTCTTTTGAGGCGCCTCTGAAGCTTCAGCCGGAGTGTCAGCTCCCATTGCTGAAAAATCGAGGGAATCAAAAGAGTTGTCTTCTTCCTTTTGACTTTCTTCTTCCGAAGAGGTCTCTTGGTCGTTCGTTTCTACCTTTTGAGTTTCCTGTTGAGAATCATCTCCAAGGGAATCAAAGTTTAAATCCGGGAGATCCAAGGGGGCTTCTGAGGATTTTTCTTGTGCGGAAGCTTCTTGCACAACATCTACTTTTGGGACTTCGTTTGAAACCTGAGGCCCGTTTTCTTGCAGTTCAGGAACAGGCGGTGTTTCCGGTGAGACAGGCTCTTCCAATGTGGCGGCTTGACTTCTTTGAGCCACGTTTTGTTCAGAAGCTGTAGACGTTTGATGAACTTCAGTTTCTGTTTGCTGACTGTCTTTTGAGTTTTGAAATTTATCCCAGGCATTTTCCATAGGGAAAAAGGGGGCTACTACAAAACAAAGCTTTTCCTGTGTATTTATTTCAGTCGGTTCCAGACAGGCCACAAAAAGAGTGTCTTGCCAGGTGTAGATGGGGTAGCAGTGAGCGTTCCAATCGTGGATATGGCTGTGTTTTTGAATCAAAGTAAAGTCCACAGCCATGCTGAAAAATTCTGGTTTGATGGCAGGTAGCTGATAATAGTCGGTGGCCCAAGCCAAGTACTCGTCTTGGTTGATCACTTTATTTTTAAGCCCCCAAACAAGTGGGTCGTGGCCCTGGGGGCGCTGCTTAAAATCTGCTGATGTGAGCCCCAGAGCTTTTACCCAGGGTGTTTTCTTCTTTGCCATCAATGGCTTATCGGAAAATCCTCAGCAGGATTAAGGGCATTGGCCCCTTTCGGCCCGGAACTAGACCTTCGACTATATATTGACCTCTCAGAGGGAGGGGTGATAGGTTACCGCGGATGACACAAAGCAATATTTACTTGGATTACAACGCCACAACCCCCTTAGATCACAGGCTCAAAGAGTCCATCGGCTCCTGGCTCGACCTTTGGGGAAACCCCAGCTCGATTCACCAGCATGGTCGGGGTCCTAAGCGGATTCTCAGGGAAGCGCGCCGAAATATTTCCAGTCTTCTAGGTGTGCACCCACTTGAGCTTATTTTTACCAGTGGGGGAAGTGAGTCCAACAACCTGGCTTTGCAAGGCGTTCTAAAAGAGCTAAAGAGAAAAGGCGTTGAGAAAAAAAGAGTTTTATTAGGCTCGATCGAACACCCCAGCGTTCTCAAGCAGAAAGAAGCCATTGAAGAACTTGGATTTCGTGTTGAAACCATCGCTGTAGATACTGACGGCGCCTATAGCCTTGAGACTTTTGAATCTCAGTTGGATGAGGACGTGGCCTTGGTTTCTGTGATGTTGGCTAACAATGAATTAGGAGTGATTGCACCCATTAAGGAAATGGTGGCTCTGGCTCATAAAAAGGGTGCCCTCTTTCATAGTGACTGTGTGCAAGCTTTGGGAAAGTTTCCCTTCTACCTGAAAGATTTAAACGTGGACCTTGCCAGTTTCTCAGCCCATAAAATTTATTCCCTGAAAGGTTCAGGGCTTCTTTATATAAAAAAGGGGACACCTCTTTCTCCTCTTATTTTCGGAGGTTCTCAAGAGCGAAGAAGAAGAGCTGGGACCGAAAACCTCCTAGCGATCGCCAGTTTTTCCTATGTGAGCCAGCTCCTTGATCCCAAGGGCTTTGTTGACTCCATCAGGCCCTTAAGAGATAACCTTGAAAACTTTTTGTGTGAGAATATTGAGGGAGTTAGAGTCCTTGGGAAATCCACAGAGCGCCTCTGTAACACATCCTGTTTTATGGTGGACGGACTCAATGCCGAGAGCCTTTTAATGAATCTGGATATACGTGGATTTTCAATTGGAACAGGGGCGGCCTGCAGTTCGGGGAACCCCGAGCCAAGCCCCGTGCTTTTGGCACTCGGTCTATCCAGAGACCAAGCCCAATCCTCGGTGAGGGTGAGCTTGGGACGAATGACGACCTCCGAACAAGTGAGAGATTTTGGAAACGCTATGGTTGAAGTTGTAAAACATTTGCGCAGTTTGGACCCCGAAACCGGGGAGGTTATTCATGTCTAAGGGACGAGTTCTAGTGGCCATGAGTGGGGGAGTGGATTCCTCCGTTGCAGCCAGTCTCCTAGTCGATCAAGGTTACGAAGTCATTGGTGTGACGATGCAAGTTTGGGACTACTCTCAGTGTGATATCGAAGAGGGCACGGGCACCTGTTGTTCCAGTGAAGATGTGGATGATGCCCGAGATGTCGCCGATCGTTTAGGTATTCCTTTTTATGTTCTTAACTGTGAAGATGAATTTCGTGAAAAAGTGATAGATCCTTTTGTGTCTTCCTATATGGCGGGAAAAACACCTCTACCTTGTGTAAACTGCAACACTTACTTGAAGTTTGATCACTTAATAAAAAAAATGAAAGAGCTTTCTTGTGATTATTTGGCCACCGGTCATTATGCGACCTTAGAAAAAAACGAAAAAGATCAGTGGGGAATTGTGACCAGCGAGGACGACTGGAAAGATCAAACCTATTTTCTATTTACAATTGATCCCGAGCTGATTCCAAAACTTCTTTTCCCAGTTGGCGACATGAACAAAAAAGACGTTCGCCGTTATGCTGAGGAAAAAGGTTTGGTGGTAGCAAAGAAGAAAGACTCCGTTGGCATATGTTTTGTGGATCAGGCGGGCTACGGTGAGTTTATTGATACCCATTACTCGCAAGTTCCTCAAAAAAAGGGACTCATGAAACGCTATCCCAGTGGAGAGGTTTTAAGAGAGCATAATGGTATTCATCACTTTACCTATGGTCAGCGAAAAGGTTTGGGTATTTCTGCCGAGTGTCCGCTCTATGTTCTGAAAGTCGACCCAGACACCCACGAAGTATGGGTGGGCGAAGAAAAAGATCTTTATTCTCAAAGTATGACCATTGATAATTGTCATTGGTTAGAGACTCCGCAAGAGGATAACTATCAGGTTAAAATCCGTTACTCTCACAAAGGGGCTCCGGCTAAGCTCTTGCGCAAAGATGATGGCAGTTGTGAGGTGAGTTTTGTTGAAAAGCAAAGGGCCATAACTCCTGGGCAGGCGGCCGTTTTTTATCAAGGCAAAAGACTCATCGGTGGAGGATGGATCCGGTGAGTAAAACCCCTTTTCAGATCAAAACCTATGGCTGTAAGGTTAATACTTACGACACAGGGCTAGTGCAAAAGCGTCTTGCTGAGGGCCGTTTTGAGTATGACTCTAAAGGTGAAGCCCCTCTTCATATTTTAAATTCCTGTGCGGTGACGGCAGAAGCCACCAAAGAAGTGATCCGTGAGTCGCGCAGAATCAAACGTAAAAACCCTGAGGCCAAAGTGATTCTCACGGGATGTGCTGCGCAAGTCGATGGTGAAATGCTTGATGATGTGGACTCGATTGATCTTATCGTTGCCAATTCTCATAAAGCGCAACTAGGAACAATCATTGAGCAGTACTTAAGAGGTGAGGAAGAAAAAAAGGTCCATCGCTCCAATATTTTCCGTAACGAAGCTCTTGGTGTGGGTGGAGGTGAGGAAGCCGATCACACCCGATCTTATTTAAAAATTCAGGACGGTTGCAATTCCTTTTGTAGTTTCTGTGTGATTCCTTTTGCTAGAGGCAAGAGTCGCTCCCTGCCTGTTCCCATTCTTCTTCGTCGCATTAAGGAGCTCAAAGCCCAAGGTGTGAACGAGGTGGTTCTGACAGGTGTGCATATCGGCGATTATTTGGATGAGGAAACCTTTGGTGGCCCCTACGCTCTTGATGATTTGGTTGAGCAAGTACTTAATTCCACAGAAATTCCACGCATTCGTCTGACAAGCCTTGAACCCATTGAGCTCACCGAAAAGCTGATGCGTCTTTTTAAAAATCCAAGACTCTGCTCTCATTTTCATATGAGTTTGCAGTCTCTATCAACCCCCGTTCTAAAAGGCATGAGGCGTAATTATTCGGCCGAGCAAGTTGGAGAGTCTCTTTTATGGATTGCTAGGGAGTTTCCAAAAGCTTTCGTGGGTCTAGATGTCATTACCGGTTTTCCTGGGGAGACTGAAGAGCTTTTTCAAGAGACCTTTGAAAATCTTAAGCGTTGGCCATGGACCAAAATTCATGTGTTCCCTTACAGTGAGCGCAAAGGGACGAGAGCGGATCAAATGACGGAAGTGGTTCCATGGGAAGTGCGCAAGGAGCGTGCGAAATTTTTAAGGGCGCTGAGTGATGAGCGCTTTGACACAAGAGCTTCCGAGCAAGTGGGTGAAGTTAAAAAAGTGTTGTTATTAAAACCGAAAGACCAATTCGTACGCAGTGTTAGTCAAGACTACTGGGATGTGTTCTTAGAAAATCGTGGAGATTTAAAACAAGGCCAAATCCAAGAAGTCAAAATTAGTGGTTATGAGCGAGTTCAAATGGGGCGCACGAAAGGTTTTCTTACAGGAGTGGTCCTATGAACTTTGAACTTGAAAAAATAGAGGAGTCCATTGGCTATAAAGCCATCGACTCCCAGTGGCTCCAACAAGCCTTTTGCCATAAAAGTTTTCATAAAGAGAACCCGGAGTGGAAACACAATGAGCTTCTCGAATTTCTAGGCGATGCGGTTTTAGATCTTGTGGTCAGTGACCTTTTAATGGAACAGTTTCAAGCCGATCAAGAGGGAAGTCTCTCTCGTAAAAGAGCCAGTGTGGTGAATGAAGAGAGTCTTTACCGGCTCGCCACAGGAGCTTCCATGCAGAAGTATTTGCTCATTGGGGAAAGGGAATCCAACAATAATTTACGGGAAAATCCCCGTATTGTAGCCTCGGTGTTTGAAGCTGTTGTTGGTGCGATCTATAAAGACAGTGGCTATGAAAAGGCATTTAGCTGGATAAAAGATCAGTTCCAAGAACTCCTTTTGCAAGCTTTTGATGAACATGATTTTGAAAAGGACTACAAAACCCGGTTTCAAGAGTGGGTCCAAGAAAAACATAAGAAAACTCCCAACTACCGAGTGATTGGTCAATCGGGACCGGATCACGCTCGGGTTTTTGTGATGGAAGTTTTTGTGGGTGATGAAAGTTGGGGGACCGCTGAGGGAACCTCAAAAAAAATGGCTGCTCAAAAAGCCGCCAAACAGGCCCTTGAGAGGATTGAGAAATGATACATTGTGGATTTGTAGGAATTTTGGGGCTTCCCAATGCGGGGAAGAGCTCTCTTCTCAATGAAATCTTAGGTGAAAAATTGGTGATTGTCTCCAGTAAACCCCAAACGACAAGGCAGAGCTTTTCTGGGGTGATCACTGAGGAAGACTATCAATTGATTCTCTTGGACGCCCCGGGATTTGTGGAGTCAAAGCCTGGCTTGTTTGAATTTCTCAATAAGGAATTTGAAAATGTAGTGGAAAGGGCAGAGCACTTATTGGTGTTGGTGAGTCACGAGCAAAAGGAAACACCAGCCTTCACCAAGTTTTGGGACAAGGTTCAAAATATCAATAAGCCAAAGAGCTACCTTTTCACCAAATCAGACCTTAAAGAGACCGATTTTGTGGGAAAGCTTAAAGAAGAGGTAGGTGAGGCGATCCAAGCTGACATCAGTTTAAAGAACGATCCCAAAAGTGTATTAAACGAGTACCTGAAAACTCTTGCGCAAACTCTTAAAAAAGAGCATCACCCTCTTTATGACCCCGATATGATTTCTTTAGATAACACCCGAGAAATCGTCGCTGAATTTATTAGAGAGCAATGTTTTTTGCAGCTTGAAAAGGAAGTCCCTTTTGGAGTGGGCGTGGTGATTAAGTCCTACAAAAGGCAAAAGAATCTGCTTCATATTGAAGCCAATATTCTGATTGAAAAAGAAAATCACAAGGCCATTGTTATTGGTAAAAAGGGCTCGCAATTAAAAAAGATCGGCCAAGAAGCCCGAAAAAATATCGAATCCCTTTTGGGGGAAAAGATATTCCTTGGACTTCATGTGGCCTTTAAGAAAAACTGGATGAAGAAAAAAAGTATAATGACTGAAGTGGGGTATAAGCATGACAAACGATAAGCCTGTTTTTGCGATCGTTGGACGCCCCAATGTCGGTAAGTCCACTCTTTTTAATTATCTGGTAGAATCCCGCCGGTCTCTTGTAAAAAATCAGCCGGGAGTGACTAGAGATCTGATCGTTGAAGATGCAGAACTTTGGGGAAAGACTTTTGAGTTGGTGGATACAGGCGGAATAACCGAAGCCAAAGATGAGATTTCTGCTCACATTAGAGAGCATGTTCTCGATTTTCTAAAGTCAGTCGACTATCTCCTTGTGGTCATGGATTACAAAAGTGGTCTTTGTCCTGAAGATAGAGAAATGGTCCGTATTGCTAAGGAGTCTGGCAAAGAAATGCTCATTGTGGTCAATAAAGTGGACAAATCGCGAGAGCTTGATGTGGCAGGGGCTGAATTTTACGAATTTGGGATTCCCCTTGTAACGTGTTCGGTGGAGAGTCGCTACGGGGTGGATCAGCTTCTTGAATGGATCAGTGATAAATTAAAAGATACCGAAGCGGAGGAAAAGAAAGGTTTTGTCTTTTCTATCGTCGGAAAACCCAATGTTGGTAAAAGCTCGCTCACCAATCAACTTCTAGGAGCCAAAAAAATGTTGGTCTCCACAATAGCTGGCACGACTGTTGATTCCGTGGATTTCGAGTTTCAGTACAATGAAAAAGATTATCGCTTGATTGATACGGCGGGTTTGCGTCGATCGGCAAAAAGAACAGAGGCCGTCGAGGCCATTTCCGCCATTAAAACCAGTCAGTCTATTAAAAAGTCAGAACTCGTACTTTTGATGATCGATGGTGTACAGGGTCCCAGTGAGCAGGATGCAAAAATTCTGCAAGAGATTGTGGAATCTCACAAAGCCGTCGTGCTTGTGGTGAATAAGCTTGATTTAGGTGAGGCTGATATTCCTGAGTTTCGTAAAACTACCAGGGAAAAACTTTCTGATCAGTTTCATTTCTATATCGATATTCCTATCGTTTTTATCAGTGCAAAAACCGGCAAGGGTTTAAAAGACCTTTTTAGTAAAATCGAAGAGGTGCGAGAAAAACTTGAAAAACGGATCAGCACCAATGAACTCAATGAATTCTTTATGAACGTCATTCGCCAGGCGCCGGCTCCAGTCTACGGGCTTAGAAATGTGAAGTTTTACTATCTCACTCAGACTCGTCAGAAGCCTCCAAGCTTTATCGCTTTTGCCAATCATCCCGATGGAGTAGACAATGCTTATCGACGCTTTTTAACAAAAAGGATAAAAACCCGTTTTGGATTGGAAGGAATTCCCATCCGAATTTTTGTAATGAAAAGCCGAGGTTAAAAGAGCATGGCTCCTCGTCATTTTTTAATGACAATTTTTACTACGCTCACGCTTTTTCACCTTCTGCGTTTTCCCCATCTTATTTTAGAAAATGGGGGAGGCGCTTTTCTCCTTATATTTCTTATTGTGTTGAATGGCGCCCTCTTTCCCCTTCTTATCACCGAAAGGATTCTTGATAAAAAATTAGAGTCCATTGATCTTAAAAGCTTAATTCGAATCAAAAAAGGCGGGCAGCGCTCGATATGGAGTATTTCCTTAACTTTTGTGTGGTACGGGTTAAGACTCGCTATACTCCTTAGTTTCCTATGGTTTTTTCTTTATTTAAGTGGAACGGCCTGCCTGTATTTCTTTTATCTCTTAAAGTATTGGCTCAATCTCTCCAGCCAGGCCAGCGATCTGCCGCAAATGCCTCAATTGGATATTGGTATAGTGGGTGGGCTTGTTTGGTCAGCGCTTGTTTATGTCACGTTTGTTTTCCGAAAAAGATTCTTTTTTACCTGGTTCACACGCTGGATTCTACCAGGCTGTTTTTTAATTTTACTCTTCCTCTTTTTGAAAATTATATTTAGTCTTCAAAACTTCGAGGCTCTAAAAGTTCTTCTCTATCCGGATTTCGCCTCGCTGACCGCTCGTTCCCTTTTGGATGCCATTGGGCACGGGCTGGCTTGTTTGTTTGTCGGTGTGGGGCTTTACAGTCATCTGAAAACCGAGGAGTCAAAACTTGATAGTATATCCTTTTTTATCAATTTAATAATAAGTGCTCTTTTTCTTGCTCTTATTATCGGTGTCATGGCTCTGCCGTTGATTCATCAAGTGAGTGATCTTCCCTTTGGTGCTTCTTGGATTTTCTCAATCCTTCCACGCTGGCTAACATATACAGATTACGGCACCTATTACTGTGCGCTCTTCTTTTTAGGTATTATTATTCTCGGTTTTTTTGCCTCTGTTTTACTATTGGATCTGATCAGCCAAAACGCCAAAAGAATCTATGGGCCCATAAAAAAGCCCCTCTTCTTAAAGCTTTTTAACCTAATTTTCGTTGTAGCTAATGGAGCCATGGTGTTTTACCTGCAGCAGAACCTGCAAGGCTGGTCAGGCCAGAGTCTACTATTAAGACTTGATTATATTTTAATTGATTTGGGGCTACCTCTTCTTGCCATTCTAACAATATGGTTTGTTTTTCGATACACCGACAAGAACGAAAGAAGCCAAGTGTTCGCACACCAACAAATTTTCTTTCACTCTCGTTACTTTTTCAAATTCTGGAATTGGACCACTCTTTACTTAATTCCCCCTCTATTTCTAGGCGCCTTCCTACTAGCCTACCTTTAAAGGTGCCAGGCACCATTTAGAGGAAGTTGAAGCCGAAGATGAAGTGCAGATTCATCATATCGCCGTCGAAATATTGGGGCGGGTTGGAATCGGGGATGGGATTGTTTTCTGAGGCGAAGTTGACGTATGTGTAGACGAACTGTAAGCCCACGAACATTTCATTTCTGGCAATAGGGATTTCAATACCCATTCCAAGATCAAGACCGGCCCCTTCGTCTTTTCCCACTTGAAAGCTGTCCACAAAGGAAAAGGCTCTTGAATTTTGGGAGAAACCAAAAAGAAAGAAGGGGTTGAGGTTGGCAAGCCCTCTTGTGACGTTATTGGTGTTTAAATAGTATTTTAAATCAAAAGCCAACGAAGTTAGAGACATATTTCCGGCTGCGATATCAGAGTCTGTAGCACCTGGCTGAAGAATAACCGGTCCTACAATATGCTGGGAATATATATAAGAAAACTGCAGGGCTAAGCGAAGATTGAACCAATAAGTGAAGGCTACACCTGGAGAAGGAGCCGCTTCCATATTGGTGGCCATGCCCCCTGTAAACATGCGGCCCCCTAAAAGGAGTGCGACGTTAAAAAACCGGCCGTTGCGAAAAAAGTTGATATCGGCTTCTTCTTGGGAGTTTTCCTCGAATTCGGAATAATCGGCAAAGGGATCATAGACGTCATCGCCTTCATATTGAGCGATTGCCTGGTTACAGAATATAAAAATCACAGCTAATATCAGTGCACGCAATTGAAAATCCCCCGTAAGGTCTCATTTTAGCAATCTTTTTCAAAAGGAGACAGCCTAGACCTCCCAAACGCTTCAAATTGGGACACAACTCTGGACAAAAGAGCAGCCTGTGAAGGATTGAGTATCGTCCGCTATAGAGGGTTGTTTTATTGGGGTGGGGTTGATTTTTAGACTTCTCAGTGAGGATGGGAGAATTTGCTGGCACTTTTTGTTAGTGGTGGACAGACGAGCAGCGGGGCTATAGGCTTGGGCCCATGGATTATAAAGAGGCGGGCGTTGATATCGAAAAAGGTGATGACTTTGTCGATTGGCTCAAAGAATCAAAAGATAAGAATTTCCATGAAGATAAAATCATGGATGGGATTGGAGGTTTCGCCTCCATTTTTAATTTCAACTTTCCAGAGATCAAAGATCCTTGTTTAGTGAGCGCTACTGATGGCATTGGTACTAAGCTCAAATTAGCCATTCAAATGGAAAAATACGACACTCTTGGGCAGGATTTGGTTGCCATGTGTGCCAATGATCTGATTTGCACTGGGGCTCAGCCTCTCTTTTTCTTGGACTACTTTGCCACCTCAAAACTGGATTTAAAACAAGCCCAAGGCTTTTTGAGTGGCCTTAGGAAAGCTTGCTTTCAAGCGCAAATGGCGTTGATGGGCGGGGAGACAGCAGAGATGCCAGGACTCTACCAGCCAGGGGACTTTGACTGTGCGGGTTTTGCCGTAGGAGTGGTCGATCGCAGGAAAATTCTTGGGAAAGATCTTATAAAGCCGGGTCAAAAATTAATTGGAGTGAGCAGCTCTGGTTTTCACAGCAATGGGTATTCACTCGTTCGGCGCCTATTTGAAAGCTCAGAGGATATTAAAAAGTTTGGAGAAAAACTTCTCACACCCACGGCTCTTTATGTGGAGCTAGTAATGAATTTAGTAAAACTTGAAAATACACCATTAAAAGCTCTGGCCCACATAACGGGTGGAGGCATTCATAATGTCGCAAGAATTCTCCCTGAGGGCGTCGGGGCTGAGATTAAAGCTTGGAATTTCCCCCTCATTTTTGAAGAGGCTCAGAAACGAGGCAAAATCTCAAACGGCGAGATGGTCAAAACTTTTAACTGTGGTGTGGGCCTTGTTCTTGTGGTGGATCCCAATGAAACCGAGGTCGTCAGCAAAGAGATCACCCAGCTTGGTTTTGAGGCCATGGATCTTGGAGAAATTATCGAGTCCGAAAAGGCGCTTCACCTACCGGGTTCATGGCAGAGCTAAAAAGAGGCGCTATTTTTATCTCCGGTTGGGGCTCAAACCTGCAGGTTTTCCTTGATCAAAAAGACCAATTTAAAAGTCTTCTGGTAGTCAGTTCCAGCCAAAAAGCTTTTGGACTAAAAAGAGCAAAGGATCACAACGTAGATACCCTCGTTCTAGGCTCACCCATCGACTGGCAGGGCTTAACAGAGGCTTTGATTTCTAAAGAAATCGATTTCATTTTCTGTGCGGGATTTATGAAAATAATTCCGGCCTCTTTTTTAAATCAGTGGGAAAACCCCATCTACAACCTTCATCCCTCTCTGCTTCCTAAATACAAAGGACTCAAGGCTATCGAGAGAGCCTATGAGGAAAACGACGACATTGGTGTCAGTATTCACACTCTGGTTGCCGAGGTGGACTCGGGCCAAGTGGTCCTCCAGGATAAGGTTCTTGAAAAAGACTCCTATAGTGAAAAAAGTGTGGATGAGGTTCGAGAGCTTATCCAGCAAAAAGAGCATCAAATGGTCTCTCTTTGGATTGAAAAATATCTTCCAAACAGGCTCAACCACTCCTGATAAATTCGCGAAAACAGTTTCCTTTTTCATATTGAATTTGTTATGACACCAATATTAAAGACTCGTCTATAAAAGGCCATTTTAGCTCAAAAAGGAGTTTCTTGTGATTGAGCGTTATACAAGAGAGGCCATGGGTCAGCATTGGACCCAAGAAGCCCGATTTTCTTGTTTGATGGAAGTGGAACTGGCTGTGGCAAAAGCCCAGGCAGACCTTGGAATAATCCCTAAAGAAGCCTACCCAGTGATCGAGGAAAAAGCCTCCTTCCAGTTGGACCGCATTCTAGAAATCGAAAAGGAAACCAAGCACGATATCATCGCCTTTGTTTCCAATATGGCAGAAAATGTGGGGGAGGAAGGCCGATTTCTTCACTATGGAATGACAAGCTCCGATGCTTTGGATACGGCCTTAAGTGTCCAGGTTAAAAGAGCAGCACCCGTCCTATATGAAGCTCTGGAAAAACTTCTCTCAGCGCTTAAAGACCAAAGCCAGAAGCAAGCTCAAACTCTTTGTAGCGGACGCACCCATGGAATGCACGCTGAGCCAACCACTTTTGGTTTGAAGTTAGCGGGCTTTTATGCGGAATTTAAGCGCCATAAAACGCGTCTTGAAACCGCTCTTGATCAAATGGCCATTGGAAAAATCAGTGGGGCAGTGGGAACCTATTCGTTTTTAAAGCCCGATGTCGAAGCTAAGGTCTGTGAAACTCTAGGGTTGAAACCTGAAACGGTCGCCACTCAAGTGATCCCCAGAGATCGCCACGGTGAAGTGTTTACAAGTATCGCTCTAATGGCTGGAGGGCTTGAAAGACTGAGCGTTGAACTCCGCCACTTACAGCGCAATGAGGTGGCCGAGGCCTTTGAAGGCTTCACAAGGGGACAAAAAGGCTCCAGTGCCATGCCTCACAAAAAAAATCCGATCAGCTCTGAGAATATCACTGGGTGCGCGAGGCTGCTTCGCTCCAATGCCTTGGCCGCTTTAGAAAATATCGCTCTTTGGCACGAACGAGACATCTCTCATTCTTCAGTAGAAAGAGTGATTTTTCCCGATGCCTTTATACTTAGTCACTACGCTCTTGATAGAATGGCCGGAGTGATTGAAAACTTAGAGGTGGACGCTGAGCGTATGAAACAGAATATGGATCTCTCCCAAGGGCAGTTGTTTAGCTCCCATTTACTTTTACATATGGTCGACCAGGGGCTTTCTAGAGAAGAGGCCTATAAAAAAGTGCAAAGTGTTTCCCACCAACTTAAACCTGGTGAGCATTTAAAAGATCAGTTGATGAAAAAAGAGGAAACCAAAGACTATTTTGATGACTCCGTCATCGAAGAGATTTTCTCGGGTCAAAGACATCTCTCGCAAGTGGATGCAATCATTCAAGGAGCGTTAAAGTGAGTTACTCTAAAGGTGAAATGCTTTACGAAGGCAAAGCTAAGAAAATTTTTAGTATTGAAGGTGAACCTAAACTTTTATGGCAGGAGTTTAAAGACTCCTTTACCGCTTTTAATGGAGAAAAGAAAGCTACCATGGAAGGCAAGGGTAAAATCAATCGGGCCATTGCTTCCTTAATTTTTCAAAAACTCAACAGTGAAAAAATCCCGTCCCATTGGGTGGCCGATGAGGGAGAAACAGATATGGTCACTCAAAAGCTTGAGATGATCGATCTTGAGGTTGTGGTTCGAAATATCTTAGCCGGATCGACGGCCAAAAAATTTGGAATTAAAGAAGGGACTCCGCTTAATAAGCCTCTGGTAGAATTTTATTATAAAAAAGATGAGTTAGGGGATCCCTTTATCAGCGATGATCAAGCATTGATGCTAGAGACGGTAAAAAATGAGGGAGATCTTGAAAGCTTAAAGAGCCGAGCCATTGCCGTGAACACTGTTCTACTGGATTTATTTAAAAATTCGGGAATAAAGCTTGTGGATTTTAAGCTTGAGTTTGGTTACAGCCCCGATGGTGAAATTGTTTTAGGCGATGAAATTTCTCCAGACAGTTGCAGACTCTGGGATGCCGAGACCAATGAAAAGATGGATAAAGATCGTTTTCGTCGCGATTTGGGTGATGTTATTGAGAATTATCAAGAAGTATTAAATCGACTGCAAAAGAATAAGTGAGGAGACCATGAAATTTGCTCTTAAAATTTTACCAAAACCTGAGGTCCTTGATACGCAAGGGCGCGCTGTTCAAACCACACTGAGTACCCATGGTTTCAATGAACTCAAAGACTGTCATGTTGGAAAATACATAGTTTTGGAAGTGGAGGCCGCGGATGAATCCAAAGGTCTTGAGATGGCCAAAGCCATGGCTGAAAAAGGACTCTACAACCCATTGATTGAAAAATACGAGGTAGAAGCTCTATGAGTCGTGTGGGGATTTTAAGATTTCCAGGAACAAACTGCGATCGCGACATCTGGAAGTCCATTGAAATGAAAAATAAAAAACCGGAATGGCTTTGGTACGAAGATAGTTTCAAGCCAGAGAATTATGATGCTTTCCTTGTTCCCGGTGGATTTAGTTACGGAGATTATTTGCGCTCGGGAGCTTTAGCGGCACTAAGCCCCGCTATGGACTCTCTTAAAAAAGCGGACTCTTTGGGAAAACCTATTTTTGGAATCTGTAATGGTTTTCAGATCCTCTGTGAAGCGGGCCTTCTCCCTGGAGCTCTAATGAGAAACGACAAGGGTCGATTTATCGATCAGTGGGTCAATTTAAAATTAGAAAATGAGAGTGGCTGGTCCCCCTTTGAAGTGGGCAATAGTTACCGTATGCCTATGGCCCATGCCGATGGTCGTTACTTTATTGGCGAAGAAGGTCTTAAAAGTCTTAAAGACAACCAGCAGATTTGGCTCACCTACGAAAAAAATCCCAACGGATCAGTGAGTGATATTGCCGGTGTGATGAATGAAAAAAGAAATGTGGTGGGTATGATGCCTCATCCTGATCGCGCCCTTTTTGATTGGATGGGAAGTCTAGATGGATTGAAGTTTTTTGATTGGAAGGATGAAGCCTAATGAATTTGGAAGAAAAGCTAAAACTTTACCGCATCAATCCTAAAGAATACGAAAAGATAAAAGAGATCCTAGGTCGTGAGCCCGAAGGAGTGGAGTGGGCTGTGTTCTCCGCTCTATGGAGTGAGCACTGCTCTTACAAAAGCTCAAAGGTTCACTTAAAGAAACTTTTTAGTGAATCTGAAAGAGTTCTACAAAGCTTTGGTGAGAACGCAGGAATTGTCGATCTTGGGGAAGAAGAGAAGGTGGCTTTTAAAATGGAGAGTCACAATCACCCAAGCTTCATTGAGCCTTACCAAGGGGCTGCTACAGGTGTGGGTGGAATTCTGCGGGATATTTTCACCATGGGTGCTAGACCCATTGCGCTCGCGAACTATCTTTGTTTTGGAGAGCCTGAGGCCCCAAGAATGAAAGAACTTGTTGATGGAGTGGTTCGAGGTATTGGCGGGTACGGTAACTGTGTGGGTGTGCCTAATCTCAGTGGCCAGACTAATTTTCACAAATCTTACAATGAAAATATTCTCGTTAATGCCATGGCCGTGGGCCTTTTCACTGAAGGCGATCCCATCTGTCTTTCGCAAGCGCAAGGGGTTGGGAATCTCGTTGTCTACGTCGGAGCTAAAACAGGGCGAGACGGAGTTCATGGAGCGAGTATGGCGAGCGAGTCTTTTGATGAAGACTCTGAGAGCAAAAGGCCAACTGTTCAAATAGGTGACCCTTTTTATGAAAAACTTTTGATCGAGTCCTGTCTTGAAGTGATGAAAAAAGACCTTGTGGTAGCCATTCAGGATATGGGGGCCGCAGGGCTTACAAGTTCTAGTTTTGAAATGGCTGATAAGGGAAGTGTGGGGCTCACCCTTCATCTTGATAAAGTGCCCTTAAGAGATGAGACCATGGAGCCTGAAGAGATTCTCCTCTCCGAAAGCCAGGAGCGCATGCTTTTAATTTGCGAGCCCAGCCGCTTTGATGAATTAAAATCCGTGTTTGAGCACTGGGGCCTTGATGCCGTCAGTGTGGGTGAAGTGATTGAAGAGCCCGTCATTCGATTGATTTGGAAAAATGAAACTCTCACGGAAATGAGTCCTAAAGACGTTGTGGACAACGCCCCTCAATACGAAAGGGACTACAATCCTTGGAAAAGAAAAGACAATAAAAATCTTAAGTGGGCTTCCCAAGACTCAGAGAATCTTGAAGATCTTAAAAAGATTCTTAGCTCTCACCAGGGAGGAACAAAAGAGTGGATTTATAGACAGTACGATCAAAGAGTGGGAGCCAGTACCGCCAGAGACTGCCAGTCTCCTATCGGTGTCTCCGCTCTTCCCAGTGGTCGCGGTTTAGGAATTGTGCTTGGTTGTCGTCCTCATATCATGAGACAGGACGCTTGGGTGGGCGGAATGGATAGTATTGCCTATCCCGCTATTGAATTAGCAGCAAAAGGTTTTGAAGCTCTCGCTACAACGGACTGTTTAAATTTCGGCAATCCTGAAAAGCCAGAGGTAATGAGTGAGTTTGTGGCCAGTCTTGATGGTATGAATAAAGCCTGCGAGGCTTTCGTTACCCCCATTATTAGTGGAAATGTCAGTTTTTATAATGAAACTCTTGATAAAGGAATTTCTCCCACACCGAGCACTGGACTTGTTGGCTTAAGACCCGATCTTAAAAATATGCCAGAATCCTTTTTTACCAAAGAAGGGGAGAGTCTTCTTGTTGTGCAATTGGGTGAAGGTGTGAGTACAGGTTATTGGAGCGAGATTAAAAAAGGTTCAGGAGAAATTAATTTTGATGAGGACCTTAAAACTCTTTCTTTGCAGACTAACAAACTAATGAATGCTGTGCTGGATTTACCCGTCAGTAGCACTCGAATTGTGAGCTCCTTTGGTCTTGCTTACACATTGGCGAAAATGTGCTTTGAAAAAGACCTAGGAGTAGAAGTCGAGACAGATGCTCCGGCTTTTCTTGAACCTCTTTACCAGGTTGTGGTTTCAACCAGTAACGAAAAAGCTTGGATGGACTGGGCCGGGGAGCAAGGTTTAAAAGTCGAAAAGATCGGAAGGGTCTGTCAAAACAAACAGTGGAAGTGGAATGAGACGAGCTTGTCTCTTGATGAGCTGAAGGATTGTTACAATGGATCTTGGCAAAAGGCCCTCCCAGGGCTTTAAAGAAGAGTGTGCTGTTTTCGGGATTTGGAATCACCCGGAAGCGGCTCGGATGACTTATCTGGGGCTTTATGCCCTTCAACACCGCGGGCAAGAGGCCTCGGGGATTGTAAGCCTGTTTGAGAAAGAGCATAGACTGCATAAAGGTCATGGGCTTGTGGCCGATGTTTTTAGCGAAGAGGTTTTAGACACGCTCAAAGGAAAGGCAGCCATTGGGCACAACCGTTATTCCACTACGGGAGCCAACGAAAAATATAACATCCAACCACTCAAGGCCAACCTTTATAACGGGCCGGTTTCATTGGCCCATAATGGAAACATTATTAACTCAAAACCTCTAAGGGATGATCTCAAAGAGAGAGGATCAATTTTTCAAGGGACCAATGACACTGAAATCTTTCTCCATCTCATAGCCAGAAATAAAAATAAGGACATCCTCAATTGTCTCAAAGAAGAGCTTCCAAAATTGGAAGGCGCTTTTTCAATGGTGATGCTCTCTCATAACCGCCTCATTGCGGCCAGAGACCCTCAAGGCTTCAGACCTCTTGTACTAGGAGAGATATTAGTCGATGGTGGCAAAGCTATGGTCTTGTCTTCAGAAACCTGTGCCTTTGACCTTATTGGTGCCAAGTTTGTGCGTGAGATTGAACCCGGAGAAATTTACTGTTTTGACGGTGAAAAGGAAGAGTCCTTTTTCATGGAAAATGTTCCAGAAAAAAAGAGCCAGTGTGTGTTTGAACATGTTTATTTCGCCAGACCTGATTCGGTTGTTTTTGGCGAGAGTGTTTATCAGACGAGAAAACGCCTTGGCGCTCATATGGCTAAAGAAGACGGGGATATGGGTGCGGACCTTGTGATTCCAGTTCCCGATAGTGGGGTTCCTGCGGCCCTTGGTTACTCGCAGGAAAGTGGCCTTCCCTTTGAACTCGGTATTATTCGCAATCACTATGTGGGGCGAACATTTATTGAGCCCAAACAGAATATTCGCAGTTTTGGAGTGAAAGTTAAACTCAATCCGCAAGAGGCAATTTTAAAAGGGAAAAAAATTGTAGTGATCGATGACTCTCTTGTCAGAGGAACCACCTCTCAAAAAATCATTAATTTGGTTCGAGCCTTTGGTGCTAAAGAGGTGCATATGAGAATTGCCGCTCCACCTACGATCGGCCCCTGTTATTATGGTGTGGATACACCAAGTCGGGATCAACTCATTGCCTGCAACCGTAGCATCGATGAGATTCGTAAATACATTGGCGCTGATACCCTCAAGTACGTCAGCCATGGGGGCTTGATGACGGCTGTGAAAGATGAGTCGGAAACCAAGTACTGCGCGGCCTGTTTCACCAACAATTACCCCACCCCGATTTATTCCTAGATCGAGTTAGCTATTTTTTGTTGGGCTTAACAGCTGTCAAAAATACGCACGTTTCAGGTTGAAACAAATAAGGCTGGATAGCCGATAAAGGGGCTTTAGCCCCTTTGGTTTAGGTTTTGCAACCCTTTTTTGTTGGGGGTTGATATGAAACCAATTCGAATCATTCTAGTATTATTTTCTGTATTAATGTTATCAGCATGTGGAGGGTCTGAGTCGAGTCAACAAAGCTCCGGTGAACCCGATCCGACCAACAATCCTAACCAAGGGCAAAATCAAGGGGGCGGCGATAGCGAGGACCCGATAAACAAGAGTCTTAGTATTGGTCAAAACTGTGATCTTACTGCTTACTCCACCCAGCCCAATCAAGATCGCTACGATTTTAAATTTAGTGAAAATCCCGTCATCTCAATTTACAAAAAGAAAATCCATGACTTTCAATTGGAAAATTTTGCGAGTCTTGAAGAGCAAAATGACTACATTCAAGATATGATCGATAGTGACAGTATCACTATCCGCACTGAACAAAGCCCAACAGCCGTCTGCACAATCAGCTACGCGGAATTAAAGGCGGATGTTCTCGCTGGCAGTGTTCCACTTGATGCCCTTTTGAACCAATTTTGTCCTTCAATGAGTCCTGCTGACTTGAGGGCGGATGCAGACACGGATAAAGAAAAAGAACTGCTCGCGATACTCGATTCTAAGTATTCTCCGGAGTCTGTCGAAGAGGTTTTTCTTTCTCATCATCTTATTCTAGGCGATGCCGATATTTTTGCTGCAGGCTACATGGGATTTAGTTTTAATATTTCTAAAGAAGGCGAGCATATTTCCTATTCTCCTATGTCGCGAAGCTTAACCTATGAAGAGGCCAATGGCTTTATGGCCGTTCTTAACTACACAGGCACTGAGCAAAGCCGCTGCGAATATGCAGAAGCGCCTTAAGGCAGTCTTGCTCAAAAGAGGTCACAAGTGGCACATCGACTTTCTCTATTAATATTCTTATTGGCGTCGGTAGCCTTCTTCTCCCTTTTTCAAAACTGTGGAAGATTAGAGTCTCGATCGCACTCTTCTTCTTCAGAAACAGAAGGGAACTCACTTGTTATGAGTTCTTCGGACACGAGTGGAGAAGTAAAACCTCTTTTTGTTTCTCGATCTGATCAAAGAGGTCGATATTTTTATCGTATTCCTTCGTTAGTCACTGTCAATAAAAACAGATACTTAGTCGCCTTTGCCGAGCAAAGGGTGGCTCACAATCAGGACTCTGGAGACATTAATGTCGTCTTTAGAGTGAGCTATGATGACGGTAAAAATTGGAGTTCGATACATAAAGCCTGTGAACTTGGCAGAGATACTTGCGGGAATCCCACGGCTGTGGTCGATCAACGCACAGGTGTGATTCATTTATTTATGAATTCAAATCCAGGCCATAAAAGTCAATTTCATGAGGATCCTGCCAGGCGCTTTGCTAGTGGCGATCGAAAAATATTGTATCGCCAGGCCCGCTTTGAAGGAAAGTCTTTAAAATTTTCTCCCCTTGAGGATCTCACCGGTCACCTACAGCCAGCAGGTACTAAAATGGATATGGTTGGACCTGGAGTTGGAATTCAACTTTCGCACAGAAAACATCAAAACTGGCTTCTGATTCCAGCGGCAAGAAGAACTTTGATTTCCAAAGATGGAGGGGAGAGTTGGGAAATGTCCTCCCTAATGCCGAATCTTTCTAGTGAGTCGGCGATCGCCGAGCTTGATAATGGTGTGATTTATAGAAATGATAGGTCTACGGGCAGGAACAAATGTCGTAAAGATGACCAAGGGAACCTCTTGCCGGGAAGTCCCCTTTGCCGGCGCTCCATTTCATTTAGCGAAAATTCCGCTCAGTCATTTTCGACCCCGAGTATTTCTCACCGCCTCTTTGATCCCATCGCACAAGGAAGTTTGTTGAGGTACTCGCAGGGAAGAATCTTTTTTGCCAATTGTGCATCCACCAAAAATCGATCCAAGCTAACAATTAGGATGGGTTCAAATGGACGGAGCTGGCCTATTTCCAAGAGAATCGATAGTAGTTGTGGCTACAGTTCCATGGCAAAGACGAGAGACTATCATGTGGGAATTCTTTATGAGCGCAAGGGAATTCACGCTGATTCTTGGAGAGGTGAAGATAGAAAGGTCCCTCAGGACCTGATGTTTAGAAAATTTAAGCTCTCTTACTTTCAATAGGGCTAAGTTCCTACTGCCCTTTTTTCAAAAGTCGACGTCGTTCACGAAATGAGATAAGTTTCCTGTTGGCCTCATCCCAGAGATGGAGATTGGCGCACTTCACACTTTGCCAGAGCGTTATACGGCTGACTTCGCGGAGCTGCGGATGGTCTTTCATGATTCTTGGTAAATGATAGTAGGGAATTTTACTGTGAAGGTGATGAATATGGTGAGCTCCAATATTGGCAGTGGCCCAGCGAAGAACAAAAGGAAGATCATAATGTGAGCTTCCGTAAAGAGCGGCATCTTGGGGGTTCCACTTGTCTCCGGCTTCCCAGTGCGTGGTTTCGAATTGGTGTTGCACATAAAAAAGCCAAACACCCACAGTGCCTGCGATAATCACAATAGGCATGTGAACAAGAAAGAAGGCTCCGGTTCCAATAGTATAAAGTAAGATGATTACCATGGTTGCAATAAAAAGATTGGTACCCATAGCACTGACCCAGGCCTTGATCTCTTTCATTTGTCCCACCGGAATTCTTTGGCGAAAAACAAAAAGATAGGTGGGGCCAAAAACGAACAAAACGAGAGGGTGTCTATAGACCCGGTAGCGAATTTTCCCCCAAAGGCTTAAGTTTTGATACTCTCTCATTGTGAGAGTGGTGATATCTCCATGCCCACGTTGGGAGAGGTTCCCCGAGGTGGAATGGTGAGCGGCGTGATCTTTTTTCCAAACGTCGTAGGGAGTAAAAGTGAAAACACCTAAAACGCGTCCCACCCAGTCATTGAGAGCTTTGTATCGAAAAAGAGTTCCATGACCACAATCGTGTTGAATGGCAAAAAGACGCACAAGGAAAAAGGCGGCCGGAACAATAAATAAAAGAGAAATCCAGTAAGAGTAGTAATACGAATAAACCGCAAGAGCCCACAAAAGAACAAAGGGAATGGACGTGACAAAAATCTCAACCCAACTTCTTAAGTGACTGGGTTTTTTGTATTTCGCGACAATCATGGCCCATTCTTTGGCCGTTTTTTCTTTAAAACTCTCTGTTAGTGTTGCCATAAGATTCTCCTTTTACAGGGGGCACTTTTAATAAAGGAAGAAAAGGCCACCGACGGTGGGCCTTACTTAGAATTATCCTCCAGATTCTGAAAAAGAAAAGTCCAAAAATCAGTCCAATAACACCCCCCGCTATAACATCTAGGGGATAATGCACACCTACGTAAATTCTGGAATAGCCTACAATCGAAGCAACTAGCAGAAAGACCGGTGTTAATGCGGGGTAACATAGACTGAGAAAGCCTGCCGCGGCGAAATTATTGGCCGCATGGTTAGAGGGGAAGCTATATCCAGCGTATCGGTCGGACCTTAACTCAATGGTCTTTTCCACGTAAGGAGGTCTTGGCCTTTCAAAACTAGGTTTTAAGACTCTGTAAATAAAGTTATCAGCGAGAGCTATAGATATCAAAAGCCCGACAAGGGCCACCAGCATCTGTTTGCGGGAGCGATAAAACCAAAGAAGTAACAGGGTGGGGATGGCAATCACCATCACGGTCTGATTTTTATGAAGGTCAGTTACCCAGGGCATAAAGGCATTGAGCCAGGGGTGGGTCCATTCCGAGTTGATGAGTCTAAAGAGATGCTGGTCAAAGGAAATCATAGAATTCTATGTCCCACACCAGGCAGGGATTGTCTATGCTTAGAGGGGACTAGCCCAGTCAATAAAAACAAAGTGAGAATTGAGCTTCAAAAAAACGAGCGCTTTAAAGTATTGGAAAGTATCAGTTTTTTTTCTACAATGAGCCAATGAAGAATCAATTATGGAAGCCCCTTGTGAAAGGGGATCTTGTCGATATCGTTGCTCCAGGGATGCCTCCTCGCCCTAAAACTCTCGAGGGGATAAAACCTTTCCTAGAGTCTTGGGGCTTAAAAGTACGCATTCCCAAAGACCTTCTCGGTAAAGATTTGATTTGTTCAAATAGTCGGGAGCTAAGAATTAAGCATCTTAAAGAAGCCTTCAGAGCGAAAGACTCTCGCCTCATCTGGTGCTTGCGGGGAGGCTACGGCAGTCACCAACTTCTCAGCGGACTAAGTTCCATCAAAAGCCCAGTGCCTAAAGCCTTCCTAGGATTGAGTGATATCACCAGTCTTCATTTATTTTTAAATCAAGAGTGGAACTGGTCCACCATTCACGGCTGCCACATTGATCGCTTTGCAAGGGGAGAGGGAAGTCCCATTGAGGAAAAACGTCTTAAAAAAATGCTCTTTGGTGAAAAGTTAGAGGAGGAGTACCGTCTGACTCCCCTCAACACGAAAGCTTTCGAAGAAAAAACCATCTCAGGCTCTATCGTGGGCGGGAACCTCATAACAATTCAATCGAGCTTTGCCACAAAATTTCAAATCAACACCAAAGGGCGCATTCTCTTTTTCGAAGAAATAGGAGAGAGAGCCTACCGTATTGATCGTGTTTTTGAACAAATGGAACAGATGGGACTGTTTAAAGGTGTGAGAGCCATTCTTCTAGGGCAATTCACAGGCGGAGAGGAGCCTGGAGGTAAAAGTCTTGTGCCCAGGTATTTAAGGGAGTTTGCTCAGAATAAAAAACTACCGGTTTTTGCTGGGATTAAAAGTGGTCACGGCAAAAACCAGCACCCGCTCAGTTTTAATACAAAGGCTAGAATATATGGTGGAAAAAAAGCACGACTGCAGTTCGACTCGGGAGCTGAAAAGCCGTGAATGCCGTTGAAAAAAAACTTCAAGAAGAATTTAAAAAGTTAGAGCACCTAAAATTCCCTGGGTGTCAGATCCAAGCTTTTTATAAAGGCAAAAAACAGGTGGATTTTCACTGGGGCAAAACCTACGCCTATTATGACTTAGCCTCTCTGACTAAAATTATCTTTACCACTTTGTGGTATATCGATCAGGTCCAAAAAAGAAAGATGTCAGTCGATTCCAAAGTTTCTTTTTATCTTCCTTGGTATCCTCACTCCCAATACAAGATAAAAGATCTTTTGAGTCACTCGGCCGGGAATAACTGGTGGGAGCCTTTTTATAAGCAAATCTCTCTTCACCTCGATCGTGAGCAAAGGTACCAACAGCTTGAAAAGCTTTGCCGGCAAGCTCCCATAAAAAAAGAGGCGAAGGCTATTTATTCCGATATAGACTTCTTCTTGCTAGGGTCTGTGATGAAAAGTCTTAGTCTGAGTCCCATTCTAGAGAACTGGAAGAATCTTTATGAAGAGTTTTACCCGAAAACAAGTTTGCACTTTAACCCCAATGGCCACAGAAGACTCAACCAAAATCTCTATGCGCCTACGGAAAAGTGTCCCTGGCGTAAAAAAACTCTGCAAGGTGAGGTTCATGATGAAAATGCTTGGTCTCTAGGGGGAGTGGCTCCTCACGCCGGTCTTTTTGGAAGTATTGATGATTTAAGTGCCTACGGGAGACTTTTAAGAGAAGCTTTATTAGGTAAAACCAAAAGGATTGATGAGACTGTTTTTAAAAAATTCATCAAAAGAAGTGTGCCAAAAGCAAAAGGTGACTGGGGACTTGGCTTTATGCTGCCAAGCCAAGAGAACTCCTCGGCCGGTGACCTATTTTCAAAAACCTCTTTTGGTCACACCGGCTTTACGGGTACCTCTTTTTGGTTTGATCCCAAAAGAGATCTTTACGTTTGTATTTTGAGTAATCGTGTTCATCCCACCCGGGAGAATCGTGATTTTGTTTCCTTGAGGCCAAAGATTCACGATTGGATTGTTGCAGGAGTTGAGGAGAAAAAATGAAACATCAATTAAAGTCTGGAGACCATATTCATCTAATGGGTATTTGTGGAACCGCTATGGCTTCACTAGCGGGGCTGCTAAAGGAAAGAGGCTTTAGAGTGACGGGAAGTGATCAAAATGTTTATCCTCCTATGTCGACCTTTTTAGAAAAACAGGGCATAGAGATTCTGCAAGGTTATAAGGCGAGCAATTTAGACTCCAATCCTGACTTTGTTGTTGTGGGTAATGTTATCTCAAAGCATTTTGAAGAGGCCGAAGCACTTTTACAAAAAGACATCCCTTATGCCAGCCTTCCGGAAACCCTTCGAGATTTTGTGATCGAAGATCGACACTCCATGGTTGTTGCCGGTACACATGGAAAAACCACCACCACTTCAATGCTCTCCTGGATGTGTCAGCAGGAAGGACTTAAACCCGGTTTTTTAATTGGGGGAATAGCAAAAAATTTTGAAGGCTCTTTTCAAAATCCCAAAGGCGAACATTTTGTGATTGAAGGCGATGAGTATGACACCGCTTTTTTTGCCAAGGTGCCAAAGTTCACCTTCTACAAACCCCGTTCGGTTATTTTAGGAAATATTGAGTTTGACCACGCCGATATTTACTCAAACCTCGATGAAATTCTAAAGGCCTTTAAAAGTCTTATGGAACTGATTCCAGAAAAAGAAGGCCTTCTGGTTTATAATAGTGAAGATCGTAATATTCGAGGCTTGTTGGAGCACTGTAACGCTCAAAAAGTCTCCTATGGCCAACATGAGGGTGACTGGACTTTGTCGCACTTGGAGTTCTTAAGACAAGGGATTGAATTTGATGTCAATTATAAGGGGAGAGTCGAAGAGAAAATATTTATCCCCATGTTTGGAGGCTACAATGCACTCAATGGGCTAGCGGTCTACGCTCTTTGCAAGACTCTTGGTTTTAAATCCGACTTAGCGTCCTCTTTTCGCTCTTTTCAAGGGGTGAAGCGCCGACAAGAATTGATCGGGGAGCCTGGTGGAATCCAGGTGATCGAAGATTTTGCTCATCATCCCACGGCAGTGAAGGCCACCATCGCCAGTCTGCAGGGAAGAAAGGAGCGCGGTAAACTTTTTGCTCTATTTGAACCAAGATCAAATACCTCCAGGCGAAATATTTTTCAGAAAGAGTATGAAGAAGCCTTTTTGATGGCCGATGAAACCTTTCTTTGTCGCCCAGCCTCGGGCACTCAAAATATGAACTCGGCTGATTTCTTAGATGTGGATAAAATTGCAGCGAAAATCAATGAAAACAAAAGAGCTCTTGTGTTTGAAGACGTTGCTGTTGCGATTGCAGAAATCAAGGCGCGGGCTAAGAAAGGGGACACAGTTCTAATTATGAGCAATGGCTCCTTTCAAGGGATCTATCAAAAAATCTTAGAGGCCCTGGAGTCTTAGTGTCATCCTGGGGCGAACCTCCATTGTCGTCCTAAGGCGAACCTCCATTGTCGTCCTGGGGCGAACCTCCATTGTCGTCCTGAGGCGAACCTCCATTGTCGTCCTGAGGCGAACCTCCATTGTCGTCCTGAGGCGAACCTCCATTGTCATCCTGAGGCGAAGCCGAAGGATCTGTGAGAGCTCGATCGAAGTCCTCGGCTCCCCAAACTGCCATTAATAATAAATCTCTACAGGGCCGGCATCCATGACGGCCACATGCGAAGCTGTACAGCTTCGCATGCCGTGGACCTTGCTGGTGTTTCGCCCTGCGGGCGAAAACGCGTCACGCTCACGAGAGCCCTTTAGAGAATTATTATTAATGGCAGCTTGGGGATCGTGGCTTGGACGGAACTCCAGAGAAAAAAGTCTCTTTTTGAAAGGTTTTGTTTGATTTAATTTTTTCGGAAAAATGTAGACCAAGTTAATTAGGCCTGCTCAGTCATTTTAATTGATTATCTATAGAGAAATAAAAAGAAGAAAGGGAGGCCTCCCTATCTAGGAACTTGGCGGGATCGAAAAACTTTCATTGTGACTTTTTTTTCACTGTTAGGATGAAAAGTTTATGTTAGGTGTGGGCTAAAGATCATAATGAAATAAAGGAATTTGTTAAGTGAAAGCAATATTGGCGGTGCTGATGTATGTCGTTTTGGTGGGGTGTGTGCACACTCCTGAACCTCAAGCTCGATTTTGGGTAGAGCCCTCCGACCCTGATGTGCGCCTTAAGCGTGATGAGCAATTCCTGCAAAAATCGAAGATGAGCCAAAGTAAAAAGAAAATCTATCCCGGCACCATTTAATAAGGCGAAGTTATTTGGTTTTACTAGAGTTCTGTGTGAGTCTTAACTAATAGGTGAGGTCTAGTCTCTAAGTAACTAAAAATACTAAGAAAAATATTGTATAAATTCCATACGAGACTGCAAAAAGTGCAACAGATCTTATAACAATGAAAAGACTATGATAACCGTGGTTCCTTACCTGAAACAGTCACTGTAGTGAGGGACTTTTATGTTGATGCGGTTATTGAGCCTTATTTTCCTTTCCATTTTATTGGGAGCTTCCTCATCTTGGGCCAGTCTCTCTTGCCAAAAGGTCTTTGAGGGCACTCAAACTCAAACGCCAACGATTGATGCTTTCAACAATGAAATTGAAGCACTGGCAGAAGATCTTCATACCTATCGCAGTATCATGGAATTAAACTCAGAAATTGAGTCTCTGAAAAATCGACGGGGAGCCCATGTTCGAGAAACTCGCGAAGCCCGCGAGAAGATGATTCACCAGTGGCGAATGTCTATTCGAACCGGTGATCCTCATCGTGTGGTGGAGAAGCTGCGCCATCTTTACGATGTTGTCCTCGGCGAAGCAAGAATCCTTCACACCAGTCGCCTTCTTTATATGGAATTGGGAAATTTGCTGAACAATACATTGATCGACCAGAACGAAGCCTCTCAGTATGAAACCGAACTAACAAATCTTATGGATCAGTCCATCGAAGTTCTTGGAGATAATTATTCTGACTTTTCAGCAGCCGATTGGGTGATCACCGAGATGACGGAAAATGGAGAGCTAGAAAGGATTCTTCATTCCCGAGGTCTGAAGCTAGACGAATTTTTAGAGCAAGTACAAGCCAGAGGATTACAGGCCAGTATTGAAGACCTAAACACGGTCGCGGATAATGGCGCAGAGGGAGAGGGAGAATTGCCAAGCCCAACTCAAGTTTCCCCTCAAACCGTGGTGACAGCCTACAATCGTCTGCAAGCCTTAACGGCTCTGCAAGCCGAACTGCGTGGGATGCTTCCGCCGAACTCGATTAGTAACAATTTAATGCCTTACCTTTTTGATTCTGAGGCTCGCATAGACCGCCAGTTTGTAAAGCAGGTTTTTGGAGCCGCTCCAAGTCTCTATTCACAAGGCCGTCGCCGAGTTTATAGGCCAGAGGCTCCATTGACTGTTTTGCTCACACACGATCTTGAAGCTGAAACTAGAAGTTACTGGGTTCAAACACTCGTAGCTCCCATTAGTGGCCTGACCGATTTTCTTATTACCAAAGTGGACCTAATCCCAGGGGGAGGTTTTCGTATCCGCCCAGACTCTCAAAAAGTAGGCGTCTTTACGTGGGTTACCGACCGGTTGGGGCAAATTAGCGAGGCCGGGCGTTTACTGCTTTATCAGTTTATCAAAGGCGTTTTAAACCAACGGGCCATCGATCAGCATTTAAGTGATATTGAAACTCTCCATAAAATTCGAGAAGCACGCGGGACAGAGGCATTTGTTGTCGCGGCTCGTGATATTGCCGCTCGCCATGGTGAAAGACAATTTTACACCAGTTTCTCACGCATTCCTTTTTACAGTTCAGATTTTATGGCTTTCAAACAGGGCCTTACAGAAAATATTGCTGAACTGAAAGCCAAAGACATTCTTCCCACCTCTCTTGAAAGAAGTTTGGAGCTTGCCAATGAAGGAGAGCTTTTAGGAACACAAATCGGAACGCTCAACGTTCTCGTTGAACACTCCCAGGTGCAAATCTGGATTCAACGGATCGGTTTTACAGCCAGTGTCCCACTCGTCATTAATGAGGCCTATCATATGGTTTCGGAGTTTTTAGATCGTAGCCTTGGGGTGGATTTACCCAATTCCATTGGCCTTATTCAAGACTCTTTACGGGGTTTATTTGGTCTTTGAAAAAACAATGTCGTCCGGAGGAACGCTCTCTATTGCCCTCCTGAGGCGAGCTCCCACTGTCATCCTGAGGCGAAGCCGAAGGATCTGAGAGGGCTTCGATCGAACTCCAAGGTCCTTCGGCTTCGCCTCAGGACGACATTCATACATCAGTTCAAGACGACATTTCTAATTCTCCCCAAAGCGACATTTCTCGATCACCCAAAACGACATCAGGGAGTCAGCTATTTAAATTTTAGACAGTTTGAAAATAGTTCAAGCAAAATCAATAAAATCTCAATCATCAAGGCATTTGTAGTAAAAATAAGAAACAGCTTAGGAGTAATAAATTGTCTCATTTACGATTGATTTTGATCGCCCTTGTTTTAGTTTGCTCAAGTTCACAGTCGGCACTAGCAAACGACGTGACCCTCATGATCTACTTAGATTTTAGTGGGTCGCTTGATGACAATCGCGGGAAAGTGGCTCAGCTCATTCCACGAATAACTAATAAAATGAAAAACACCTGTGGAAAATTTCGAATTGCGACAAGTAACATTCTCTATGAAGACGTGGAATTCAATAATTATCGCCCCTATGGATCGCCCGCTTTCCTTACAGATGCAATGCCTAATGCCGATGAAGAATTAGCGGCGAGAATCTCTGGTCCTTTTAGTGGAGTCTTGCCAGTGGGAACAAACAGCGATCCCATTTATAATTTAACTTCTGGAAATAAGGAAATTACCTACAGCTCAATTTCAAGGTCCGTGGTGGCCAATCTCGATGATCTTCGAGGAGAAGATATGGTGGCAGCCCTCATAATTACAGACGCGGCTCCCGGTTTTGAGTATGGAAGCCCGGAAGAAGAACTGGCTTTGATTAAACAAGCTCTGGGTACGACTAGGTTTATGGCCGGAGCCATTTCAGTGAATTTGGAAAATGGAATGGAGTTATCCGATATGAGTCCCACTTGTTCGGCGGATATGTCTGGAGTTTTGCCGAATCGATTTCAAGGAAATGTTCTGCCACCTCAAATTCAAGAATGGATGGACAACGATTTAGAAGACCTAAAACAATTCGCCTACGCCAGTGGTGGCTGGCACTGGGATATTTGTCGAGATGACCTGGAAGCAAGCATCGATGATTTCCTAAGCCTTGTAATCATGGAGTCGGGCTGTCAGTTGATGATGTAAAGTCTCAGAATCTATAATTTCATGGGCCTGATTGGCTACCTATTGAGACTTTAAATTGTGCCCGCAGCGGTTGCAGTAATGGGCCCCGCGTTCATGACCTTCTTTAAAACATTGCGGACAAGTTTTAGTCAGTGCCCAGTCTCTGTTGTCTTGAATGATTTCAGAAGACACAATTCCAGTGGGAACAGCGATCACTCCATATCCAAGTATCATTAAAACGACACTCATGAACTGTCCAAAGGGTGTTTGTGGGGCGAGATCTCCGTAACCGACGGTGGTCATGGTGACAACGGCCCAGTAAACCCCGCGAGGAATACTGGTGAAACCATTGCCGGGTCCTTCTATGAGGTAAATCAAGGCTCCCATAATAGAAACACTACTGACGACAGTGATCAAAAATACAAAAATTTTTGGCCAACTTTGTTTCATGGCTTTTGAAAGTTGCTGTCCTGCCATCGCATAACGGTTGAGTTTTAGTACTCGAAAGATTCGCACGATTCGTAAAGCTCGAACAATGGATAGGCTTTGTGCCCCCGGAACGATGATTGAAATGTAAAAGGGGAGAGTGGCTAAGAGGTCGACGACTCCAAAAAAACTGAGAGCATAGGAAGAGGTGTTCTTTGAGCAGTAAATTCTTAAAGCATACTCGATGGTAAAAAATAGAGTAAAGCCCACTTCTAGGTAGAAAAAAAGTTGTTCATGGCCTTGCCTGATAGCCGCCACCGATTCAGCCATTGAGGTGGCTACACTCAAAACAATAGCTATAATTAAAACCACATCGAAAATCCGACCCCCACGGGTTTCGGCTTCAAAGATAATCTCGTGCAGTTTTCTTTTTATCGTCATTGAATATTTATAGCGCGATTTGAAATCTCATGCATACCCGCTAAGGAGCATGGGGTCATTAGAGCCCGTAGCCGGAACCCTCTCCAGGTTCGTAGCCCGGGTCGTGCATGCTAATGTCAAAATAGCGTTTGTTGCCATCAGCGTCTCGGTAAGGAAAGCAGCCATCTTCACTGGCACTCACAGCAAAACCGGCACTCCAGCGGTGGTAGCCTGGAACCTCGCGAACCGTGTTGTAGTTTTCCTCTTTATTAACCGGGATCTCAAAGGAATAAGAGCTGTTGTTGTAGCCCATGAAATTACGATGCCAGTATTTGAAAGCTAAAACAGGATCGTCGATCACTTCTTCGTGTTCGTCTTGCATTTGAAGCTGTTCGGTTAAGTGGTAAAGGGGACGCATCTTCGGGTCAGCGAGCATCTTTTGATAGCGCTCTTCTTGCTCAAAATCTTTACTTTCGTACTCTTTTTCCCAGTGATCCAGTGGAAAATAAAGGTGAGAGTGGCCCATGTCAGGGAAGAAAACAAACTCTGCAAAACCTTCGTTGTGAGCGGATTCAATTTGATAGGTCACACTTTTAATAAAATCTTCGGTGATGGCCAGAGGCTTTACCTCGCTGAACTTATTGAGGTAGAGGTAAAACTGATCTTCGTCTTTGTTGTACTCATTGTGGAAGTCTAACCTTTTTCCAGAAGCATAGATCTCTTCAAACTTCCCTCTCATCGTCTTGAGGGAATAGCCCCAAGAGTACTCACTCATATAAAGGGTGGGACTTTGGGTGTAGGAAGTCTGACACCTCATTTTGGCTTCTTCTATATTGTAATAACTTTTTGAATGATCGGCTTCATTAGCCATGACGAATACACTGAGTAGTGCTGAAAGAATTAACACTTGTCCCCCCAAAATTTGATGTCCCCAATTTAATTGCCTAAATACTAGGCTTACATTTTCTGCCCCTTACACTATGGCCCTGGTTTTCCTGTGTCGATAGGAAATTGAGTGGACGTTAGAATTTGCCAAAAGCAGGGATGAAAAGCTTTCAACTCGCACAGATTCCCTCTTGCATTAGACCTGATGAGGGGGCTGTACCGAAAGAAGGGCTCTCTGTCGCTGCAGGATGGCATTTCCGGATGTCGGAATGGAACTTTTGGACAAATCTTTGACCCCTTCCTATAGTTCTTAGCCCTATGGCAAAAGCAAAAGAAATGACCCCCTTGATGAAGCAATACTGGAGTGTAAAATCCATTCACCCGGACAAAATAGTTCTCTTCCGTATGGGGGATTTCTTTGAAATGTTCCATGAGGACGCTCAAATCGCAGCCCCTCTTTTGGGTATTGCTCTTACCGCAAGAAACAAAAAATCAGGGGATCAAACACCCATGTGTGGAGTGCCTCACCATTCGATCGCAGGTCAAATCAATAAGCTTTTAGAGGCCGGAAAGAAAGTGGCCATATGCGACCAGGTAGAAGACCCAAAGACGGCTAAAGGTTTGGTAAAAAGAGAGATCACCAGGATTCTTTCACCCGGAATGGTTTACGATCCAGAAACTCTGGAGTCGACCTCGCCCAACTACCTCTGCTCCCTTGATGAAAACACTCTTAGTTTTATGGACTCAACCACTGGGGAGTGTTTTTATTTTCTGGTAAAAGACTCAACCGAGATTTCTCAATTTGTGGATACTCTCAATCCTGTAGAAATCATCCTTTCTGAGAAACAAGAAAAGCTTTTTCATATTATTAAGCCTGAGCATTGGAAGGGAGTGGTAAGTTTCTACGAGGACCTCCTCGATCAGGAAAAGGACTTGCCTCGATCGGCGAATCGTCTTTTGTCCTACGCGGTTTCTATGCAAGGAGAGTCAGTGCTCTCCTCGCTTCATCCTTTTGAAAAAAGAAACTCTCGTATGCGGATGCAAGTGTCTTCGCAGGTCTTTCGCCATCTTGAGATCTTCAAAACCTACAAGGGAGAAAAAGATTCCAGTCTCTTTGCCGCCATCAATCGCACTCGCACAGCCGGTGGCGCCAGGAAGTTAAAAAATTGGCTTCAGTTTCCCTTAATTGATCCTTCTGAAATCGTGCAAAGACAGGATCAAGTGGAAAAATGGGTGGGTCAATATGACGACTTGAAATCACTGCGTAAGACTCTTTTTCAGGTGGGTGATCTTGAAAGACGTATTGGAAAAATCAGCCAGCCCCAGTGTCATCCGAGGGATTTTAAAAGCCTCTGTGACTCAATGGGAGCGGCACTCGAACTATTGAAGTTTTACGAAGAGCTTCCAAAAAATAATGAGGCTGTAGAAAAGCTTAAAAAATTGCGTTTAGAGCTTGAGTCAGCCTTTGTTGATGAGGTTCCCGCTAATTTCAGAGATGGAGGCTTTATAGCCACAGGCTTTAACACTAAGCTTGATGAGTTGATTCATATTGCGAAAGACTCCCAAAGCGAAGTTCGAAAGCTCGAGTCAGAAGAAAAAGAAAAAACGGCAATCCCTTCTCTTAAAGTGCGCTACAATAATGTTTTTGGCTTCTATATTGAAGTTCGAAACACTCATAAAGATAAAGTTCCTAAAGAGCGCTACCAGCGAAAGCAAACTCTCACCAATGCCGAACGCTATGTGACCGACGAGCTCAATGAGCTTGAAAAAAGAGTGATTACCGCAAAATCAAAAAGAGCGGAACTCGAATTAGAAATCCTCGAGCAGCTCAAAAAAAATGTGATCAGCTCCATGAGAGCACTGGTTCAATTAGCGCAAGAGTGCAACCAATTGGATGTCTTCACGGCTCTGGCTTATTTGGCTGTGGAAAACGATTACTCAAGGCCCACTCTCAAAGAAAAAGGCAAAATCTCAATTGAGGGAAGCCGGCACCCAGTGATCGAGCAAGTGCTCTCCAATCAATTCGTTGCCAATGATATTCGAATGGATTCCAATCAATGTCTTCTCCTCACTGGGCCCAATATGGCGGGTAAAAGTACGCTGATGAGGCAGGTGGCCATTACAAGTCTTATGGCTCAGATTGGCTCTTTTGTTCCAGCCAGAAAAGCCGAGCTTCCTTTGGTGGACAAAATATTCACCCGTATTGGTGCCAGTGACTTTCTCACCGAAGGTCTTTCTACCTTTATGGTTGAGATGACTGAGACCGCAGAAATGCTTAATAAAGCTACTGAAAATTCCTTAGTCATCCTGGATGAGGTGGGACGGGGAACTTCCACTTACGATGGTATGAGTTTGGCGCAATCCATTTTGGAGTATTTTATTAATACTTTAAAATCCTACACCCTGTTCGCTACCCATTACCATGAGCTCACCGATTTAGAGGACAAATATCCTGAGCAGTTACTCAATCGCCATATGGCCATAAGCGAGGACAGTGGTGAAATTCGTTTTCGCTATCAATTAAAAGAGGGGGCTGCTGGAAAATCCTACGGAATACAGGTGGCGAAACTGGCGGGGCTGCCGGGGCCTGTCGTAAAGTATGCCGGTAAACTTTTAAAAGAGTATGAGGCTCATCACCACCGCGAGGTGGGTGGTAGTGCCCAACTTGATTTATGGCAACGTATGGCGGAAGAACAGACTGAAGTTCAAGAGAGTCAACCCAATCCCGAACTAGAAAAGTGGTTAGAGAATATTCGAGGCCTTGAGATTCAAAAATTGACTCCTTTGGATGCACTCAATAGGCTAGCTCAGTGGCAGCAAGAACTTTCTTAACAGAAAAACAGTTAGAAGAGGCCCGCGCAATGTTGAGGCCCCCTCTGGCAACCCCCTTGGGTCAGGTTCTTTTGGATCATAACCTGAGTGTGGCTCTGGATTTTTCCTCTTGGCTTTCTTTATGTATTGAAAATCGCCTCAGAGAAATCGATGGTTGGCAAGAGGCTCATCCGATCGCTATTGGTTCGTGGGGAAGGGGAGAGTTGTGTCCGGGCTCGGACCTTGATGTAATTTTCTGTGGTTCAGATGAAGCTGTGAAAAAGGTGGTTGATGTCACCGAAAAATTGGGAATGAAGTTTCGCTACCGTGTTCCAGACAATCGTGAGGATTGGACCCAGAATGTGGAAGAACTTGAGATCAACGCACTTTTCAATGCCAAAGCCTTTACCCAAGAGGGTGCTAAAAGATTACAGGTTCAAAAAGATATTATCTTAAGAAGTGAGAAAGCTTTTCGCCGTAAACTACTTCAGGTGATTGTCAGTGAAAGAAAAATGCGCTTTAAGCGCTATGATTCCATTGCTAACTTTTTGGAGCCGAATTTAAAATTTGGTTCCGGTGGTTTGAGGGATCTTCATCAGGCGATGATTTTAAGAGAGTGGTTCCCTGAGCGCTTCTTAGAAGATGAGTACGCTTTTAAAGTTCTAGATTATTACCGCTGTTTCTTTTTATTGATTCGCCAAAAACTTCATTTGCATCACTCCCATGATATTCTCACAGCTCCTGATCAATTGGATTTAAGCGACTGGTTTGGCTATGAAAGTCATCGCCGTTTTATGATGGAGGTTCAAAAAGGACTTTCAAGAGTGAGCTTTCATTCCGACTGGGCTAATGAACGCTGCACACTAACACTTAAAGAAATGAATCGCGTTTCTAAGCAAGATCCTTCCAATTGGGGGGACACTCTGAAAGCCTTAAAAAAAGATCAGAGCTTACAAACTCAAGCGATTATTCGAAAAAAACTTTACGACACCAGGGGTTTTAACAAAGAAAAGCTCAAGAAAACGGAAAAAGGAAAAATTCTTAAGAAAATTCTTGATATTAAAACCGAAGATGAGCTCACAGTGGCGGCTTTTCGCTCGCAAATGGTTTCTCATTTGATCCCCAATTTTACCAAAGTCATAGGTCTTGTGCAGCACGATCAGTATCATCGCTACTCGGTCAATGCTCACCTTTTACAAGCCGTCAGGGAAGTGCGCCGAATCTACACTTATCCGAAGCTTTTGGGGAAACTGGAGTTTTTTGGTGAGAAGTTGAAAATCTCGGATTGGAATATTTTACGATGGACAGCTCTTTACCATGATATTGCCAAAGGCAGAAAAGGGGATCATTCTAAAAAGGGAAGAGAGCTTACCCTTAAAGACCTCAAGGCTTTCGGTTTTTCTAAGAACTTTGCCCATGAGGTGGCTTGGCTGGTTGAAAATCATCTCATCCTCTCGACGGCCGCTTTTCGTAAAAACCCTCAGTCTCCTAAAACTTGGGAATACTTATTTTCTCGTGGTGTGCGCGGCCCGAGGCTTTATCGGTTAGCTATATTTACTGTTATCGATATTTTAGCGACCAACCCGGACGCTTGGAATTCTTGGAAGGAAAATCTTCTTTGCGAAATGGTGGATACCTTAAGGAATCCCAGTCCGGCTAAGCACTATGATTTTACCCAAAAGTTAAAAAGACAAAATTTAAAAGTCCCTGATGCTTTCTTAAACGATTTGGACTCTTCTCTCATCGACGCCTTTTCTCACAATGTTTTGTTAAAGGACTTTAGGCAAATTTTAAAAGGAGAAGAATTAAATCCTTTAGTTATGAAGGACAGGCGTAATCGGGTGTGGATGCGTTTTCACAAGAAAAAGGATCAAGCGGGCTTGGTTTTAGAGTTCACCCAAAAGCTTACCAGCTTAGGCTGTAATATTAGGCAGGCGATGATCTACACCGATAAAAAAATGGGGGTATACGATTGGTTTTGTGTCAAAACCAATAAGTCCTTACCGGTGCTACGTAAAAGATTGCAGGTAAAAGGTGTTGAGACAGTGAAGGAGTATAAGACCCCATTCTCTCAGATCGATTTGGTTTCATGGGATGAAGAAGAGTGGGTCTATAGTTTTCGAGCGGGTGATAAAAAAGGTCTTTTGCTTACAGCCATTCAAGCTCTTCACAATGAGGGATTTCAGATTTCCTGGGCGAAAGTTCACACCTGGGGGCGACAAATTGATGACATTTTTGGAGTGGAACCCATGGAGGGGAAAAATCCAGAGGATGTTTTAAGAAAGCTTCAAAAGGAACTGGTGGTAAAAGATCTTGAGATTCTTTAGCGGGATTCTTGTGACTTTTGTCTCTTTTCAAGTTTTACAACTTCCCCAAAGGCCAAATTTTGATCATTAAAAAGGCATATTAAGGTCGAGATTGTGTTTTGACCTCCAGCAATATAGCGAAAGGTCCTGAAAGTTTCTGAAAGATCTTACATTTTCAAGCCCTTCATCGAGGGCTCAAACCCTCAAAAAACGTCTAGTCGTGCTTTTCTACAAATATTTTTTTGAGTGACTCTAAATATTTATTATGAAATTGTCAGGATTTTCAAAAATCTGAGTCCAGTTTTAGAATTTTTTAATTCAGGCACTTGTAAAAAGTCCAACATCTTGCCAGACTTTAAAAGAGGCGAAACACTGACGTTAAGCCTAAAGTAACCACTAAACTAACGAAGGGAGCAAGGATGCTCAGAGATGTCCTAATTCAGAAGGGTTTGTCCAATAGAGAAGCCGAGGTGGCAGAGCTGGTTTCAAAAGGGCTCTCCAACAAGGAAGTTGCCAACCGACTTTTTGTCACAGAGAAAACGGTGAAATTTCACCTGACTAACATCTATAAGAAGATGCAGGTTAAAAGTCGTGCCCAGTTAATCGTATGGTGTCTACCTCATATGGGATTTGTTGAGGCTCAAAACAATCAACAACAAATCAACGCCACTGGAACAGCTGGAAACAACACCAATCAAGGTGGAGGAATTGACTCAATTCCTGCTGGTAACTCAACTGTTGGATCCGGAATCAACACCAACAACAACCAGCAAACAAACAATCCAGATAACACTGGAACTGGCACCGGGGGAACTGGTACTGGAAACGGTGGAATGGGAATGTTTGGCCTATAAGCCTCTCATCCGTAAGGATCTTTAATGCAAGCACGACCAGTCTCACTTTCCCAAGTCATTAAGACTGAGCTCGTGCTTCCATCTCATACAAATTCTTTGGGAACGATTTTCGGCGGTACAATCATGTCATGGATTGATATCGCCGCTGCCGTTTGTGCCCAAAGACACTCCCAAAAAACTGTTGTTACCGCTCATCTTGATGAAATGGAATTTGTCGCGCCCGTTTATACTGGCTGGGTCGTAAATCTTAAAGCCAGCGTGAATTTTACTGGAAAGACATCCATGGAAATCGGTGTGCGTGTGGATGCTGAAAATCCAACAACCAATGAAACCTTCCACACAGCCACAGCTTACCTGACCTTTGTAGCCCTTAATTCCCAGGGTAAACCCACCGAGATCGCTCCAATTGATCCACAAACCCCTGACGAAAAAAGAAGATACCAAGCGGGTAAAGAGAGAAGAGCCTACCGTCTCGAAAATTTAGCCAAAAAAAGAGCGGCCCAAGAAAAAAAGAATAAATAGAGGAATTCTCGGACGGCATTCTGAGCCCCTGTCATCCCACCTGAATGTCATTCTGAGCGCAGGCCACACATTGTCATTCTGAGCGCAGCCCACACATTGTCATTCTGAGCGAAGCCCACACATTGTCATTCTGAGCGAAGCGAAGAATCTATTCTCGAAGCTAGCGCGACAGATTCTTCGCTGCGCTCAGAATGACATTCAGGCAGAGTGACAGGTGAGAATGACAGTCGAAAGACTATCCTGGTATGATAACCCAGTCTTGAACTCAACGCTTGAAAGGATGAGATGATTTTTCAAAAGGGAACACTGATACTCGCTCTATTGGGCTTGTCCGCTTGTGCCACTCCCACCCCTTATCAGCCGGCGGGATATCTTGGGAATGGATATAAAGATACGAAGCTCGACGATAATAAGTTAAGAGTTTCATTCAAAGGCAATAAGGTGACCGAAAGAGAAACGGTAGAAACCTACCTTTTTTATCGAGCGGCCGAAGCAACTCTCGAAAACGGATTCAAATTTTTTCGGTTCACTCATTTTGAAACCGACCGAATGTCAGAAACAGAGAGTATGGCGCCCAGTATTTATGGTTTTTACCCTAGAGATCGTCGCCGCTTCCCCTATTACATCTACGGTCCCAATGCTCCAGGGGGTGGGGTAGTGACCCACAATGAATTTGAAGCGGTGGGCTTTATTAGTATGAGTAAGGGAATCAATAAAGAACAAGAGGCTAAGTATTATGATGCCTCCCAGATCCTAAAAAACCTCAAAGATAAGATTGTAAAGAAGGGGAGTGATGCCGAAAATTAAATCACTTCTTATTTCTCAGGCTTTTATTTTTGTTTCTCTTTTAGCTTCAGCCAAAGAGGTGCGAACAAACTCACTGGTTTTGCATAATCTTCCTGATTGGGTAAAGCAAAATCGTGTGGAACGTATCACTGAGAAACTTGAATCCCGATTGGAATGGAAAATAAGACGGGTACCAGTGTATTTTCACACCACTGAGGGATCTTTCAAAAAGGCCCACACTTTGGGCTCAAGGCCTGCCGCTGTGACCATTAAATCTCCCAAAAGCACCGAGGTTCACATTAGCCCTAGAGCGACCCATAAAAATTTAGATCAAATACTGGGACACGAACTTGTTCATGTGATCTTCTATCAAAAGTACAAAAGTTCTATTCCACGCTGGCTCGAAGAAGGCTTTGCCAATTTTTACTCCCGTAAAGGGAAGGTGAGTTACCACTGGCTTACAAAACAAAAAAAGTTTAGCGATATCACTAAGATGGGTCATCCGTTTCAACCAAGCTCCATCCCCATTGCGGTTCACTATAAAACTTCCCAAGCCATTGTGGAAATGCTCGATGAGCGCTGTGACCTATCAAATCTGTTACGCTTAAGTGTAAAAAAGAAGCTTATTGATTTCATTCGAAGAACTTGTCGAATTCAAGATATTAACGAAGCCTATTCCCAGTATCTCCTTGAAAAAACAAAAAAGTGAACAGTTGAACCATTTATAGAGAATTGAAAAGCCCCTTGGTTTGAGATATTAATAGAGGATGGAGTTTGTCCAAGTTATATTTCCAGGATTGAGCTTTTTTTGTTTTGCAGCTCTTTTGTTGCTGGCTTTTATCCAATTTCGTCTCTATCAAACTAGAGGTTTTCAACGATCCAAGGCGATTGGGCTTTTTTGTTTCTTTAGCGCTCTTTATACCTTTATTGAGGTCGTGGTTTACGCCGATCACTTTTCCGCTGATACGGTTCGATTTTTTGTGGTGGGCTTTCACTTCTTACTTTATGTCGCTCTGTACTTTTATATGAAAAGTCTGGGCTATTTTATTTCAATCCCTCATTGGCTGCAAAAATTTTATAAATCAAGCATGCTTGGCTTGGGGCTTGTGCATATTGGTTTTGCAATGAGTCTTATAGTTTTTGATGTTGAATTGGTTTTTGATCGCAACACGATCAACGAGACCGGGCATTTCTTTTTGGATGCCTACACCACTCGTTTAGGTGAACCGACGGTTCTGGCTATGTTTTTTTACGGCGCCTTTAGTCTGATCCATGGTCTAACGAGTGCCTATATTCTGGTTCGAATTTACCAGTCCTCTAGAGACTATTTCCTAATGGCAGGGCTCACCACTAATTTAGTAGCCTGTGGTATGGAGTTTCTGGTTCTTCCCATCGCAATTGATTTTTATATTCCAATGGTCTTTCTAGCCAATATCTTTGAAGCTTTCCGAATGAATTCAATAGCTAGTCGTGAAGCCTATTTAGACAAGTTAGATCGAGAAGAGAATGTCGAGGAAGAGGATGTTGAAAATAAAGGTCTAAATCAGGAGCAGCTCTCTAAAATCGCGACTAAAATTGAGAGGCTTATGGAAAATGAAAAACTCTACCTCAATTCCAATCTCAAGGTCAGTGATTTAGCTCGCACGGCAAAAACACCCAGCTATCTTGTTTCGCAGGCCATTAGCTTTCATCTCAATACAAACTATTTTCAGTGGATCAGTCAGTACCGGATCGAAGAGGCCAAAAGACGTCTTTTAAATGATCCAAATAAGAATATTATGGAGGTGGCCTACGAATCGGGTTTTAACTCGAAATCCAGTTTCAACACCTCGTTTAAAAAAATTGTTGGCCAAACTCCCAGTGAGTATCGTCGAGATCAAAGCCCATAAAAATTATTTAAAAATATGAAGATTCGTAGTAGCTTCAATCTAACCGCTTGGAGGCGAATCCTTTGATAGAAGTATTTGAGAAAACCGCACCAGGGATAAGCTTTTTCTGCAGTGTCGCTCTGCTTTTCTTAGCTCTTAGACAATTTAATATCTATAAGCAATGGGGCTTAGAGAGATCAAAACAGTTGTCTGTTTTTTGTTTTCTTAGCGCTTTGTTTACTGTGAGTGTTACCGTCGTTTATTCAATGGCTTTCTCGACAACCTTTACGAGAATTGTGGTGCTGGTAACAATTCTTCTCATGTTCCTTGCTCATTATTACTATTCTCGCTGCTTGAGCTTTTTCATTGCGATCCCTCCGAAAGCCAAGAAAATCTATGAAGCCACGATGCTTTTACTCACAGCTCTTGCTCTCATTCCGGTGGTTTCTTTTATATTCTTCAATGAACCTTTATTTTTCAACCCGGATGCCATCAAGGTGACCGGTCGTTTTTTTTCCGATGCCTATTTGACGAGACTAGGAGACCCCTACACAATACCATTGGTTGGACTCAGTCTTTTTAGCTTTGTTCATATTTCCTTTAGTCTTTTGCTCCTCTTAAGACTGTATCAATCCTCCCAAGACATCTTTCTCATTGCGGGCCTCCTTTTTAATGTTTTGGCCAGTGGGATGGAATTTTTGGTTTTGCCTCTGAGTGTGGCTTACTATGTTCCAATGCTTTATTTGTCGAATATATTTGAAGCCTTTCGTATGACCTCTTTAGCTTCCAGGGAAGCTGTTCTTGCTAGACACAATGAAGAAGATATTGAAACCACTCAATCCAAACAGGATCAGACTCTTGATCAAAAAAGACTCTCGCAAATAAAAGAGCAACTCACACGACTGATGGAAAAGAAAAAGCTCTACCTTGATCCCAATTTAAAACTAGAGGATGTCGCCTTGAAGGCTCGAGTTCCCAGCTATTTGGTGTCCCAAGCGATTCGATTCGGTCTTGATAAGAACTTCTTCACATGGCTTTCTGAGTATCGTATTGAAGAGGTTAAAAAGAAACTGAGGAGCGAGAAATACAAAGGTGTTAAAATTATGGATATAGCCTTTGAATCGGGTTTTAATACGAAGTCCTCTTTTAATACGGCCTTTAAAAAAATAGTGGGTCTTACCCCCAGTCAATATCGAGATAAGAAATGTTCATGAAATTTGTTGAAGTGATTTATCCGGGGCTGAGTTTTTTTTGCTTTCTCATTCTTGTAGTACTGAGTGCCGGTCAACTCAAAATTTATTTACAGCATGGGTTTAAGAGGTCGAAGAACTTAGCCTATTTCTGTTTTCTCAGTAGTATTTTTACTGTCAATGTGACCATCGTTTATTCTGAGCAGTTTTCAGTAGATTTGACCCGCTTTTTTGTGGTGGGTTTACAGTTTGTTTTGTTTCTTTGCCACTACTTCTATTTGAAATCTTTAAGCTTTTTTATTGTTATCCCCCGCCTATTAAAAAAGTTTTACCTAGGCAGTATGCTTTCTTTAGCTCTCCTTGCGTTGATCCCTGCTGTTTCCTACCTGGTTTTTGATAAGCATCTCTATTTTGACCCTGATGATCTAAATATTACGGGGCGGTATTTTCTCGATGCTTATGGCGCAAGGCTTGGAAAGCCACAAAAATTAGTGATGTCCTTTTTGAGTATTTTTGCGCTCATCAATGGATTAACAAGTCTTTACATTCTCAATCGGCTTCGAAAGTCTTCAAAAGATATTTTTCTAATTTTTGGTTTAAGTTTTAATTTGATCACGATGGCAATGGAGTACTTAATTTTAGCCTTCACAGTGGAGTGCTACATTCCCATTTTATTTCTAGCCAATATTTTTGAGGCCCTGCGGATGTGTACCTTGGCTTCAAGAGAAGCTTTGCAAATGAGTCAAGAATCCACAGAAGAAGTCCAGGAGAAAAGAAAAGCGGAGTCCTTCAACAATACCGATTTACAAGAAGAAAAGCTTATGATCCTAGGACAAAAATTAGAATCGATTATGAGTGAGAAAAAATTATATTTGAATCCTAACCTTCGTATTGATGATCTTGCCAAGACTCTAAAGATTCCCGCCTATCTAGCTTCGCAAGTGATTCGTTTCTCGCTTGATAAAAACTTCAATCAATTTGTTTTAGAATACCGAGTCAGGGAGGCCAAAAGGCAATTGCGGCAGGATCCTGACAAAAACAAAACGATTTTAGAGATTGCCCAGTCTTCAGGATTCAACTCCAAGTCCTCTTTTAATGCTAGGTTTAAAAAGATGGTGGGTAAAACTCCCAGTGAGTATCGCAAACAATTTATCGAAGCAGAGGACCGAGAGAGTCCTCCGCGAATATAATGATAGGGATCCTAGTGTTGTAGGATACGTTCTTTGATAACCTTTTTGTTCGATCGTGATACCTGTACCTCAGCACCATTATCGAGGACAAGTTTCATATTGTCCCCTTGGATAATGTCCTTGATGTACTGTGAATTCACAATCGCATTGCGGTGGACTTGCATAAACTGATTGGGGTTCAGTTTATCGATAAGATCCTTTAAAGGTTCGCTATAAATGTATTCAAAATCCTTGGTGCAAACATAGGTGTAATGATTTTCACTTTTGAACCAAAGAATTTCCTCAACAGGAATAAGAGTGTTTTTCATTCCTCTTTTTACCACAACTTTGGTGAGGTAGACCTCGTCTTGTTTGAGTTGGTCAGTCAGGCCCGTGAGTTGCTTTGAATCTGTTGTGCCTTGCAACCCCTTGTCGAGGGCCTGGTTGAAGCGCTCTTGGTTGAAGGGTTTTAAAATATAATCAAGGGCATTTTTCTCAAAAGCCTCGACAGCGAATTCTGAGTATGCGGTCTGGAAAATTAATTTAAAATGGGGGGTGCCAATAGTTTGAACCAGATCCATACCGTTCATCTCTGGCATCTCGATATCAAGAAACACAATGTCTGGATTTTCGGTTTCGATCAGGTTGAGAGCTTCGATACCATTGCTAGCCTCTAAAACATCGAATGTTTCAGGACGTTGTTCGATAAAGCGTCTTATTTTTTTGCGGCTAAGAAGCTCGTCGTCGACCACTAAAATTTTTGTCATGGGGTCCTCCCTGTAATGAAAAATTTAACATAGGTTCTTTTATTATCAGAATAAATTTGAAAGGAGTTTTTACTACCGTAAGCAAGTTCCAAACGATTTTTGGTGTTTTGCAACCCTGTGCTGCGCTTGGAATCCTGGTGTCCCTTATAAAGGTTGCCCGTATTAGAAATACAAACTTCAAACATATTGCCTTGTTTTGTGACCGAAAGACTAATCTCGCCACCTTCTTGCTTAGGAGAGATGCCGTGTTTGATCGCATTTTCAACCAGGGTCTGCAGCATCAGGCTTGGAATTTGTAAATTGTAAAAAGCCGGTGAGACGTCTACTGAAAAGTCGATGCGATCTCCAAAGCGTATTTTCTGAATCTCCACGTATTTTTTAAGAATAGAAATTTCGGACTCAAGGTTGGAGAAGTTGTTCTTGGAGTTATTGAGAATCTCTCGATAAAGATCAGCCATCTTCTGAGCCATTGAGTTAGCGAGATCGGGGTCCACATAAATCAGCTCAGATAAAACATTGAGCGAATTAAATAAAAAGTGAGGCTGCATTTGGCTTTCAAGTAAGGAGTATTGCGCCTCAGCCTGGGCCACCTTTGATTTTAACGCGATATCTTTCATTTGTTTGAAGCGATGAAAGATGGCCGCGGCTAAAAACGAATAGATCGCAGGCGGGGTAATAAACATGCCCACTGATAAATTCGGATTGTAGTGAAAAATAGGAATGTACACCAAAGCGTACATCATAAATGAGGTTGAAATAAATGTAAGAAAAAATTTGCAGTATTCGAGCAAAAAATTGGGAGCCGGTTTACGGCCCATCACTAGTGTTGCGACCTGGGTCACCCCAAGCTCATAGAGATTAAAAAAGAGAAAAAGTGTGGACAGATAAACAACAATAGTCAGCTGACTTTGTAGAGTCGCCGGCCAATAGGGGTTTTGATGTAAGAGAAAAACCATCCCAGGGCCCAGAATCAAGGCGGTTGAAATCAGAGTGACTTTTTCGGTTTTCTCATCGTCAAAAAAGCGACTGAAAGTCGCGTCGGATTTTTTGACATCTTCTTGGTCGGAGCTCACATTTTTCATGCGATAGAGTATAGCAGCTAGGATCAAGGAGTAAATAAGAAGAGGCGAAAAGAAGTGGAAGTAGTCTCCTCTTGAAAGTGGACTTGTGTATTTTAATATCGGCTCGTAGACGTAATTTTGAACCATAAGTTGCGTTAGCAGGAATGCCACGAAAATACTAAGAAATATGAAGAGGAAGCGTTTTGACTGCTCGTAGAACACTCTGGAGCCAAGGAGGAAATGTAAGCCCAATTTCGTTGATAAATAGATCAGAGCCACAGAGCTTGTCCAGGTCAAAACCGTCAGAGTGCTGATAGCAAAAGAGCTTAAAGAGGTGTGAAGAGTTAGTAAAAATGTAAAACTCACAAGAAATGTAGAGAGCGAAAGGGAAAAGAAGGGGGCATCACCACCTTCAAAAGCAGCGATGACTTTTCGAAAGAGGCTATCCACTTTGTTGAAATTTTGATTTTCAATTGAGTGGGGTAGGCTCACGTATTCTCCTTAGTCGTCACCTTTAAAAGGGTGAGGGTCACCTAGGGGTGACCCTCGAAGGGATAAAGGCATTGGGGTTTGTTCTAGTCGAAGTCGTTTTCTCTTTAACAACTTCACACATTCATAGTTCCACAGCTCTGAGATGGAATCTATGGCCTTTCAACTGAATGGTCGGATTGCCCTGGCAAGGGGCCTGAAGGCCTTTAAACGGGTCTGAACGGCTAAAAAAAGCCTAAATTGCCTATTCAGGCTGGCACTGAGAGTCGATGAGCCAAAATTTCTCGCCCCCACGGTAGACATAGTTGTTTTCGCAAATCAGACTCTCGCCGCTGTGTTGGTAAGTGATTTGAGCCAGGCAGGAGATCCCATCGTAGTAAGAGCCACATTCAAGGCGGTCGAGTGTGCCGGACTGCTTTTCTACGGTTTTAGTGAGCATTTCTTCAAGTTTTAGGCTTTGTTTTTCATTGGGTAGAAGGGCAAGAGCAAAAATTGGAAGCAAACAAGCTAGAGTCATTAAGACTATATTTTTCATAGTGATTCCCTCCCATAGGATTTACTCGCATCGACGTCATACCACAGATAAGGAGAGCTGAGAGAATCTTGTAAGAAATTAAACAATTATTACCTAAAAAGCAGGGTGGGCCTTAATTTTAACAGAATTGAAGATGAAAAAGGACATCTCTGCTTTTATTTTCCCTGGTTTTTAACTAGATAATCTTGCCATTTATTGACGAGGCCAGGAATCATATGCGCTTTACAGATGTATCCCACTTTACTTTCTTCTTTATAAAGAGAGGTGGCGTCTCTTTGTAGTTCGTAGATAAGGTGCTTTTTTTCAAGAGGAAAAAAGAACTCCACCGACACGGTGAGCTTATTGAGTGTCTCAAGCATCATGGTTTTTAAATCCTCAAGCCCTTCACCGGTTTCTGCACTCACCATCACGCGAGGGGATTGTTTGACTCGAAAGCGGTTTTGAATGGGGGCCACATCGGTTTTGTTGAAAACATGGATGAGAGGTTTGTTGTCCCAGCCGAATTCTTGGATAAGATTATCGACGACGTCTATTTGTTTCTCCATTTGGGGATTGGATAAATCAATAACGTGAAGAAGTATGTCTGAGGTGGCCGATTCTTCAAGGGTCGCTTTAAAAGCCTCGATCAAATTGTGGGGCAGTTTATTTATAAAGCCCACAGTGTCCGTCATAACCGCATGAGTCCCTTCATCCAAAAATACTTTTCTAGTGGTAGGATCAAGAGTGGCAAAAAGTTGGTCTTGAGCGTAGACCTCAGACTGAGTGAGGGCATTCATGAGAGAGCTTTTTCCAGCGTTGGTGTAGCCAATCAGAGCAAAACTTGGAACCTGGTTTTTCTGCCGAGAACTTCTGTGCTGCTTTCGATTTTTTTGCACATCTTTAAGCTTCTTTTTAATAATATCCACGCGCTTGCGAATTTGTCGACGGTCGACCTCAATGGCCTTCTCTCCAGCTCCACGAGTACCAATTCCAGCCCCTTGTCTTGATAAAGAGCCAAGCCAAGCTCCGACCTGTCGGGGGAGTTGATCAAGGAGTTGAGCCAATTCGACCTGTAGTTTTCCTTCATAAGACCGGGCTCTTTGCGCAAAGATCTCAATAATAATTTGGGAGCGATCAAGAACTCGGGCGGGTTCCCAGTGGCTCTCCAGGTTTCTTGACTGAACACCTGTGAGGTGATGATCGATAATTATAAACTCGGCTCCACATTCCTGGGCGATATGCCCAATCTCTTCGACTTTACCCGAGCCAATAAGGGTTGAAGGGGTCCACTTGTTGAGAAGTTGAGTGATGCTACCCACCACTTCCCAACCGGCCGTGGTTGCTAGCTCCTCCATCTCGTTAAGGCTTGATTTGACCTCAACAATGCCTTCGTTTTTTAAGCCCACCCCAAGGACGATGGCTTTGGGGCGTTGTTCTTGTTGGTTTTTAATGGCTAGTTCTCCGTTGCCGCTTCGTTGAGTTCAGGAAGGGCTTGAAAGTGAAGGCAGGTGAGAACCACACTGTTAAAAATATCATCCACCACAGAGGTTCTTTGAACGACGTGGGCTGGTTTTTTAACACCCATGAGGAATGGGCCGATCACTTCGCCTTCGCCGAGCTGCTGGACGAGTTTGTAGGCGATGTTACCGGAATCCAAATTAGGAAAAACTAAAATGTTCGCCCCATCCTTGATTTCGCAGAAAGGAAAGATTCGGTTGATAATTTCAGGGTTAACAGCGGAGTCCGCTTGCATCTCTCCGTCCACGACAAATTCTGGATTGTATTGTTTAACGATGTCAGCGGCCTGCCTCATTTTCTTGGGGTTTTCATCCCTAGAGGTAAAGTTGGTGTAACTGAGCATGGCTATTTTAGGTTTCATATCAAAATACTCGGCCACCTTGGAGGTGTGAATAGCTATATTGGCCACCTGCTGAGCATCAGGATTAACGTTCACCGATGTATCAGTAAAGAAGTACATTTTATCCTGACATAAAACGATGTTCATACCGGATGCAGTTCGACGATTTCCAGAGCCAATGATTTTCAAAATGGGAACCACCGCTTCTTTGTACTTAATGGTTGCACCACTTATCATTCCGTCAGCATCGTCCAAATGGACGGCCATTGCAGCGTAGTAGTTCGGATCGTACATCAGGCGATGGGCTTCTTTTTTCATAATCCCCCGCCTTTGTTTCATCTGGTAGAGCTCTTCACTGTAGCGTTCATAGTGAGGAGAAAGACGGGGTTCGATGATATCCACTTTCTTTAAATTATCCAGACCTAGCTCTTCGATCGTGCGAACGATATGCTCTTTTCTTCCCAGTAAAATAGGCTCAATGATTTGTTCATCAACGGCGAGACTGACAGCCTTTAAAATCTTATTGGTGTTACCCTCAGGGAAAATGATACGGGGTTTATGTTTAGATTTTCTAATTCCGCCCTTAACCCGATTGATACAAGTTCTAATAAAACTGACCTTGTTTCCTTGCAGGGCTTCTAGTTTCTCAACATAAGCTTTCTTATTTTTAATCGGCTTTAGAGCGACCCCGGAGTCTTTTGCGGCTTTGGCCACCGCCGGTGCGACTTTCATAATGACTCGAGGATCGAAAGGTTTAGGGATGATGTACTCGGGTCCATAAGTAAAGCTTTGTCCACCATAAGCTTCCGAAACTTTTTCAGGGACACCTTCACGGGCCAGGTCGGCTAAGGCTTTGACAGCCGCTAACTTCATTTCCTCATTAATGCTGCTGGCTCTAGCGTCCAGAGCACCTCTAAAAATCGAAGGAAATCCTAGAACATTATTGACTTGATTGGGATAATCACTGCGGCCAGTGGCCATGATTACATCCGGTCTATTTTTCTTGGCTACCTTTGGATCAATCTCTGGATCGGGATTGGCCATGGCAAAGACAATGGGCTTTTTATTCATGGACATGAGCATATCCACACTCATGGCACCGGCCACACTCAGGCCCACAAAACAATCAGAACCTTTTACGGCATCAGCCAGTGTTCTTTTTTTAGTATCAATAGCGAATTCCTCTTTAAAAGGATTCATTCCATCTTTACGACCTTTGTAGATGACACCTCTTGAATCACACATAATGATGTTCTGTTGTTTAACTCCTAGAGAAACAAATAATCTTCCACAAGCCACAGCAGCAGCACCGGCACCGTTAATAACCATTTTGATTTTACTTAGTTTTCTTTTGGTGATATCGGCGGCGTTAATAAGAGCGGCCGCAGAGATTATCGCCGTTCCATGTTGGTCATCATGAAAGACCGGAATATTCATTTCCTTTTTTAAACGTCTTTCAATTTCAAAACATTCAGGAGCCTTGATATCCTCAAGATTAATACCCCCAAAAGTGGGCTCCAAAGCTTTAACGGTGTTACAAAAACTATCGACATCCGTCGCGTTGAGTTCGATATCAAAAACGTCGATCCCAGCGAACATTTTAAAAAGGTTTCCCTTTCCTTCCATCACCGGCTTTGAAGCCTCAGGGCCAATATTCCCAAGTCCCAAAACAGCTGTACCGTTACTAATTACGGCCACAAGATTTCCCTTGGAAGTGTAATCGTAGATTTTTTTGGAATCTTTAGCGATTTCCTTACAGGGGGCGGCCACTCCGGGGGAATAAGCCAAAGAGAGTTCGTATTCGGTGCCACAGGGTTTGGGTGAGGAGACACTCACTTTTCCTGCCGGTTCAGAAGAATGATAATCCAGTGCTGGTTTGTCGATATCCATATTTGCCTCGTCAGTTAGAAGCTTCGTTTTACTACAGGGCCACAGGCGTGTCGATGGCCTAAATCGGTGTGGGGTTTTTCACACAGTCCCGTTCTTTGAATTTCGATTCTTGGCATTTGCTGAAAGCATGCCGGCGGGTGCACTTCGTCTCCCGTAGGGCGTCACTTCGTGCCGCTCTACGAGATACGCAGCGCTCGCGGCTCGAGCTTTCATCAAATGCCAAGAATCGAAATTCAAAGAACGGGACTGTGTGAAAAATTGTTTTAAGGTGCTTGTTGTTTGGGCGTTTTTGTTAATAAGCATTGCATCAATGCTCGGCTTGTTATGGGGCGACAGGGGTGGGAAAAAATGGCATGATCGCAAGTCGTTTGTAGGAGGATTTAAAACATGGAGAAAAGCCCCAATGATGTGGTGATTGTGGAAGGTGTGAGGACACCCTTTGCTAAAGCCGGGACACAATTTAAAAAAGTGCATGCGGCTGAACTTGGGCAATTTGCTCTGCAGGAGCTTATGGCGCAGACCAACCTTGATGGCGAAGAAGTCGATGAGGTGATTGTGGGTTGTGTGGGTAATCCTTCTGATGCTGTTAACATCGGCCGTGTTGTTGCATTGCGTGCGGGGATTCCTCAAAGGACTTCGGCTCACACGGTTCACAGGAATTGTGCCTCAGCCCTTGAGAGCATCAGTAGTGGCTTTGATAAAATCAAAGCGGGTGTTGCGGACACCGTCCTTGCTGGTGGAACAGAGAATATGTCTCAGGCTCCGTTGTTATTTAATCAAAAGTTTGCCGATATTTTCGGGGAATTTATGATGGCCAAAACCACGGGTAAAAAAATCTCAGCTCTTAAAAAATTAAAACTTAATTATCTGACCCCTCGTGTTTCTATTGTCGAGGCTCTGAAAGATCCCTTTGTTGGAATCAATATGGGGCAAACAGCGGAGATTCTTGCGAAAGAATTTCATATCAGTCGTGAGGAACAAGACGAATTCGCTATGAAATCCCATCATAAGGCCGTGGATGCAACCAAAGCCGGTCGTCTTAAAGAAGAAATGACACCTGTTTATATCGGTCCCAATTATAAAAAAGTGATCGAAGAAGATATCGGGCCTCGCGACGGACAAAGTATGGAAGCACTTCAAAAATTGCGTCCTTATTTTGATCGCAGGACAGGGACGATCACTGTTGGTAATGCCTGCCCACTCACTGATGGTGCGGCCATGGTTTTACTTATGAGTCGTAAGAAAGCCGAGGAGAAAGGTTTAAAACCTTTGGCTCGCATTCGCAGTTATGCTTTTGCCGGTCTTGAGCCTGAGAGAATGGGACTTGGACCCGTTTACTCAACTCCCATTGCGTTAAAAAGAGCGGGATTAAGTCTTAAAGATATGGATCTTATAGAGCTTAATGAAGCTTTCGCGGCTCAAGTGATTGCCTGTGGAAAAGCTTTTGAATCAAAGAAGTTTGCCCAGGAAAAACTCGGCCTTTCTGAGGCTGTGGGTGAATTGGATTTTGATAAAGTTAATGTCAATGGAGGAGCCATCGCTCTTGGGCATCCTGTGGGAGCCACAGGAACACGTTTGGTTTTAACATTGATGAAAGAAATGAATAGAAGAAACTCCCAGTTTGGATTAGCCACGCTTTGTATTGGTGGAGGTCAAGGGGGTGCTATGGTACTGGAAAACGAAAACTAAGTCGTCTTGAGGTTGTAAAATGAGTATACAGGAAAGTTTAAAAATCACACCCAAAGGGGAAGTGGCCCTAATTGAATGGGATCATATTGGTGAGAGCGCGAATAAAATGAGCACTCCTATCATGACTCGCTTAAAAGAACTCCTAGAGGAGATCAATAAAAGTTCGGAGTACAAAGCCGCCGTTATTATTTCACGAAAAAAGAAAATTTTTATTGCTGGTGCCGACATCAATGAGATCAAGTCACTTAGGACCAAAGAGGATTTTGCACAAGCCGTAGAGGGTGGTCAGGAGATCATGAACTTTGTGGAAGATCTCCGTGTTCCGGTAATTGCCGCCATCCATGGAGCTTGTGCCGGGGGAGGCTGTGAGCTTTCGTTAGCTTGTGATTATCGTATTGCCAGTGAAGCGGATGAAACCAAAATCGGACTCCCTGAAACAAAACTTGGTATTATTCCTGGGTTTGGTGGTTGTGTGCGCTTGCCACGTGTGGTGGGTGTGCAAGGGGCACTTGATATTATTTTGGCTGGCAAAATGGTTCCAGCGAAGAAGGCCTTAAAGATGGGGCTTGTCGATAAAATGGTCCATCCGGCTATATTAGAAGAGCAAGCTTTAGAAATGGCTCGCGATATTATTTCTAAAGGTGGTAAAAAACGCAAAAAAGTGCACGAGCCTAAAGGAGTGACGAATAAATTTTTAGAGTCCTCTCTAGGACGACCTATTGTGTTTTCTCAAGCTAAGAAAATGACGTTAAAAAAATCTCACGGTCATTACCCGGCCCTTATGGTAGCACTTGACGTGATCAAAAAAACGGTGGGTTATTCCAATCGTCAAAAAGCTATGAACATTGAAAAAGAGGGTTTTTGCGAAGTGGCTGGCGGAGAGATCAGTCGTAATCTTATTAACCTCTTTTTCATGATGGAAGATGTCAAAAGACGCAATGGTGTGGAAGGGGATGCTAAAGGGCGCGGTGTTGAACACATGGGTGTTCTTGGCGCTGGAACCATGGGCGGTGGAATTGCCTATGTGGCGGCCGACAAAGGTGTCTTTGTCCGAATGAAAGACATCAGCACAGATGCGATTGCCAAGGGCTACGAAGCGGCTCGAAAAATTTGGGACAAGAAAATTCAACGCAAAAGAATGTCTAAGTACGACCTGCAAGAAAAAATGAGTCATATTTCAGGGGGCACTGACTTTGCGGGGTTTAAACAACTCGATGTTGTGGTCGAAGCGATCGTTGAAAATATGGATATCAAGAAAAAAGTGATCAAAGAAACCTGTGAGTTTCTTAAAGAGGACGCCATTTTTGCTACAAATACCTCCTCACTCAGTGTGACAGAGATGGCGAAAGCTCACCCAAAACCTGAGAACTTTTTGGGGATGCACTTTTTTAGTCCCGTTCATAAAATGCCTCTTGTCGAGGTGATTCGTGGACCTGAAACCAGTGATGAGGCCACAGCAACGGTTTATAACCTCGCTAAAAAAATGGGTAAAACTCCCGTGGTGGTCAAAGACGCCCCTGGTTTTTTAGTTAACCGACTTCTTGTCCCTTACATGATGGAGGCCGCTTTTTATCTTGAAGAAGGGGCTAGCATTGAGAAGGTGGATAAGATATTTGTTAAAAAATTCGGTATGCCAATGGGACCTTTTGAACTGATGGATTCTGTAGGACTCGATGTTTGTGTGAAGGTTTCCAAGATTTTTAAAGAATCCCTAGGGGATCGTGTGGAGCTTCCCGAGCTTATGATGAAGCTTGAAAAATCCGATCGTTTAGGTCAGAAAAATGGCAAAGGCTTTTACAAATATGAAAAGGGCCGCAAAACAGAGGTCGATCAATCGGTGTATTCCGATTTAGGCTTAGGTTCTCCCTCGGATCCTTTAGGAGAAGAGGAAATTATCGGACGTGCCATGTACAATATGATCAATGAGGCAGCCCTCGTACTTATCCAAGAACAAGTCGTTGGAAGTGCTGAGGATCTTGATCTTGCTATGATCATGGGAACAGGCTTCCCTCCTTTTCGCGGCGGACTTTTGAGGTGGGCCGACAAAGAGGGGACCGAAAAAATTGTGGATGACCTAGAGATCTATGCTTCAAAATATGGAACTCGCTTTAAGCCAACCACCCCTTTGAGAAATATGGCCAAAACACAGAGAACTTTCCATTAACAAAAAGCCTTCCCAATGAAAGGTGAGGCTTTGGAAAGATCAAGGAGGAAAGTTGTGGTCATTCATCGAGCAATTAACAGGAGAGCGTTAAGTGTCTGAGAGTCTTTATTTTCGAAGGCAAGCTTTGCTCTCTATGATAGGAGGAGTGTCGGTTCTTGACGCTCCTAAACTTTCTGTCCGAGACAAAGAACAAGCCACACAATTTATAAAAAACTATGGCTACGATTGGGAGAGTGAGGCGGATCAGAACACCATTTACTCCTACTTCCGCCAAGGCATAGCTTTTTTACAAGACAAGTTTGTCGAAGAGGGCGAAGAGCCTCTTTCCGAATTTTACAACCGAAACGACATTAACGATGTCCGCGACTTATTGATTGCTGCTTCTCAGCGCGATGCTGAAAGCCAAAATTTACAAAAGTGGTCCTGCGCAGCTCTTAAAGTGATGCATATTATGGCTCACCTCAATAATGATCTGTATAGTATTTTTGATGAGGAAATTCGCGACCAAATTTTGACCCCAATCCAGAACTTTGTAAACGTGGACACAATACAAGGTGCCACCTTCTTACAAAATGAACATGAAAAAATAAGATTGAATAAGTTTGAGTTTAAGCCCGTCAAAGATCAATCCAGTGCCATAGTTAAATTATTGTCCAAAAGGAATTTAGTCGCCTTAAATATCTTAGATCGCATTGGTGTTCGCTTTGTCACCAAAAACACTTTTGATATCTTTAAGGTCCTGCGTTTTTTGGGGAATAACGGACTGGTCAGTTACCCGCATTGTATTGTTAACGAATCCATAAATACAGTTTATCCCACCAATTTATTTCTAGAGGTTATGGACACATTACGCGCAAAAAGCTCGAAGGCTTCAAGTAACGAGATTAGTGATATCCTAGCAAAGAAGCTCGATGAACAGGCCGATCGCGCCGAGTTCAGAAATAAAGAAAACATTTTTACTGATCCTGACTATAAGTTTATTAAATTTATATCAAGGAAGCTCATTCGGATCGATATCGAGCGCAAAGGTAAGGTAGAGAAAGTGCAATTTTTCTATCCCTTTGAAGTGCAGATTCTTGGCTATGAAACCTATCTTAATAATATGAGAGGACCACTTTCCCATACCGAGTACAAGAAGAGGCAGGAGAAGGCGGCTAAGGTCAGACTTTTTGGGGGCGAGCCTTCATAACATCTTATTGAGTAGTTCTTTGATGCTGGTTATTTCACCTTCAAGACGTTCAATTTCCCACTGCTGCAAAACACTGCGATTTTCTGTGGTGGGTGTGGTGACCTCATCGCTGAAGTTTGGCTTCATAGGAGGGGCGTGGTCATCCAAGATTTCTGTACGAAATTCTAAAATCTTAAGACGCGACTCCATAGTTTTTAATTTGTTCTCAATTTCTGCGACTCTTTCTCTTTGAGAGCCCAGTTTTTCCTTGATGATTTTAAGAGAGTTCATGGTGTGGTTATGGCCTGAAGCTAAATAGAGAAGAAACAATAAGATAATCAAAATGCCTGCTGCAATGAAGATTAAAATATCCAATCGAGCTCTCCTTTAAAAAAAACAGATTTATTTCTTGTCGGGATTTAGCCAGCAATTTTTATAGGCTTTGGTATTGGATTTTTAAGAAACGATTTGAAAAGCAATCTAGTCAGACTAGAGAGAAATATTGGCACTAGGGCTTGCCTAGTAAAGGCGCCAAGTTTTACCCAGGTCCGGAGTGTAGACTTGTAAAAATTTGTTTTGTCCCACTTTGAGAGATAGAGTCACTTGTTTGTGATTTTTCGCGTTTGGCTCCACATTCACAATTTGAATGGGGCCGTCCCACCGACTGCGCCCCTGTGGAATCGAATTAAAAACAAGATCCCAGCGCACAAAATGGCGAAAGGACTCGCCATGATCAAAGCTGACTTTGTCGGCCACGAAAAGCACTCCATTTTTTGCCATCTTTATAGGGAAGCCGAATTTAAAATCTTTCAGTGGGTGCCAATTTTTACCGTCAAAACTACGGAAAACTCCTTTAGGAGTGGAGGCAAAGCGCAAGCCGGGAACAACCGGGCTTTTTTCCACTTGGTAGATTTCTGAGGCTTTTAGTTTTGCCAAGCGAGGAGAGAGTTTCTCAATGATTTCGACATTAGACTCTACCGTCGTATCAGGCCACCAAACTTCGCCAATGCGGGGAACAAAACTCTTTCCCCATTTCTTTATAGAGTAACCTTGTAAAACGAGATCCTGCCAAGGCTCAATTTTTTGAAGGGTGGGGGAGCTCATATCCGGTTTTTGTTTCAACTCCAGAGTAAAGGCCCCCGTTCCCACCCATAAGGGATCAGCAAAAATTTCGTTCACCTTTTTCTGATAAAGACTGGGGTGAGGTTTAAAATAGCCTTCCGGTGTTTTGACCTTGATGGCAACATCAAGACGGGATTTGATATTGCGAAGGGGCATATAACCCTTGGCTCCTTTGTAATGCACAAGGGCCCAGGAGGCTTTCGTATTTAAGGGAATGATGGGCTCACCCGGCTCAATATCCTTTAAAATCTTTGATTTCATTTGAGGTTTCGCGCGCAGTTTGGTCTCGATGGTTGAAAACAAAAATCCCGCATCTTTGGAGTAAGGGGAGAGATAGCGCGAGCGCACCCAACCGAAGTACTTTTTCTCGCTAACCTTGTAGATAATTTTATACCAGTCTCTTTTCCGTTCTACCAAGGTGACAATTTGAGATTGGTGTAGGGTCCTTTGCGGCAGTTGGTAGACCTTAGGTTCCGGATGAATGGGTTCGCCTTTGGCAAGAATGGCTTGTCTGGAGAAGTCGAGAGGCAGAAGAGCTGAAGATTTTAAAATCCAACCATTGCGTCCTTGTGGTGTTCTCACCCAGAGCCACTCGTACTGATCATAGGCGATCGCTTGTTTTTTAAGCTTCTTTAAATCCACATGCCCTGTCGCTGCTGCGTGATTGGCCCTAAGATAAATCGGCGTGGACTGGGCAAAAAGGTTGAAATAGCTAAGGAATATTAGACTGGAGAAAAACCACTTCATACATAGTATTGTGGAGTGTCAAAGGGGCTCCCTCAAGGCCAGTTTTGTCTTTATTCTCAGGTGTTTACAAAACATCCCCCCCTGGGTATAACCCCTGAAGCAAATAAAGTACAAATGGAGTCCCCTTTGGAGCCAAAGGGACGATCAATAAGAGCCAATCAGATGGGAGACAGCATGGCAATATCGAAATTAGGCGTTGTGGGCGCCGGACAAATGGGAAATGGAATCGCTCAGGTTTTTGCAGCCCAAGGGACTTCCGTGATGATGGTGGATATCAGTGAGGCCGCACTAGAAAAAGGTCTAGCCACAATTTCTAAAAGCTGTGATCGCTTGGTCAAAAAAGAAAAGATGACTGAGGATCAAAAAAACCAACTTCTTGAAAGAGTGCAAACGAGTACGGATATGCAAGCCTTCTCGGAGTGTGACTTCATCGTTGAGGCGGCTACCGAAAACATCGATCTAAAGCTTAAGATCTTTGAGCAACTCGACGAAATTGCTCCCAAAGACGCCATTCTTTGCACGAACACTTCCAGTATTTCCATCACAAAAATAGCGGGTGTGACAAAAAGGCCTGATCAGGTTGCGGGTATGCATTTTATGAATCCAGTGCCTCTTATGAAGCTTGTGGAAGGTATTCGGGGATTACAAACTTCCGATAAAACCTTTACTACTGTTAAAGAGGCGACCGAGGGACTTGGTAAGGTTTTTGTTGAAGGGCGAGATATGCCGGGCTTTATCGTCAACCGAATTTTAATGCCTATGATTAACGAAGCCGTTTACGCCCTTTATGAGGGAATTGCTGAGGTAGAAGCTATTGACTCGGCCATGAAGCTTGGAACCAATCAGCCCATGGGGCCACTGACACTTGCCGATTTTATTGGTCTTGATACCTGCCTTGCTATTATGAACGTTCTTCACGACGGTTTAGGGGATACGAAATATCGTCCTTGTCCTCTCTTGGTCAAATATGTGGAGGCCGGCTGGCTTGGGCGTAAATCAGGTCGTGGATTTTATAACTATGAGGAGTCTTAATCATGGCTTTGGTAGAACTGAAAAAACAAAACTCCATTGCAACAATAACAATTAATAAACCTGAGGCCATGAATGCGCTGAGCACAGAAGTTCTTAAAGCTTTGGCTTCAGCACTTTCTGATATCAAAGAGGATAAAGAGCTTCGTTGTGCCATCATAACCGGTGAAGGCGATCGCGCTTTCGTCGCAGGAGCTGACATTAAAGAAATCGATTCTCTAAACAGTGCCAAGGCTCACGATTTTGCAGGCTTTGGCCAGCAAGTTTTCTTGGAAATTGAAAACCTTCCTATTCCTGTGATCGCAGCTGTAAATGGTTTTGCCCTTGGTGGCGGTCTTGAACTGGCCCTTGCTTGTGATTTTATTCTGGCTTCTGAAAAAGCAAAGTTTGGTTTACCAGAATGCACTCTAGGACTGATGCCTGGTTTTGGTGGCAGTGTGAGACTCTCTCGTGCTATCGGCCCTGGGATGGCAAAACAAATGACCTTCACGGGTGACATGATCGATGCCAAAAGAGCGAAAGAAGTGGGACTTGTTAATGAAGTTCATCCACCCGCGGAGCTATTAGAGGCGGCCGGGCGTGTGGCTAAAACCGTTACTCATAGAGCGCCTATAGCACTGGATGCTATTAAGCGCACCATCCATAAAACTTATGGTATGGAAATCAAAGAAGCCATGGCTATGGAACAGAAAGAATTCTCTGAACTCTTTGAAAGTAAAGACTGCAAAGAGGGCACTCAGGCTTTTATCGAAAAACGTAAACCTCAATTCACTGGAAACTAAACTATGTCCTCTCCACTCAAAAACCCTGTGAGAATTGTTACTGCTGCAAGCCTTTTCGACGGACACGATGCTAGCATCAATATGATTCGCAGACTTCTGCAAGACGCTGGTGCGGAGGTGATCCATCTTGGTCACAACCGCAGTGTCCTCGATGTTGTAACCGCGGCTCTGCAAGAAGGAGCTCAGGGAATTTGTTTGTCCTCATATCAAGGGGGACATATGGAGTATTTCAAATATATGAAAGACCTTCTCAAAGAGGCTGGTGCTGATTACGTCAAAATTTTCGGCGGCGGTGGTGGGGTGATCATTCACGAAGAGAAAAAAGAACTGGAAGAGTACGGTATCGATTTTATCTTTCACCCTGATGATGGACGAAAAATGGGTCTTGAGGGGATGATTGAATTGATAATGGAGAAGTGTGACTTCTCCATTGGAGATGTGGCCTACAAAGAGAAAAAAGGTGTACTCGAAGGGCGCGAGGAAATGCCGCATCGTCTTTTAGGAATTGCACTCGATGCCCTAGATAATAATAAGGATGTGGATGAGAATATTTTAGATTCTCTTAACGATTTCAAGGGAAGCAAAACGCCTAAAGTTTTAGGGGTCACCGGAACGGGAGGGGCTGGGAAATCAAGCCTTGTTGATGAACTCGTGCAAAGACTTCTTAATTCTTATCCTGACCTGCAAGTGGCTGTTGTTTGTGTCGATCCATCCAAAAGAAAAACCGGTGGGTCTCTTTTGGGGGACCGTATTCGTATGAACTCTCTCTCGCGCCCCGGTGCTTTTATGAGGTCTGTAGCCTCGAAAGGTTCGGGAAGTGAGATCGCAGGCTCTTTGCCAAAAATGCTTGATCTCTTAAAGCAGTACAATTTTGACTTAATTATCGCTGAAACTTCTGGAATTGGTCAGGCCAATGTGGCGATCACCGAAGTCTCTGATTTGAGCCTTTATGTTATGACTTCAGAGTTTGGTGCTCAGTCTCAACTTGAAAAGATCGACATGATCGACTTTGCAGACCTAATTTCTATTAATAAGGCGGATCATCGTGGGTCTCAGGATGCTCTTCGCGATGTTCGTAAGCAGTACAAAAGATCTCGCAAAATATTTCAGGCTAAAGATGATGAAATTCCGGTATATTTAACCCAAGCGGCCCAATTCAATGATCTGGGTGTGAATAATCTATTTTTTGAACTCACTCGTCAGCTGAGCGAAAAAGATAAGAATTTTTCTTGGGAACTTTCAAAAGAAGATAGAGAAAAGATAAAGGGTGCTGAAAAACAAAGTATTATTCCACCGGACAGGCAGGGCTATCTGGCCGAGATCGTTAGTACGGTTAGAAATTATAAAAAAGAAAGCCGCAAACTGGCCGATCAAGCCTCAAAACTTGGGGGTCTTTATCAGCTTAAAGATGAGCTTAAAGAGGCTGAAACCAGTATAGAAAAAATCGAGCGAGACTTCCCTGACAAAGATTTGAAACTTCTCAAGGCTTGGGACGATATGATGGCCCAATATGGTCAGGACGAGTTTGTTTATAAAGTCAGAGATAAGGAAATTCGTCAGCCTCTTTTTTCGGAGAGTCTCAGTGGCACAAAAATCCCTCGAGTGTCTGTTCCTAAGCTTCGTGACTGGGGAGACCGTTTAGAGTTTTTAAAACTTGAAAATGTTCCGGGGCAGTTTCCATACACCGCCGGAGTCTTTCCTTTAAAACGCAAAGGCGAAGATCCCACCCGGATGTTTGCCGGTGAAGGAACCCCGGAGAGAACGAACCGTCGTTTTCATTATTTATCAGAAGACTCGGATGCGAAAAGACTTTCGACCGCTTTTGATAGTGTGACCCTTTACGGATTTGATCCCCATAAACGCCCCGATATTTTCGGGAAAGTGGGGGAGAGTGGTGTGAGTATTTGCACTCTTGAGGATATGAAAAAGCTCTACGCAGGTTTTGATCTGTTAAAGCCTTCAACCTCAGTGAGTATGACCATCAACGGTCCGGCTCCTATGATTCTGGCTTTCTTTTTTAATACGGCCATTGATCAATTGGTAGAAAGCAAAGAAAAAGAGCTTGGACGTAAACTCAACACCTCCGAGTGGGAAGAGGCGAAATCCGAAGCCATCCAAAGAGTGCGAGGTACAGTCCAAGCCGATATTCTTAAAGAGGATCAAGGGCAGAACACTTGCATTTTCTCTATCGATTTTGCCTTGAAAATGATGGGAGACATTCAGCAGTACTTCATCGATCAGAAAGTGAAGAACTTTTATTCTGTCAGTATTTCGGGGTATCATATCGCCGAAGCGGGTGCGAACCCTATAAGCCAGGTGGCATTTACTCTAAGTAATGCTTTTACTTTTGTGGAGTATTACTTGGCCCGAGGAATGGATATTGATGACTTTGCTCCCAATTTATCCTTTTTCTTTAGTAACGGAATGGACCCTGAATACTCTGTGATTGGACGAGTGGCCAGAAGAATTTGGTCGGTCGCGATGAGAGATCTTTATAAGGGAAGCTCTCGTTCTCAAAAATTAAAATATCATATTCAAACGTCGGGAAGGTCCCTTCACGCGCAAGAGATTGACTTCAATGATATCAGAACAACGCTTCAAGCACTCATTGCCATTTACGATAATTGTAACTCGTTACATACCAATGCTTACGATGAGGCCATCACCACACCCACAGAAGAGTCGGTTCGTCGAGCTATGGCCATTCAAATGATTATCAACAAAGAGTTTGGTGTGGCTAAAAATGAAAACCCCAATCAAGGCTCTTATTTCCTCACAGAACTCACCGAGCTTGTGGAAGAGGCGATTCTTTCAGAATTTGTACGCATTTCTGAGAGAGGCGGCGTTCTTGGTTCCATGGAAACTCAATACCAGCGTGGTAAGATTCAAGAAGAGTCCATGTACTATGAACATCTCAAACACTCCGGGGATTTGCCGATTGTGGGAGTGAACCAATTTATCAATCCTAAAACTTTGGAAGAGGGTTATGTGCCCGAGAGTATAGAGTTGGCAAGAGCCTCCATGGAAGAGAAAAATCAACAGCTTAACAATTTACTCAATTTCCAGAAGTCTCATCAAAGTGAGGCTGAAAAAGAGATCACAAAGCTTAAAGAGGCCGCTTTGAGTGGTAGCAATATCTTCGAAGCCCTTATGAGTGCAGCCAGACATTGTTCCCTTTACCAAATGACTCAGGCTCTATTTGAAGTGGGTGGGCAGTACCGACGAAATCTATAATATAATTCTAGGATGAAGGGGAAAGCTTGCTTTCCTTTTTTGGGAGCTTAGGATTAGAAATCCTCTAAAAATAGAACGAGTTGAATCCGCTTTGTTAAAAGCTCAGGTTCTTAGTATCGTGGAAAATCTTTAGATTAGACGTCCTTTTTATTAAACAAATGTTCTTTTTAACATTCTCCCGTTTCACACTGAGAATTCCCTCAATATATCGACAAAAAATGCCGAAAAGAAACTAAGTCTGGATGACATATTCTAGCTCCTACTCACGCTTTTAGCGCTTAGCCTTCCACGCTCCCTCTCCAATTACAATACCTGTTGATGTCATAGCCAACTATGGAGATTTATGAAGTTCATTCCGATTTTATTGTTATTTATTTTATCTGGATGTGGAATAGCCACACAGCTTCCCAGTGGTTCACAAGCGCCCCCCTTGGTTCCCTTGCCTGGGGAAGAAACGATTATTTCTGTCGCGCAAATTGACTACAACTATGAAGGCGCGGTGGTGAATTGCCAAGTGAATCCTCTATTGGTCGATGAAAATACCGACCTTTCTGTTTTTATCGAATTTAATGGCGAGAAAATTGAGGAAGTCACCCAGCGCGGTAAAGGAAATTTTAAATTTGGTGTTTTCTTGCCTCCTTACAATGGACGCTTGCGTTGTGTGGTGAAATACGCTGAGGCGCAGTTTGAAAGTCCCGAGCAATATATTTTAAAAGAGCAAATTGTTCATAATGGAGCCGCGGGATTCTTTTTTACCAAAAAAGGAGGACTTGTTACTTTTGGTGGCAACATCAATGGAGGAGATTCAACCAATTCCACAGGCGTGGAAAATACGGCTGGGATTTTACCCGATGAAGACGGTGATGGAATTTCAGACCTTCTTGAGGGGGGAATCAAAAAGTTGGTCGGTTTTCATGGTGATCCTGAGTATGGAAGTACGAATTCCATAGCGGCATTAAAAGATGATGGTTCGGTCGTGGCTTGGGGCTATAAAGAACAGGGTGGAGATCCCACTGGAAAAGCTTCTCCAAGTGCTTCCATTAAAACTTTGAGTGATTCCAATAACGACTATGTGGCTGATGAGTTAAGCTCAGACGTTGTTGATCTTTATTATTCTATCTTCGCCTTTTGCGCTCAAAAGAGTGATGGGAGTCTTGTCACATGGGGAGATCAAACCCGAGGGGGAGATATCCTGGGGGAGACAAGTCCTGGAACGAATATCAAAACTCTCGCCGATAGTAATTCTAACGGCCAAGCCGACCTCCTTGAAGGGGGTGTTAAAAAAGTGGAAGGAAATGTCTATGGCTTTGCGGCATTGAGATCCGATAACTCAGTGGTGACTTGGGGCGATGGTGAAAACGGAGGAGATGCCACCGGTGTTACAACTGCCACGAATCATTCCTTGCCCGATGTTAATATGAACGGTGTGGCCGATTTACTAGAGAGTGGAGTGAGCGAGATTGTGCCGGGGCGTTGGTCCTTTGCGGTTATAAAAGAAAATGGCTCTGTTGTGAGCTGGGGGCATAGAGACTTCGGCGGGGATCAAACAGGCGCTTCGGGAGGGGGTAACACAACCCCCTTGGCGGATTTAAACTCTAACGGAATTGCCGACCTTTTAGAATCCGGTGTTGAGAAGATTGTTCCCAATTATCGAGCCTTTGCCGCTATTAAATCAGATCAGTCGGTTGTCGCTTGGGGACATCAGTCCGAAGGAGGAGATCCGACGAGAATTAATGGTGGAAATTACGGCTATCTTCCCGATCTTGATAGCAATGGTATCGCTGACCTCTTAGAGTCACAGGTCACTGAAGTATTCCGTACCCGAGGCGCTTTTGGAGCTTTAAAACAAGATGGCTCTCTGGTGGTGTGGGGGAACGCAGGACGCGGTGGCGATCCCACCGATCTTACTGGCGTGGGCGCGGGAGTAAAAACTTTAGCGGATTTAAATAGTAATTTCATTGCCGATATTCTTGAATCAGGGGTTGAGAAGGTCTTTTCTAACCGCGATGCTTTTGCCGCCATTAAAACGGGAGGCCAAGCCGTAGTGTGGGGAGGAATCAGTCGGGGAGGAGACCCCATCAATCAAAGTTCGCAACCCAATGTGGGAAGTCTTATCGATAATGATAGCAACGGACGAGCGGATATTTTAGAAAGTGGAGTGGTCAAAGTTTTTGCAAGTGAGCACGCCCTGGCAGCCTTAACCGAGGATGGGGCCGTGGTGGCTTGGGGTCAAGCCGATCGTGGTGGAGATCCGACCTGCCACACTTCTCCTTTCGGTGTGCGCTGTCTAGCGGATTCCAACGGAGATCGCATTCCCGATATTTTATCCTCAGGTGTCACCGATATTATTCCCATGGAGTATCCAGGCTTTATCGCCGTCAAAGAAAATGGTCAGCTCATCTCTTGGGGTGATGTCACTTACGGCGGTGATATATTCAACCAAGGGGCTTACTCTAATCTAGGTTATTTGAGAGATCTCAATGGAAACTTAATTCCCGATTTGATTGAGAATCCATAGAATCGATTTCATTAATTTCCTAGATTTAAGATTCTGTAAAACCACTATGAAAACAAGCTTTTATTGACCACAGAAGGGGGGAATAGGTAAACCTTTTCCAAAGTCTTTTTTAAGGGGGCTTTTCTAATGTGTTCAAGGAGTTTCATAGTGTTCTTACAGAAGTTTTTGCTCAGTGTTTTAACAATCTTTCTGGTTCATCCCCTGCATGCCGATGAGGGAATGTGGACTCTCGATAATTTGCCAGAAGAGCGCCTTAAAGAAAAATACGATTTCAAAGCCAATCCGACATGGGTCAAAAAGGTTCAACTGAGTTCTGTGAGATTAGCCAATGGTTGTTCTGGAAGTTTTATCTCTAAAGAGGGTTTGCTGATGACCAATCATCATTGTGCAAGAGGTTGTATTCAAAATCTTTCTTCAAAGAAAAACGATTTCATATCCTCTGGGTTTCACGCGAAAGCTCGCGGTGACGAGAAAAAATGCCCCGCCTTTGAAGTCAATCGCCTGGTGGATGTGAGTGATGTGACTGAAAATATTCTTGAAGCCACAAAAGACAAAGAGGGCAAAGCTTATAGTGATGCCAAAAAAGCAAAAATGGCAGAGCTTGAAAAAGCTTGTGCCAAAAATAGCGAAGACTATCGTTGCGATACGGTTTCACTTTATCATGGGGGAGAGTACAAGCTTTATAAATATCGACGTTACCAAGATGTGCGTTTGGTTTTTGCTCCTGAAGATAGTATCGCAGCCTTTGGGGGCGATCCTGATAATTTTAATTTTCCCCGCTATTCTATGGATATGACCTTTCTTCGTGTTTACGAAAAAGGAAAACCCCTTGAAAATAAATACTGGTTCCCTTGGGCTGAAGAAGGAGCCAAAAAAGGCGATATGACTTTTATTACGGGGCATCCGGGAAGTACGGATCGCTTACTGCCCACCTCTATGCTTAAATATTACCGAGATCATCGTTTAGTAGAAAGTTTGATTCGGTTAGCAGAGATGAGAGGTCTACTTGATCAATACGCCAAGAAAAGTAAAGAGGCCGCTAGAATTTCAAGAGGCCACTTAAAGGGAGTGGAGAATGGATTTAAAGCTCTAACGGGTCGTCTGAAAGCTCTCAATGATGATGAGTTTTTTACTCAATTACTGAAAAAAGAGCGCGACCTAAAATACCGAGTGCGACGAAATCGTTGGTACAAAAACAAATACGGCGATGCTTGGAAGAATATTGAAAAGGCTATTGAGCGTAAGAAAAATTTAGAAGATGAGTTCTCCCATATTGCTTTTTCAAACTATGGCACCAAACTTTTCTCTTATGCCAGAACTCTCGTTCAGTATGCTGAGGAAATTGAAAAGCCTAATAAAAAGCGTTTTCGCGAGTTCACCGATGCAAAACTGCCGCGTACAAAGCAGTACCTTTTCAGTAAGGCCCCTATTTATAAGGACTTTGAACGCACCCTCATGGAGCATAGTCTCACCAAAATGCGTGAGCATTTGTCGCCGGATCACTCGTTTGTAAAGTTGGCTCTTGGTAAGCAGTCACCGGAAGAACTCTCTCAGGAATTGGTGAAGAAAACCAAGCTTGATGATGTGGCTTATCGTAAAAAACTTTTTGAAGGCGGCAAAAAAGCGATCCTATCTTCAAAGGACCCCATGATCGAGTTTGCGATCAAGTTGGATGATGAGGCCAGAAAGTATCGTAAAATTGAAGAAGAGGAAATTTCTCCTATATTTAGTAAGAATCAGGAAAAAATCGCTAAAGCTATTTTTGATATCTACGGCAAAGACAACTATCCTGACGCGACCTTTTCTTTGCGTCTGTCTTACGGACAAGTAAAAGGTTTCCCTGACAATGGCAAGTATGTGGAGCCTACGACAGAAATTGCAGGGGTTTTTAAGCGGGCCACCGGGAGAGAGCCTTTTGATCTTCCCAAGTCCTGGATTAAAAACGAGAAAAGTCTTGATAAAAATACGCCCTTTAACTTCGTTTCCACCAATGACATTATTGGCGGTAACTCAGGCTCACCCGTCATTAATCGCAAGGCTGAGATCATAGGTTTAGTTTTTGATGGTAACATCTATTCTCTAGGGGGCGCTTACGGATTTGATGAAAAACAAAATCGGGCCGTATCTGTTCATGGAGATTTGATTCTTGAGGCTCTTGAAAAAGTTTATAAGGCCGACACACTCGTAGAGGAAATCAAAGAGTCCCAAGGGGGCGACAAAAAAATGGCCGCCGCCCAGTAGAGTAAAAAAATCCGGGGAGAGCCTTAAAAGCTTTCCCTCAGTTTTATGGGGAAAGCTACAATGATTCGATCTTTTTTTCTATGCAGTTTCGTGATTATTTATTCGTTGAAACTCTTGGGTTCAGCCCCAGCCGAACAGATCCAAAAAATTCCCAATTTGAAAGTTAAGTGGGGTAAAGAATTGCGTCCTTTAAAGCTGGGCTTTAGAGGGCGAGCTTCCAAAAAAACCGAAGGTAATACTTCCGTTGAGCTCTCAAGAGTAAAATACCCCCATCAAAAATTAGAGTTAGTGGTTTTATTAAAAGATCCTAATAAAGCGCCCCTCATCCTTGAAGTATCAGACAAGGTTTCAGAGGTGAGTCTAAGGCCTCAGCAATTTAAGGATGTCGACCCCCAATCTCTGTGGCTTGTGGGCGAAACACCAGTGAGTCGTTGCCGTTCACAGGTTTCTTTCCACCTTCGTTTTCTAGAGAAGAAATCTCTATACAAAAACTTTGCAGGCCTTTTTGCTGTAGAACTTAAGAAACATGAGCTTCCCTCAAATCCCTCCTTTTACCTACGAAATCAGCTGACCGTGGATACCCCTGGTGAAGTGAAATCACAAGCTTTTCTCCCCGCCAGTCAACGGGAAGAACTAAAATGCCAACGCCATCTCGGTAGTGAGTGTTTTTTTGTTTTTCTATTAAAACCGCAATCCTTTGGCAAAAAGCACCGGATTCATTTTAAAGGGCATAGAAATAGCAATTTCACAGCCGGGCAATGCCCTGTCTAATTCTGACTCTTTTTTCCTAGTCGACAGTTTCTCACTTTTAAGACATACTGGAGGCTCTGATGTTGAACGATAAACCGATTTCCGTTCAAGTGTCATTCTGAGTGAAGCGAAGAATCTTTCCAGGGAAGGACCCTCAAGGGAATATTTGAAAAAATGGCCAATATTTGCAAGAGACGAAGTCAATTTTTCCGATGTTTCTTTCACTTCAAAACCTGGTTAAGAGCCAGCTCTCTGACCTACTAGACTTCGGTGGGAAATCGAAACTTGATCCCCCTTTTACTGTTGTCGATTTTGGACGACTAGTTTTTATTCGGTCACTGTAGAGTTTTTTTGGTTTTCAGGAATCAAACTCTCTACACACTGAATATATTCTGATTGTTTAGTGTTCACGAATTCTTGCACGCTTACGGCAGATAATTCGGATAAAGAAGATCTGAGTTCTTCAACAAAAGTGGGCAAAATATTGCAGTCACTTGCATTTCGATTAGCTTCCAAATAATTCCTAAGAATTTCTTGAGATAAATTATTACATCCACCATTTGCCCACGCTCTTTCATGATTCTCTTTCATGGATAATCTTCTATTATAGCTCGTTCGATGTGGATGTAATGCACCATATAGCGAGTCGAAAACATCTGTCTCTGAATGATTATTAAAAAGGTTTTGATAGGCTCTCTCTCCCATTTTGGGATTAAAATAATTCTCTACCTCTTCTCTCATGTCTTGCAGCCATTCGGCTTGGACTTCAATTATATTGCGAGTTCTAGCACATTTTCCAGCTAATGCATTGTCGTATATGCCTCCACAGTTGAGTCCAGCAAGTTGATCTTGATACCCACGAAGACGATTTCGAGTACGATTTAGTTCTTGAGGAGCAGTTTCAGAAAAAGTTTGAGCAGCTTCTAGTTCTTGATACGCAAGATCACAGTTTTCATTCGCAATAGCAATACTACTGAAGATACAAACCACCTTAAACAGAAAGGCAATTTTCAGAAAGTTCATTTTAATACTCCTTGTTTATCTAGCTTTAGATACAAATTACGTACCAACTATATTGAAAGGGATGCAAGGTTAAAAATGATATGAGTATCAATAACAAAAATTGTAGACATATGTAAATAGAGTATTCGATATAAACTTCCGTCTTGAGTTGGTTCATCCAGCATCTAAAGTGTTTCCCCTCTACTCTTTTAAAGGCTAAAATCTTGAAAATTTACTATGGTTTACGACTTTTTAAGCGAAAGAATCACGTCTAGACTCTCTTGGAAAGTAGTCCCATTACCTAGAAAAGTACCAGGAGTATTTAAGTTCTGCTATTCTGTGGAAAAAGATCCTTCCCCTTGGTCAGGATGACTATGTGAAAAACGTTCTATTTAATTCCAATAATTTTTTCCTAGTCGACAGTTTGCCTCTTTTCAGACATACTGTTGGCTCTCATGGTAGATAGTGGACCGATTTCTATTGCAATTATTGGCGGAGGAGCCGCCGGTTTTTTTTGTGCGATCAATGCCGCGAAAAAGGCTAGAAAAGCTCAGCAGACGGCTCATATCGTGATCTTTGAGTCCAGCTCTCAACTTTTAAAAAAGGTTAGGATTTCCGGTGGGGGACGCTGTAACGTGACTCATAACCTTTTTGAGGTGAACAAGTTTTGTGAAAACTACCCGCGGGGTCAAAGAGAGCTTCTCTCACCTATGAACCAGTTTCAGGCCAAAGACACCATTGATTGGTTTGCTGATTATGGCGTGAAAATTGTCCCAGAAAGTGATGGGCGTATGTTCCCAGACAGCAATAGCTCCGAAACGATTATCGAAACCTACCTTGAACAGTGTGAAGCTTTGGGGATAGAGATCCGGCAACGCTCGGCTATCAAAAAATTGCAACGAGCCCAGGAGGGGCGGTGGAGTTTGATCAATCAAAAAGACGAGGTCTTTGACTGTGATAAGGTTCTTATCGCGACAGGAAGTGCAGAAGGGGGCTATAAGTTAGCGACCTCTCTTGGGCATAAAATTACGGAAAGAGCGCCGTCCTTATTTACTTTCAAAATTTCCCACCCTCTCCTTGAGGAATTACAAGGTTTGAGTTTTCCCAATACCCAATTGAAATTAAAAGTTCCTCCTAAGAAGAACTTTAAACAAGCCGGACCCACCTTGATCACTCATTGGGGACTCAGTGGTCCGGCTGTCCTTAAACTCTCGGCTTGGGCCGCTCGAGAGATGAAAACAGCGCAATACAATGCCACTCTCAGCGTGGATTGGTTGGGATCAATGGAGAGGCTAGATTTAGTAGAGAAGCTTGAAACTTTAAAAAAAGACAATGCCAAAAGTTTGATTAAAAATGTTTATCCGGAAGTTCTCCCTAAAAGGTTTTGGTTTCGTTTGTTGAATTTTCTTAAGATCGATCAAGAAAAGCAGTGGGCTAATATTACAAAAAAAGAAATGAGCAAAGTGACCGAGACCCTTAAAAACACAAATTTTGAAATCAACGGCCAGAGTCGATTCAAAGAGGAGTTTGTGGAATGTGGGGGAGTGGCTTTAAAAGAAATCAATTTTAAAACCATGGAAAGTAAAAAAGCACCCGGTATTTATTTCGCCGGAGAAATTCTGGATGTCGACGGCATCACAGGAGGCTTCAACTTTCAAAACGCTTGGACCACCGCCTGGATCGCCGCTCAAAACATGATCCCCTAAAGGTACCTGCTTCCCTTTGGTAGCGCATGTGCAGCATTTTCGACGCACTATCGCTACCAATGGGATCCGATCCCTTTTGGTTACGCGGACTGTAGGAGTCTTTGGTAATCGTTGATGGCGTTTTTTAAGTTTTTATGAGTGTGGCTTCCTTTAGAGAGTTGACTCATCGTCTTCATATAGAGAGGTAAAGAGTCTTCATTAATAAAAGCATTGAGATTTTTTGAGATTTGTTCGGCTACAAAAGGGGAACCCGTGCGCATAGCATTCGCGAGAGCCTGGTGAATTTTGGATTCGTTTTGTTTGTTGCCAAGATAACGCCTTAGCTCCAGCATTCCTTGTTGTATAAGTTTAGCATCGTGGTAGGCGATAATGTCATTAAGAAGACTTTCTAAGTTGTCTTCACTGGGTTCTTGGGTGGCCATGAGATGAAGAGCCGCCTCTTTTACATGGCCATCGGCAATCTTTAGAAAATGACGAGCCATCTCTGAGATCTGCTCATCTTTTCTTTGTTGGTCCATCACTTCATTTTGTAATTTTAAAAGGTCTGTTTTTAAACGCTGACCAATGGCGAAAAACTCAGACTTGGGATCGGTCATGGGAAAACCACAGCTTCCCTCATTTTGGTAACACTCCTCGATTTTCTTAAGATCGGAGAATTGATCAGAGAGATTTTTATTAGGATCAAAAACGGGGAGCCTAACTTTTGAGGTTTTCTTTTGATTAACAGACTTCTTTTTAACGACATTTGATGAGCTCTGAGCGGCTTCCTTTTTCTTGGAAGCGACGGATCTTTCAACTCTGGGTTGAGGGCTTTGCTGATAATTTTCAGCTGTAGAGGCTGGGTCCTGATTGGAAAACATTAGGACGGCACCTGCCATAAATAGAACGGCAGGGGCAAGGTAAATAAAGTGATCCTTTTTTAACATGACCGAAACTCCTTAGTGATTTTGCTCAAGTTGTGAGTTGCGAATCCATCCCTTTTTATTTTTAGTGCGGTTAACCACAAGAGACCAACCGGACTTTTCTTCCACCACTTCAACTTGATCGTTTTCTTTATCGGATTCAAGGTAAGCCTCAGAGTAGGAGCAAGAGCTCTCAGGGCACTCTTTTAAGTACTGATAAGCTTGGTTTTGAGAAAGCGAAAGCAGAGATTTCTTGTTATCAAGTTTTGAGGTCCAGTAAGAAACACTCTCTAAATTGGTTAAGTAACCCGAGTAAATATAACCGGTTAAGTTGTTATAAGAGACTTTATAATAAAGATAGTTCGCGTTTCCTCTAACGATACGATCAAGAACTTGCACCTGAGTGCCCACAGGAATTCGCTGCAGATAGCGTCCATTAGGAGTGGCTCGTTGATTGATTCCGTAAGGGGCTTTGACTTCTAGACTTTCACCGATATTAGCTAAGAGGCTTCCAGAGGTCATATCTTCTACCTCCACAGCCCACTCAGGGTGAGAGGAAAGATCACCGGCGTAAACATAGCCTTCAACTCCCTCGTAATTAAGCTTGTAGTACCGAAATTGCTCGGCCGTGCTGGTCACTTCAAAATCAAGAATTTTAAGTTTGCTGCCTTGAGGAACCGTCGTGGCTAACTCTCCAGCGGGTGTCCTTCTTAAGTTAATACTTTTTTGAAGTTCAATTTCGGAGCTAATAGAAATTAGACCATCCACGGAAGCCTGACAAATCGAGTTGCGATCGTAATGGCGAATGGAGAAGTTTTTTAACTGTTCCTCAGAAAGGCTACCTTGCGAGGCATAGTTGGTGCTATCTCGTAAGTTAAGGCAATTAACGTCGTTTAAACGATCCACACACTGAAGTTCATCGCCTTTAACGAGACAGTAAAAACCAGAGCCCACTTGATAAAGCTGACCCTCTTTTGGTTGAACGGGTTTTGTGCTGGTGCCTGTATTGGCACAGGGACGGGAGCCTTCGCTCAAACACTGCACGTTAAGAGCGGTTTCTTTATTTTCAGTGGTAACATAGTTTTTAAAAACCTGATTGTTGAGCTTACTTAAAAAGTCCTTGTCGTGGTGCGCGTAGGTTCCGGTCGTGCTTGTCCAACGACAAATGCGTCCGGGTCCACCGTTGTAAGCGGCCCAAGCCGAGCGAATACGATTCTTATAATCCGTGGGCCCATTCACACAGTATTGGCTTGGAGCTCTTTGCCACTCACCATAAAAGACATCGAGGCCGTACATCATATTATGAATTAGGTCAGCACCCTTTCCCTGCAGGAGTGCGGTTTGGTGGGAGCGATCATCGACCTGCATAAGTCCATGACCGTGACCAAAATCACCTCTCATATAGCGCACTCGACCGTCAGTGCTTCTACGGTAATGGGACCAAACGGTTTCTTGATGCATCAAAGTGAGAAGACCTTTCGTGAAGGCGGCGATTTCTGCCTCGCTCACTCCGGGTTTTCTTTTTTGTAAATAGTAGCGCGCCACTTCTTTTGCGAGCGCATTGAGTTCAGTGATATATCTTTTTCTTTCATTAGTTCGTGAAAGAGAGTCTTTGAAAAGAATTGGATCATATTGAGACTTCACAAAATCTTGGGTCTGCATATGGTCGACCAGACAAATAGAAGGGGCTCTTCCAAAACTCCAATCGCCGCCTTGCCGACTGGAACATTGCCAGTACTGCTCGAAGGCTTGTGAGGGAAGGGCCAAGATGAGAAGCCCTAATGTTAAACTGATGCGGACAAGGGTGGATAACTTTAGTCTTGCTTTCATGCCCTTAAGTACGGTGGACTGATACAAAGTCTTAAAGACTTTGATAAGTTTTTTACAAACTTTTAGCTGAAAGCTAAATTTTTTAGATTACTTAGGACTAAGGCCTGGCTTTTTGAAAAATTTAGACACTTTCCGCGAAAGGCCGTCAGATGGGGCATTTATGGGTTGTGTGGGAACGACAGAGTGGTTTTTCCAGAGGGTGCGATGGGATAGGATAGGAGTGGAAAGGCTAGAAGACTTCCCGTAAAGGACTAAGAGTAGGGACGGAAACTTAGTGGCGACAGATTCTTCGCTACGCTCAGAATGACAAAAAGACAGAATATTCAGAATGACAGAAAGCCAGAATGTTCAGAATGACAAAAAGACAGAATGTTCAGAATGACAGAATTCTCGATTGTCGTCCTGAGGCGGAGCCGAAGGACCTATAGCCAGTGAGATCTTCTTGAACCTTGATTAAGTGCCACCTCAATGAAAGGTAGCACTGGGTTTTCTTTATGGTTAACTCATCTCCAACTTGGCGATGGTTTGCTTTTGCATATTGGTCGTTCCTTCATAGATCTGGCCAATTTTGGCGTCTCTCCAGTATTTCTCGACAGGGTACTCGGTAGTAAAACCATTTCCGCCGAAGAGATCAATGGCAAGGGAGGTAATTTTCTCTGCAGCTTGCGAAGAGAAGAGCTTGGCCATCGCGGCCTCTTTAATAAAATCTTCACCGGAGTCTTTGAGTCTTGCGGCGTTGTAAACCATCAGTTTCGCGGCCTCAAGTTCGGTTCTCATTTCAGCCAGTTGAAATTGAATGCCTTGAAACTTTGCTAATGGTTTTCCAAACTGTTCACGACCTTGCACGTAGTTTAAAGCGGCTTCGTAAGCGCCTTGTGCAATACCGATCATTTGAGCCCCAATTCCAATGCGGCCCTCGTTCAGTGTTTCAATAGCAATTTTATAACCTTTACCCACTTCACCGATGATGTTTCCTTTGGGAACTTCACAGTTCTCGAAAAGAAGTTCGCAAGTGGAGCTTGCGCGGATTCCAAGCTTGTCTTCTTTTTTACCCACGGAAAAACCAGGGAAATCTTTTTCAACGATAAAGCCGGTAATACCTTTGTAGCCAGCCTCGGGATTAAGGTTGGCGAAAACCAAGAATAGGCTCGCTTCTTTTCCGTTCGTGATCCAAAGTTTGTGACCATTAAGAACGTATTTGTCTCCTTTATCCTCGGCTTTTAAACCAAGAGCAAAGGCATCGGAACCTGAACCACTCTCTGAGAGTGCGTAGGCTCCCACCCATTCGCTCGCGAGTTTTGGAAGATATTTTTCTTTCATTTCCTCATTGGCGTAATTAAGGAAAGCGTTGGTTACAAGAGTATTTTGTACGTCACAAAGAACAGAAACCGATCCATCAATTCTTCCTAATTCTTCAATGGCGATACAAGCCATCGTAAAAGAGGACTCGGCTCCTCCAAATTTCTCAGGAGACTCGATACCCATAAGTCCCATTTGAAAAAGTTGCTGAACAATTTCAGGGTCCATCTGTTGGTTCTTGTCCATTTCGTGAACTTTGGGTTTGATCACGGACTCGGCGAACTCACGGATCGCCATGCGAAAGGCTTTTTCGTCTTCACTCCAGGTAGTAATAGCGGGTTGGCTCATTTCTTTTCTCCTTAACCTTCAACGGATTTGATAGGAATTGATGGCCCATTTATTTAAAAGGACTGGAGAAAAGTCAATTCGGGGTGCAGTGAGAGGCGCCTCTAAAGGGCCTAAAACTGGTAGGAGGTGGAAATAAGAAGAGAAAAAATATGGTGGGTTTTATCAAGGCGGGTGAGTTGGTTTCCTGTTATTTGGGCACTTTTACCATTTCCGCCCGAGTAAAAGCCCCCTAGGGTGTAGCTGGAGTGCTCGGACACTAAAAAATTAACGTTGGTTGAAAAACCGTAAAGCTGCATACGCTCTCCCACGCGCTCAGTGGGGTTTTCAGGAATTTCGGCCATGGAAGAGTTATTGGTAAAGACCCCAAGACGCCAGTTGAAGTTAGGGTCTCTGAACTTCATTTCCATCCCAAGGGAAGCGTTCCATGTGTCGACGTGGTTGATTTGATCGGCTGCCTGCGGGACATCCATATCCTGATAGGAGTGGCCGAGGTAGTACTTACCATCCAGTGAAAGGGTCAGGTCTGCTGTGGGTCGATAAACAAAGCCCAAAGAGTAGCGCGGGGGAATATAGGTTTTAGCGCTCGCGTTTCTAATTTGAATGCTTTCACTGGGCAGGTTGGCCGTGTCGGTGACGTTTTGATAAAAAGAACCCTGCCCTGAAATACTCAGAGCCGGAGGGCGAATAGAGGTGCCAAAGGACCACTTGGGGTTGATGTCCCAAAGGTAGCCTAGAACCATGACGATTCCGTTATGCTTAATGCTTTTTTCTTCAGTGGTGATGATTTCTCGGGCGGGCGAAACAATGGTTCGATCCAGGGTGGAGCGAATGAGGCTTCGAGCCGTATAGTAAAGAGAGATTCCAAAACTTTCATTGGGACTCGCTTTATAGGAGCCTACAATCCCGCTCCATAGGCTCTCGTCGGTGTAGCTGAGATGGGATTGTTTGTTAGGTCCATCAGCCAAGCGCCCAGAGAAAAAGTCGTAGTCTGGAACCACAATACTGAATCCAAAGGCCCACTTTTTCCAGCGGTAAACGTTTCCTATTGCAGAGGGGAGAGTTCTAAAAAAGCCGCGGTTCACTCTTTCCCCAGCGTCTAGAAAGTTTTGTCCCTCACCGTAAGTGGTGTCGTATTTATTAAAGAGGGTGGCCGAAGCTGAGATGTCGGTTCCACTCAATTTTACCAGGGAAGCGGGATTATAAAATCCTGAGGAGGAGGAGTCTCCACTCATAGCAGTGTAAGCCCCACCCATTCCCGAAGCTTGCTCACCGATTAAGACCGTATTGAAATTTCCGTAGGCGGCGAAAAGGGAGAGGGGAGAGAGCAAAAGTAGAACAGCAAGAACGTATTTCACCTCCTTATTCTAACGTCGATTGGAGGAAAATTAAAAATCCGAGCCCGAAATTCTAGCCATAATTCGTGCCTATTTAAATGACTCCAAAAAGTGCCAAAAGCTCATATTGCTCAAACGAGCCTCAGATTCAAAATAGCGGGGGCTTATCTGCTCAATATCAGTGCAAAAAAACTGGAAAATCCCGGGTTTGCGGTGTGGACAGCCCTAAGCCTTTGGGCTAGAGTTTTCCTATGGATCCAATGGAAACTCTGATTAGTATTGCTTTGTTCTTACCCCCGTTCCTGTTCGCGCTGTGTTTTCACGAGTTCGCCCATGGTTTTGTCGCTAAAATGAGAGGCGACAACACAGCCGAGATGATGGGGCGACTCACCATGAATCCTCTTCCTCATATCGATTGGATTGGAACCATTGGTTTACCGGTCCTAATGATCGTTACCCACGTTCCTTTTTTATTTGGATGGGCTAAGCCAGTGCCGGTGAATCCAAGAAATTTAAAAGATGCCAAAAACGATATGTTCTGGGTGGCGCTCGCCGGCCCCATGTCGAACATTCTTTTATTTATTGTGGGTCTTTTCGTTTTTGGGCTGATGGTGCATGTGATCGAGGTGCCCTTTAATTCTCCACTTTATTCAATGATGAGAATTTTCTTGATGCTTAATGTGGTTCTTGCCTTTTTTAACCTGATTCCTCTTCATCCCTTGGATGGTGGAAAAATTTTAGCTCGTTTTTTACCCTATCACTGGAACCGTTGGCTCGAAGATTATCAAAATCATCTTCAAATTGGATTGATGGTGTTGATTATCTCCGGACTTTTCCGTTACATTGCTTATCCATTAATTTTAATTGTTGAATCTTCCTGGCAATTCGTAATCTCTTTGGGAGGCCTGTGAATTTATCTATCCATATCCCACAATTTGAAGGACCTCTGGGTCTACTGCTTTATTTGATTCGCAAGGAAGAGATGGACATCTTTGATATCGATGTCCAACTGATTACCTCTCAATACTTGGAATATATCAAAAAGATGAAACAGTTTGATCTTGAAGTGGCCGGCGACTTTATTGCCATGGCGGCTACCCTCATTCAGATCAAATCAAAAATGCTTCTTCCCAACTACAATGAGGAAGGGGAAGAAGACGAGGTGGAAGACCCTAGAAAAGAGCTCGTCGAACGCTTGATCGAGTATCAAAAGTTTCAAGAGGCCTCAAAAAAACTTTATGAAAGACCTCTCTTAGGGCGCGATGTCTATCGCCGTGGAAAAGGAAGAAACTTCCATTCCGATGAAGAAGGCGAGATCATTCTTGATGAGGGCGGACTTTTTTCTCTAATTGCTCATTATCGAAATTCCGTAAGAAAAATGAAAAAAGCCATTCATAAAGTGGCCAGGAAAACTCGCTCCATTGCTGGTCGAATCATGGAGATGAAAGAAAAGTTTGTCGTGGGGCAAAGGGTTCTTATGCGCGATCTTCTGACCAGTGTTGAAGAAGCCAAAGAGGAGCTTTTAATCACCTTTCTTTCCTGCCTAGAGATGGGGAAGATGGGCCTTGTTTCCGTTTATCAGGCAGAAGTTTATGGAGACATTTATTTAACGGCCAAACGAGAAATCACCCTAGAGTCCGTGGAGCGTGTGGAAGAGTACGACTCAGGCGCTTCTGAGCAAACCGCCGACCGCCTGATGGAAGAAGCTCAAGAGGAGGCTTTTGAAAAGGCCGAGCAAATGGTGGCCTCTGCAGAAGATGACGATAATAGTGATGAGCTGAGCGAAGAAAACTCTGAAGACGGAGAAAGCTTTGATATGGCCAGTGATGATGACATCCTTAAAGCCGAAGAAGAGCTCGATATCAAAGAAGAGAGCCCTTTTCAGGCGAGTCATGATGAAAGTTTACAGGCCTTAAGAAACTCCAGTGAAATGGAAAACGAATCTGGCCCAGAAGACGTCACTGAGGCTTCCGTGAAAGAGCAAGCTTTAGAAGTGGCTAGCCAGGAAGAGGCACAAGAGGTTGAGGATTTAACGCCAAGCCAAGATGAAGAGGGCCCAGGATCAGAGCCTGAGACTGTGAGCTTGCAAGAGTCAGTGAGTGCTGAAGAGTTGGCCTTGAGTGAGCCCTCTGAGGAAAACACCAGCGCTCAAGAATTAAACGACAACGAAGATCATGCGGACAAGGGGACCATCTCATGACGAGTCAGGAAAAAGTAAATAAGAAATCTAAGAAAAGTAAAAAGAACCAAAAAGAAGAAAAGAAAGACTCTGAGGTTTTGGAAAAAGTCATGGACTCTATCGAAATGGCGGGAGCCTCTATGGACTTTATCGAAGAGACTGATGATGAAAACTCTCCTGATACAAACGAAGAAGTTCTTGAAGCCAGTGAGGCTGAAAACGAATTGGACCAAGCTTTAGCTGATGATGATACAGACTCCACTATAGAAGCCAGTTCAGATGATAATGAGGAAAAACTGGAGGCTTTGAGTTCTGAGGAAGAAAGTCCTGAGAGTGAAGAAGAAACCCAAACGGAGATGGAAGCCTCAAGAGATGACGATGAGGATGAAGAAAATCTTGAGTTGATCGAAGATGACACAAAAGAGTTCGTAGAACAAAACCAGGCTCTTTCCATTATTGAAAGTCTGCTTTTTGCGTCTGAAAGGCCTCTAGGGATCGGAACTTTTAAAACGGTTTTTAAAGGAACCACTTTTAAAACCAAAGACATTAAAAAAGCGCTTGAAGAGCTACAATCTGTTTATGCCGATCCGGCCCGTGGGGTGAGCCTTGAGGAAATCAACGGTGGTTGGCAGCTTCGAACAAAAGTCGACAATCTCGATTTTCTAAGAAAACTTGGTAAAGCCAAACCTTTTAGACTCTCTGGTCCGGCTCTGGAGGTGATGTCCATTATTGCCTACAAGCAACCCATTATTAAAAGTGAAATTGATGAAATTCGTGGGGTGGAGTCTGGCCACTTAGTGCGCGCACTGATGGAAAAAAATCTTGTAAACTTTCAAGGCAAAAGTGAGCTTCCCGGAAAGCCCATGCAGTATGGAACCACTAGAAAGTTTCTTGAAATTTTTGGTCTTAGAAATTTAAGAGAGCTTCCTTCGCTTGATGAGATCGATCAGTTATTGCCCGATGGTATCGGTATTGAAGAAGAGGACGAAAAACTCAGTGATGTGACTGAAAGTCTTTCTGAGGATTATCAAGGGAACTACTCCGAGGGAGAAGAAGAGCTTACAAAAATTGAAGATACACTTGAGGGTATTGATACTTCCTCTGAGTTTTTTGAAGAAGAAAAACGTCGCCAGAAAGAGAAGCGAGACCGTGATCGTGCCCGTGATATTCGTGAAGCTTTAGATGTTGGTGAAGAAGTAGAAACCAAAGATGTGAAGTGGCTTGAAAGATACGACAAAAAGTTAGAAGAAATGCAGGCTGAAAAAGAAGCCGCTGAACAAGCCAAAGCAGAAGCCGCTGCGCTTGAGAGTGAACAAGAAGCCGGAGAGAATGAGGCCGATAGGCCCGATGAGCTGATCCCAAGTGGTGAGAGTTTAACAGGTGAGCTTTCAAAGTTAACAACAGAAAATTTGATTGATGCCGACACCATGGCAAGAGACGAAGAATTGGAACTCAAAGACGAGCAATCAGAAAGTGAGGACTCACTCGCTGAGGAAAACAATCTTCCTCTCTCTGAGCCTGAGAGTGAGTCAAGCGAAGAGGCCACTATGCAGGCCGGTAGCGAAGAGCTCCATCCTGATAACCAAATTGAAATCTCCGAGCCGCCAGCTGATGGTGAAGTGGAAGAGAGTGTACAGGCTCAGGCCGACTCCGAGGGTGATGATTCTTTTGAAACCTTTGATCCCTTTAGTGATTCTACAGAAGATGACAGCGAGGATGAGCCTAGCCCCGCCAATTAAAGGAGACTTTATTGTCAAAACCTCTACTGAGTCCTGAAGAAGTAGAAGAGCTTGATAAGGAGCTTTTAGACTCTCTTGATTTAAAAGAGGTCTTAGACCTTGTCGGTGAAAGTCTCTTCAAGTGGTTTGAAAATAATATTTCTAAAGAGCAAACTATATCAATTCTGGTGGGGCCAGGAAACAATGGCAATGATGGTCTTTCTTTAGCTCTTAAATTATTGAATCACAATTATTCCATTGAGGTGTTTGTTTTAGCCCAGTCGGACCCGGAGGATGTCAACTCTGCCAGGGCTCATTATTTAAAAAAACTTTCTTCAGTGATCAAAAAAGACTTTAGCTTAGAGAAAACCTCGGTTTGTGTGGATGCTCTTTTTGGAATCGGTATTCATAGTGACTTAAGAGGCGAGGCCTCTCGGTGGGTGAGTGAAGCCAATAGTACAAATAACCTCTTAAAAATAAGTATTGATATCCCAAGCGGAGTGGATGGGACGACTGGCAAAACATACGAGCCTTGTTTTCAGGCTCAACACACTCTCACCATTGGGTGCTTGAAGCCAGGACTGTTACTCTTTCCCGGAAAAGAGCAATGTGGAATCAGTCACGTGATTGGAGTCGGTCCCATCTCACAAAGAGTCTCAAAATTTCAACAAACATTTTTTTGTCTCCCGGAGCCCTCCCACTTTCTCGATAAAATATCCAGAAGTGCTCAGGTGCATAAATACAAACGCGGTAAGGTGGGTGTGGTTCTTTGTGAAACCTACCCAGGAGCCGCTTTGATGACTGCTAAGGCCTCTCAGCTCAGCGGAGCCGGTTATGTTGAAGTTTATTGTCCTGAGAGTTTAATTAAGGACTGTCAAATCGAGCATCCATCACTTGTTTTTCGCCCTTATGGTGGGGGCAAAAAACTGACCTCTTTGCTTTCAGACTCGGATAGTGATGCCCTTGTTTTGGGGCCAGGTTGGGATCTCTCTATAGAAGATTTTGATGAATTGTTAAAAACGGATCGTAAAATTCTTCTTGATGGGGGGGCTTTAAATCAGGAAAGCTTAGAACTTTTAAAAGAGTTCAAAAACTCAAATGTTGTACTCACACCTCATACCGGAGAGCTCAGTCGAATGATTGAAGAGGAGGGACTCACAAAGCTTGAGAGAGCAAAAAAACTGAATCATGAAACTTCCGCTGTGGTTGTAGCAAAAGGTTACGATACGCTTATTTGTCAGCAAAAAACTTGGATCACGGACTGGAATGAAACCTCTCTTGCAGTGGCAGGCTCCGGGGATATTCTAGCGGGAATCATTGCCTCTTTTATGGCTCAAGGGTTGAGTAGTGTGGATGCGGCCTGCGCGGGAGTTGGAGTGCATCGTCTGCTGGGGAGTCAAAGAAGAAAGCGCACCACTCCAGACTTAATGCTTAAGGATCTTCCCAAGATCATTGAACAAGTTTTCTCTTAAAATTTAGAAATTTTAGCCCATTGTTATTCTGAGCCCATTGTTATTCTGAGCCCGTTGTCATTCTGAGTGCTTTGTCATTCTGAGCGATCTGTCATTCTGAGCGTAGCGAAGAATCTTTTACCGAGGACTACAGTTAAAAACGCAAACTCAGTGGTGATAGATTCTTCGCTCCGCTCAGAATGACAAAGCACTCAGAATGACAGAACCCTCAGAATAATAATTGGAGAGAATTGCCATAACTCCAAATTGTCGTCCTGAGCGTAGCGAAGGACCTACTGCCGAGAGCTTTGATTGATAACGTGAATTCAGTGGCGATAGATTCTTCGCTTCGCTCAGAATGACAGATCGCTCAGAATGACAGAGCCCTCAGAATGACAGGCGCTTTGGAAAAAAGTCTAAAGGCAAACTTGAGTGAAAAAAGCAAAACGATCTCTCGAAGTTTAACCTTTAGACTTAGAAACTCACTTATTTGTTAGCGCGGTAGAGAGTTCCTTCACAAATCATATCGAGCTTTCCACGCTCGTTAAGAGGAGCGGGTGCGCCTTCATAACCCACTGCCAAGTGAAGGGAGGAGTCAAACTCTTCAGTGTCTTGCACTTCAATGGTTTCTTCATTAACGGTGAGATTAAAGATGTCTGGGAAGTTGTAGACTTCTCCGGTTTGCTTGACGAAAAACTGAAGCTCATTTCCTACACGCAAGGGCGCATTGATAACCGTGTGACAAGTTCCGGAATAGGCAGAGCAGCGTTGACCCTCAAGAAGAAATATATCTCTTGTCATCACTTTTTCGCCCCCTTTTTTGGCCACCAGTCGTCCTGAGCCACGGTAGGCGCTATACTCTAATACCATGTCTCGGTCGGCTTTAAGCTGGCATTGCATAATACCCGTCAGGCGATCTTTGTCATCGGGTGTGTTTGCAAGGGTGGGTTCTGAAAAAATAAATAAAGCCAAAGCGGCTATGAGTGATGTTTTTAAATATGTCATTAAAACCTCCTAAAGTTTCTGCTTCACTTTAAAGGCTCCCAAAAGTTTTTGGAATTAAGAGGGACTGACGATTATGTGGTGATTTGTGGGGATTGTTGCTTCATAAAAAAAAGACCAGAGTGAGATTTGCGGCTCTGGTCTTATTGAAGTTTAAACTGATTTCTGAAAAGTCTTAGAAGAAGTAACGTCCTCTGAGCTCAACCCCTGAGAGGCTAACATTGTTTTCTTGCCCCAGGTTGTTGCGAAGATCCATATTGATGATCTTAACAAGGCCTTCGATGGCCACATTGGGAATGATGCGGTAGTTGGCTCCGCCTTGAAAACCTAAATTTCCAGAAAGGCTAAAAGGAGCGTTTTCAACACTAGGAAGTGCGATATTGATTCCACCAAAAGCGTTCATTTTTTCCATCACGGCAAATTGTCCAAGGGCTGCCACATGCCATAATACGAGACGCGGGGAAAAGCCCACAGTGCCTTGCTCGTTGGTGCCAGCATTAGTTGTGTAAACGGCCTGATCCATTGTCCGAGGGGACTCGTAACCAAGTTCTGCGGCAAAAGAGAAACGATCCGTAAAATCATAAATGCGCCCCTTGATACCAAGAGAGAGAGCGGTGTCTCCTTCAAGATCAGAGATAGCGGCGTTGGAGCTTGTGCCCACATTTCCTTCCAGCTCGCTGGCGAAATTGTGACCAATATAAAAAGTGGTGCGATCTAAGATTTCATCCAGGGCGTCGTCTCCTCTGTAGTCCATGGAAGTCGTGCTGGCAGGCTCTCTGTAGGTTGTGGGAGCTTCCCAAGTTTGAGTGGGGGTGTAGGCAAGCTTCATGCCGGGAGTGAGGGTTGACTCGGTGCACCCTCTGGTGGAGCCAATAAGATGATCACTGACTTTTTCTGTGATTTTCACTTCACATGTTCCGGTTTTACTATGAACGCGGATCACTGTTCCAAGAGGCACCTGGCTTTGATCTAAAACAAGAATGGATGCTTTCTTGCGAATCACATCATACTCTTCGATGGTTAGTGAAATGTCTTCCCCAAAAACCTGAGCGGCGGGAAGGAGCAAGCATAAAACCAAGCTTATCTTTTTTAACATGAATCCCCCTTAGAAATTGATATTACATCCAAAAGTCTAGTCACCAGCGCCGAAGGGGTCAATGCTTATGTTGAGGCCGTTTTAACACATAAAAGAAATCATTGGACCTGAGCTTTTGAGGAGCTTAAAGACTCAGCAATCGAGTCGGCCACCCGCACTCCATCGCAAGCCGCTGAAGTAATTCCACCAGCAAACCCCGCCCCCTCGCCACAAGGGTAAAGCCCTTTGTGACTGGTAGACTCTAAACTGTCCCGATCTCGACACACACGAACAGGACAGGAGGTTCGGGTTTCAACTCCGTAGAGGTTGGCTTTGGAATCAATAAATCCATCCATCTTTTTTTGAAACCTCTCAAAAGCTTCCACCAAATGGAGGTAGATATTGTCAGGAAAAAGTTGATCGAGTCTTACAGGTTGCAGGCCGGAAGGCGAAGAACCTTTAAGCTCTTTTCGATGGTTCTGGTTGGTTAAAAAATCAATCATATTTTGGGCAGGAAGTTTATGTCCTCCTTCTTTTTTTTGTACCTCTTCAAAAGATTTTCTTTCCAAGTCGCGGCGAAATTTAAGGCCTCCGAAAAGATCTCCTTTAAAATGTTTGTCGTGATCAATAGAAACCACAATGGCGGCATTGGCGTAAGGGGAGTTGCGATTAAAGTTACTCATTCCATTGGAGACCACTCCATCTTTTTCTGTACCACTTGAAAGCACATAGCCCCCTGGACACATGCAAAAAGAGTAGACTCCAATGTTTTCTCGTTTGTTGTGGTAGGTGAGCTTATAGTTTGCGGCTCCAAGCTCCGGATGATCCGAGTACTCCCGATACTGTGTGCGATTCACCCAGTCCTGTGGATGCTCGACCCGAAGGCCAATGGCAAAAGATTTTCCTTCCATCTCCACTTTGTGTTCTTGCAGTTTATAAAAGATGTCTTCGGCTGAGTGCCCTGTGGCGAGAACCACGAACGGAGAGTGAAAGCTTTCGCCCTTATCTGTTTTGATCCCTGTAATTTGTTTGTTTTCAAAAAGAAAGTCAGTCACTTTGGTATTAAAGTGAATTTTGCAGCCTCTTTGTAAGAGATACTCTCTCATCTTTGGGATGAGACGACGAATTTTATTGGACCCAATATGGGGGTTAGCCAGGTACTCCACCTCGGGAGGGGCCCCAAAATCCACCATTCGTTTCATCACGTAGGGAATGAAGGGGGACTTGATTCGAGTGATTAATTTACCATCAGAATAAAGACCCGCTCCTCCTTCGCCAAAGCAAACATTGTCTTCTTCGTCGAGTTTTCCGTAGCGCCAGTACTTATTAATGGCGAGAATTCTTTTTTCACACACCGAACCTCTCTCGAAAAGGTCACAGGCGATCCCTCTTTCAGCCAAGCGAATGGCGGCAAAAAGGCCCGCAGGGCCCGTGCCCACAATAAGAGGTCTTTCTGAGGTGGAAATTGGTTCAGGCATTTCAAAAAGAGGCTCTGGGTCCTCCCCCTTATCAAAAACTTCAACGCTATAAACCCAGTGGAGTTTTTGTTTGGTGCGGGCGTCGACGGATTTTTTTAGGATTCTGTAATGGCCAAAGTCGGGCTCTAAGAGACGGAGCTTTTCCTCTAAATCTTCATTGAGAGCCACTTTCAGGTTATTGATGTGCTTTGCCATAGGATTTACACTAGCTCATTTCCTAGAAAAAATATAGGCTAACGCTTGCCTAAGAGTTTTTTTCAAGGAATGGTGTGATCATGTCTCCAGCTGTGAACGATTGGCTTTACGATCAAATTATGCCCCAGCTCCCTAAAAAATGGATGAGCCATTATTTAGGGAGAATGGCCCACTTAAAAATCCCTAAGAGTCTCAATAGAAAACTGATAAAAAAGTTTGCTCGCTATTATGAGATCGATCTCTCTGAAATCGAAAAGCCTATTGAGGATTACGAAAGTTTGGGTGAGTTTTTCTCTCGTAAACTCAAACCAGAGGCTAGGCCCATTGAGGCTGACTTAGTGAATCCCTGTGATGGGCTCTTGATTGAGTCCGGGAAAATTCACTCGGAACTCCTTATTCAAGCCAAAGGAAAGTCCTACAGTGTTGATGAATTTGTGCCGGACAATCCTTGGGATGATGATTTTAAGACGGGTTCTTTTTTTACCTTTTATTTGGCTCCCCATAATTACCACCGCGTGCATTCACCGGTGACAGGCCAAATCAAATGGTCCACTGTCGTGCCCGGAGAACTCTGGCCAGTGAATCATTGGAGTGTCAAAAATATCAAAAACCTTTACTCCCTTAACGAACGAGTGGTGACAGGCATTGAATGCGAGAGAGGCAAGGTGATTATGGTCATGGTGGGGGCCACCAATGTGGGCTCTATGTCCTTTCGCTTTGATCCCAATATCAAAACCAATCTTTTGAAAAAAAGAGAGGTGGTTCATCGGTCCTACAATGAGGGGCGTCCTTTGCAAGTGGGGGAAGAGTTCGGCACCTTTCATTTGGGCAGCACCGTGGTCTTGTTGTTTGAAGAAAGCTGGGGTCTTATTCATCAAAAACGTAAAAAAGTGAGAATGGGTCAAAAGCTGATGAAGAAGATGGCTGTAAAGAAAAAGCCAGAACCTTCCGATGCCTAAAGCATGAACAAATCTTTTGGAATGAGTTTTTTGCAATTTTGTTTGGCTTTTGCCTGTTTGAGTGTACCCGCTCTGTTTGCAGGACCAAGGACTAAGAAAGTGGAAGCTAAGATCGAGTTTCCCAAAGAGACTGGTCGTAAAATTGCCAATGTTCCATCCCAATCTTCTCTTGAGCAGTGTAAGATAAAGCGGGGATGGCGATATCAGTGTGATGGTGATCGAAAGAATTGCTACAAAGAGAAAAAAATCGCCTACAAGGAATGTCAGAAAAAACTCTAACTAAATTAAGGTCACTTCCCTCAGGACTTCTTTCAGGCCTGTGCTACCTAATTCTTTTCCTCTATAGTTTCTTACTAGCAAGACGGGGTCTCGATGTTACCGATTCGGGTTTTAATCTCTATCAACAGCAATTGACTCTTCTTGGAGAGTCTCAATCCACCGCCCTTTGGTTCTCTGACTTTTTAGGGGGACTATGGCTTAGTCTCGTTTCCCCCTTGGGGCTTTTAGGGGCAGGGCTTGGTTGGTGTTTTCTTGTTGTTGGTTTTTCCTATTTTGTTAAGCTCTTTTTAAAAAAATGGCTCACTACAAATCAAGCCACTATTGCGACCTTACTTGTTGGGCTCATTCTTGTGGGTGGACGCCTAGAAATTCTTTATTACACCAATCTTGGTGCTTTTTTTCTAAGTCTTGGTGGACTTTGTTTTTTGACTTACCGAGATAAGCCCCAATGGCAGTGGCTTTTTTGTTATGCTCTTTTGGCTGGAATGACTTTCGGTAGTCGCTTCCCATCTCTATTTGCTTTTTTTATTTTCCCGTTAGTTCCAGTTATTTTTGATCTCTTACTTTTAAAAAAGTCACGGGGCTTTAAAAGACTCGTCTCTCTTTGGGGGGCGACTCTAGTAGGGATGGCTTTTTTTCTAATTCTTACCGCCTTAAGTGGGCTGTGGGACAATTATGTTCATAGCTTGAAAGTCATGTTTGGATTGGTAGAAGATGTGCCCGTTCAACAAGAGCATGGGTTAAAGTTTTTATTAAACCTTTATGTCAAACATCTGTTTTGGCGCTGGTCATGGGCGCTGGGTTATCTGGCATTTCTTTGCCTCAGTTTTTGGGGCTTTCGATTTTTTGAGCAAAGAAAACAAAAGACCTTTTATGCTATGGCCGTTCTTGTCGTCTTAACCTTGATGGGCTTTTTTATCTTTGATGGAAATTTAAATAACCTCCGTGCTGCCATTGGAAGCTTTTCTATCTTCACAGCTATTTTCACCACAATAGCGGTTGTGCTTAAAAGAATAAGAGGCGAAGAGATTCCCTATCTTGAAATTTTCTACATTCAGTGGATTTTTATAACAGTGAGTCTTTTTAGTATTGCAGGATCGGGAGTGGGTTTTTTAAATATTCATCTGGGGCAGTGGTTTACTCTTCCTGCTCAAGTGGTTTTGCTCAAACAAATATTTCAAGATTATGAAAAAGAATCACCAAGTAGAAATGGCCTCATCGTTTGTTTTTTTATATCTCTAATGCCTCTTGTTTTGTTGAGTTTTTGGGTGGTTCCCTCAAGTCCCTACCGCGATATTCCTCATTGGGAAAAGCTCAATACTGAATTCAATGTGGAGAGTCTAGAGGGAGTAAAAAGTTCCCAGCAAAGAGTGAAAAGCTTTGGGGAATTCTTAAAAGAGTCGCAAAAATACGTTCAACCCGGCGACGTCACCTTGGCCTATAATAGTGTTCCTCTATTTTACTACCTCACGGGCACTAAAAGTTATCTGGAAAACCCATGGCCGACCATTCAAGGGGTCAAAGCCATGGCTTTTTATTTTCGTCAGAAAAAAGGGGAAAAACTCCCACGCTTTCTATTCCGAGCTATTACCAATACTCAGTCCTATTATTGGGGGAATGGACAAATTATCCCTCCTCACTCACAAATCTCTCAGGAGTCTGTTTTATTTGTAGATAATTGGGCGCAAAAAAATGGCTACCGTATTGTTTGGAGCAACCAGGATTTTGCAATTTTAGAACGAAAAGGAGACTAGCCCTAAGTCATATCGGATTAATCAAAGGTAATATTTTGTAATCTCTTAGGCTCTGTTTCAGATTAAGATCCAGTTAAATGCTTTGCTAAAAGCGCCGATAAGAAGGAACTAACCAGGAGAATACAATGAGAAAAGGAATTCTTAATTCAATCTGCTTGATCGGTCTTATGAGTCTCATGGGATGTGCCAGCAGCAACGACAGAAGGCCGGCCAGTTACAACCGTGCAGGAAGACCTTACGAAGAGCCACGCGCCATGAACCATCGTTCAACCGATTCAAATTCACTCTATCAAGCTTGTTTGCGCGAAAGACCCGAGGTCTCTTGCCGAAACCGTCTAGGTAGATAAAAATCTCATTTCTTTAAAGCGCATCCAGGTAATCTGCGATCGCTTCAACCTCTTCAGCCGACAATGTGGAAAGAATTCCCATTCCGCCCACGTTGTTGGTAATAGCATTTTGAATCTGACCGGCGGAGCGTCCTTTTTTGGTGGAATTGGCACCACTACCGTGGCAACCCGCACAACTTGTCGAATAGAGCATCTCGCCATTAAGGGGTGTAGGCTCAACGGGCTCTACCGGTTCGTCAATGGGCTCGTCAGTGGGTTCAGCAAGCACGTCTACAGAGGCCAAGAAACTCTCATCCACTCCCGATTCGTACTCGACAATAAAAAATAAATTTAGTGTGCCTGGTTCACTGCATTGAATTTTAACACTCCAAGGTGTCTCACCACTACTTTGCTCACAGAAAGCCGTACCATTGAGATTGTGATCCCAGATCACCTGTTTAACAGGCTCGGTGAAGAAAACCTCATCGGCGAAAAAAGGAAGTTCCCGATCGATAGAAAGTTGACCCAGAGGAAGAGCTGAAAATAAAACTCCATCAGGTCCCACCTCTTGAGCGGCAGAGCTAAGGAGCAGTTCGCTATCGTAGCGAGTACTTACAAGAGGCGCGCAATTCATAAAAGCCAAAATTGTGATCACTGAAAGCAAAGTTAAGAAATTTTTATTGAATAACATATTCATCACTTCCTAGTAGTTCTTTGTAGAAACTTTTGAGTTGAAACTGGTGTCTGATTAATCCTTGATCAATATCTTTAAGCAATGTGGGGAGCTCACCTTCGTGACTTTGAGCGCCGAGTGCTAACAAAGTCAGACGTTTGGCAAGACACTTGCGAAACTTCGGAGCACGAGTGAGCTCAAAAGCGTACTCTTTTAAGTTAGCCACTTCTTGCTGCCGAAAGCGTGGTTTAACACCTTCGTTGAGCAAATCAGCCACAGTGGAAACACTGCCGTCATCTCTTTTGGTAGCTACATTATTAGCAGGGTTTGTGTTAAATGCTCCCGAAGTGTCAAAGTCGTAAAAAAGAGAAGCTCTAGAGTTCATTGTTCGGTGGCAGGAGTAGCATTTGGGATTACAGTCCGTGCACGCAAAAGTCTGCACGTTTTCAGAAACTTCCTCTGGAAAAAGACCCGGGTCACTTTCATCGGGATAGTCATGGCAAGCAAAGGCTTGAAGCATATGACTTGTTCGCCGAAAGTTAAAAGGTCCTTCCCATTTTTTTAGGAAAGCTTGTGTGGTCACTACCCCGGCTCCAAATTGCTTAGCCAGATCAGCATCGTTATTAAAACTTGAGCAGTTGCCCTTTTCAAGGTTATTGTTCACGCAATAATCCGCCCTAAGAATTTGGCGGAAGTCCATATTTTCTTTCACAAGAAAAGAGGCAAGGTTTGCAGGCTCATTCATGTTGATGTCGCCATCTTGCCCACTCATATCAAAAAATTCCTGGTGATAACTCCGCATCTTTGCGACAAATTGGGGCGAGTCGACAAGGGTCTCAATGGCCTGTTTATAGCCACTTTCACTGGAAGCCTGTTGCAATTGTTCAGCAGTCGGAGCTTGATTTAGAAAAATGAGGCTTACTCTTCGAAAAGATTGCTGACGCTGTTCTTCAGTGATTGGTTCAAGTTCCTCTGGCCCTGGCTCATTAAAAGAGGTGAGTGTGCTTGAAGAGTTCACGTTTCCTCCTTGGCACCCCTGGTAAAGGAGCACCAATAGAGTAAGAAGTGTTAGAATGATCCCCGAAATTCCCCGATGTTTCATATTACCCCAGATAAGTTGTGATGACCTCAGAAGCTGTGCTTGAGTTACCTATAATATTGTTAATGGTGTGATAGAGCTGGCGGGTTGAGTTGCGTTGACCATTGGGGAGAAGTTGTCCCGAGGTACGATCCACACCTGTGTGAGTGAGAATCCTTGGGTTTCCTCCCGCATTGGCGTTGCCGTTGTAATCGACTTTTCCGTAGTATCCGCCACGAACCTTTTTCGACAAGATCAAAGTTCCTTGCGATCCACCGTCACCATTGTCTCTACCAAAGGTACTATCGTTACGGTTAAATTCACTTCCAATGACAATTGTGGTGGTGTCCCACAGGGTGGTGCCATTAGGACCTTGCAAGTCGGGGGTCGCTTTTAGATAGGCGACGGCCGCCGCTAGTTTTTCTGAGACATCGGCGTAGTGAGCTCTTGTTGAGGTCATATCACGTCGGCCATGCCAGTCACCAATAGAGAGTTCAATGGTTGATGAGTTTATCAAATTATATGTCATGGCTTTTAGGGTATGTCCTAAAGCCTCACCAAAGTTACGATAGGTACCATTGGCCCCGCCATTGAGTGCACTATTGATATCTGTGGGGTTGAGAGCTTGAACATAATCGAAACCAAGAAGCTCAGCGGCTTTACTTTGATCTCCTGAATAATTTAACGGATTTTTAATAGAGGCTTGCATTCTCAAAGCCTGGCGTCGAGTCAATTTAACAGAGGCCTCTAAAATCTTTTTGGTCGCATCATCGTCAAAAGCTAGGGTGGCTTTTTTAAAGTTGTCTTTAAAAGTGGAGTTGTGTGTGGTCAGTAAATCGGGAAGACTTCCTGTTCTGTGATCAACCACACGGTTGCCATTGGAGTTTTGAGCAAAATGAACCCCTGGAATCACCGAGGCCGATGGATTTCGATTGGCAAGTGTGATGATAGGGGAGACTTGGTTCTGACCTCGGCCCCCTTCCCAGAAGTTAAACATGCGAGTGTGTCCACCTTCGGTTTGAACGGCCTGTGTAATTAGTAGATTGTCTTCGTGAGCTTTCAAAGGCAAAGAGTCTGGACTGAAATTAAGTCCGTTCTTTCCCTTAGTGAATTGACTGCCTTGAAATGGAACATTCGGCGTTAAGGCTTCTGCCCTCTGCGCGAAAAGATCCGGAGCTCCAAAAGGCATTATGGGAATTCCGGAGCGAACTCCAATAAAGATTAATCTTTGTGGTGCCACGAGATCGTCGGCATGAGCTTGTGGAATAATTTGGCGTGCGAGTTCTTCCACAAGACTCAGTCTTGTTTGACTAGCGACTCCAGCGGCGGCCAGAGTAAAACTTAACTTAGTGACAAAGTTTCTGCGAGATTGTGCAAAAGCTAGGTCGAGTTGATCAAATGTTGTTTTCTTTTTGTTCTTCATTCCCCATTCTCCCGATAAATTTAGAAACTATTAATTGATGCAAGGCTTGAACCGATGGCAGCACAAACGGCTGTCATTTTTTCCTGCTCCACTTCAAACTCTTTGGATAGGTCCTTAAGAATTTGAATTTCATCCCCTCGTGGCGTTCTCCCCGTGAATGCCTGATGGATGGTTGTATAATTATCACTGCCTTGCGGAAACAAGCGGTTAACATTTTCTTCCTGACTGAGACTCTCAGCACAAGCATTCGTATAAATTTGAGCAACAAGACGGAAAGTCGAAGTGTTACAGCTCTGTGTGCTCAATTCGCTGGAGTACTCGGAAAGATAAAGACAGTCCCGTCCGCCATTTTGGTGATTAAAGCTTTTACAGTTATTGCTCTTTAAAGGTTCCCCTTGTTCATTAAGCATAGCCACATCACCCTCGGGCAGGCCGAGCGTGTTTGTCAAAACAGTAGACAGGGCATTCCCGCCAATGAAACGACATGAAAGTTCAGAGCTGGTAAAATCATTGACTGCATTAGAAGCTAAACTTTCTGTTTTCTGAAGGCTCTCAAAAGGTGCACAATTTTGATAGATAAATCCCGTTGAGCTCATCATTAATATAGATAATAACATTAGAAATCTTTTTCCCACAGTATCCCTCCCGTAGATGTATTATTAAGGAGCAATATTCATACCGAGATTTTGGGCTCAAGCTGCAATTAAACTGTATCAAGTTGAGAATCACTGTAATTATCGGAACACCTGTGCAGTAAATCTATATTTGAGGCATGAAAAAGAGGAGCACGAAGTGCACTCCTCAATAAAATTTTAGTAGTTAGGGACCAGGTAATTTTGGTCTTTGCCGATCATCTTATTAGGCATACCCTCTTTATTGGCGTAAGAGTACATGCGGATATGAGAGCCTGGCTTAATCTGGTATTTGTCAAGATCGGCTCTGGTGAGAACGTGTTGGAAGTTAAAACGTCCATTGGCTTCACATTGATTTTTCACCGTGTTGGAACTCGGAGACTGTGCTGTTTTAGGAGACAAAGACACTCGGCTTCCAAGCTCTGGTCGAAAAACATCAAGACGGTACTTAATAGAACCGACAAGACCCTTTTCACACAGCCAGCCTTGAATGATCAGCTCTTTTCGAGTGTTGTTATAGTTGACACTTGTGACAGCACCCATAAGTTCGTTTTGATTGTTTAATTGTGGAATTTCAGGAATTTTATAGGCGTCTGGGTTTATGGGGTTTTTAAATTCGCCATTGGGTCCGTTCACTAATTGTAGGATCAGTTTACCATCGGTGAGCAGTGTATGAGCATCACTGACAAAAGCATTTTGACTGATCTTGAAGTTATGAGTGCCCCCGGAATCACAGGCATCAAGAACTTGGTTGCTCGATTCTAAAGTGGTGTCAGCGTACTTATTGCTGTATCTGCCGCTATCAAGTTGAAATAGAAGCTCCACTTTTGTTGGTCCATCCACACCCACTTCACAAGCCCAGCCCATGACATCGACGGCTTTGGTGTTGGGATTATAAACAATTGAAGTAATGGCTCCTTTAATTTCTGTTTGCGGAGTGGGCGGAGGTGTGTCTCTTTGGGCGTCAGTGATCTCAGGTACTTTTAAGTTCATGGGGTTTGGGATAAGCTCAGAGCCCGCACTTCGAAAAGGACCGTAGGCGTGCAGTCTCACTTGGGCTCCCTCAAGCTCAAAAGTATCCACAGAGCTTAAACCAATATAGGCCTTAAAGCCATGGTTGGAATTTGTTTGGCAGACCTGTCTTGATTCAGCAGAGCTTGTTTGATCGGCTTGGACCACATCGGTTGTGATGTATCCACCCACAGGTCTGAGGGCGGCCAGGTAAACTTTAGCACTGCCCGGATCGCCCACCTCACAGGCCCAACCTGACACTTCCACTTTTGTTAAATCAGTGCGGTAACGGATACTTTCAATTTTTCCCTTGATCACTGGCATCCCGTCACTCACAGGCACCTCGACATCCACTGTGTCGGGGAGTTTTGGGACCACAAATTTTTGCGAGCGAGTCAATTGAAAGTTACCGATACCGATTTCGTCAATTTCGGTAAAACCGACAGAGCCTGAAATTTCCATTCCTTCCATGGCTAACTTAGTCACCTTGGCCACAGGAAGGTGATGCTCGAAATTGAAGTTTCCTTGCACTCCACATTGATCTTCAACGGCTGCACTGCTGGGGAGTCGACTTCTTGTGGGGAAGTCCATATAATCTTCATCTAATTTGAAGTCATAGAAAAGTGTAATAATTGGGGATTGAGACGTACCCCAGCGGCAGCCCCAGCCTTTGATAACAACCGCTTTTAAATTGGCATCGTAATTCACACTATTGATTTCACCGAGATAAATTTTAGTTTCCTCCGGATTGCCTTGAGGATTCTGTGGCGGTGGATTGGTGTCTTGAGGATTGTTATTCTCTTCGTTTAATTCAGGCTCTGTGATTGGGCCCTGCGCGACCAATGCGTCGTGGAGATTTTTTAGATTAAGGCGATGACCCTTTAAAATTTGAGAGGTCAGTTTTGCGTCCTTAATAGAGTTTTCTAAAAGAAAGTCCTCAATGTCTCCGGCCGTGTAGCCTTGACCGGTGTTTATTTTTTGGTGCACTAAAAGAGCCGCCGCTCCAGCTATAAGAGGGGCACTGGCAGAGGTCCCACTCTTCGTCTCATATTTATTATTGAGAACAGCTCCCATAATATTTGTACCAGGTGCGGCGATTTCAACCCAACCGGCACCAAAGTTACTAAAAGCACTCAAGGCTCCGCTTTCATTTGTAGAGCCTACCGAGATGTGACCTCTTTGAGAGTAAGCGTAACCTGCAGGAGTGATAAAGTAATTATTAGAAAGTTGTTGGCCGGAGTTCCCAGCAGCAGAAACAACGATCACACCGCTATCGACAGCCGCTTGTAGGGCTTTTTGCATGACTTTACTTTCTTTTTGAAAACCGACACTTAAGTTTATGATGTGAGCTCCGTTTTCTATAGCGTAATAAATGCCGTTGACCACATTTGTGCTATAGCCACGACCTCGGTCGTCGAGAACCTTAATAGGCATAAGGCGGATTCCGGAAGGGGCAACCCCTGAAACACCTTTGTTATTGTTGGTGTGTGCGGCAAGAAGAGAAGCCACATAGGTCCCATGAGAGTGACCATCCTGAGGATTGTAATCATTGTTATGAAAGTCAATGCCGTTAAAGCCTCTCGCATCTCTCCACAATTTGTTTTTATCAAAGTCTTCATGGTTGAGATCAAGGCCTGTATCGATGATAGCCACAACCACATCTTGAGTGCCCTGGTAGGTTTGTTGAATCTTCTCTGCAAAATCGGATTGAATTTCATTTAAATGCTTTTGTGCGGAGAAGTGAGGATCATTGTAAGAAACAACTTCCACCTCGTCTTGTTCATTTTCCATATAAATAGCACAACCACTTTCATCGAGTTTTAATGCAAGCTCTTGGAGAGTGAGATCGGAATCGAGTTCAAAAGAGTAGGCGACTTTTTTCTGTTTGAGGGAATTGAGATCAAACTCTTGTTTGGAAAGCTTGGTGGCAAAATCTTCGGAAGCAGAAAGCTTGAGGCATTCGTTATCAAGAAGAGCTGTCCAGCGTGACCCGGCTTTAACTCCTAACTTTTGAAACTCACTGTATTTGGAGTTTGCTGAGGAAAATGTCGAGGAGGCTGAAATACTTTGAGAGTCAACAACGGCACTTTTTTGAACGCTCAATTTTTCGGAAACATCAATGAGGTCCGTTTGGCTACGGAGAACAGTGGGGAGTTGGGAGGAACGGCTAGCGAAGTCTCCGGCTTCAAAGGCGTTTCCGCATCCCAGTATGGTCATCGTACCAATTAGAGAAATAAATAATTGGATGGTTTTATTCATAGAGCCCCCTCATAATCCCGCTTTTCTTAAGAGCAAAAATGAAACCATGTCTTGTGGGCTTAGAATTCAATTGGTCGTTATATCCTATACAGGTGTATAGGAAGTCATTGTCTCTTTTTTAGACAATGAGAAAAAAAAAGGCGCAGGCGGTGTTACATAATATTTGAGTTTTCAAAAAAAATTAAAAAAAGGAGGGGGTTTTTTAAGTCTCTTTAAAAAAACCAAAAAATCATGGAAATCCCAAATCAAAGGAAAGGGGTGATGATTGGTGAGCAACCTAGACCAAGGACCTAAACAGAGGCTAAAAATGGTGAAACAAAGCATAAAAATTTGTGTCCCTCAGCCTTTGCCCCTACTCTTATAAATGGGACGGGCGATGGGCTTTAGGATGAGGTTCTGTAGCAGGAAGCTGCATCATCGCCTTTTTTATTTTTTTGCCCTCCTTTAAATTTTCTCCATAAAAATTCTTCTTTTGAGTTCTTTTCTTTTTCCAGGTAATTAATCTTTTAAAAATAAAAAACATCACAGTTCTTTTTTGGAAATGTTTTTCTTCTCAGTCTGTGAGTTAAAGGAATTTTTAATACAGTTGTTAGAAAAGGAAAGTTGAAATGCAAAAACTTGTACTTGTTCGTCATGGTCAAAGTCAGTGGAATCTTGAAAACAAATTCACAGGATGGGTGGATGCTCCCTTAACACAAAAAGGTTTAGAAGAAGCTAAAAAAGCGGGAGAGCTTATCAAAGACTCCGGTTTTGAATTTGAAAAAGCCTACACCTCTTACTTACAACGAGCGATTCGAACCTTGTGGGTCATCCTAGAGGAGAGTGAACAAACTTGGATTCCTGTGGATAAACACTGGCGTTTGAACGAAAGACACTACGGTGGCTTGCAAGGGCTTAATAAACAAGAGACTCGTGATAAGTATGGAGACGACCAAGTGTTCCAGTGGCGCAGAAGCTACGCGACACCTCCTCCGGAAGGTGAGGGACCTTACCAAGAAGAGCAACTAAAAGATCGACGCTATAAAGAAATTCCCAAAAATGACTTTCCAAAAGGCGAAGCCCTTAAGCACTGTCTTGAAAGAGTGGAGCCTTATTGGCAAAACAACATTCTTCCTGATTTAAAAAAAGGAGGAGACTTTTTGATCTCTGCTCACGGTAATAGTCTCAGAGCTCTAGTGAAGCTGCTAACAAATATGGATGAGGACAAAATCACCCAGTTTGAATTTGCCACCGGTGTGCCCCTGGTGTGTGAATTGGATAGTGATTACAAAATAAAAACGATGGATTGGCTGAAGTAAGTCTTAAAAACTCAATGTGTACGATAATCCTCGTAGGTTATCGTGACTTAATTCCTAACATACAACTGTTTAAAGTTTAGGCACTTCTTTTTTTTCAATAATTTTTGTTAACTTTTGAGAGCCCCCAAGTGTTTGAAATAATGAATGATATTTCATATCTTTGAAGAAAAGAATGATGGCCTCTCGTTTGCAAGGCTTACAGTCACAACACTTTAACACGCAAAGGACAAAGCCATGAAAGCTATCTTTATCATTTTTACCCTATTTTTCTTCCAAAATGTGGGAGCAGAAACCACTGATAACTCATTATCGAATGAGCAACGAGAATCCATGGATTATCAAGTTTATTGTGAAGACCTTGCTAGCCAGGTCAATGTTCAGCAGAGGCAATTTTATGCCGCTGTTGATGAGGAGTTTAATAGCCTCTTCAATTCAATACGTCGAACTGAATATGTAGGAAACGAATCCGATGGAGAAGATAATAATCCGAATCTTTTCGAAAGAGTTCGTAGACGCCTGACTTTGCGAAACTATGTAATCACAAACGATGCTAATATTTATGAGCGTAGTATTGAAAAAACAATTCAGAAAAACCCTGAATTGGTGAATGAAATGGAGCGCGGTATTGAAGAATTCGAGTCGAACGGTTGCAGAACTTGGAATGGAGATTGTCCCGTGACGCATTATCCTTCGTTAGATCAGGGAGTCTGCTTAAGTCGTTAAAATTCTCAACCCGGCAACGGTTGATTTTGAACCGTTGCCTCAAAGGTATTGACTGAGCTGCAAGTTAAGGATCAATCTTTCCCCGCTGAAATTTCAACCGACTTTTGCCCTCTTTTACTCTTCGACTCTCTCAATAAGGTGAAGAACTCTTATTTAACCATTGAACCATAGGTGTAAAAGCTTCGTCCTTTTAGGGGTTTATGACTTGTGTTTGAAGATGCTTTTGATCTTATAACGAGACATGATAGGCGGCATAAAAAAAAATGTCTTACCTCGAAGGCCCCTTTCCCTTATCCTGTGGATGACTTTCTAAAGTCAGAAAGGAGGTGGTGCCAATGTCATGTGAGAAACTTAACTTAGGCGCCCTCTATTACGGAGGAGCCAATTAACTTTCAAAGTTAATTTTTCAAGGCGGCAGGGTTAAAACCTTTGCCGCCTCTTATTTTTCCAGAATAATTGACACATCAAGCCAAATCTTTTAAACCTGATCCTTATGTTAGTTGATTTAAAATCCATTGAAGAAGAAGGCGAGCAGTTCCAATTCACTCAATCCAGTGAGGAAATGGAAGGGGCTTTTGGGGATCTTATTGGCAGTAATGATTTTAAAGCCGATATAGAGATTAAGCCGCTCGGAAATACCTATCAAATCCACGGGACCGTCGAGTCTCACTATCCGGAGCTATGCTCGCAGTGTGGACACGATATCGATGTTCCCCTTAAAAATAGAATCAATGAAATTGTGGTGGTTGAAAAACAAAGACCTCGTAACACGCAGGTCTCTCAAAGCCAGCAGGAGTTTAAAGATTCAGGGCCGGCTGTAACCTATATCAATGATCACACCTTAAACCTGAGAGAGTTTCTTCATGAAATGATGGCGGCTGGAATAAAACCCTACCCCCAGTGTGAAGACACAGGTCTTTGTGAGTCTCGTCAGTACAAAGCACCCTACGTTAAAAAGCCTGTAGAGAAAACGGGACATCCTGGTTTTGCCTCCCTTAAAAACTTTAAGGTCAGCAAGCACTGACTACTCTCGCTTAGAAAACTCAACCTCAAGGGCTTCTAGTTTTCGGCGTGCGATAAAACAAGGGGAGTTCACCCCAAAAGATTCACTCCAAACGATACGAGTAACAGCCCAGAGACCACCGTCATACTCATCTTCCACACCTTGTTGCGTGTACTCAAGAAGTCGATCAGCGTAGCTGCCATCAATTTTTTGCCAATGGCGGGCTGACTCCAGGGCCGAACCAATTATACCGCCAAGAATTCCCGAAAAACCAGAAGCCGGAGAGTGAGAGTTACGGTCTTTTAACTTATCTAAGAGTTCAGCCTGCAGACCCGATAGAAGAGGGATGGCATCTATGGTGGATTGCGCGCTCAGACGCAAGCGGCCTTGGTTGCAGTGTCGGAATCGAGACCAACGCTCTTTGCGTCTTTCTTGACGTAAGCCTCTAAGATCGAGACTTTCGAGTTCCTCTAAGTAATCAATGAAGGCAGCACTAAAATAGAAACTATCGTTTAAGGCTTCGCTCAAATAGGAGTGCTCCAAATCAAAGCGGTCTTTATTATCGATGAATCTCTCTCGGGTGGTTTCAAAGCCACCGCTGTAGTTGGGATTGGGTTCCTGGTCATCGCTGATGGGCCAGCGGCTTCTAAAGTGACGCTCATCAAGGGTCAGCAATAGATCTATAACTTCGAGCAAGCGCTCCTCACGGCCTGCAAGAAGCCCCTCTTTTGTCAGGTTGGAATTGGCTAAACTCATAGCGCTGCATGAGAAAACGGCTAAAAGTAATACCAGTTTTTTTGTCACAATATCCTCTCTTGATCTCGACACACCATCATGAGGGAAGCAGGCCTAATTATCTAGAGTGCCTGAAAAAAAGAAAATCCCTGTCTAATTTTAAGACGTTATGGCCTTATAAAATTGAATTCCATTGTGCGATTTTTTTTCACTGCTAAAATAGGGGGGATACACGGGGTGGGCTTAGGTGTCTTTACTATTTCTTTTCATTTTCACAGTGGGCCTTTCCCAAGAATCTAGGGCCGAGACGACTTCCCATGAGGAGCGTCAAAGGCAAGCTATAGCCATCCTATGGTGCCAAGCTCCCAACGATGGCATGCTCCACTTTTTCGACAATCAAAGCCAATGTCGCCGGGAAATAGCACCCATCCTTGAACAGTGTTGGCAGCGAGTAAAAAGAAACAATTCTGAAAGAACTCCTCTGGCAAAGAGATTAACCGATTGTACAAGAGCGCGGCTCAATCGCCGCCGACAGTGATGAACATGATTAGGCTTTTATTTCTCCTATTTTTCTTCCCATCAATTTCTCTAGGCCAAGTGACAGAAACAGTTCCTGAGCCCAATGCTTGTATGGAGAGGGTGGGTGGGGCTCTTCAGATCAAGCCAGAAATTTTTGATAAATTATCAGAGATATTCTTAGAGGTGGCCTGTTCTCAAAGTATTCGCAACTGTCAGGTGGGACAAGATTTCATGTCCTACTTACCAACACCCGAAGAAATCCAAGTCGCCCTAGCGGAAGAGGGACTTGCCAATCCTGATGCTATTTTGGCGGACGAAGAGGCCGCCATCCCTGAACTCACAGAGGATCAGCAAGAATCAGCGATTGCCAGTGGCTTAAGAAAAACGCGCGAGATCGTCTCCGATACTGCCACCCGAGCCACCTTCGGCGGAGCCGCTCAAACAGCCGAGGCAGGCGCTAGAGCTCTTGTGGCCGCAGGGGCTTTTCAGTTGGCCCGGACCAATGTGGCAGCGGTTCTGCAACAAAGAACAGAGGCCATGCGCGCAAAAATCAGAGCCAAAAAACTGGGAGACTTTGTGGGGCGTTTTTCGAGTCTCACCACAGGAGTCGGAAGTTTGGCTGGTGGGTTCGGTCTTGTGGCTGGCCTAATCGCGGTGGAGGCCTTGAGAACACCCAGTGAGGCTGTTTATATTGGCAACTGTGACAATCATATGCGCTCCACCACGGATAGAGAGAACACCTCTAATGTTGGTTACGTACAAAGAGAGCAGTTTTTTACGGCCGACCGAAGACCGATTGGTGAGTGTTTTCCAGCTTTGCATTATCATTCCGGACTCAGACGCTTTGTAAATGACGTCTCTCCTGGTAGACAAGTCGATATTCTCGGTGGAGAAGACCCTTTATTGTGCCAGAACATTCTCGATGTCCATGCGCGTATGACTCGTCCACGCCCTGTACAGATAGCCTCGTGCCAACGAGGGCGAAAAATGAGGTTAAGTCTTGAAGGCTCACGTTTTGAGGAGTTGCTTGGCAACCACATCACAGTGACAGGTCGAATGTGGGGCCGGGAACCTCGTATCGACCGCGTTCACTTGTTGGGCCAGGGGAGTGCTGGAAGAGTGTGTGGGGGCGATCGCTTCACTCCAACGTCCAATCAAACTCTGCTGTGGGTGAATCCCTCCAGTGATCAAAGTTGTGTTTCAAGAAGTGCTCAGGAATGTACCGAGCTTTGGTCCTTGCAGGAACAGGTGATTCCCCATCGATTCGGAAGTAATGACAGTCGTGAAAATTTAGAAAACCAATGCATTCAACGTATCCGAAACGTGGCCTGTGCTGCGGACCTTGATTATGAGACCCTGCGAGGGCAGATTCGAGACACGAACGTGTGCACAGGGCATCGCCATATCGCCAATCAAATGGGTCTATTAAGAGCTTTGAATCCTGTGATTAATAAGGCGGCCATCTGCTGTGGCTCGATGGGGGCGGGAGCTACAATCGATGAAGAGGGCATTTGTCGAGGCCCCCGAGGTTTGGCCTCACCAGAACTTAACGAAGAGATCGCACAGTAAAAAAATTATTCTTTTGATTCTTTGGCGGCTAAGAGACTCGGGTGAACCGGCTTATAGCGCTCGGCAAACTTCTTGTTTAATTTTAGTAAATCAAGAATCGTGAAAAGATCACTGCAGGCGAAATCTTCATCCAGTGCGGGATAGCCGTAGACTTGGGAACCGGCATGCAGATACGAGCGTAAGAGCGGGGGTAGTGTCCGTAGAATTTTGGGATCGGCTTGCGCTTTTTCAAGAAAGCGGTCGGGATCTTTAAATTGATAATCTGGAGTTGGTTCAATATTAAGTTCAAAACTATGAGCCTCTTTGGATTGCAGAGACTTGATCACACTAAAGACTTCCATAGGGTCCATGGTTTTTAAGCTCGAACAGCCGAAAAGATACATTGTTTTCGTGTCGCGAATGTAGCGCGAAAGTCCTTGCCACAAAAGGTCCATGGTTCGACCCGTGCGATAATCTTTATGAGTGCAAGCTCTTCCTAGTTCAAGTTTTGCTCCCTCAAGATTAATAAACTCGTCCATATTAAATTCCCCTTGGGAATAAAAAATATCAGAGTAATCCGAGTGAATCAGACGATAGGTTCCAAGAGCAAACCCCTGAGACTTTTCGATAATGAGAAGGTGATCGGCTTTTTGGTCATAGCTATCAAATTCAAGGCCACTTTCATGGCTTCGATTTAAAGTCTCCTCGAAAAACACTTGGTGCCTTAATTTAAGGGCCAGTTTAAGGTCCTCTACACTTTGGGCGGTTTTAATAATGAAATTTTCTGTTTCGATAGAAAAGAGAAATTTCGGCTTAAATTTTTCGAGAGCTTGAACGTCCATTACCACAGTTTTAAAAAGCACTTGTGTGCCTTGTCTACGGAAACTGATTGCGCGCAGCGCTAAGCGCGGAATTTTCCTCTATTTTTCTTCTGAGCCTTTTTCTTCCAGAGTCCATACTCCGTTTTTCTCGCTAGCAAGAAGGTGGGAGGCCTTTTTCAAGCGATCCAAAAGACCTCGCCAATGAGCCTCGGTATTCCATAAGGGGTCGGCAATCAGGTGAAAGGCTTTTCCCGCCTCGGAAAAAGAGCGAAGTTCTGAGTAGAGTTTTCGGGCTGCAAGAAGGGGATCATCGGGTAAAGACATTTCTGTACTATCTAGGGAAAAAGGAGAGGGTAACATCTGTTGGAGATTCTTTAGTGAGGACGCCTTGCTTTCTTTTAACACCAGTAAAAAAGGAGCTGAGGGCTGATAGTGGTTTTTTAAAAAACCAGGCGCATTGTCTTTAGTGGGGTAAGAAAAATTCACTTCAATATTATTTTCCTTTAAGAATTTCCCCATTTCCACTTCAGTGATTAGGCCTGCGCGTAAAATATGAATCTCTTTTTGCTCTGATCTTACTTCAATCACCGTTGATTCGATACCTCGTTCACAAGGACCACCATCAAGGACGGGCACAAGAGAGTTAAATTCCTTTACGACATGCTCGGCCCTTGTCGGAGAAGTCTTTCCAAAAAGGTTGGCACTGGGAGCGGCCAACGGCACCTCCGTGGCTCTCAATACTTCAAGAAACAAGGGGTGTTGAGGTGAGCGCAGTGCCACTGTTTTTCCGCCATTATTGACCAAGGAAGAGACTCTTTCGGTTTTTTTGAGCACTAAGGTCAAAGCGCCGGGCCAAAACTGCTTAGCAAGGCTTCGGCTAATAGAATCAAAATGGCCGTATTGTTCTGCTTGATCAAGATTTTTTACGTGGAGAATCAGGGGATCAAAAAAGGGTCTTTTTTTGGTAGAAAAAATCTTCCCTAAAGCTTTTTCGGAATCCGATCTAGCGGCCAAACCATACACCGTTTCTGTGGGAAGGGCCACAACCTCTTCATTGTTGAGTTTTCCAATGGCTTCTTTAATATCAATCATACTCATTCTGGGGTGATCTTTAGTTGTTTTGTACGGTAGCGCATATTCACTAACTCGACACTTAATGAAAAGAACATAGCAAAGTAAATATAGCCTTTGCCGACATGGCCACCCATGCCTTCAACAATAAGTACCACGCCAATAAGGATTAAAAACGAGAGGGCGAGAATTTTTACGGTGGGATGTTTGGCCACAAAATCGCTGATAAATTTGGCTGAAAACAGCATCACCGCCATGGCAATAATCATAGCGATCACCATTATCGAAATTTCTTTCACCATACCGATGGCTGTGATCACCGAGTCGAGGGAAAAGACGATATCAAGCATCATAATTTGTAAAAGGATTATTCCAAGTGCGGCTTTTTTTGTTGGACTGTTTTCCGGTCCAGCGTCCTCGCCTTCGATTTTATGGTGGATCTCAAAAGTGGCTTTAGCGACCAGAAAGAGTCCTCCTACAATAAGGATCAAGTCTCGTAAAGAAAAACCATGATCTAATATTTCAAAGAGGGGTTTTGTAAGACCCATTAACCAGGAAAGACAAAACAAAAGAAGAATGCGGGTGATAAGAGCCAGACTGATTCCCATTTTTTGAGCAAAGGGCTGACGCTCTTTAGGGAGGCGTCCGGTGAGAATGGCAATAAAAATGATGTTATCAATCCCAAGCACTATTTCCATCAACGAGAGGGTGGCCAGAGCTGAGAGCGCTTCAACAGAAAACAGGCTATCCATAGGCCATTTTGTGCTGTAACCTCAACGGGTTGTCAAGGGAGTGGACCATGAGAGGACTTTTTATACTTTTCTTTTTAGTGCTTTCTCAGTGCCAAAGCCGGCCGGGAGGAAATGTTCAGGTCAGCCGCAACTATCCCATTGGCCAATGTGATGAAGTGGGCCAGGTCATCGGGAATGCAGACACACGTGAGGGCGCACGGGATCAGGCCCTTTCGGACCTTCGTGCCAAAGCCTCTTTTTTAGGAGCTAACTATGTCCGAGTGATGGCGGAAACCGCCTATGGTTCGGCGATTCGAGGGATGGGCTATCGATGTCGGTAAAGCCCCAGGGAGAAAACTCTCAGAATTTTTATGAACTCAAAACCGAGCAAGTCTTTCAGGCCGCAGAGGAGTGGGGCTTTGTCCCCTCGGGGCGCTACTTTCAGCTCAACTCCTATGAGAATCGAGTCTACGACCTCTTTTTAGAAGGAGAGAGCAAAAAAGACCATGTGATTGCCAAGGTCTATCGGCCTCACCGCTGGAGTGAAGACTCCATTAGAGAAGAACACGAGTTTCTCTTTGATCTAAAAGAACAGGGCATTCCCGCTGTGGCTCCCATCAAACGGGATGGGGAGAGTTTTCTAAAGAAAAAGGGCATGATCTTTAGTTTTTTTCCAAAAGCTTTAGGCCGTATGCCCCAAGAGTTTCAGGCGCAGGATTTGCGCCAGATCGGGCGCCAATTGGCTAAACTTCACAATGTGGGGGCTTTAAAGCCCGCTCTCCATAGACCAAGCCTGGATGTGGAAAGCTTTGGTTGGGATAGCCTTGATCTATTGGAGGATTGGGTGGTGCCTGAAGTGTGGGACCGCTATGAGGAGGCCGCCTGTCAGATCTTGGAGTATTTAGAAGAGCGAGTTGAGGGACAGAGTTTTATTCGTATTCACGGTGATTGCCACAAAGGAAACATTTTGCAAACGGACCCCAAAGAAGGCATGAGCGAATATTTCTTCGTGGATTTTGATGATTTCATCAACGGTCTTCCCGTGCAGGATTTCTGGATGCTTTTTTCCAGTGACGAGTCAGGAAACCGGGATGAGCTCAATGAATTTTTAAAGGGCTATGAAGAACTCAGGCTTTTTGATGAGAGTCATTTGGATCTAATGGGTCCATTAAGAGGTCTTCGCATTATTTACTATGCCGCATGGATAGCTCGGCGGTGGACGGATCCCTCTTTTCCAAAGATCTTTCCAGAGTTTAAAAATTATCTCTATTGGGCCGAAGAGGTTGAGGCCCTAGAGAAAATCGCCTGGTCTCTGAGATCGTGAGAGCCAATGATATCCCACCCCAAGGTGAGAGTGGCAGTATTGATTTATCCGCAAGGATCTTCTAGATTTTAAAAAGTAACAAAGGATAAAGCCATGAGCCGAAGTCGATCCCAAGCCCTAATTTTTATTTTGAGTCTTTTTCTCTCTGCCTGTTTTGACTCTGGAACAACGCCCTCGGCTGGCTCCATAAAAAGAGCTTCCGAGAAAGACCTTTCCTCTGAGGCCACAAGATTTATATTGGCGCTGACCGAAAAATCGACGGACAATCTTGAGCCTCTTATGCATCATAAAATAGAGGTGGTGCTGTCTCAGCCGGAAAAATCACTGACTCTTGGTAAAAACCCAGAAGAGTTTCTTAAGAAAAGAGAGCAGTATTTTCCTGTGGGAGGGGGCTCATGGAAAATCAATGGCACTTTATTTAAAGCCCCTTGGTACGCTTTTGCTATTCATATGCAAAAGGGTGACGAAGTCTATGGGCGTTTTTGTGTCTTAAAAATCCTAAAAAGCAAAGTGAACTTTATGCAATGCTACCTAGGAGCTAGGGAGTTCAATGATCATTTTGGAGGAAAACTTGCCCTTCAGGATCTTAATGAGCTCTACCTCCAGGACCGTGAAGGAACAAAAAACTATAACAACCAGGAACTTCCTGAATGCGCTGGCAGCGGTAAGCCTCCAAAATCCCAATATATTAAATACTATCCCACCCGAACCGATGATGTGAGTGCTGGTGATGGAAATTTTTGTAGAAGAATGAATGAGTTTTTTGCCGAGGCGGATCCATCAGCTCTCAAAACGAAGCTCTGGATTTATGATCCTTGGATTATGGAGGAGATTCACTTTAGTGCTGACTACAAAGTTATTGAGAGAATTGGTGTTAAAAAAGTAAAAGGAAAGAACTCAAGCCTTATACATAACTATATTCCCATGGAGGGCCACCTTTTCCGTGAGTATATGGTCAATGTGCAGGTGCCAGGAGACATTGGTTCTTTGCTTCCACCAAAGCTTGACTCTCCTGTGGCAAAATTGATTGCTAGGGGACAGTATGAACCCTTATTTCGGCTCAATAAAAAGGAGGAGATCGAGCCCTTAACGGCCACATCGTTTCAGTGGGGGGCTGGGCGTACTCGGTTGACCATTCAACTCAATCCTCTAACGCGCTTTTCTGATGGAAGCTATGTCGAGGCCAAAGACTTTAAACGCAGTTGGTATTCTGTTTTTAAACGCAACGAAACCCGCAAATCCAATGCGTTCAATCGTTTCTTTCGATCGATCAAGGGGATGGACAAGGCCTTTGCTATTGACCGTTTTGACGGAGTCAAAGCCCTTAGTTCTGATAAACTCGTTATCTATTTTGAAAAAGCTCAGAAAAAATTTCCGAAAGTTTTAGCCTCACCTGTAATGGCCGCTTTTAAAGATAAAGGTTCTCGCTTTATTGGCAGCGGACCCTATGTCGTCATGAAGGATGAGGAGGATATTTCAGTGTTGTGGCCGAATTATTTTCATCCAATGAGCGAGGAGCTCACAAGTCTTCGCTTTATAAGTAAAGAGACAAAAAATGAAAAGTACCAAAAGTACCCAATTGATTTGTCTATAAAAACAACTGATGAGAAATCCACAAGGTGTAGTGTCGAGAACCCTGATCGACGTTGTCTAAGACTTTATTTCGATTTTCCAACGGAAAAAGCGGGTTGGACGGCTGAGTTTGATACGGATCACCTAAATCCTGACAAAGTGGCTTGGAGTCAAAGCCCTGAGCAGTTTTATCACTTTGCCTCACGCAGTCGATTTAAAATTAATCCCTTAAAAAAGAGCAAAAACTACGAATAAAAAAAGGACGACCGCTTTATGGGTCGTCCAAAAAAATGTGGAGCATTTTTTTATTTGTTTTTAAAAGCTTGAATTATCTTCGCACTGAAATTTAAAATTGATTTTTGTTCCTTTTGGTAGATCCGGGAAAAGAATCTCACCTGTTTCGAAATTAGAAATCACTTCAACTTCATGACCAGGATCTGGGATAAAACTGATATCAATATCGTCGTTGATAGGACGACAAGGGAGTTTATCCTGTGCTTGTGCAATTGATTCACTGATGGCTCTTAGTTGACTGGCGTAATTTCCTTGTGAGGCACAGATGTCACCGAGGATTCCACCGGTCTCTTCAGTTAAGAGAGCATAAGCACGTCCGAATCGACCAGGAGGATCTTCACCCTCGTCTTGTTGGTTGAAACAACTCTGGTCTCCAGGTCTCACCACAATAGAGTGAAACGAAAGTCTTTTATGAGGGTAAAGGGCATTGAACCCTTGCACGTAAGAGGCCGGATCTTCCCTTCTTGGGTCGATAACTCGGGATTCTCCCTTTTGTGTATCGCCCCAACCGTCTTCATCGGAAAGTACAATCACAGCAAGCTGACCGGTTGGGCGTAGAAAATTTTCGTAGTTTTTCTCAAAAGTTAGGTAAGAGGTAAAAATACCACGCTCATCTCCAGAAGGACATTGTTCTTCTGAGGGGGCCACGGGAATCAGATTACCGTTTGAGTCCCTGCGGTAACGACCATTGGAGTCTTGCTGAAAGTCGTACCCGTTTTGCTCACAAAGATTGGTTTGTTCCCACTCGATCGCCTCTTCAAACTGACGCTGTTCGGATTGTTGGGAGTCTCTGCCATCGAGGAAATAGCGACCATTTGGAAAAGGTACGAGTTTACCGTCCTGAAAAGCACCATTGCCGTTTTTAGGATGAGGCGGATTGTTGGCGTGACCAAGATCGGTCGTTGTAATAGCGACTCGGTAATTGGAGTTTTGAAGAATGTTAAGGAAATTGGGGAACATGGATCCCATCCTCAATTGCTCGCGATACATTGAACCTGAAACGTCATTCACGAAGAGAACGTCTTTAGGCTGCAATCGGGATTCAATCGTGTACTCAACATCCTTCACACAATGACCGGAGTCATCACATGTTTCGATACATTTTACCTCAGGGCGAACGTCAACACACTGGTTGTAGACCGACCCCGGAGCGGCTGAAAACTCTTTCTCAGAGCAGGCTCCTAGCATGAGGGTCATGCAGATAATAAAAAATAAAAAGAGTGCAACTTGTTTGATGTTCATTGTTTCCTTCCTTATCTCCACCATGCCAATATGAGGAGCAAGGACAATGCCATTTGTTTTATTTTGATACGAAATAAAAGAGTAAAAGGAAATCCTAAGTGAAATTAGTTGTTTACAAAAAATTTGCTGGAAAAATTAAGACATAATCTGGAAAAGATGGGAGTTCAAGAAGTGTCAATCAACTAGGCCAAACTGACGTAAAACGTCGCTAACCTGGCTATTTTGTTTTCACTTCAAGAATTTTAAAGGCTAATTTTTGAAAGTAAGTCCCACCTCATCTTGCCTCTGGTTTCAGTAGGGGCTTCACCATCGATACCAGAAAATCCCACCCTTATCTTGACCTAAATTATGAGCTGCATTAAAAATGCCCCATGCTGAAATACCAAGTGGAAACCTTCTATTTTTTTAAAGAAAACGAAGAAGAGAGTCTTATGTCCATTCGAGCCTGGTTAATGGGTAAAGCCCAAGTGCACGGCATAACGGGCCTTGTGATCTTGGGCACGGAGGGCCTTAATACGACTTTAGCGAGCCAAGATCCAGAGGCCTTGAGAGTCTTTATCGGCGAGGTTTTAAGCTTTTTCGGGCAAGAGAGAGTGGATATAAAAAAAAGTTTCAGTGATAAAGCGCCATTTAAAAAGTTTGTAGTAAAAATCAGAGAAGAGATTGTGACCCTCAGGCGCCCAGAGTTCGTCCCCGAAGGAGAGCATCGTCACCTCTCACCGGAAGAGTGGCACGAGATGCTTGCAAATGACGATGTGGTGGTGGTTGATACCAGAAATGACTACGAGTATGAACTCGGAACTTTTGAAAAAGCCATCGACTTAGAAATCAAAGAATTTACTGAATTTCCAGAAAAGATCAAAGAAAAGTCTCCGGATAAAGAAAAGACCCATCTGATTTTTTGCACCGGTGGCATTCGTTGCGAAAAAGCCATTTTTGAAATGGAAAAACAAGGCTACAAAAAGGTCTATCAACTGGGTGGTGGAATCCTTAATTATATGGAGAAGTTTCCTGAAGGTAAGTTTCAAGGGGAGTGCTTTGTTTTTGATTCCCGAGTGGCTTTAGGAAAAGATTTAACTCCCACGAAGAAGTATTCGTTGTGCCCACAATGTGGCGATGTGGCCGGTATTGAGATTGAATGCCGTAAGTGCCAGGAACCCTCAAAGCTTTGTAAAAAATGTCTTGAGGTGGCGCAAACAAAACCAGAATTTGAAACTTGTTCTAAGAACTGTCGCTATCATTATAAGCGCAATCCCAAAACAAAGGGACCTCAGCAGAAACAGTTTTATCACTCCTAATTTATTATGTTTCATAGGCGACCTTGGTCTTGTGGATTTCATTAGATTTAAATTTTCTCCGATAGGATTGTTGTAAGGAAGAGCTTTAGAGACCTTTTAAGACTAGCTCTTTTCAGAAACAATCATCTCTCAAAGGGGAATAGCTAGTTTTATGGCGCTTGAACTTAAGGATCTCGATTTTTTTAGAAACTTTCCAGAGTTCTTATTGGGAAAACTAGAGTCTTGTGTCGAAACCTTAAAACTGGCTCCAGGTGAAAACCTCCTTGAGCAGGGTAAAAGAAATCATCATCTGTATTTTTTAGTCTCCGGTGAACTTGATGTTAAAGTCGATGGTGGATTGGTGGCCAAACTGCATGAGCCTGGTGATCTTATTGGAGAGATGAGTCTGATCAGTCAAAAATCTTCCTCCGCATCGATACAGGCGAGTCAATCCACCCAAGTTTTAAAAATTGACGGCCCCTCTCTTCATAAGATCTGCAGTGAAAACAACACAGGCGACTGGAATGTCTATAAAATATATTCGGACATACTTGTGCAGAAGCTTGAGGCCACGAATCAAAAAGCTAAAAAGATAGAAGGTTTTGTTAGTGAGCTAGAGATGGCTCAAGAGAAATTAAAAGCAGCCAACGCAAGTCTTGAAATAAAAGTGGAAGATCGCACTCAAAAAATTGCTCGCCAGCTGCAGGAATTAAAACAAAAAAACACAGAATTGGTGGCCTCACATAATAAAATTAAGGATCTTTATCAGAGCCGGGATCTTACCTTTACCGCTCTTGGTGAGCTTTTAGAAAAAAACCTTCGCCCCCTTATGGAAAAGATAAATCCACTAGATCCCAATATTCTGCCGGGTATCGATTCGGTCAAAAGGAATTTAAAGCGCTCCATGAATCGTATTGAACCTCTGACTACAAGTTTTTTGGCAGAGAAGTCCATGAACTCAAAGAAAGTTCTTTTTGCAGAGTCCGTAAAAAAACAACAAACCATTGCAAGGATGGCGCTTGGTGGAACGGGTATTCAACTTGAAGTGGCGGCAAGCAGAGAGGAAGTTGAAGAAAAATTATCGCAAAAAGACTTTAATATCCTTTTGTTCACAGAAGAGTTTTTAGATTTAACCGAAAATTTAATCAACAAATACCCGGATCTAAAAATGGTCTTTGTCGCCTCAAAAGATATCCCTCAATATGTCTCTACATTACTGAAGCATAAGTTTATTCCAAATGTAATTTTCAGAGACGAGGATGATAAACAGTTTACCATCAAAAATTTTGTGACGACAATTTCAAAGCTTGCCAGTGGAAATTATTTTGGACTGGAAAAATATATGGCCTGGGGCGTGGACTCAAAAGAGTTAGAAGTTGAGGGCAGTGAGCATCGTTTCGAAGTGATAGAAAAGATAGATGATTATTTTAATCAGTCAGGAATACGCTCAAGCAATCGAGGTCGCCTTACGACCGTTCTTGAAGAGCTCCTTATGAATGCCGTTTACGACGCCCCTAAGGATAAAGAGGGTAAACCTCTATATAATCACAAGGACCGTACTGAAACGGTGGTACTCAATGAAGCCCATAGACCCCTGGTTCGATTTGCCACCGATGGGGTTTTACTGGCTGTCTCTGTTGAGGACCCTTTTGGAGGGCTTGAAGCCACTACCTTATTTAAATATCTTGAGAAATGTTACACCAGTAAAGAATCCCTTAATGACAATCGTGCCGATAAGGCGGGAGGCGGACGTGGGCTTCATCAAATCATTGAAAACTCTGATCTAGTTGTCTTTAATATAGATTTTGGAAAGCGCACCGAAGTGATAGCCCTCTTCAATGCCGACCCAAAACTTGCACCGGTACGAAATCCGGTATTGCACTTCTTTAAAGCCTCTTAATATTCTTTCAGGTCTACTATTTTCGGTGGATGACCTTATGCCCTCCTATTGTCATGATGAGCGCAGTTTCCATTTGTCCTTCTAAGTGCAGTTTCCATTTATCATCCTGAGCGTAGTTTCTATATGTCATCCTGAGCGCAGCGAAGGATCTAAGGTCTTTCGCTTCCGCTCAAGACGACATGTTCTTACCCAAAGCGACCTATCGTCATTCTGAGCGTAGCGAAGGATCTAAGGTCTTTCGCTTCACTCAAGACGACATGTTCTTGCCCAAGACGGCATGCTTTAGGCTATGAACGTAAAAAACACCGGACTACAGTGTTCCGTGTCTAATAAAAACCAAAACAATTCAGATACTTAGCGACCGTCTGTCATAAAATTTACTAAATACCGCAGATCCAACCCCGTTTTTCTCGCGATGAAACATAAGATTTGTTTCAATGTGGAAATCCGTGAAGGCGAGTCTCAGGTGAGAAAAAGCTCAACAAAAAATACAACTTTAAGCTTAGTTTTAGGCCCCTAGGTTTGGCAGCCCCCTTGCAATAATAGAAAAGCAAATGAAACGCTGGGGGGCGAAGATGAAAGTATTAAATGTTTTAGTGATTCTTTTGTTAGCGAACACTTCTTATGGATTTGAAAAAGAAAGCAGCTTTTTAGCCTTAAGGCAGGCAGTTTCGGAGTCTAATAAAGAGTACAACGAAAATATGAAAGAAAAGTATCAACAAGAGCATGAACAAATGAGTGAGTGGAATGAAAGAGATGTTTCCTCTGTTAAAGTGGAGTCCGGCATTCTTGTTGAATCCAAAGACAGTGATTTACAAAAAGAAAAGACCACGCAAACGGTGAATAAAGATGAAAAGCCAGCTGTTCTACACGAAATTTCAATGAATGATTAAAAAGATTAAATGCCAGTGAGGGGCATTTAGTATTGGTAACCTTATCCGCGCTAGCCCTCCCTTCAAACGGGGAGGGTTTTTTTATGGAAAGTTTAGAAGAAGTAACGACCGCCGACAGCAATGTCTAAATCGGCATCGGTTCCAGGAACTATAAAGAAATTTAAGGCCACTTCGGCAAAAACCTCAAATGTTGGATCGTCAAAATAATAGTTCATTCCGGCAACACCTCGGACCGCCAGCCCAAACTCATCATCACGCTCATCGCGATCGGCCCAAGGCGGTGGATCTTCATTACGATCTCTTGAGTGTAAAGCTCCACCCACTCCAAAATAATGACCAAGGCTGACATGATCGTTGATTTTCAAAGACTCATTAAACTCCCACAAGTAAGTTGAATGAAGAGTGATATTGTCGGTGTAGCCAAAGGAATAACCAAGAGCCGCATCCAGTGAATTGTCTTTGGAGAAGCGGTGCTTTAGAGACACCCCCGTAGGGTTATGAAGGATGACTCCCAGGCCCCAGGGTTTGACGGGGGCTGCGAAGCTAAGAGTTGGTACAAAGAATAGGATAGCAAAGAGAGTGATTTTATTTTTCATAGCCCTATTATAGGAAAAATAGAGCCATTGAAAAGTAAAATTATAAGTATGTATGAAAAATCACATAGCCAATTTCGTTTGGATTGCCATAGAGGGTATTGTTTACCTGTCTTAAGTATTCCACCTGGATGTTAAAGTGGGGAATTGGCAGCCACTGCACGCCAATGCCAGGCCTGTGAGTGAGTGAATAGGAGCTATCAGAATCCACCGAGGCGTGCTCAAAAAGGAGATACCACATAAACCCCTTAAAGGGTTTGTTTCCAAAGCGGAGAAAACTTGCGATGGTGTCTATATCATCCCCAGGAGTGGCGGCAAACTGACTTTGTTCGTAATCAAGCTCGGACATAATGATCCACTCCTCCCCAAGAGGTAGCACTCCATTGAGGCTTGTAAGAAAGCGTCTTTCCTGAGTGGACTCACCCATTAGAACACTTCCTCCAATTCGAGAGTTACCATTGAGGTAGTAGGTGAAATGGCCCGATAAATTCTTTTCCCGGCTGGGATCACGCGGTTGATCAATACGGCCCACACTGGAGCCCACCGTGACCTCATAGGTTTCAAAAAATTGGGTGTATTCTAGGTTGTAGGTTTCACTTAAGGCACCAAAGCCAAAAAGATTTTTGATCAGGCGAGTGTGGTTAGGAGTGTTAATTCCAAAGGTCTGACGGAATTTACCCACGCGCACTCGGCTGGTAGGAGTGGGGGACCAGAGGGCATAGTGTCTTTCAGACAAAAATTGACCACGCCGAGGTGTTCCTTCCGGTCCTTGTTGGGTGCCAAGAGTTCCCACGAACATAACGTTGTCAACTTTCACTCCCAGTTCGACATTTTGTTGCATCAGGAAGAATTTCCCCTCATCCAGTGTGTCGTTTTTAAAATAGGTTTGAGCGCTCCTGATATCTCCACCAAATTTGACTGTCTCTTTGTTTTTAACACCGAAATAGGGTCTAGCAAAACTATCGCTCACTCCCCAGGTGCTCATCAGTTCTTTTGAAAGAGAGCGCCCGTAGTCCGTGAGCAGTCCTCCGCCATTGGGAGAAACGTGGCAAGCGATGCAAGAGGGGTAGCCGTGAGTGACGTTTTGCACAAAGGCTGAGGCTTTAAAGTTAAATAAAATGACGGAAAGAAAAAGAATCAAAGCGAAAGTTTGTTTCACTGCAGCCTCTCTAATTGTTTGAATTTATGAGTCTCAAGCTTATTGCTTTTTGACCTTAGATTCAAAGTTTATATTTACATTTTCAGCCACAGTGATGCCTTTGTAGCTTGGAGTGTCGATATTAAATTCCGAAAGTTTGATCGGGATACTCCCTTTGATTACAATCTGACCGTCTTCCTCTTCTAACTCCGCTTGGCCTTTGACACTTTTTTTCGTGCCGTGGAGTTCAAGTTCACCCATAAAATCAAATTCTCCATTGAGGTTTTCCGGAACTTCCACTTGTTTAAGGCTTAATTTTGCCTCTGGATGTTTTTTGACCTGAAGATATTTGTTTTTCATATGGTCGTCTCTAAGGGAAATCCCTGTTTTCAAAGTGTCCAGATTAAAAACCAAATCTCCCGATACTTTTTTGCCATCTTCCATCAAAGTACCTGTGACCCCTGTGCCCTCTCCCTTGATGGTAATAAGGTTGGGCCAACCTTTAGTTTTAAACTCCACTTTGCCAAGCCCCGGTTCAAATTGGTATTTCACGGCGGCCTGAGCTGAAAAGCTAACAATTAGGCTTAAAATAATTAATATATGTTTCATAATTCACTCTCGTCATAAGGTAGTTTAAGTTTAATCCATTCTTCTATTACTTTTAATTCCTCATCCGTCACTGGAGGAAACTCTGTTTCAACATCATCGAATTCACTCACGTAGGGCATTGGATCAAAAAACAATTGTCCGGGGCGAGCGATAATCGCACCGATAAAGCGCGAGTTAAAAGGGTCATCAAAATCAAAAAGAGGTGATTTTGGGTTTTCGTCTGACTTTTTAATCTCAAGAAGGCTGTCAAAGTTTTTAGGACCACGGCCACCAAAGGAGTTGTGGCACATTGTACAGCGAGGCCCCAGTATATTGTTTCGAATCGAAAGGTAAGTGGGTTTAAGTTCGGTATCAAGCGTGGTCTCGCTGCTACCGTCTTCAAACTCTGGAGCTCCTTGATTGATCCAAGTGAGCAAATACTCTTTATCTTCAGCACGAACAGGGATTACCTCTTCGCCCTTTTTTTGGGGGAAGGGCATTTCATTATTCATGATTAGTTGCGAGATTGAGCCTAGTGCCCCTTTGACCCGAGCGTAGTTGTTATACTGAGCATGACAGGTTGTGCAGTTGTAAGAGTCGAGCACTCGGTCCTTGATCTGACTAAAGCTGATCGTCCTATTTTCTGAGCTGGTGTTGTCATCTTTGTTGTCTGGTGTATCGCTTTTAGCGTTACCAAACTCCGGGGCTCCGGCGTTAACCCAGTCTCTAAAAAGGGCGATGGTCGCTTCAGGAAGTGCAGGGCTATCCTCGGGCATTCTTCGTGAAGGATCATTGCTTTCCATGCGTGCTAACATCTGGAAGGCTGAGGCTTTGACGATTTGGTAGTTTTCGTACACATCGTGGCGCCCCTTGTGGCAACTAATACAGTGAGGCTCTAAAATTTCAGTTTTAATTTGCGCAAAGCTCACCTCAGTGCTGCCTTTGCCTTTTTGATTACCCTCACCGGGAAGGGGAGAGGTGGTATTGCTGTAATTTCCGCAGGCTGAAATCAATAGTGCCGCGACAATTCCGATCACTGCTTTAAACATCACTCTCTCCCTTTTATCCCCAATACTCGTTTTGCTTACTTGCGCGGGCTCTCACCGGACTCGGACTTCCAGAAGTCGTCGGCATTAGATTCGTGGAATTCTAGATCGGCGTCGAAGCGAGCTTTAGCCCCTCGGCTGATAAAAAAATGCATGCGGTTACCATGTTGAGTAAATAGCATGGGATTGATATCCGCATAGGAATCGTTGGCCATAGCCCATGCGCACCATCCTCCATAAGTAGGTTCATACTTGGTTGGATTGGCCATGAAAAGGGTTTTATTCTCTTCCGAAGAAAATCTATAGAGAACATTGCCGTAAACTAGAGAAATTTCAGGGTCTCCCTGTAGGGCCTCTCCTCCGTTTTCAGAAAAATAGGCGACAGGATCAAAGCCTTTAAGGCCAAGATTCTGGTCTTCGAGATTGTAGGCCTCCTCATTGCGATCTGGCTGCTCGGCTGTGGGTGCGGCTTGCAGTGACCATGAGGCACTTATTAATAAAATGGATGCGATAATAGACTTTAACATTTTCTCCCCCTTTGAAGGTGTTCGTTGTTGTTATCTTGTACTTTCGCTTCCCGATGTTTCTTTGTGACATCTAAATGGGAAGCTTCAATGTCCTTGTGATAACAATCTTGGGGAGTGAAGTCGAATTCTAAAATGATATAAGGGTATTCCTAAAAGTAAACGCTACCAGCGGCGCTGGATATTGAGGTAGGTTTTGGTTTCCTGAGAGTCAGACCGATTCTCAAGACTGATCATATGGGAGTTTTCAGAAAATAGTTTTAGCTGCGCTCTAAAAGTTTTAAATTTATCCTCTGACCAAAAAGCGGCGTCCAAAAAGGATTCCACATCAAGTCTGGCCCGAAGGTTTTTGACATCGATCTTCGATTTTATTTTCACAAAAGAAGAATCCACTTGGGTTGACCGATTCACGGACTCCTCCATATTTTTTAAGCCGCTCAGTGGTTTAAATTGGTTGTGTTCGATGAAACCTTGAAAATGGTACTCAAGGATTTGGTTACCAAAACCGTGGGGACTTGTAGCACTTGAAGCCTCCATGGGAATGACTTGATCTCTTTGTTGAAAGAGCTGTTTTTTCTTTTCATAATTTTCAGGAACTAAAAGATCACCTTTAATTTCAACCTCAGTCTGTTTCTCAGCAAAGCAAGGAGATGAGATTAAGGGGATTATTAAAAAAACAAAAGCTTTTGCCCACATGGTTTCATTTAAAACCCAATTGATTGAAACAACAACAGGGCTTGGAAAAAATACGAAAGTGTCAAAAAAATAGTGCTCATCAAAAAATGTCTGACCAGTCAGAAGAAAATTGATGTCCCCGCTTAATGATAGATCTCGTTTACCATTGTCATCCAGAGCGTCACCAATTGTCGTTCTGAGCGTCACCAATTGTCATCCTGAGCGTAGCGAAGGATCTTAGGTCTTTCGCTGCGCTCAAGACGACAGATAATCAAAACTGTAGTCAATTTTTATAAAAGGTCTCAGCGTCGAACTTTTGACCACTCAATTTTACAAGCCTCAAAAACCTCATCGGTTCGGTCCGAGTAATCAATATGCAAAGTTTTTTTACCGGTTATCCAATGGGTATTAACACGGATGTCGTAAATAGATAGAGCCTCTCCATCCATTTCCATAGAGACGTTCGAGGCTCCCACAAAAAGAGTTCCGGTGACAAATCCAAAAGATTCCCCAGCTTCGTTACCGACTGTCGCTCTTTTCACAGTGCCATTTTGATCAATTGTCATGACGTCATTGAAATCATCATAGGTGTTCTGGCACCAGTCTCCAATAGCGAGTGAAGAAGCATTGGCGGCTTGAGCCATTGTTAACAAAACAGTAATTGTGAGAATGAACATTTTCTTCATAAGAACCTTCCAGTTTCAGAACCTAATAGCTCCAAACAATAAGTTAAAATCCGTTGCTGATTTTAACAATCTAAGGTTTTTATATCTATAGACTTCGCTGTTGCTAGAAAACTTACAAAGGCAATGTCGAAAAGCTAGACAGTCTCAGTGAATCAGAGTCCGTGGGCTGTCGACTCTTTGTAACCCATGGGAGTCATTTCCATAAAGCGCGCTTTTTCACGAATCTCTTTGACACTACTGGCATTGATATAAGTCATGCCACTTCGAAGGCCCCCGGCAAGTTCAGAAACCACATCACTTAAATGGCCCTTTACAAAAACTTTAGTGGCCTCACCCTCGGGAGCCATGCCTTGCGGAACTCCACCACGCCAGGAGTCTTGAGCCGAGCGGGAGGCCATACCGCGGTAAAGCTTTTGGCCATGTCGAATAAGTCCTGGTGTTTCAATGGTTCCTGCTAGAATACTACCAAGCATGACGGTGCTAGCACCAGCGGCCAAGGCTTTCATAATGTCACCAGAGGATTTTATACCGCCGTCAGCGATAACGGGGATATTTTTCTCGCGGGCGGCTTGCGAACAAAGAGCCACAGCTGTGAGCTGAGGAACCCCGCATCCAGTAATAATTCGCGTGGTGCACATAGAGCCTGGTCCAATACCCACTTTGATCGCGTCGGCACCGGCTTCAATGAGGTCCAATGTCCCCTCAGGGGAAGCCACGTTACCAGCGATAATAGCAACTTCCGAGTAGGTGTCCTTAAGCCATTTAATAGTCTCAAGCATCTGCACAGAGTGACCGTGAGCAATATCGATTGTGATCACATTGGCTCCTGCTTCGACAAGAGCTCCGGCTCGGTCTTTACTTTCTTCTCCCACACCGATGCTTGCACCAATATGGGAGGTTCCTGTTTTTTTGACTTTAGCCACCTCGGTGGCTTGTTCTTTGACGGTCATAAATCGATGAATAATTCCAAAGCCTCCCTGTTCGTCCATGGCGATTGCCATATTGGCTTCGGTGATAGTGTCCATATTGGCGGATATAAATGGGATTTTAATTTCTATAGAGGAGGTTAGAGCGCTATTGAGGTCAGGATCCCTTCTTGAACGCATCTCTGATTTTGATGGAACAAGCAATATGTCATCATAGGTGAAACCACGGCCTCTTTGTGTCAGCTCTTCGGATTTGAATATTAACGATTCCATTGAAAAGTCCCCCTTCAAGATTCGGAGCAAAATTTTAGGGAGAAAAAAGCTTGAGCGTCAATGGAAAGCCTCACTGGTGCTGAGAGTTAGGGGATTTAATTGCTAAAAAAGCCACTGACAAATTGCAGAATCATTGCACTCAATTTAAGGGCGGTGACGAAGCCTCAAGCAAAAATGAGTCTCTTAGACTTGATAGCAAGGTTTATGGAATTGAAAATTTCCCACTGATTTCAATGGTTTTCAAAACTTCTCGTCAGAAAAAGGGATGACGATTTAAACGAGAAAGAAAGGGAGGGAGTCTTTGACTCAACTCATCAAAAACCTTTAATCCTTGCCTGACTGAATGGCTCTCCACCCTGAGGAGATTCCAGGAAATTAAATTTGGGAAGCACCAGTCTTCCTCCTGTTCCGGCGAATTGAGATGAGCGGGAATATGTTTTGCTTACTTATGGCTCCAACTTTGTTGGGGCCATTTTTTTTGTTTCAGAGTGAGTCTTACTATGTTGTTCCAAGGGTGAAAGAGCTGCCTAAACTTTTTTCGAAAAATGGGCCTTTTATTGCGCGTATTTTCGGTTGAGAGAAATAGAGTCTTAAACTTCTCATTCTAGATAGGCGTATTTTTAAAATCCAGAGAACAGAGATATTCTACAAGAGAGGATAAGAGCCAATCCCAAAACTCATTTGAGTTTGTGGGGTTTAGTTTTGAGGTGGACTGGAAGTTTACGAATCAAGGAAAAGTAGAGGCACTCAAGCTTCAGTTATCCCTTGAATTCTAAGCCCCCTCTTGAATGAGTTTTGGGATTGGCTTTGGTTTGAAAGAGAATTTTTGCTTTCATATTAAGGTTAAAACTTTAACCAGGAGATAAGTATGAAGAAGATAGTTGTGTTAACTGCGCTGTCGCTATTTTTCACCTTCGGTTCCTCAGCGTTGGCCAAAGACGGCAAAGTTAAAAATAAGACAATGAAAACGAAAGCTCATGAATGTGCCATGTTCACAAAGAATGCCAAGAAAGCGCGCAAGCTCTACACAGACAACAAAAGTCTGGCTGTGAAGGAGTTTGATCAGGTCAAAGCTCTCAAGAGCGATCAGAAAAGAATGCCTGCTAATGCTAAAATGGCAAAGCAGGTGGTGGATCGCAAAATTAACAGTCTGTCTAAGGCAAAGCGCCAACACTTGATGAATAGTCTCAAGTACCTAGAGCAACATATTCAATATGTGAAGGCCGCAAAAAGAAGTTGTGCTTTTCACAAAGTGAAAATCAAAAGAACAATTAAGAAAGAAAAAAACTATCGTGGACAGGATATTGATAAATATCTGACCGTTGCCTCACAATAATTACAGTATTTATGTGACACCCTGGCTTAGAGCCAGGGTGTTTTTTCATATTTGAATATTGTGCAGGTGACTTGGTTGATAGTGGTCTTGGGTGCTTAAGTGAGGTTCAAGATCGATCACGCAAGGCGAGTTTTGAATCAATTTTTTCTCTGCAAGTGAAAGGGCTTGCGATAAAGTTTTCCCCTGACTGTCAGAGAAAAGAGCTTCGTCAAGACTGTGAACCTTAACATCGATCCAAAAGAGACTGTTTTTCTTATTGATGTATAAGTGAATGGGCTGTTCCGTAAAAAAATAGCGTTTTAACTTACGGATTGTGGACCCAATGCGATCAATGTCTTCCTCCGCCGGTGAAAAACCGGAGCAGTAGATTTCATCATTAGTGAATATGTTTAAGGTGTCGAACCCAAAGATCCCGAGATTCGATTTTTCAAAATTGTGAGCTAACATTTTTAAACTCCTTTTTTTAAGTCTAAGTTAAGAGGGAGGCCCCTGCTCCCCCTGAGGGAGGAGAGCAGGGAAGGCCATGAGGACCTTAGTGCCGGCAAGATGGGGTGGTGTTGATCATAAAAATTCACTGATCGTTTCCTTGCATTCACTAAGGGTAAAGGGTTTGGGTAGGTAATGGGGGCAAGAGTATTCATTTTTTAAACAAGAAACAAATCGTTCCACCGGTAAACTCGATGTCACAAGTATGTTGGTGTTAGGATATTTGCGGTCACACAGCTTCCAAATATCAAGGCCCGTGATTTCTCCTTCAAGGAAGATATCGGCCACCACGAGATCATAGGGATGGGTGCCAAATATTTCGCCCTCTCTTTTTAGATAAGATTCTGCCTCTTCTCCGCTGGTCGCCCAATCAATCTGTATATTGGGTGAGATTTCTTCCAACACAGTGGTTAGTAAATTGGTTAGGGAAACATCATCTTCAATAATTAATACACGATTAAGAGCGTTCAGGGACAAAGGTTTGAACCGAGTCTTTGTAGGTTCAAAATTTCTGAGGTCGTTTGCTAAAGCGGTATCCATTTTTAACTCCTTTGCATACCCACTTACAAAAGCAAGGGCGGTGCCAGCTGAGAGCAAAAATAAAGAGGTTTGAGGCGGGCTTAATGTCGGGCACGGGGCAATTTGCCACGAACTTTGAGTCCCTTGCCCCAAAAAAATCTCGGGATATTGGGATGAGAAATAGGCTAAAAAATACGGATCAAAGAATAGTTATTACAGTAAATTACAGTCCTTGGTGCAAAATGCCCCATTTTTATACGAGGCAAAATGACATATTTCATGGCAAAATTGCACCAACCTGTTAGGATAAAAATGGGAGGTAATTCTCAATGGAACTAGAGAGTCTGTCAAAAAAATCAGTCACCCACAAGACGGGTAGCAAGAATCAATTCCGAGTTTTAATCATTGATGATGATAGGGCTCTTTTGGATTTGCTCGACGAGTTTTTTAAGTCCATAGGCTTTCAAACGGAAACTTGCGAAACGGCAGAAATGGGAATCGAAAAAGTTCTTTATGAGAATAGAGATTTTGACCTAATAATCTGTGATTTTAATTTGCCGGAGAAAAATGGGCTCGACTTTATCGAAGAGATAAAGGTTTCTGAGGTGGATACTCCTGTTATTTTAATCACGGCCTTTGGGACGATGGATGACGCCGCCACAGCTTTAAAAAGAGGCGCTTACGATTATATTACCAAGCCCCTTAACTTCACTGAACTTGAAGTTCTATCACAAAGAGCGATCAAAATTAGGAATTTGGAAAAAAATTACGAACGCCTCAGGAAAAAGCTGGGAGTGGACTCAGAGGAGACTCGTCTTCTCGGCTCCGGGGCAAAAATGCGAGAGCTAAAGGTATTGATCAGTAAAATCTCCCAAAGCCATTCCAATGTTCTGATCACAGGGGAGAGTGGTAGTGGTAAAGAGATGGTGGCAAGATCCATTCATGAAAATAGCGACCGGTGTGAAAACCCCTTTATCCCTATAAACTGCTCAGCCATCCCCCAAGACCTGTTAGAGGCCGAACTTTTTGGATATAAAAAAGGAGCCTTTACGGGGGCTAATGAAAACCGCAAGGGGCTTTTTGAAGAGGCCCAAGGGGGAACTCTCTTTCTTGATGAAATAGGGGATATGCCTATGGCCTTGCAGGCAAAGGTTTTAAGAGTCATCCAAGAACGAAAAGTAAAACCATTAGGAGAATCACAACTTAAAAAAATTGATGTAAGAATTCTTGCAGCCACCCACAGAGATTTAAAACTAGCTGTTAAGAAAAAAGAATTTCGAGAGGATCTTTATTTTAGGCTTTGTGTGATTCCTGTTCAGGTACCTTCTCTGCGAGATCGTAGAGAAGATATTCCTTTATTGGCCGACTATTTTGTTAAAAAGTATTCAGCTCTAAACGACAAAAACCTTTCAGGATTTTCTCGCGACGCGATGGCAAAGCTTAAGCGTCTGAGGTGGGCGGGGAATGTGCGTGAATTAGAAAACACAATTGAGCGCGCCGTGGTTTTGAGTAACGAAAATGTAATTGGGGAAAAAGATATAACGATTGAAGGTAGCCTTGAGGTGGACGAGCAGACGAGTCTCCTTTTCAAGGAGCTTCTGTCGTTAAAAGAACTTGAGAAGCAATACATCCGCTTTGTCCTTGAAAAAACCAGTGGTAAAAAAGAAGAGGCTGCTGAGATACTGGGCATTAATAGGAAGACTCTTTATCGAAAAGAAAAGGACTACGATTTGAATTAAAAAGGTGTATGATCGGAATCGTGGTGGAGTTAAGTAGATGAAATTACAGAATCTTTTATTAATAGTACTTTTGTTTACCTGGAGTCATGTGGCACTAGGTAAACCCCATCTATATTATTTCGATTCTGCGGGGCTTGAGAGAAAGACGGAGTGGAAAACCTATCAGACCTACATTTGGAAACAGTACGGTTCTTTTAAATCATTAAAAAAACAAACCTGGATTGCCCTACCTCCTCTATTAGAATTGACCGATTCCGGCCAAAATATTTCCATTGTTGAGAATAATAAGAGTAACAACTCTCCTTTCGTAACGAACAAGAATATTAAAAAGGTCTTAGTGGTCGAGCATCAAAAACCCATTGAAATAATTCCCCTTAAAAAGACGATTGCGACAAAAGACAATGCCTCTGTGGGACTGCGTATTGAGGATCGCGAATTTAAGTCCCATCTGGCTGTGACCCAGAGATGTCAAAGCCTTGGTCTTAATCTCGATCTTTTAAATAGTAATCCGTACTTACTTTCAATGGATTGTAGAAAAGAAGAGGATAAAGTTAAGGTCCTGATTGGTTTTTCCGGAACTCTCGAATCCATCGAAGCTTTGGGGGGAGAAATCTTATCGTCGCAACCAGGGGCCAATCACGTCTTTCTCGATTATAAAGAAGATACTAGAAAATCAAAACCCAAAAGGCTTGTGGCTAATCTTTCTGTAAAGGGCCAAGGCGAGAAAAAAAACGAAATATTTTCACTGGTTTTTCAGTCTCCTTCGGAAGGTGGATCTCCAATAATTCAAGTGACAGCAGAAGAGGAGCCTGAAACTCTGTTCCCTCAAAGTGATGCTGACTCTCAATTAGTATCCTCAGATCCTCACCTAAGGGCGGGACTGATGGGCTCAAAAATTGGCTTAGAAGCCTTTCTAAGTAGCGAAATTTTTACTGGTTCTCGTCAATCAATAGCAGGGCAGTTGAGTTTTCCATTTAGTTATTTAGGTATTCGAAGCAATGACCGCTCCTATTTAGATGGCACCATCAATTATCTTTGGCACTGGGATATTTTGGCTCTCGGTACGGGGGTGAGAGTGATCGATCCTCATCATGCCCCTGGACTTCCGTTTGATAATGGACCCATTTTGGGATGGAACCTTCGTCTGGCCTCAAAGCCCTGGTTGAAATGGGGAGATGCACTCTCTGTCCGATCGGCTCTTAGCTATACGCCTTTAGCCTTTGACCAAGTTCTAAGAGTTCAGAGGGCACGGGTTGAAATTATGGATGTCAGCGTTTACGATCTTAAACAAGGTCGATTCGCAGGGCTGCTTTACTATGATTTATTAGAAATCGATAAGGGTCCTTTCAAATTCTACGATTATAAATTCGTTGGGGGGGTGACCTACCAATGGTAAAAAAAATTTTTAGCCGTATTCGCTGGTATTATATGATTTTCCAATCTCGAATAATTGGAAATCATCAAAAGAATCTTACAGCGGTTTATATTTTTGCTCTCTCTTCGGTCGCCGTGATGGCCTTGGTGTTTCAGAGTTTCAAATTTGCCATTCACTCAGAACAGCTCGGTACTGTTGAGACCATTCGAACGATAGAGCGACAAGTGGCTCTAGTTGAGAGGCTCTACTCTAAAGTTGTCGATGCTCAGATTACCACGGAGCCGGAAAAGCTAGAAAATATTTCCTCTCGTATCTATAAACTGCAGTCCTCTTTGAACGAAAACCACAGCAAGGCTTTTAAAACACTCGGCAAAGATTTTTGTAAAACGGCGAGTTGCTGGAAACACCTTGAGAGTCCTTTCGGTAGTAATCAACTCTTTGATCAAGGGCCCATGACTCCTCTTGCAATGGAAGGGGCTCTTGAAAAGATCAAAGACTATCAAAAGTTTCTCGATGAAGTGTCCGTGGTTTTTGACGAAAGAATTAAATCAACAACCCAGTCCTTGATATATCTGGATATCTCCTTTTTAGTGCTTCTTCTATTTGTCTTAGTCATTCAAGGTTTTCTCGGTTTTAAACCAGCTGTGCAGAAGCTTAATGAAGCCTTGAGTATACGCTCTGATTTTATAAGTCGCATTAGTCATGAGATTCGAAACCCGATGAATTCCATCATCGGTATGGCTGATATTTTAAAATCCACTAAATTGAGCGCGGAACAAACCCAATACGTCAATAATTTACAAAGATCGAGCCATGTGCTGCTCGATATGCTTAACAATTTGGTGGACTTTTCCGGCTTAGAATCTCGCACCATAAAGATTAAAAGTGGTCCTTTTAATCTTTATAAGCTCGTTGATCAGGTGACAGACGTCATTTCGATTCAAGCCCACGATAAGGGACTTGAGATTTTTGTCGATATGGATCCCCGTATTCCCACAAAAATGGTTGGTGACGGCATTCGATTAGAGCAGGTTCTTTTAAATTTCCTCAATAACGCACTTAAATTTACTGCCAAAGGCTATATAGCTCTGAGTGTACAAGTGGACGAAGAGGCTTCAACCACCGAGCAAATTCAATTGCGATTTAGTGTCAAGGATACAGGAATTGGGATTTCTGAAAAGAAAACGAAGGATATTTTCTTAAGCTTCGTGCAGGAGGACTCATCTATTAAACGACGCTTCGGTGGCTCCGGTCTTGGTCTCTCTATATGTAAAGAGATTGTGGAACTCATGGGCTCACATATCGAAGTGAAAAGTGAGAAAGACAAAGGGGCTGAATTCTCGTTTGACCTTAAGTTTAAATTGAACGATGAGAAGCAGCAGTCTCTTTATCCCCTGGAAAAGTCTAGCATCATTTACGTGTCTGGTCTCAACGACAATGGACCTGTGCTTGATTACCTAAAAAGTTTAAGTTCCGATGTCAGTTTGGTTTCAAACATTTATGAGCTCGAAAACCATCTTAATAAATGTGAAAAAGAGCCACTTATCTTATTAGATGACTCCATAGGTATTGTGAGCATGATTAACTCTTTTGGTTTGGTGCAAGCTCAGTGTCGGCCTGAGAATATTTTCGCATTGATGAGATCGAATTTCTCTAAAGAAAATATGGAGCTTATCCGCAAGAATGGCTTTAAAAACTTTTTGGTGAAACCTTTTAGAAGTTGGCACTTGCAAGATTATGCTAGGTATCAGCAGAATTGGGATTTTTCTTCAGAAGATGGGGCTTTACTTGATGGTATGCAGGCTCAAATGAAAGACAAGAATATCGCTGTTCTCGCCGTGGATGATTCCAATGACAATTTGTTTCTTCTTAAAGAAATTTTGAGCCCGATGACAAGCAATATCGACTTTGCCAACAATGGCCTTGAAGCCTGCGAACAGGTCAAAAAGAAAAAATACGACATTATATTTATGGATATTCAGATGCCGGTTATGGATGGCTACACGGCTATCACACAGATCCGGAAGAACTATAAAAATCTCCCAATCTTTGCAGTAACAGCTCATGCCGGACTGGTTGAAGAGAAGAAATGTTTGGAAGCGGGATTCACCGGACGGATAACAAAACCGATCAATCGAGATAAAATTTATACCACTATGAAAGAGGTCTTTAATTTGGAAATTAAAGAAAAAGAAGAGCTCCCGCAGGAAAATAGCCCACAAGACCCTTTAATTATTAAACTGCTTCCAAAATATTTTGCGACTCGAGAAGAGGACCTTGATATTGTCAAAAAAGCCATTTCTGAAAAAGACTATCAGACAATTAAAAAAATTGGTCACAGAGTGAAGGGGAGTGCCAAAAGTTACGGATTCGCAGAAATTGGTGATCTCAGTCAACAATTAGAGCTAGCGGCTGAGCAAGCTGACCCGGATGAGTGTAATAAATTGATCAGTGTGATCGATGAGAAAATTCATAAAGCCAAAAGAGATTACAATCTCTAATACCTATGGGACATTATGGGACTTTTCTTAATTGCCCATCGTCATCCTGAGCGCAGCGAAGGATCCAAGGTCTTTCGCTTCGCTCAAGACGACATGTCTCACACCCATCGTCATCCTGAGCGCAACGAAGGATCTTTAGCCCTATTACTATTCAAAAGCCCTGGAAAAACTGTCTTTTTTCAAGATTCTTGGGGCAAATACTTGAGGCATAATACCCCAAGTCTGTTCGCATCACACTCAGAAGAAATATAGGATGATTACAGCTAAGAAATTCTTGGCACAGGCGTTGCTCCTTAAAGGCGTGAAAGGAGTGGACATGATTCAGCAAGCCACGCAAAACCATTATCAACATACTATTAGAAGTTTTGCCGATCCCATTAATGTGGCTATCGTAGAGGATGACGATGCTATTCAAAATTTAATTGCGACTTCATTGTTAGCAACTCTCGATAACGTCAATATTATGAAGTTCAAAAACGGTAGGGAAGCCATTCATGAGCTATGGGAAAAGGATCTCACGCAGTTGGCTCAACTGGACGGCATATTTTTAGATATTTATTTAGAAGATAAAACGTCGGGGCTTGATATATTAGACTACTGCCAGTACCTACCAAAAAACATTCCCATCGTTCTGATGTCTGCTTATTTCAATGGAGAACACCTTAATAGTATTGCCCAACTCGAGCGTGATCCTATCTTGATGAGAAAGCCTTTTTTTCCTCAAGATATCATCAACCTGAGCCAATGGGTTTTTGAACTTGATACCAAGAGGAGGTTCTAAATGAGTCAGCTATCCGAAAAAACATGGTTACAGATCGAATTTCGAGATTTCAAAGGCTATGAATTCGAAGAAAGATTTGTCAGAGCCACACTGCGCCCGTTACTAGATATTGCCCCAAGTCGCTCGTCCTTTAAACTTGAATTACAGTACCGTAACGACGTTTTTTGTGGAATTCTTTCTGTCAAATCTTCTCAGAGAAAATTCAAGTCTACTTGTTTTGATCGCGATTTCTACGGCCTGATTAAAAAAATCAAACGTGACATGAGCTGGCAGTTTGAGTCTTGGAAGCAGACTCGGTTCATGCATATGGCTATATAAAACATTCAAGGGAGGAATGATGAAACAATTAATAGGACATGCTTTTAGATACAAGCTCAAAAAAGCCTGCGGGATATTGGTGCCGGCACCACAATCTCACCGCGAGGAAAATATCGATTTTCTTTTGATCGGTGAAGATGGCAATGAATACCATCTGCTCGGTAACGATAAGACTTTTAAAATGTGGAATTTAGTGGACACCAAAGTGCAAGTTTCCGGTTGGTTAAAAGACAAACAAGGCCGAACCATAACTCTTTCCACTTTAACGTTTAAATGTGTTGACGACTTTATGGACACTGACACACTTCCGCGTAATCAGGTTGACGATATTGAGTTTGAACTCTCACGTCTTGACTACGCAATGTAGAAAGTGGGGTCTTATGAAAAAAGAATACACCTATAGTGGAATCAATTTTCTGTTTCCCGTCGGTAAAGTCGGGGCATTGATGAAGCAGTACGCTCATGAGATTGAGCAGACGGCCCCAGAGCTTGAAAAAATTCATTTTGCTGTTCGCAAAGACGAATATAACCCTCGGGCCTATAATGTGGATTTGAAAGTGACATCAGCCGATGGAGAGTTGCTTTCGACCATCGAAACACAGAATGTTCCCATGGGATTAGAGTTTTTAAAAAGATCAACCCTTGAGCGCGTACTTGAGGAGAAGAAGTTAAAACAGATAAACCCAAAGCGAAAGGAGTTGTTTAGAGAACCTATTCTTAAAACCGCTTTATGACTTTCGAGAAGACTTGTTACCCTTTTGTATTTGAGCAAAACGATGCCCCTCAGCTTGTTTCAAAACAAAGGGTGACAAGTCTTCTTCATTTTTATTCGAAGTGATAGGAGCTTTGTTTCTCAAGCAAAAAGGCACTGATTTTTTCTAAAATGGCGTAACATTTTTGCGGATTTCTGATCATAGCAAAATCAGCCAGGGTTTCTCCCAGAGTGTAAAGTTCCGAGAAGTCGCCCGGTAAAGATAGATCATGCCAGCTGCGAACAATCTTTGGGATTTCATCGTACTGAGATTTTTCAACAAATTGGGTAATGGTGACCAGGTCCTCGTTTCTTCCCTTTAAGACTTCTGGAAGAATACTCGATCCGCTCTGATTGAGTAGATTCATATTGTTTTGTGCACCCATAAGGCCCCCCAAAAACGTTCCTCAGAGGATAGCACCAAGCTTTTACCTTGACGATAGAATTCAATGACGAGTGGCAATTTTAGGGGACTGAGCCTAAAGACCTAGACCAAGGTGTGTCTTAATAAAAAGAAAGCAAGTGTTCTATTTTACTAAAGTTTTTAGTTAATGGAGCTGGTGTAACCCTTTAGTTCATGAATGGGAAAGCCCCTTTAAGGCCGGTAACAATCATTTCCACACCAACCACTGCGAGGATCAGCCCCATAAGTCGAATAGTGACATTTACCCCGGTTTGCCCCAGATAGCGAGTGATCTCTTTACTAAATAGAAAGCACACATAGGTGATCAAGCAAAGAATGAAAAAACAGGTGATGGTAATAAAGATGTTCAACATATTACCATCACTCACATAGTTCACTGCCGTAGTAATCGTTCCTGGGCCAGCCAGCAGTGGGATCCCTAAAGGGCTTACCGCCACATTGAGGTCACTTTGTGCACTCTCTTCATGAGCTCTAAGGCTTGGGGTCTGGATCTTTGATTGCTGCCCTCTTAGGGACTCAAAACCAATCAACGTAATTAGAATTCCACCGGTCATCTTGAAGGCCGGTAAGGTGATTCCAAAAACCATAAAAATACTGTTCCCAGCAATACAAAAAAGGCTGGTAATGACAAAAGCCACAACAACGGAGTTGAGGGCAATTTTTCGCCGAGATAAGCTATTTTTATCAGCTGTTAAGGTTAAAAACATTGTGGTGTTGGCTAGAGGGTTCATAACAGCAAAAAAAGACATGAATACTGCCACTGAGAAAGAATAGGTATCTGTCATAAAAATCACTCCAAGCTTATCCAACCATCAACAGGAAAAAGGGTAAGAGTCTCATATAAGTTTAAGCTCAAGGGCCCTACAATGGATAAGACTGTGGAGGCAGTCAACCTTTGTAATTTTTAATTGAATGTTTTTTATGGTTTAAAAAGGAGGAGAAAGAGAGGTCATAATCTAAAATAAAAAAAGCTTATTAAGGGATCTAATTATTACTGGAAGTTTGCTGAAGACTTTCCTCAGAGATTAATTGATCCGTATTCTGTTTCCAGCGCACGATGTTTTTGGCGAGTTCAATTTTCTGGGCCACCAGATCAAAGCGCACTTGAGCATAGGTGTTTTGAGTATTGATCAGAGTTTCAAGATCCACCCGTCCTCTTGTAAAGCGTCCCTGCTCGCCGCCAATAAGACGCTTTAAAACCACTTGTTGACGGCTCAAAAGTTTCACCCTTTGGTTTTGTATTTGAATACGTTGTTTTAAATCAGAAAGAAGGGCGTCGAGTTCTTTTTTGGTACGAATCCTTTCGATTTCCACTTGGGTTTTGTTGTACTGGGCCTGGTCGACCTGGGCCTCGTTGAGAGTGTTATCAAAGGAGTACTCGAAATTAAGACCAAATACAGTCTCTTCACGGTTAACGATGGTAGAGAACCTTTGCGATTCATCATGCCTATAACCAAGAATAAATTCCCCTTCTGGGTACAGGTCTCTTTTGCGTTGAGAAATTTCGAAGCTGGCGGCTGTTTCTCTAGCCGCAAGAATCTCCATAGTACGCTGGGCTTCCAAGGGTTTCTGACTGAGGTCCATGTCTTTTTTGATAAACGGAATCTCTTTTTGCGGGGTGAAGTTTATCGGTTTTGAACGATCAAAGGCTGCTACCAGCGATTTTTGTAAAGACTGCAGACTAATTTTAGCTTCCAATACGGCCCGCTCAAACTGCAGTTTTTGAGCAGTGGCCCGATCAACATCCACACCCAGCGCAATGTTGTTGTCTTTCCTTTTGTTCACTTCTTTCCAGAGTTTTTGGATATCAGAGTAAAGGCTCTGTGCGGTTTTTAAGTTTTCGTAGGCGAGAATGAGATCGAGATACTGAATGATTTTTTCAGCCACATAGTCTTCGTAACTCTCAAGAACTTGTAGGAAAACGACTCGGTTTTCTTCTTTTATTCGGTCCTCAATTTGCCCGGTTCGAAGTCCTAGAGGATTGCGAATCAAGCTTTGGGCCACTTGCGCGGAACGCACTTCCTCGGCCCGGTCGGCCAGATCGTTTTCGTTATAAGAAAGGTTTAAATTTGTTCCCGTGTCTCGGAAATTTTTTGTGACACTGGCTGTGGTTTCACTGGTACGACTTTTCGCCACACCGGATGCAATACCGTAGGTGTGAGTGATTTGAGTGAGCCAGCCGGCATTAGGGAGGCTTAGATCCTTATTGAAACGAGTCTGCACTCGTTGATGCACAAATCTTTTCAGTTCGAGATCTTCTCTCTTAAGACTTTCTAGATAGGAATCTAGAGTCATGGTGTTTGCCCATGAAGACTGAGGAAGGAAAGTAAAGAAAAGGAGACAGCATTTCAATAATTTCATGGGACCTCTTTTGTTACCATTTGTCTGGCCGAGTATATAAAAGAGTACATGATGGGCATAAAAAACAAAGTGATTGAGGTTCCAAAAATAAGACCCCATCCCATGGAGAGCATCATATCAGCAAGCATGGCATCATAGCCGCCGATACCATAAGCTGTGGGGAAAACACCAGCCACAGTGGTGAGCGTTGTGAGAATCACGGGGCGAAGTCTTGTTTTTGCCAAAGCGGCGATACGTTCGGTAAGGTTATCGGTCTGTTTTGTGTCCGAATGGTCCCTCTCCTCAAAAAGGTCAACCATAATAATGGAATCATTGATCACCACTCCTAACATTCCGATGGCACCAATGAGGGCGAAAAAACCGAAAGTGGCCAGGCCATGGGCCCAGAACGCGAATATAACTCCGGCGATACCAAAAGGAATCGCTGCACAAATCATGATGGGCATTATCAGAGAGCTAAACATAAACATAAGGATAATGTAAATGAATGCCAGGACTAAAATGCCTGCCACCATAAAATCAGATTGAGACTCTCTGGAGTCCTCGATTTCACCTCGAAAGGCAAAAATAGTGGAAGGACTTATTTTCGATAGTTTTGGAAAAACCTGATCTTCAAGATATGTGGCGATATCAAGAGGGGTTTTGGTGGGGTTGTAGGCCAAGTCCGCGTAAACATTATTAGCTCTTTTATAATTGATTCTTTGAATGTTAGCCGCCTTAGGCTGTTTTTTGACCTCTACTAATTGTTTGATGGGAACGAGGTAGCCTTGATTGTTGGAAGCTCTTAGATTTAAAATATGGGAGATCTGATCTTTGGCTCCGTTCTGACTAGTCAATCGGACGTCCACTTCCTCATCGGTATAAAGACGATAAAGAATTTGCCCTTGTATATAAGACCGCATGGTTCGAGCCAATTGGGAAGGGTCGATATTAAGCCTCATGGCTTCAGAGCTATCGAGATCAAGGGTGTATTCATCTTTAATGATGGGGCGCTCGATTTCCACGTTTTGAAGGCTTGAGAGCTTTTCCATTTCCGTTTTTAATTTTTCAGAAATCATTTTTCGTTTGTCGTCATTGTTCTCGCGTACCTCAATGGCGATGGGTGAGCCACTATCCGAACTCCACCAACTTTCAATAAATCGAACCTCTTCAAATTCAGGAAACTCAGAGGCTTTTTCCTCCCAGTAGTCGAGCATATCATTAAATGGCGCTGGCTGATCCGAAGGGGGGACGAGTTCCACTCGCAGATTGGCTTCATTCTCGCGCACCTGACCACCTCGACGGCTCTCGGCGATCACCGTTCGAAAACCCACCACCGCATCAAAGTGATCATCCACAAATAACTTTTCTACTTTTTTGACAAGTTTTGCTGTTTCCAAACGAGTGGTTCCCTCAGGAGCAATAACTTTAACAGCAAACTCTTTGGGGTTGTCTCTTGGAAACATCACAAACTTCAGTTTTTCAGTTAAAACCCAACCCGAAGCGAGTAACACTATGACAAAGGAAGCCAGAGTGAGCCAGCGCAATTTCAATGCGCCTCTAAGGCTTTTTTCGTAAAAGTTCTCCATTCGCAACATGAAACTTTGTCTAAATTGCGTCCAAGGAAGACTTTTACGCTCACTGCGTGTTTCAAGCTTATTCAGGTGACCTGGTAAAATAAAAAAGGACTCCAGTAAACTGGCAAGGAGCATGAGTGTTACAATAAGAGGAATGTTGGTAACCATCATCCCAAAACGCCCTTCAAAAAAGAGTAGAGGAACAAAGGCCACACAGGTGGTTAGGACCCCGGCCAACACTGGTTGAATCACTCTGCGGGCGCCAGAGCTTGCCGCTTTAACAGAACCAAGCCCCAGGCGTTTTTGTTTATCAATGTTATCGGCCACAATAATGGCATCATCGACCACGATTCCTAAAACAATGATCACAGCAGCCAATGTTACATTGTTCACAGTGTATCCAAGCACCAGACAGCCGATCAATGTGAAGGCTAATGAAAAGGGGAGCCCCATAGCCACCCAAAAGCCAGACTTTAAATCTAAAAAGAAAAATAAAATAAGCAGAATAGTAACAAAACCGGCGATTCCGTTGGTGGCAATAATCGCTAAACGGTTGCGGATGTCATAGGACTCATCGTCAAGAATTTGAATTCTGAGAGCGGAACCTTCATGGCTTTTAAGAAACTTATTAGTGAGTTTAAAAGTGGCTTCTCGCGCTTTTAAAATTCCAGAGCTTTGACTTTTTTGAATGTTAAAAACAACGGCTTCATGTCCCTGGATCTTGGAAATAGCGATACTTCTTTCAAAACCACGTCCCACCTCCGCAAGGTCTTTGACCGTAAGTTTTGCTCCCTGGAAGCTATTGCGAAGAACAGTTCTTTCAAGGGGTTTGATGTCGTCCAAAAAAGATTTCAAGGCCACTTCCGATTCCTCTCGGTTTTCCATGGCCCCTAAAGGGGTTCTAATATGTTGGCTTTGGATTTGGCTGGCGACTTCCGCCAGTGGCAACTCGTAGAGAATTAACTTCTCCGGGTCGACTTTAATCTGAAGCTCAGGTTTCAAATAGCCCTTTGTTTCCACACCACTCACCTCTGGTAGTGAGAGTAATTGGTTTTTAAAGGTGAGAGCATATTCCTGTAGTTTATAGCGCTCCTCAACGGTCAGTAATTCCGCTCCCTCTAGATATAGAGCTATATCCATGATCGCTTTTTCAGAACTATTGTAACGATCAAAGACGGGATCTTCCGTTTCTGTGGGCAGATCCGCTCTTTCAACCGCATCTTTTATTTCCTGTACTTTTTCTCTGAAGTTATCAATGTAGGGGTCGGTGGTGATACTAAGGCTCGCCTGACCGAAGGTGGCTGAGTTGTTGATATCCCGTAACCCCGATATCCCTTTGAGCTGTTCTTCAATCGGTTTTAATACAAAAAGCTCCACATCTTCAGCCGAGGCACCAGGATAGGGAATGCTCACTCTCAGCCAATGAACGGAAAACTCGGGCCTTTCCTCTTTGCCAATATAGTCCCACATCACCACAGAAAGAATAATCAGACCAAACATCAGAACATTACCAATAAAAGGCCTTGAGGCAAAATAATGTAAGAGTCTGCTCATAGTTTTGCTTCCGTTAAGGAGAACCTTAATTTACGCACAATCCTGCTAAAAATACCATATCTACTGCGCTGAGAGAGTAGATTAATTGATCCAACCCTTGTTTTCAGGTATCAAGTTCTTTTCATTTTAAAGGGATCAAGGAGGGGAGATGCGCTCCATTCAGTTTTTACTAATTCTATTGTTTTCTAACCTAGCGGTAGCCCAAATGATTTGTGTCAACGACAGGATCTTAAAAGAGCCTCTTTTTGTGGCACATAGTGAGGGTCAATGGGTTCTGAGTTCTTCCACTGGAAGTTGTGAAACTCTAAGAGCTCCACTTGAGAGACCCACAGAAAATTATGAGGGATGGCTGGGATTAAAAACTTACGATTCAGCCTCTTGCACAAATATTGGTAAGGGTCTTTTTGGACAAACCCGCCATTTGTACCGAGTGGAATTAAGTGCCAAGCTTTTATCAGGACAGTCGGGATTTCTGAAAATCGTGTTTGAAAATTTGTCGGAATATGGTCCTGAGACAATCAAAAGCTTTTTAAGCTGTCGATGGGAAAGAAACTAATGATCAAATTTTCTCTTCTTATAAGTTACGCCCTCTCAATATTGATTTTATCTTCTTGTGCCACAGGTTTTAAGCCATCCGATGATAAAGGTTTTGGCTATAAAATTAAGGAGTTTGAGAAGGGGCGATACTTCACCCACGGAGCTTGGTACCATGGCAACCAGTACACCAAGGTCAAAGACTCGAATGTGTATTCACGCATGGCCGCTCTAAAGTACTGTGAAAGCCAAAACAAATTTGCTCTTATCGCCAACCAAACCCAAAATCACACCAGAGCCCTTCGTAAGAGCAATTTGGGTATGACCTCAAATGGTGGCCTCTATAATTATGAAAGCACAAATATTTATCCCTCCCATATCACCTTTTTTCGCTGTGAACGCGAGGTGTTTCAAGACATGCAAGGGGTTCATTTTAAAAAGTTGGCAGCCAATCTCATCAAAGATTATGTGACTGATTTTGGCTCCGCTCTTCAGGTGGTAGAGATAAACAATCCGGATAAGGGTCCCCTAAAGTTAGATGACGTGATTGTCTCCGTGAACGGGATGAGAACCAAGGACAGTCTCGATTTTTATGTAGCTATGGATAAAAGTAAAGGACCAACAGCTCCAATGAAAGTGATTCGAAATAAAAAAGTCAGTGAATTTCGAGTGCCCATTGGTGAGACCTCTAAATTCCATCGCAAGCGAACCGGTGAGGTGATCAAAGAGTTCTGTTTGCGTGAGAACAATGGAGGGGCGACAAGGCGCCTTCAGAACAATGTCGATGAATGCTTAAAAGAACATAACTACGAAGACTATGTCAGCGAGAGCTAAATTAAAGACACTCCTACTGATTATTTTTTTTCCTCTGAGCTTAAAAGCCGAGGCCCCTTTTGTTGAGTATTCTCATTGGGGGAGTGAGGAGGAAGCCGAAATCAATAGTCCGCGATTTGTGGACGGAGAGTACCAGTCGGATCGATTAACCTATGAGTTCTTGAATCAATGGAACTCTTTTTGGTGGAAGCAAGATCAAGTTTTTCAATACACAGCGGGAAGTCTTGGGCCGACACGTTTTCTCACCCAAGGAAGAATTCGCTTTTCTGAAAATATAACCGATCGCCTAAGGTTCTCCTTTTTTTACTCGGAAGTGGGAGACTACACCCAATGGCGACAGTCGATTGTTTTCGAATTCTCTTACAAACTCAATTCTCTATTTGAAGTGGCCCTATACGGACAGCCCTCTACTTTTAAAAAAGAAGATGACATCGGATTGGCTTTGATTACTTGGTTAGGTGAGTACTCCTACGTAAGAGCCTTTTACACTTGGGTGGACTTTTCCTTAAATAAACGTAACGAAAACCCGGATTACTACCAAAAAAAACCTGGGACAGTGGGTGCGGTATGGCGTCATTCTCCTTCGAAAGACTCTAAGGAGTTTATAGAAATCTTTGTGAAAAGAGATCTTGAGACCATTCATGTTTTTCCGGAAAGTTCGAGACGCTACGCTTTTTTTCAGACTCAGGCCGGGGTTAAGTGGATAGAATCCTTTGGCAAGGTGCCTCAATATTTCCAAATGGAGATTAACGCCAGAAAAAGCCTAGAGAGAGATACCGAGAATAGAGACCAAGGTATTATCCAGTGGGAAGCCGAGCATTACAATGGACTTTTCCAAATACGAAATCCGAATTCACCATTAAAACTCTATGGCCTACGTTTGAATTACTCCCATTGGCAATCAAGTCAAGGACAAGTCATCCACCGCGACCTTCTCCCGCACGCCTGGTTCAATATCTACAGCAACAGGAATGGTAAAAGTGTTCACAATATTGATCTTGGCTATGAGTTCACTTGGCATATTGGAGAGGGTTCTGATTTTCTGAGAAGTCAGCTCGATACGGATAACAAAGTCAATCACCGCATAAACGGTCGCTATGCTTTCTACAGTGACGAAAGGACGCGCTTTCATCTCCTGCTCACTTTTGATGGCGATAAGTTTGGTACGGGTGAAACCTGGGAAGGCGGCTCCATCCAATTCTCCCAAATCTTCTAAAAACTCCCCATTGTCGACCTGAGGCTAAGAAAAAAATGTCGTCCAGAGCCGATCATTCCATTGTCGTCCAGAGCCGATCATTCCATTGTCGTCCTGAGGCGAAGCCGAAGGACCTTTGGAAGCTCGATTGCAATCCTCTTAGCTTAACCAAAAAGAGAGAGTCAATCCAGATCTCTCAAATATTTTACAGGCGCCCCTTACGTAGAAGCTCCCGTTTTATCACTCCATGGTAATTTCTTATGCGACTCACATAGAGCACAGGTTCAAGTCCTCTGGCATAACCATGAGGTAGTCTTTTATAAATCTTTTTAGAAGAAAGTAGTGGGAGCACTTCGCGGAGTCCTGTCCAAGTGTTGGGGTTTTCTCCCTGCCAGGCCGCCACACCTCGGGCATCTCTGACATGGGCAAATCCCACATTGTAAGAAGCCAGCGTCATCCACTTTCGATCGGGATAAGGGATGTAGCTTGGGACCCTTTTTTCTAATCGCTCAAGGTAGCGAGCTCCACCTAGAATACTGGCTTTGGGATCAAGGCGATTCTTGACTCCCATAGCTTTAGCAGTGTTTCTGGTGAGCATCATAAAACCCCGCACACCTGTCGGGCTTTTGGCTTTCGGGTTCCAATGGGACTCCTGATAAGAGATGGCGGCTAACAAGGTCCACTCCCATCCTATGGACTCAGCGGCTTGTTTAAGAAGGAGTTCATACTTCGGAAGTCTGGTTTCAATTCTTTCGATAAGTTTGCGAATATCAAAGGGGTCAAAGTTTTTAACAAAAAAGTAAAAATCCTTTTTCCATTTTTTAAGTTTTCTCACTTTCACTTTGTCGAACCAAAGCTTTACCTGTTCTTCCAGTTCTTCTTGTTCAGGGCGAAAAGCCCACGCAACCTCTTGGGGGGACCCGATATCTAAGGAGACTTTGAGTTCGGGAAAGTAACGTTGATAGACCTTCACCACACTGGAGTCAGCGATCGTACAGTCGATACTTCCCTCTGCGATTTTTTTAAAGAGCTCAGGAGTTGTGACATCGTATTCCACGCGCCAACTAAGACCCTCATATTCTTTGGCTAACTGGATCAGGCGTTCGTGATAACTTGTCTTCACTCCAACCACCACTTCAAATTTTTGCAGGTCAGTGAGGGTTTTTGGAGAAATCTTCTTCTGGCAAACGAGCTGTTGTTGTTCAGTTTGATAGGAGGGCCCAAAAAGCCAGTTTTCTTTTCTTTTTTCGGTCTTTGAAATGGTCGCAGCGATGAGGTCTCCTCGCCCGGCTTTTAAACTATCAAAGAGTTCGGCTACGGAGTCTTTCACTATGACCTGTAATTTTACATTGAGAAAATCGGCGAAGTCCTTGGCCATGACGTACTCAAGCCCGTCGCCCTGGCCGTCCCGGTTTTCGTAGTAAGTGGTCTCTGAGTTAATAGTAAGAACTCTAAGAGTTCCACTTTTTTTAATAGCCTCTAGATCGCGGTGTTTCGGACTGCATTGAATAGCAGCCAACAGAATAAGGGTACTGTAACAAACCAACTTAAACATTTGCTCACCTGTGTATCACAACATAGGGCAGACATAAAAGCTGTCAAAAGTACCCTATACGAATTGGTAAAAAATATATAAATGCCAGATATTACAAGAGAAAACACAGTTTTATGATAGCCCCTGGGTATGGAAATATTAAGAATTTTAGTTATTATCTTTATATTCGGTCTAAGTTCATCTGGCAGGGCGCAAAATAATTCGGCAGATACCTACTTTATTGATATCGCCGATGAGACCTTCTCCCAAGTCTCCTGTGAAGACTGTCCCGATAATGTGGGAAAAATGATCATTGCTCGGCCAATGACACTCGGAGAGATGGAAGACCCCTCGGATATTCAGTTGAACACCTGCCATTTCACATTGATTGAACCCAACGTCATCCAAACAGCTTCCCATTGTGCTTTCCCATGGACACTTGGTGAATGGAATAATGATGCTCAAGGGGACTGCTCTAAAACATTTGGGTTTTATTTACCGGGTGGTCGAGTGGCCCGCTGTGAAGAGATCATCTCAGACTCCGAGGCCTCTCCAAATTTAAAACACACAAGACCCGACACTGTATTAATGAGAATCGACAAGTCCTTCGATCTGGAAACACCAACAACTTCCGAATCAGGGGTTTACCAGATCTGGGGAAGCATGGATGACCAGCATATTCTTGAGAAGAGAACTTGTCAGATTGTTAGAAAATCCATTCTCTCTCCATTGAGGATTGTTGGTATCAAGGAGTCGGGTTTTATGACGCTGACTTGTGATGGGCCGATCATTAAGGGGTTTTCAGGAGCTGGAGTTTTCAAAGACGGTGCTCTTGTAGGAAATATCTCACAGGCGATTAGTGAAACTCCTTTTTCTCCGTCTGTTTTCGGTAACAATGAGGTGACAGTCAGTATTCAGTCGTGTTCTCCGCTGCTAGAGACGGGCATGAGTCAAGTGCCTGCTCATTGTTTTAGTAGCAACAACGTTTTTGATCAGGCCGTACAAGAGTCTCACTTCCGCCCCCTCGATGGCGAAACACAATGGCAAGACGAGATGATTAAGAGATTCGAAGGCAGTTTAACAGGAATACGCTTTTCTTATTCCACTCGACAAAATCAAGAGGTTCTTAAAGAGCGTGGTTTCAAAACGCAGTGTGTGACCTCTTCTTTTCATCAAGCCCAGTCTGTTGAGGGGGTAATTGTTACCTTCATACGTTTGCAGACTGAAAAAATGCACGAAAAGTTCGTTCACTATGGAGATTCAACTGAGATCGTTGGTTACTGGGGTATGTACGAAAAAGACCCGGTGGTTGGCAGTTTTTTTGTGAATCTAGACTTCGAAAAAGTGAAATATCAGAAAGTGGAAGAGGGGCTTCGCCTGAATCAAGAAGGCTTCCCCCTCATTCCATTGTGTGAATAAAAGATTATTCAAAAAACTCTACGGACCCGTTTTCTAAACTGTAGTAGGCGGGAACGATTTTAACATCCCCAGATTGGACCGCCTGAGCGATGATACTTGATCGATTGACCAAATCCATTCCCACATTTTTAGCATTCTGTTTGACCACCTCATTGATGTCGTCAGAACTTGTACCAGCGACAGCCGGTGTGATTTGGCTGAGTAGGTGATTGAGGTTATACCCATTGTCTCCACCCTTCACTGCGGCAGTTACTGCGCCACAAGATTGGTGACCTAAGACCACAATGGCTTTTGATCCACAATTAGCCACAGCATATTCGATACTGGCGACAGTGTCGGTGTTAGCGATATTCCCAGCCACTCGGCAGACGAATAGCTCTCCAAGTCCTGTATCAAAAGCCAATTCAGGGACAACGCGACTGTCAGCACAACTTAAGATAATGGCAAAAGGGCTTTGCCCTGATGTGAGATCTTTTTTTCTTTGATTGTCCTGGTTGTTTCTTTCCAGTTGATCCTGCACAAAACGAGAATTGCCTTTTTTCAGACGTTCAATCACTTCGTTGGCTTGCATTTTTCCTCCTCAAAATGGGTTCCAGGCAATCATAGGAAGCTTTAAGAGGGGTCGCAAGACGAAAAGAGTCGAAACTCAAAGGCCTTGGCAAGGGCTATCGAGAGATACTTTCGAGAAATCGCAGCGAGCTGGGTGTTAATGCAATACAAGCTAAAGGCCCTAAATCCCTAGGAGAGAAAATACCTTGAAAGAGACCAATAAAATGCCCATCCCCATTAAGCAGAGCCCCTCCGGACATACCCTGTTCACAATCGGTATCGAGCACGTATTTGTAGTCTTCATTGAGCGCAAGTCTAAGAGTTAGAGCGTCTAATTCATAATCGGCCACCAATTGAGCCGCAGACATAACATTTCCTCGAGTCAAATATTGATCAACTCCATTACTATCGGGGCCAGAAGTTTCCCTAGAATCAGTGGGCTTAGGAAAGCCAATGAGAAAAACCGAGGCACCCACCGGAGCCTCCTCACCAAGTTGGAGCGAGTGAGGAAGTCTTTTAGTAAGTCTTATTTTAACAGCATCGGGAACGCCTAGAGGGGAGGCTCCTGCTTCCGGTAAAAATAAAGTGGCCGGTACGGCCTCAAAATAGGCTTGATCACTAACCGGTGGAGTGGTCGAGTTAAAGACCACTTCCCCTCGGGAATTTTTTAAAATGAGTGGAATGTTCACTTTTTTGATGGCCCGTTTGAGAACTTCTGCTGAGGTAATTTTAGAAGAAATGACCCATTCTTTTACAAAGCTTCTTACAAGGTGAAGGTTTGTCCATAAAACCTGATCGCCATTTTCATTGAGAGCCACAGCACTGCCGTTGACACCATAGCCCAAGTTCAAAAGGCACGGCGAAATTTTATTTTCAAAACATTTTTTCAAATCCTTAGGAAGCGTCGGGTGGTTTTCAAACTGATCTAGAAGTTCTTGGTAGTGAGACTCGGACTCAATTTCTTGAGAAAAATAAACTCCAGCTTGGAGTTTGTAGATAGCACCATAAACCTCTTTTTGAAAAACCGTCTCCGGAGGATAGAATCCAATATCTGCTTGGGCATTCGAAATCCAAAAAGAAGAGACTGCCACTAATGAAATGAAAAGTATTTTTCCCCAATAATCAAACACGCTGTGGATTCTAGCATAAAGGTCTAAAGTTTGAGTCATTCCAGGATTCTTTGAAGTTTTTATAATGTGGGTGGGCTGAAATAAAATCTAATGGGATCACAAGGTCCAGTGTCACTTATGTTTTTGGCGAAAAAGACGATAAAACCTTATGAGTCCTATCCGAGAAGCACTGACTGAAATAGAAAACTGTATCCAAATGGGACATTTTTCAAAGGCTAAAAAGCAAATGCTCTCCATTGCTCTCGAGGAGATTCCTCGCTCCGAGCTTCTACGCGCCTCCAATCTTTCAAGGCGCTGCGGTATGATTCATCGTTCTCTGAAAATCTTAGGACCTTTGGTATTAAAACAGGTGCATCGAGATGATCCGGCAACTAACGGTGAAAAAGCCGACTATGCGTTCTCCCTTAATAGAATTGGCCTTTACCAGGAGGCTGAAAATTTATTAGAACCTTTAAGAAAACGAAATCATGCGGGTGCTTTTTTCTTCAGCAGCTTGGTTCACTTTACCAGGTGGGACTATGCTCCGGCCTATGCCTTCCTTAAGGAATTTATTGGCAGACAAGAAGTCCCAGAGTATCGCAGGATGGTGGGGCTTTCCAATTTGGTCTCAGCTTGTATTTATCTTAAAAAGTTCGAAGAGGCGCAGAGATATTTAGATCAAGTTTTAGATTATGCTTTTTCTGAGGAAAGAAAACTTTTGATCAATTTAGGAACTGAGCAGCAGGCAGAAATATTCGTGCTGACGGGGCGTTTTGATAGGGCCTCTGATCTTCTTGCAAGGGCCTCGAAGCAATCTAAAGACAGTGGTCATCTACTCAATCTTTGGATTGCAAAGTGGCAAGCAGTGATGACGGCGAAATCAGTCCAAGATTCTCGTGGTAAAGAAGCCCTTGAACGAGTTTTTTTGCAAGCGAGATCGCAGGAGGAGTGGGAGACCTGTAGAGATGTTCACTACCATTTTGTAAGCAACTACCAAGATCAGAACCTTTTTAATAGAGTTTATTTCGGAACGCCCTTTGGTTCTTTTAAACAGAGACTTGAAGAACTTCCTCTCTACAATTTACCAGAAGAGTTTAGTTTTCATATCGGGCCAAAGGAAATGAATTCGACCTTAATTGATTTTTCGCAAAAAAAGGTGCGGAAAAAGGCAAGTTCTCAATCTGTTAAGCTAACCGAAGCTGAGTGGAGTCTTCTAGCCTCCCTAGCTTCAGATTCCTATAAGCCGATCAAAGTGGGAGAGCTCTTTGGTGAGATTATTAAAGATGAGTATTATGATCCCTTCACTTCTCCCAACAGAATTCATCAATGTGTTTTTCGATTCAATGAAAAGGTCGAAAGCGCTGATCTAGGCTTCAAAGTTTTAGGAAGTGCTTCAGGCTATCGTCTGTTCGCAGAAAAACCTGTGCGCTTAATAGTCCCTCAAGAAGTAAAGGTTTTGAGTTTTGACGATCAAAGACTTTTGCTACTATCAAAAAAACTCCGCCACGAAGAAGCATTTAAAGCCTCAGAAGCAAAAACAATTCTTGAGATGTCAGAAAGGTCGACCAATCGTTGGTTAAAGGAAAAAGTCGAGAACAAGGATCTTGTACGCTCTGGTCTTGGGAAGAATACTCGCTACCACTTTCCTGCTTATAAAAAGGTGGGTTAGGTTTCTTATTTCACCTATTCAGGGTGATAGGTTTCAATAAGTTTGTATCAAATTGAGAAAGTTAAAAAGTGAAATTCGAGCCTTTCGCATGTAACCTGCTAATCTTTCAAAGAAATATTCTCGCCAAAAATGTAAGTTAAAACCATGAGCCCAATTGTAGATACTGAATAGGACAACCAATTTGGGAGGTGGGAAATGTTTTTAGTCTTTTCATTAATTTTAATACTTTTGTGTGGGTGTGGACAAATAGAAAGTCTCCATCAAGCGGACAAGCAGGATTCATCAAGAGTCTTGGCGGCTGCGACAAAACAAGTTAAAGCTTTTCCAGGAGCCATCGGGTTTGGGGCCGAGGCGACCGGAGGACGCGGGGGACGTGTTATCCATGTGAGAAATACCAATGATTCAGGGCCTGGGAGCTTAAGAGCCGCTATTAAAGCCAGTGGTCCCCGTATTGTAGTTTTCGATGTCGGGGGTCTGATTAGTTTAAAGTCTCCTTTGGCACTTGAAAATGGTGATATTACCATCGCCGGGCAAACAGCCCCTGGAAATGGAATTGCATTGAGAGGTTCTCGCCTCAGAGTCGAGTCGAGTAACGTTATTATTCGAGGAATGAGGTTTCGCCCGGGAGATCAAGATTTTGGCGATCGCTCCTACGAAAATCGAGATGGGATATCGATCGGTAAAGGAACTCGCCTTATTGAAAATGTGATTGTCGATAGCAGCAGTATGTCTTGGTCAATCGATGAGTTAGCTTCTGTTTGGGGTAATGTCCAAAAAATGACCTATTCCAATAATATTATCGCTGAACCATTAAGAAATAGTAAACACCCGAAAGGCGAGCATGCCATGGGAATGGTCGTCGGTGGTAAGTCAGGCGATGCGGGGCCTGGGAAAATCACTGTCGCAAGAAATCTGTTTTCTAACGGCCGATTTCGTTGCCCCCTCGTTAAAGATACCAGTTCTTTTGAATTTATTAACAATTATTGTTTTGGTTTTTTTCATACGGTTGAGACAGGCTCAAACTTGAAGGCTCACTTTATTAAAAACTTTCTTCATCTTACTAAGAATTCTCGAGATCGTGAGCCCATTCGCGTGGCTGGTGGTAATACCAAGATGTACTTGAAAGGGAACCTAGATAATATTTATAGAACCTCTGAATCATACGAGGAATCTGAAATCGCGGGAGGTGATCTTAGTAACGTCACATCAAGCCCAATATTTCCGTCTTCGGGAACTCCGGAGATCGCAGTGTCTCAGCTACGTTCCCATGTTTTCAACAACGCAGGAGCGAGATGGCCTTCAAGAGACAACACCGATAAGCGTATTATCAATGATGTCAAAAATGAGGTGGCTCGCTATATAGATTCCCAAGAAGATGTGGGTGGCTATGACAATTATCCAAAAGGTCAGGCCCCTGTTGATTCCGATGGGGATGGTATGCCAGATTCTTTCGAAAAATCCCATGGGATGAATCCAAATAGGGATGATGCGAGCAATGATCATAATGGTAATGGTTATACCAATATCGAAGAGTATATTAATGCGCTTATTGACGGTAACACGATTGAAGGTCCTGGGGACCCAGTAGAAGAAGATGACCCCTCTCAGAATGAAGATGAAGGCAGTGAGAATCAAAATCTTATTCGCATGATGGTAGAGGCGGAAGATCTAGAAATCCTTGATGGCTTTTCGATTCAGTCCTCAGGTTCGGCATCCAATGGGAAGTGGTTACAATCTAAAAATGAGGCCCAGGCACAACTGACTTTCGATGGTCCCAGTGGAGTTTACAATCTCGATGTTGTTTACTTCGACGAAAATGATGGTGAGAGTCAGATGGCCGTTTACCTCAATGATCAGAGAGTGGATCTTTGGACTTGGGATAAAGACTTTGGGACAAGGCTTGCCGGAGTGGAAGCTCAAACCTCAAGACGTATTGAAAACCTAGTACTTAATACCGGTGATGTGATCACTCTTTCTGGAAGAGGAGATGGAGGAGAGCCTTTAAGAACCGACTATCTTGTTCTTGATCAAACGGACTCACTTACAGAAGTTCCTGATTATGTAGAAGTCGATCCTTTTAGTATTGAAGCTGAAGATCTTGATTTGCAAGGCGATTACAGTGTGAAGAGCAATGGCGGAGCCCAAGGCGACTATTTCATTCAAACGAGTAATCGTGGTTCCGGTTCGGCAAGCTTTGAATACCAAGGGGAGCTGACTAAAATGGATCTTACTTTAAACTTCTATGACGAAAACGATGGGGTCAGTGAGTACAAGATCCTTATCGATGGCAAAGAAGTTTTGCAGTTCCGTACGGACAAAGATTTAGGCCATCGCTTGGCAAACAGTCAAACTTTGGACTCAAGAACCCTTAGCGATCTCGAACTTAAAAAAGGAACGAAAGTGGAAATTCAATGTCAATCCGGCGACGCCGAGCCCTGTCGTTTGGATTGGATTGATTTTAAGTAATTTCGCTGAATTCCTTTTTTGGACCTTCCCTCTCATGGGGAGGTCCTTTTTAGTTTGTCTCAATTAAAGGCAGAGGTTGCTTAAAGTGTGAACAAGAGTGCCTTAAAATAGGAATAAAGCTGAAAAATTAGATAGTTAGGTAAAAGATTCAATGAAAAAACTTAATGGTTTATGCTACAATTTTAGGAAGGGGAGGGGCCTTTGTTTCAGGGTTTAAGAGCGATTCAAAAAATAAAATATCTGGCGATCGGCCTTATTTTAGTCTTTGCCTTCCAGAACTGTAGTGACTCAAAAAACTTTGAGGAAGTTCCTCAGAACAGTCGTGGCACGCTCTATGGTAACGGTAGTGGTCATGAAGGAAAGGCCACGATCCCTATTGATTACGTCACAGATGTTTCTAACGACAGCAGTTATCAGCTTGACATTAATTTTACCTCGATTGTAACCTCGCAAGATGGCCACCTTCGCGATGTGAGTTTTTATTGTCGGTCCGAAAATGCAGACTTCGAAGAGGGACTTGATTTTATTTTAACCAAACCGGGTGACACATTGGAAAGTGCGCAATACGAAGCCAATTTCCAGTCGCCAACACTTCCAGCGGGAGTGAGCCTCTCTAGAACCACGCCAGCTAAAGCTTGGAATCCGAGCACGGGTGTTCTTGAAACCTTTCCGGTAAATACTCCGAGACTCAATGTTCAAGGGCCCAATGGGAGTAGGGGCCTTTTGATTGAACCTAGTTCAAGTAATGTTTTACTGCATTCTCAAGATTTCCTTGATCCCGTATGGGATTTGGTGCGGAGCAATCTCGTCCAAAGTGGGAGTCAGTTAGATCCAGAAAACAATCAAGGGGCGTTTGTACTCAGCGAGGGTACCTTCACCAACTACCACTATGTGCAACAAACACTGAATTTAAACCCAGCCACGGATTACAGTTTTTCCGTTTACATTAAAGAACTGCAGGCGGGACGAGGTTTTTCCGTTCGTATCTACAATGTGCAGGGAAACGATTATCGCTGCAGTTACTCCTTTGAGACGGGAGAAATTTTCGTCAACGGTCGGGCCTCTTTATCCAACTGTACGGCCACCTCATATCCAAACGGCTGGGTGAGGCTGAGTGTGTCTGCACCTTCTGGTAATCTCTCAGGCCCGAATCAATCAAGAGTTAAGTTAGAACTGTTTAATCCCTCTCTTGCAAGTGGTCTCTATACGGGGAGTAATCATCCTGGTGTTTTATTCTGGGGAGCACAGGTGGAGGCTCTAGCCTCGCCCACTTCCTATATTGCAACCACTGGCACGGCACAAGCACGAGGCTCAGAAACACTGAGTATCGACCATACAGTAAGACCCATTAGTGATGGCTATATCAATTTAAACTATTCTTTGCAGGAAAGCTTTTCACAGCTTGATATCAGTGTCTCCAACGGCCTTAGCGAGAATGTGACATTGGGGGCAAGGCCGCAAAGGGTACAAGCCAATATCGATGGTCAGTTTCGATCAAAAATTTACACACCGGCGATTTTAGATCAGGCTCTTTCTTTAAAGGTTCTCAACGACAAATACACCGCTTTTGCAGAGGGTCAGTTTGTCGCTGAAAACCTAGCTTCGTTGGGTGCCTTGTCCGAGGTGAGTGTCGTTGCGAGTCAAGCGCCAAGCCTTATTCAGAGTTTCAAGGCCGTCAACGAATCGCCAATCAATGAGGTTTTGGCGGTGAGCTCTTTAAAAAACCTTGAAACGAAACCCTATGGGGTTTTGGTTTTAGGAAGAGCCCAAGCGCAAGACCTTGAGCGCGTGCAGACGATCGCTTTGCCACTAGAAGAGGAATCCACTGAGGGAGTTTTTTATAGCCGTGCTCATGACCTTTCCATTGAGCTTTTAAACAGCTTGCCAGGTCTTGTACAAATTCGGGGAACTCTTGAAGATGGCACGGCTATTAATGACCGCCTTCAGTGTAATCAAACCAACTAAAAATTTACCGAACCTGTTCAACGACTTTTTCAATGACCTTTTTATGGTTCAGAATTTTGTAGTGTCCATAACCTTTCGTTTCAAGAATAGTAACATCATTAAGGTAGGAGGCCATTTTCACCGTGTTGGTAAAAGGAGTCATAGGGTCTTCTAGATCGTGAATAAGAAGAGTTTTTTTATCTTTAATGCTCTCAAGTAAGTAGGGAATTTCTAATTCTTCCCAAGGGTGATCCAACTTCCACTCAATTTGTTCTTGCATTTCGCGCCTTTGGTTTTCGTTGATTCCTACCAGGCGAGCGAACTTTTTGGAGTGAGCTAAGGGACCTTCCAGGGGAGGACTTATTAAATTAACACTCTCAACAGGGGTTTTATATTGGGCCATGTTAAGGAGGAGAGCGGAAGTTCCCATCGAGTGGGCGACGATCGTTTTAGGTTTTTTGCCGAGAGTTTCAAGGACAGCTTGTATTGAGTCCGAAATATGGATCACAGAGGAGAGTCTTCCATCACTTTCTCCGTGCCCGTAGGCATCAAAGCTTACTACCTGGTGCCCCGTGGATACGAGGGGCTCAACAAAACCTCTTAGTTGAGCGCCATATCCACCCCAACCGTGAACGAGAAGGGCCATTGGACCCTCTCCCCAGGACCAAGCCATGAGCTTTTTGCTCTTGTAGGGGATCTCTCTTTTCATTCCTGTTTTTAGAAAGCTTACGGCACTTTTACTTTTTACCACTTGTGGTGGAGTCATTAGAAGTCGGCCAGAGAAGTGGGCCAGCAGCGGTGGGTTTCCAATTCTTTTAGCGATCTGTAGAGCTAAAAATCGACGTTGTTCTCTTTTTGCAAATAAATCGGGTATTTTAATTTCCATTCAACCATCCTGTTTAAAACAGAAAACCCCTATCCCTTGATTCTCTAGTGTTACAAATGTAACATTTTAAAGTGCAAAGGTCCAACCCATTCTCATTATTCAACGAAAGTACTGTAAAGGGGTGGACTCGCACTGTTACTCCATGTAACAAGGAAGGTGTTCATGCCTGAAAAAAGCAAAGCCAAGCAAAAGCTCATCGATGCCGCTTTAAACCTTTTAAAGGAAAAGCCGCCATCCCAACTCAATTACAGAGAGATTGCCTCAGGCGCAGGCCTTTCCCATATGACAGCCTATAGGCATTTTAAAACCATAGAGGAACTCTTAGAGTTTGTGGCGATCGAAGGCTATGAAAAGCTCTCTGAGAGTTTAAATTACCTTGTGCAAAAGTATGAGTCCGACCCGCAGATTCTTTTGGAAAAAACCGTGCACTCTTATTTTAGATTTGCACAGAACTTTCCCTATCATCTCACCGCCATGTTTGATCGTGGCGACCAAAAAGGTCATTTCGAAAAAAGAGAGTTCATGAGATCAGTCGAAGAACTCCACAGAGAATATCTCAGAGTTATAGAAGTCTGTCAGGACTCAGATCTTCTTCCGCAGACAATGAAGCCTGAAGATTTAGGACTTCTTTTGTGGTCCTTCACACATGGCTACGCTTCATTAGAGACAAAATCAGAACTGAATTTAACCATGGCCGGGAGAACCCAAGGGGAGGCCTTTATAAAAATGATGGTGGCAGTCCTTGTGCAAGGCTTAAGAACTAAGAGTGAGTAGCCTATTCGGCTCGGTACTGAAATTGCAGTGTAGAATGTTATGAAAGTCTTTATCCTCTTTATCTCGTTGTTCTTCTGTTTAGAGCTTTTGGCCGATGACAATTCTCGGCTCGAGATCTACGAATATGTCGGCCGCACTAGTCCCCATAATTTTCGTATTAGAAAATCCAATATGAAAACAGCCACCATACACTGTGGAGACCATTTTATCTGGGGGGAATATTTAAAAGTGCTTACAAATATTTCTTATGTGGAAAGACAAACTTCAAGGCCGGATCCTTTATGGATCTCCTACTTTGATGATTGCGAAGAAAAACTTCATCGAGCTCTCGGGGTGCTCATTGAGCGCCCAGGAGAAGTTGTGGTGGTTTTTGAGCGCGACGAGCAAAAAGCTTTACAACTTTTTAATATCCAAGAGCTAGATCCAACAAGCCGCCTCGACTTTAAGAACCTAAAAATACAAACTCAAATTGACGAGGTTGAGCACGACTAAGAAAAGCCTTTCTTAATGGCTTTCCTTGAATTGATCGTGTCCTTTTTTTCTCACCTCGTTAATCATTCGAAAAAGGCGAAGAGAACCTGTGAGGTCTTGAGAGTTTTCGTGTACTTGAATTTCCATCTCTGCCTCTAACTCCAGTGCCAGTCCCATCAACTCATTCATCCATTCCATATAGGTTAATTTTAAGGAGTCTGAGGTAGCTGTTTGCGGATAGTATTGTGCGGCGACCGAGACACTCTTCTGTAAGCTTTCGCACGCGTCTAACTCGGCTTGCGTAAGAGTGCCTGATTGCAATCCTACAGCGATGACTTTAAATTGCTCTTCAATTGTCTTCATTTCTTCTGCAAGCTCATTATTAGAATGAGCTGTTACATGGGAAGAAATTAGTAGGGATAGCATAAGTGTAACAATTTTCATAAAAACTCCTTTTCTTTATTCGACAACAAAATTTCTCATCATGGAATGATCTTCATGTTCCAAAATATGGCAATGAAATAAAAACTGACCAGAAAAATCGTCAAAGCGCTTAATCACGCGTACGCGATCGCCCGGTAATACAGCGACAGTGTCTTTCCAGCCCTTGTCGAACACTAAGCCTTGGCTTAATGGCCCATGAATCCTTTCTAAGACTTGAAAGGGAGAGCCGTGAATGTGCATTGGATGAATCATGCCTGAGTTTGTTAAATCAAACTCCCAAATTTCCGTGCTCCCCAAAGGAATCCGTTCTTTAGGGCGCACTTCATTCATTTCATAGGGGAGGCCGTCGATGGTCCAACCCACCCCCGCTTTTGGCTCTAAACGAAAAACCTTTGGATTGTTAAAATTGGAAGCTTCCTCAGGGTTAATTCTTTCATAATGGGACAGCTTTTCTGGCATTTTAAATTGAGTACTTCCAGAACCAGAAACTTTAAATTTATAAAGGCTAAAAGCTTTCGAATTCTCATTTTCCACTAGCGGAACACTCAAAAGTTCAATTTCCTCTCCCATTTTTTTATTCGAAAAATCAACCAAAATATCGAGCCTCTCTCCAGGGGTGAACAGGATATTTTCAAGCTCTTCGCGTTTTTCTAGAAGTCCACCATCGGTGCCAATCAGGTGAAGCGGGGACCCGTCACTCCACTGCAAACGATAAGGGTAGGCATTGCCGCCATTTAAGAGGCGAAGTCGGTAAGCTTCTTGTCGAACTTTTTGACTTCTATCGAGAGAACCGTTCACTACTAATTGATCACCCACCTTACCCATCATAATGTCGTGGCCAGACTGCACATAAATAAGTTGGTTGTTTTCATCAAGATGACGGTCTTGGAGGACTAAAAAGAGTTCATTTTCTCCTGAGGGCAGATTAAGAGCTTTCTCTTCCTCATCACGAACCACAAACAGACCCGCTAAGCCAGAGTATACCTGGAAGCCCGTGCGCCCGTGGGGATGAGGGTGGTACCAGTAAAGTCCGGCACGATTTGTAACCTGAAATTGGTAATTGTAGGTCTCCCCAGGGCCAACAGCAAAAGAAGGGTGGCCATCTTGGTTTTCCGGTAGGTGAAGTCCATGCCAATGGACGATAGACTCTTCGTTCAGCCGATTACGAAAATTAATCTTTAAACCTTGTCCTTTATTCACTTCGATGGTAGGGCCTAAAAAACCTGAACCTTTTGATAACGGGGACAAAGAACCTAAGGATTCACCTTTAAAGGTTAACATTTCAGTAGAATTTCCAGGTCTGAGTGGGTAGTGACTTTTGGAGGCTTCCAGATTTATTTCGAAAGGAGGTCTCGGTTTTCTGGGTAAACTTTTTGCAAAGGCCGATGGATTTGCGTACATATACAAAGATGCACTGGCCCCTATTTTGATAAATCCTCTACGTTTCATCGAGCTTCCCTTTTTCAACAAACCTACCGTTGTTACGCCTTCCTGTCCATAAACTAAATTCTATTCAATTCAAAATTATTAGGAACTTTTATAGAATCAGTAGATTCATTTGTCCTTATTTTGATGAACGATAGAAAAAAAGAAGGAAGCAGACCAAGTAATCATTATAAACCCTGTCAAGCTCTCCATTCCTGTAAGAATCTTAATCGCACCCTGTGGATAAAATTGAGTAAGTCCTAATGTAGAGTAAGTTGAGATTGAAAAATAGATATAGTTGAGAATCGTCTCCCCACCCTTATTGCCTAAATCTCCCAAATTTAGCCATTCAGAGGTGGCGTAGTAGATCACTGCATAAAACAAAATCTCCAAAAGGTGGACTGCGAAAATACCTTCTAAAATCAAAAAACTACGAAAGAAATGATTGTGATCTTTTTTGGAAGGCATAATTTTCCGTAAATACAGAATGGACCAAAAGTGAAAACCGATCACGATGGAGGTCGACAGAAAAGAAATAATTGTGACGGCTATCATAAATTATCTTCTTCAGCTGTAATATTAAGCCCCGTTCTAACCCACTCAAGTACAACCTCTTTTTCTTTTTTATTCATGATGCTATCCCAATGTAGAATCTTATAACGTAAAGGGGGCATAGATTCTTGGAGTATGACATCCTTTATTGCTTTTAAATCCTGTTTAACTGAACCGTTCCCCTTAAATGGAAAACCATCTCTCATGTCGAGATGTTTTTTAGCCTCAGTACGATCCGAGTCTATTAATTGTTTTGCTCCCGGCACCTGATAATACCATGGGAATTTTCTGATCTCACCATGGCAGTCGTAACAACTTTTTTCAAAAATAGATTGAATTCTGGACGAGTATAATTGTCCAATTTTATCAACGGTCTGGGCTGCTTTTTTACCAGGTTTAGTGGAGTTGAATTCTTTTTGGTGACTTTCGCCCTGGTGAGCCGAAGAGGTACTGATTAAGACTAATTGGATGATAAAATATACTATCCCTACAAGCTTCAGCCGTAGCATAGAGTTTTCCATTTTCAGTTGTCCTTTTTTTTCTGAGACTTGTCTGAGTATGTTAGGAACATTTTTTCTCCCGCAAAGATAAGGATAAAACCAATGAGCGAGGCATATATTACCACCATGTCGGATTGAATTTTAACATAGATGAGAGCGGACAAAGCTAATACGTCTAAAGCAATGGCAACTACGAGAATGGCCGGACTAGCTTGAACATCTTCTTTTAAATGTTTGAGTACTCCCCAATGAATGACTATGTCCATAACAATATAAAAAATAGCCCCTAAAGAAGCGATACTCGAAAGGTCGAAAAATATTGTGAGTATCATCGCAAAAACGATGGTGTAAACCAAAGTGTGCTTTTGAATATCCCCAGGCATCCCAAAATGACTGTGGGGAACAATGCCCATATCTGTGAGCATTGCTAGCATTCTGGAAACAGCGAAAGCTGATGCGATTACTCCCGAGGCCGTTGCCGCTATGGCGAAGGCCACGGTGATCCATACGCCCCAGTCACCGAAAGTAGGTCGGGCTGCTTCGGCAAGGACGTAGTTTTTCGCTTCTACGATTTCCGAAATTGTCAAATTTCCTGCCACGGCAAAACAAGTAAGGAGATAGACTCCTACACAAATTCCAAGGGATATCATAATGGCTCGGCCTACATTTTTCTTTGCGTTGACCAATTCTCCACCACTATTAGTGATCGTAGTAAAGCCTTTAAAAGCTAGTATCCCAAGTGCGATAGCGCCAAAAAAATCTATGGGAGTGGTTTGTCGAGGCATCGGAGTAAGACCTTTAAACTCAAACCCTGACACCCAAAGTCCTCCAAGAGCGAGTAGTCCAAGCCCAATGACCTTTACAAAGGCCATCACGTACGAAAAAGTTTGTATTGCGTTGTTGCTCATCAAGTTTACAAAAAAAGCGAGCAGTAAAAGTCCCACTCCTAAAGGCGGTACTAAAAAGCTTTGGTGTCCGGGGATATCAATAGCTTGTAAGGTGTAGGTTGCGAAAGTACGCGCCACCAGACTCTCGTTAATCACCATTGAGAAGTACATAAGTAGGGCGGAGGCGCCGGTGATTGTTGTCGGTCCGTAGGCTTTCTTTAAAATCATGGCGATACCCCCTGACGAGGGATATTTATTGCAAACTTTTATGTAACTATAGGAGCTAAAGGCTGCGACGATGCCGGCTATTAGAAAGGCAAAAGGAAACCAGGTGCCACCAAGTTCGGCCACTTGACCTGTGAGAGCAAAAATACCCGCACCGATCATCACCCCTGTTCCCATAGCAATTGCCCCTGGTAAGCTCAAAGTCTCATTATTTTTTGAATTCATAAGCTATGAAACTCCTAGTAAGTATATCCTAAACCAACCCCAAAGGTGTCGAAAGTTCGATTGTAGTTCGCGGTGAAAGAAAGATGTTTGGTCTGCCGCCATTCTAGCTCGGTATAGAAGTTTCTAATGGAACTATACTCAAGGTTCATCTGTAAACGATCGGTGAGTTGAATCACGTTTTCAAGCTCAATTTCAAAGAGATTATTTTCAATGAGAGGCTGGTATTTAACATCCACTTCAATATTGAGAGGCAGAATCCATGTAAAGCCAAGAGTGGGAGTCGACTCAGAGGCTTTGGCACCTTCCTGCTCGATCCTTCCTCCAACGTAGAGGGTTAAAAATCGAGTCAATACTCTTGCAAGGTGAAGTTCACCTTCGTAATTGCCCTCGTAGTTTCCAAGGAAGTCATACTCTAATTGGTAATAAGAATTAAAAAGGCGTCCTTCTATTCGAGAGTAATTTGATTGCGCTAAAACTTTATTGCGCAAGAAGAGACTTGAGGGGAAGTTGAATTCTTTAGAATCTTCACGTGCCTTTTCTAACTCTTTAGGTCCAGGTTGGTCCTCGTAGCGAACTATACGAGTCATACCATCCATCATATGGTAGAGAATATGGCAGTGAAAAAACCAGTCTTTGTCTTCACTGGCTGCAAATTCAATCACAGTTGTCGTTAGGGGAGCGGTATTTACTGTGTGCTTTAATGCAGACCACTTCCCTTGCTGAGTCATTACTCGAAAGAAATGACCATGAAGATGCATGGGATGATTCATCATGGTCGTATTTTTCATCACAAAACGAACCCGTTCCCCTTTTTTAATCTTAATATAGGTGTCCGGACCCACGGGGCGTCCGTTGATTGTCCAGACATAGTTTTCCATATTACCATTGAGAGTAAAGGGAATTACTCGCAGGGGTTTTTTGGTTTCTGTATCAATAGCGACTTTCGCTCTTAAAGCCCCGTATGTCAGCTCATTAAAGTGTGAAATCCCATCAATCTCCCCGCGGTAGTTATTTTTCATGCTGGCTGGAGCCTGGTTCATGATTCTAAATTTTTGCCCAGCTTCGGGTTTGACTTTATAAAGCTTTCTTTCGGATTGAAGAGGATTGTTACTATCGTATTTCAAATGCTTTTGAGCTATTTCCAGTTGGGTGCTGGCCGTTTCAATTTTATCTTCCTTCACGGTTTTTGGATTAGCTGATTTTTTTGCCATGGAGTGATCAATATGAGACTCCTGTTTCTTTTTGTCTTTTTTCTTTTTATGGTTTTTCATAGACTTGGACTTCATTTTAGAATGATCCATCATGGGCATAAGAGTTTTCATAGAGGGTAGGGAGTAGCTTGAGTAAAGCTTGTCGTTGATGTCGTGAGGAATATCACGAAATTCGTTTTTATAAACCATGGCGAACTCTTTCCAAAAACCCATTTTTGGCATGCCCATCATTTCTCCCATCGTCACTCCAATGGGTTGCTCCCAAGGCATGTCAGGGGCCTTTTTCTTCTCAGCCCCCTTAGGTCCAATCCAAGTGGAGCTAAAGCCTGAATTATCCAATGAGGTAGCTCTGAGCTCTAGTCTTCTACTGGGATCAGTTTCAACAAGGATGTCATAGGTTTCGGCCACACTTATTGGTAGGATATTGACTTTAACAGGTTCCACAGGAAGACCGTCAGCTGCGATAACTGTCATGGGTTGTCCTGCATAAGTAACCTTAAAGATACTGGTTGCTGACCCGTTGATGAGACGAATTTTTCTAAGACGTGGCTTATTGGCCTTAGTTGTTATTTCATATTCCGGCGTTCCGTTGGCGGTAAAAAAGTCATAAGCGACGTCAGCGTAATCCATCCCTCCCATTCTTTGTAAGCTGTTACGCCACTTTGTCAGTGCAGTTCCTGTTTTAAAAGCTTTTAACCAAGATTGTACTGTGTCTTTGAATAAATCATAATATTCACCATCCCGTTTGAGATTGCGGTGAACCGTAGAACCTTTTTCTTCGGTTAAGTCCGCAAGCAAAACAGTGTTCTCATCAATGCTTTCTTTTTCTGATTCCTCTTTGGGAAGAAATTTGAGGGCGCCATACATACCATCTTCTTCCTGAAACATGACGTGAGAGTGATACCAGTAGGTGCCCGTTTGTTTGATAGGAAACTCATAGATTTTCTCTGATTGGGGTTCTATTGGGCGCGAGTTTACAAAAGGAACTCCGTCCATTTCGTTAGGGATAATGATTCCGTGCCAGTGAATTAGGGTTTTGGAGTCTGTTTTATTGATGACCTTTATTCGAGCAGTGTCGCCGTAATGAAAAACAAGCTCCGGGGCGGGGACCGAGCCATTAATTAGAAACATATCCTTGAAAGTTTTATCTTTAACTTGAATATTTCCTTTGCTTACCACCAACTCGTAGTTGACTACCTTGGCGTGAGCGTTAAAGGGTCGAGTAAAAAGTAAAAGAAAAAAAGTAAATTTCAAATAGTTAGTCATAAAAAAATCCTTTAGATACTTAGGGGGAGTATATTAGCCAAAATCCATTTGTAAAGAGTGGAAACAGTACGGTAATAGGGTAGGACTAATATTTTTTATGTTTTCTCAAGCTTGTTTAAAAAGGTACACATTTATGAAAAAGAAAAAACAAAAAAACGATCTTCCCACAGGAGCCGATCATTCGGCTCTGTTACCAAAAATGAATCGTGTTGAAGGTCAAGTGGGTGGCCTTAAAAAAATGATCGAAGAGAAAAGATACTGCCCCGAAATTATTCAGCAAGTACGTGCTACTAGGAAAGCTTTAGCATCTATTGAAGCGTCTTTGATCGAATCCCATATTCGCTGTTGCGTGCAAAAAAGTTTTAGGGGTAAATCCGAAGAAGATAAAGACGAAAAGATTGAAGAAGTTATTCGCCTTTTTAAATCTTCAGTCACTCAAGGGGTTGATCTTTAATTCTCTACATCATCAAAGCTCCTCGGTATGGCGAATTTGTTGTAAGTTGGCTTGCGCTAAATGGTACTCCACAATGAGATTGTAGTGTTTTAAATCAAGGCTGAGAGCTTGGTTGAAAGCATTGGTTAAATCGGAAGTCGATTTCACTCCTCGAAGGTATTCATTTGAAACCTGTTCATAGAAGCTCTGGCTTGTTTTTTTTTGTGTAGAAAGTTGTTTAATAGAAACCTGAAGTGAGTTCAATTTTTGGATCAAAGAATTTTTTTTGGCTTCATTACGGGATTGGGTATACGAGGATATACTGTTAATGAATGTCGCTTCAGTCTCTAGGCTCTTAGCGAGACGATCGTTCTCGAAGAAGGCTCCGAGCTCCCAAGTGGCTCTTACACCGGCTTGCCATTCCATCCGATTTAAGGGGAGAACAAATTCTCTTGCTGAAAAGGGTACTCGAGCATAGTTGGCAAAAATATCGAGACTCGGAAGTTTTTTGGCATCACTGGAAAAAGAAGCATATTTTTTTAGAAGGGACTCGGTAGCGAGGAGTTTGGTTTCAAGAAAGGTAAAATGATTGGGTTCTGGTGATTTATATAAGTTCTCTAAATTGTCATTTGCCAATTCATCAGGATTGAGTTTTTTATTTCCTAAATAGAGGCGAAGGTATTGGGTCTGAGTGAAAATATTTCGGTTCGTCTGGCGAATGTTTTCTTCAAAAGCTATCTGCATTAAGTTTATGGAGGTCAGATCTGATTTTGCAATGACGCCACTGGAAATTTTTTTTGACACTTTACTTTTTATTTTTCTAATCTGCTTTAAACCTTGTTCAAGTGTGTGCAAGGTGTTTTTTAAACGCCAAAGAGACAAATAGGTCTCTTTGGCTTCATATATAATATCATTGAGTGTTTTAGTGTTTTGAAGCATCCGCAAATCAACTTGAGCTTGTCTTTTTTCTTCCTCCCAATGGTCAGCCATTCCATTAAAAATATTAGCATTGGCGTTTACGCCAAAAAATTGCGTATTCTGATGCCCCAGAGGGTCAGAATTAAAATTTTCATGACCAGCAGAGAGTTGAACTTCTGGAATAAACGAGCGGGTGAGAAAACCTGTTTTAAGGCGAGCACTTTCGGTCCGCAATTTGAGGGCTTCTACCTTAGGATTAGCAGTTCTCACCAAATTCTCTATTTGGTCGTAAGAAATCTCCTTAGATAGAGCATCTTCAATCCTGCAAACAAAGATCAGTAAAAAAATAATTGATTTTGGTGACTTCATACAAACACCTTTTTTAGTTCAGATTGTCAAAGGCCATAAAGAGGTCTTTGCCTTCTGCATTGACAGTGACATCGATATTGAAGGGGCGTCTTGGCTGAACGGGTAATTTGCCTTGATAGAAGTCATCTTTTTTCTCAAGGTTGAAGGTTTCAGCTTTCCATTTTTTCGTTTTTCGATCTTTAAAGATTAAATCGGCCTTTGCATTTTTGAGATTGTTTAAGTTCATTAGTTTCATTTTTGTATTATACATATAGACGCGTATAATATTTTGGCTGTTTTTTGTGAGTTCCGCTTTGTATAGCAATTTGGCATCAGTTCCTTTTTTAACTTCTTTTTTGTTAATGACTGCAGCAACCTTTCCACCATACTTAGGTTGATCTCCGAGTTTGGGTCCATGACCTCCATCGTGAGCATAGGCACTGGCCGTCATTAAGGTGATTAAAAATATTAGTTTCTTCATAAGTCCTCCTTTAAAGACTGTTGTTAGATATTGATTTTTTATGAATGTTTTTCAGATAATTAACTTCAAGTTTATTGAATAGAGCGGGAAGCAAAAAAGTGTTTAAAAAGGTCGAGCTGATAAGTCCTCCGATAATTACCACAGCCACTGGATACAGAATCTCTTTTCCAGGTTCACCGCGACTCAAAGCCAGTGGTAAAAGTGCTAAAATGGCTGTGCCTGCGGTCATAAGTACAGGAATTAAACGATCAAGACTTCCTTTGAGTATTGTTTCTCTTAGTGGTCGCTCCGGACTTGCTGCGAAAAGATCCATATAGTGATTAATAACCAATACGCCATTTCTACTAGCAATTCCACATAGAGTAATAAAAGCGACAGTTGTCGCTAGAGAAAGGTTTAAGTCCACAAGCCAAATGGCAATAACACTTCCTATGAGGGCGAGGGGAATATTTATGAGAACGAGTAGGGAAATAACCACTGAGCGAAATTGTATAAACAATATTGTTAAAATGGTGATAAGCGACAATAGTGCTAAAAAGATGATTCTACGATTGGCCTTCACTTGAGACTCATACTGGCCTCCCAAGGAAACATAGTAACCTTCGGGGAGAGTCAGTTGATTCAGTTTTTTATTGAGTGCCGTGGTAACTTCTGTGAGAGCTTTCTCTGGAGCGTTTGCTGACACTATCAAACGTCGCTGAAGATTTTCTCTTTTCACCATATTGGGACCACTGGTCGGGTAAACATCGGCCACATGGGAGACTCGCACTTTTTCACCCGAGGGTGTCGTTTTTAAGATCAACTTCTCTATTTCTTCTGGGTTAGATCGAGAGCCTTCGTCAAGCCGAGCGTAGATGTCAAAAATTCTCTGATTTTCGATGAACTGACCGACGGATTCTCCACGTAGACCCATTTCAAGATCTTCGGCAATCTGTCCTGGAGGAAGAGCAAATTCTGCAGCACTGTACCGATCCACCAATATTGAGAGTTGAGGAACTTTGACTAGGGGTTCGATTTGTATATCTACCAGTCCCTCCATGGATTTAAGTCTATTTTCAACTTCCACAGCAATGCGGCGAAGCTCCACGCTATCAGGGCCATAGATTTTGACAGCCAACTGAGCTCTAATGCCACTCATCATATGATCAATGCGGTGACTTATAGGCTGGCCGAGATTCACGCCCAAATCGCCCACTTGCAGGATTTTTTTACGTATGTCTTTTAAAATTGATGGCATCGTACGAGTTAGGGGGTGGTGGAAGTCGACATCGATCTCACTCCAATGCACACCTTCTGCATGCTCGTCCATTTCCGCTCGGCCCGTGCGACGAACAGTGGACTTAACCTCATCGACTGATAGAATGGCCTCTTCCACCTTTTTACCTAATTTGTTAGAAGCTGGTAGTGAAATACCTGGATAGGCGGCTACACCTATTGTAGCGGTTCCTTCGTTGAATTCTGGTAAAAAGTTACTTTCCATTCGTGTTAACAATAAGACGGCGAGAATGAGGGGCAGGAGACAAGCTCCTAATACAAGTCTCCAGTGGTCCATGCAGAGATAAAAAATAGGTTGAGAAAAATCTTTAAGTTTTTTGACCAAAATGGGGTCTTGCGATTTTCTAATCGCGCCTGAATTCGGCAATAGAAAATAGCAAAGCACTGGGGTAAGGGTCAGTGAGACTAGAAGTGAAGCAAGAAGGGAGATTATATAAGCCGCTCCCATGGGAGTAAAGAGTCTCCCCTCAAGACCACTTAAAGCAAAAAGAGGTACGAAAACAGCGACCACGATCATGGTAGAAATAACAATAGAGCTGCGAATTTCTTTTGAAGCCTCAAATACTACAATTAATGGGTTTCGCGGTTGGCTCGATTGATGATTTTCTCTCAATCTTCGGAATACATTTTCCACATCCACAATGGCATCATCAACTAGCTCTCCAATGGCAACAGCCAGACCTCCTAATGTCATGGTGTTTATGCTCAGATCAAACCACCGGAAAAGTAAAAAGCTAATCACAAATGACATAGGAATGGCGGTAAGTGTGATGAGAGTAGTGCGGAAATTAAGAAGAAAAAGAAATAAAATAATAGCCACGATAATAGTGCCGTCGCGCAGGGCTTCCATCACATTGGAAATGGAGTTTTCAATAAAATTGGCCTGTTTAAATAAGTCAGTCTTGATTTCTAGACCCTTTGGAAGGGAGGGTTTTAATTCTTCAATAGCCTGTTCTACTTCCCTTGTAAGCGCCACAGTGTCAGCCTGTGGTTGTTTTTGAATTGTTAGGACCACAGATTCTTTAGCGTTGATACTAGCTTCCCCTCGCTTACGCTTTGCTTTTATTTTGACCTCTGCTACATCTTTAAGAAGAACAGGACGGCCGAGGTGTTTACCAATCGCTGTTTCTCTAATGTCTTCAATAGAGTTGGCTCTCCCTAGGGGACGAATAAGAAACTCTTTATTATCCTCGTTGAGAAAACCCCCGGTGGTATTTTTACTGATTTTCTTTAATGAGCTTCTAACTTCTTCTAGAGAAAGCCCGTTTTGTTGAAGTTTTTCGGCGGACAAAAGAATCTGGTATTGCTTGACTCCACCCCCCATTACAACGACTTGGCTCACTCCTGAAATACTCATAAGGCGAGGCCTGAGCACCCAATCGGCGAGTGTCCTGATTTTTAGAGGCGAAAGATTTTTATCTTTACTAATAAGGCCCACAAACTGAACTTCCCCCATAATTGAGGATATGGGCCCCATAATGGGTTGGATGTCAGTGGGGAGTCTGTCTGTTACAAGCTGGAGTCGTTCAGCAATTAATTGACGATTCCTATAAATATCCGTGCCCCACTGAAAATCCACATAAATAATAGAAATACCAACGCCACTACTGGAGCGAATATTCACAACATTTGGCGTCCCATTCAGAACGGATTCAATGGGAATCGTGACGAGTGTCTCTACTTCTTCAGGGGCTAAGCCATGAGACTCAGTGAGAATTGTCACCCGAGGACGGTTGAGATCGGGAAAGACGTCAATGGACAATCCAGAACCCACCCAAGCTCCATATATAAAAATAGCAATGGACGAGACCAATATTATAGCTCGGTTTCTTAGAGAAAACCGAATAAGGCTATCAATCATACCTACCCTCACAAACGACTAGGTTAAGATGTTAATTTTTAAGAATTACAAAAAAGAAAGGGCTTAACTATAAAATTGGAGGTCGAAAGAGGGCATTTTTGTCGGGTTCTTCAATAAGATAAGCGACAAATTTTACTTTTTCTGAGGAATGAATTTCCTGGCCCGTATTGAATGTGAATACGGGAGTAAAATAAAGAACCATAGGAGTACTCATTGAGAAACTGTGCTCATGAGGTTTATTGTTTTCGTGAGAACCTTTGTGATGATGATTATGAGTGAGCGTAATGGAACCTCTCGCATCTTTAGAAGAGAGAGACCTCGCACTTTCCCTATGATGGTGGTGATGGGAGGAAGCCTCAGAGTGATGGTGATGGTCTGAGTGAGCCTGTAAATGCAATTCCGTTATAAGATTTTTCAATTCAATGGGTTCTGCTTTGGCAGATAGAGGTAGTGAAATGGCGATAATAAAACCCATTAGAGTTCTCATGACTAGAGAGTATCCTTCCTTAGAATTACTCCGTCAAGAGTTGGGGTAGAAGGACCCCCTCTTGAGCGATGTGTTAAGGCTTTTGGGATCGGAGCGGATTCGCTCGCTCTCCCATGGATTTAACAAAATTGGCAAGGTGCCAAATTTGCTCCTCGGAAAATTGATTTTTGTAGGCTGGCATGGCGTTTTTACCGTAGTAGATATTGGCTGCAAATGTTTTAGCCGATTTCCCTTGTGCCAATTGGGGTAAATTGGCCGGAGAGGTTGGTAAAGACTTAGCAAGTTCTCCTCCGCCCCGACCATCCTTGCCGTGGCACTGAACACAGTTCTTTAAAAATAGGCGGGAGCCAATGGCAACACTTGTGGGATCGTCTTTCAAGGGGTTTTTCCCCATAATCATAACCATTTTCTTCAAGCTCGTGCAGGAGCTAAGAGTCAAAATAATGATAAATGTCGTGATAACTCGTAGGATCATGTACTTATTAAAGCTCAATTTTTGGTAGGGGTCTAGCTGGGAGTTAGTAGAAAGGCGATGTCTGAGCGAGACCACAATATTTGGTTGCCAATAACAAAAGTGTGGTAATATGGGACTGTGAAAGATTTGGTCCTTAGTTTTTTTCTAACTTTGACTTTTGCTTTTGGTTTTCCAAAAGACATCAGTTTTTTCGAGGTCAGTGACTCACAGCTCAAGCTTTTAGCAACAGCAATTCCCATCCATTGGAAAAATACTGATACCCAAAGTTCGCGAGGCCCTCTTAAAGGGACTCAATTTTTTCTTGCGATTTTTTCTTGGCACAAGTTTTTTCAACACGGCCCTAGGTGTGCACCACCATTTTGTAGTTCTTCAATCAATGCAATTGAATTCCTTTTCTATATCCCCCCTCGACGGTGAGACTTCTTCCTTTCCTACAATATTTAAATCTTTAGAAAAATATGGGAGGTTTTCATGTCTGAAATGATGACATCAATTGTATTAGTCTTTTCTACCGTGGTTCTAGCTATCGGTCTTAAGAAGTTTTTCATCAATCTTGATAAGTCGAATAATCCAACGACCTGGTATGACGAAAATAAAAATTACGATGTGGACGAAAAAGTATCGAAAGATGATTCGTTAAATATCGATAGATAGGATGGCCCTTGAAGAATGAGGGTAGCGAGAATTTAAAGGCAAAAAGGATCGCGACATTGTTCATCTAATGAATTTGGATAATCGCGAATCTTTACGAGATTCCTCCAAAATTATCAGAAATTAAACGATCCTCAGTGATTGATGATATGGGTGAATTAGCCTCTATATAATGTAATACGGCCACCATTTTTTAAAAACGATCAATACATCCGTTATCACATGACCGAAGTGCGAAGTAAAAATAAGGAAAATTGGTTGCGGGGAAAAAACTCCCGCAACTATCTAAAATAACTAGAAAATAGAGTGGTTTTGAAGATACTGGAAGATAGGAGTCAGTCCTATCTTTTCAGTTGTAAAACTTGTGCCTCATTGATCTCTGGTGGAGCGTATCCCAGCTTGTCTGTGCCACCCATAACGTCCACTCCAGCCTTTCTTAAATAGCCGTTAGTGGTCTTTAGTTGATAATGACCTACTATGGACATAACGGTTGCTAGAGCCTCGCCACGGGCCAACAAATTGGTGATAAAAGTTGCTTGTGGAGCGTGATAAATATCAGAGACCCCATTGCCGCTACCGTAGCGTAAAGCTCTTTATTGGCAAGAATTGAATGCTCATGGCTAAACGCAGACCTCAATATTCCTCCCAAAACAGCCGAGATAGTTCCCATGATCAAAGCTGTTTCAATATTGAAACCTAAATTTAATGTTTTATAGGTACCAATAACTACAAAAGTTCCAACCCCAATAGTGTCTAGAAAAAGCAATAAGGGTGCTTTACGCTCAAAATGTTTATACATGAAAAAAGTCGAAACTGTTGATAGAAAAATTAAATATAAATATATAGGCTTTTCTGTCCAAAAAACTGGTTGAGCTATTATTAAATCTCGTACAGTTCCACCGCCAACGGAAGTCAGAAATGCGAGAAATAGCATTCCAAAAAAATCAAATTTAAGACGACAGGCAATTGATGCGCCCGTGATTGCGAATACGACTGTGCCAATAAAATCCACATATGTGAAAAATTCGCTCACCCAAGATTCCTATTTTAAGTAAATAGCACTGACCTCATAGAAATTGATCCATTTTGAATAAAGCTGCACGGGTATGAAGATCTATCATTGCGTCTAGCTGTCCCTAAAACATATGCCAAAGGTATATAGTGTTCTATAGTAGGGTGAGCGAGATGAAACAGATCCTTCTCATCAGTGTCGATAGATAAGAGCTTTTCAAAGCTATGACTATTGATACAAGCTTCAACTTTTTTATCGAATTCAATTGCCCATTCAAAGGGAGAAGCCTGCATGTCCCAGTTAATTTTATGAAGGTTGTGAACTATATTTCCACTTCCGAGAATCAATATTCCACGTTTACGGAGTTCGGAGAGTTTTTGCCCTATCACGAAATACTTATGGAGAGGTAATCCCTGTTGCATACTAAGCTGAATGACGGGGATATCGGCATTGGGGTACATATGAGTTAGTACCATCCATGTGCCATGGTCTAATCCCCTTTTTTCTGTGAACTGAGCACCTGGGATGCCCAGATCCTCAATATACTTTGTGAGGTCTTCAGCCCAGCCATGTGCTGGGTATTTTAAATCATAAAGCTCTTTTGGAAATCCGTAGAAATCGTGGATTGTTTTTTGGTCAGCCGCATTTTGAAATGTTGTGTTCAAATCAAGCCAATGTGCAGATATGGCCAAAACAGCTTTCGGTTTAATTTTTTCTCCTAATATTTTTAAAGATTTTGTGAATTCGTTGATCTCCAGAGCATTCATAGGTGAACCATGTCCAATAAAAAGACTGGGCATTAAATCTGTTTTTTCGTTAAAATCAAAGTTAGACATTTTTTCACCTCCTCGCCAGGCTAAAGCTAGCCCGGCTGTTCCAATCAACAATTTACCAAAACTTCGACGAGTCATCACGCGTTATAAATGAATTTTTCGTGAACAATCTTGCCGTTTTTCCAAGTTTGTACTGAAACCTGAGAATACTTTCGTTCACCCCAATCTTGGTGGGTAAAATCAAAATCCCAATGAACAAATGTGACATTATCTCCAATTCCAACGTTAACAACATCTGCCTTGCGCCACTCTGTTACATTTTCCACGAAGGCTTTTTCGAAGTTTCGATTCTCAGTTTTACCTACCCGTGGTTCTGAGTCATTTTCTTGCATCACGCACTTTTCATCATAATACTTTTCAAATGCTTCAAGTGCTTGTCCATGTTGAATCATCTGGTTTAGGTCATTTACACTTTTCTTAAGATCTGACATGGTATCCTCCTTATTTCTTATCGGTTTGTTTGTTGGACTGCTGTTTGGCAGCTTGAATATTTAAGCTAATCTTGACTTCGTCACCCACGACCGGGCCAGCTTCAACCATAGAGTTCCACGTTAAGCCAAAGGCTTTTCGATCGACTTTAGTTTCGGCTTTAAACGCAGTCTTTAGGTTTCCGTATCCGTCCTTGACTGTTCCAAGATACACTCCATCAAAAGTAACTTTCTTGGTGATCCCTTTAATTGTCAGGTCACCAGTCATTTTGAACCTTTTCTTATTGCCAGATATTTTCTGACTGACGAATTTCATCGATGGGTACTTCGACACTTCGAAAAAGTCTTTGCTTCTCAAGTGGTCATCCCTTTTCTTTACGCCTGTATCGATAGAGTCCACATTTATACTCGCATTGACTTTCGACTTTTCGAATTTTTCTACATTCAGATCAATCGTGCCACTGAATTCGGTGAATTTGCCTTCCACTGTGGATATCACAAGGTGAGGCACTTCAAATCCGATCTTTGAGTGCATTGGATCAATGTCGTACTTCCCACTCTGCTGAGCATAGGCAGGAGATGTGAGGATAAAACTTAACGAGACAAGCAGTATGTATTTAATTTTATTCATGTTTTCCTCCTTATTCAAGGTTTCTTTGTTTCTGCCTTTATAATCGGTGAAAACAGATTGTTTTACTAGATAGCAATTATAGGAATTAATGTTCTAAAAAATAGAACAGTATGATATTGTGTATTTATGCTTTCGCACCAAGTTGATTTAAACCGTATTCAGCTCTTCCTTGAGATTGTCCGCTTAGGAAGTATCACTAAAACGGCCAAACTTTTGAATCTTCAAAAGTCAAAAGTTAGTCGGGACCTCTCAATATTAGAACAAGAGCTTGGTGTTCAGCTTATTTTCCGAACCACTCGAAAATTCAATTTAACCATTGAGGGGCAAAAGTTTTACGAAAAAGCCAGTGAAAGTCTACAGAGCCTAAATACGGCTATCAGTGAACTATCATCGCAATCAAAGTCAATTGCTGGACATATTTCTTTAACAAGCCCGGAAGATCTTGGTGAACTTCTTGTTATTCCAATATTACAGGAGTTTTCTCAGCTTTACCCAGACGTAACATATAAATTGGACTTTTCGACCGAAGTAAAAGATTTGGTAACTAACAAAGTCGATATGGCTGTTCGACCCGGGAAATTACCTGATAGTACAATGAAAATGAAGAAGATCGGGCGAATTGAGTTTGGATTGTTTTGCTCCAAAGATCTTTTCGAAAAGCTAAGCGAAATAAAAAACCCAAAGCAACTTTCCACTCTTCCAACTATCGTATTTCAACGGGATGGCAAACAGCCATCCTGGGAGTTCATCTGGCGAAACAAAAGACAAAATATATCTTTGGCGCCGGTAGTTCAGGTTAACAGTTATATTGCAGCTTCAAATTTAGTTAAAGCAGGAATGGGTATCGCTTTGCTTCCTAAATTTATTGTAAACAGTAGTGGAGGAAGTTCCGGCCTCGTTCAAATCCTCAAGCAATGTAAAACAGAATCTTCAGACCTTCAGATAGTGTTTCCTCAAAGAAATGAGGATTTAGCACGAGTGAGGGTTTTATCTGATTTCATAAGCAAAAAAATTAAAGCGACACTGTAATTTACATGGTGTCTGTACAACGCTTTTTTATTTTTTAGGAAACTGGAGAATTTCATTTTTTGTAGAGTTTAGCCCGTTTTCCAGTCTTTGAAATTTGGTGAAGAAATTTTAAATGAGTTCCCATCTAAAGCGAGAGTCTTTAAAAAATTAAAGGTTTGAAACTTTGGTGTTTTTCTCCCGCTTTTGATTTCGGATAAATACTCAGGGCTGACCCCTATGTGCTCAGCGATTTCCTTCTGCTCACATTTTTCTCTTTGAATAATCATTTTAATGAAAAGATTAATCTGAGAGTTGATGGATTTCATTACGAGTTCATCAATCATTTTCCCTTGTGATGCTGAAAACACAACCTCATTACAATCTTTGCAAGTCATAAGACTGTTTTCTTCAGTAATCAAAACAGAAGGGTAGTCTTTCCAAGGTAAAGAAAGTGTATTTTCTTTAGAAGAAATTAAATTGGTAGAACCACAATTTCCACATCTTCTGTTTTTAGCCATCTTTCTTCTCCTCGGGTGGAATAACTTTACCACTCACAGTTTTCATTTCTTCCTTTGGTGGGTGAAAGGATATTTCTTCAAGTTCTCCATCTTTTAAAATAAACTTCACAAACCAAGGTAAGTTTTCAAATTCCAATCCATAAACATCCGCAAACTCATTGTCCCACTGTGGGGACACTTTAACAAAATGATCTTTCGTTAAAGCTAGTAGGCCATTAAGAATAAAATCAATGGCTTCCTCGTAGTTCTTGGGGGTATCTGTTTCTTTAAAAACCCTGATAACCTCATAGACCGATCTGCTAGGTGCTGAAAACCAGATCTTATCTAAATCTCCTGCCTGAACAAGAGATTGCATCTGTTTGAGGTCGTACTTTGGTGTCATTCTACCTCCAGTATAACTTAATCTGAGATTAAGAGCAAGGAATTAATCCTAGATTAAGAGTGTTTAAAAAATAAGCAAATACAATAGGTTAAGATAGGGTTAAAGTAGCTCAACCTCTTTGGCGATATAAACGCCCCAGGGGTTCAGAGGGGTGTGAGGGCCACCTGTGAAATGAAGCTCTAATTTGAGGCTTCCTGCGGCTCTAACACCCAAAATTGAGGTGATCCGATCTCCCTCAACCTTTGCAATTTGCTTCTTCAAGTCAATTTCGATTTTTCTAGGGTAGGCAAGCTGGCTGGCCTTTTTACTAGTGCTAAAGTTGATGACTTTTTGAATCGAGTTGTTGAAACCACTGCGGTTTCCTTTGGTGATAAATACCTCAGCATTTTCGAGTTTCTTTTTTACGTTCTCATGGGTCCAATCATACCGATACTTGATGTACTCTCGGATTGCCTTCTCGATGAAACTTTTAACACTCGGAATGTCTTGGGTTTCGATTTGGTTGCCTTTGACATCTAAGACAATAATCTCCGGTGCTTTGTTGGCCATCGTAATAATTGCGATAAATGACAGAACCAGAACTATAAGTGAACCGAATCCAAAAAGTTTTAAAAACTGGTTGGAATGGATGAGTTCAGCGAGTTTTTTAGGTATCTCATTTCTTTTGAGGGTAATTGATGTAATCATTTGCACTCCTTATTGGTTTTTTAGCAAAGGCTTGGCTTGCACCGGTCGCTTTAGCCTTTATAAATTGGTGACTTGGAGGATGGCTAAATCCATCACTCAAGCAGAGCTAGACAAGATGGCTGAGCTTCCACGTTCTACTATTTCAAAAATAGAAAATGGAAAGCGTGAAGCCACAGCGAGTGAGTTGATTCGTATATCTCAGAGCTTAGGTGTAAACCTTAATGTATTTTCGTCGAATGATTCTTCCTTTGTCTATTCCGAGGAAGTAAAGGTGATCGAAGCGTTAAGAGAAATACCTTTCGATGATTATCAAAGACTTATAAAGACATTAGAAGCCCAAGTTTATTTTGCGGCTAAAGATGTCGGTAAAGGAAAAAAAGAACATTTGCAGGAGCTTGTAGCCTCTCTCTCTAGTTTGTCATCATCCGATCAAAGGCCGCGTAGTCACTATGCAGAAAAGATAAGGATAAGAAAGTAATAAACCAATTAAAGGGGGAGATAATGGA